>JBHJOI010000065.1:0-75447 GCA_050329935.1 Thiotrichales bacterium | reverse complement strand
CCTCCCACCGTGGTCGGGCCGAGAAACATTGGCGGGAGGATGCCGCTCGTGATTTTTTTGTCTCGCGTGCACCGATGCGATCGCCACGGTTCCTCGCCAACCTTGAGACACAGAGCATGGGTTCTCGCGTGAGTTGATGGGCGTGAATCCATGGCGACGGATCGAGTCCGGCTATTTTCGAATCCCTTCGATGGATAGTGTCAGTTCAACCTCCTTGGACGCGGGGCCGAGTTCGTAATCAATGCCATGGTCGGCAAGTTTGAACTTGGTCGTGCCTTCAAACCCTCGGCGATAGCCGCCCCAGGGATCGGGTCCGTGCCCGACGTGCTCGACCGCGATGGTGATCGGCTTGGTGATGCCGCGCAGGGTGAAGTCGCCGGTCAGCTCGGCCTTTCCATCGCCTTTCTCGGTGAATGACGTGCTGACGAACTTGGCTTCCGGGAACTTATCGACCTCAAGAAAATCCTTCGACCGTAGATGCTTGTCGCGTTCGGCGTGATTCGAGTCGATGCTTGTGGTCTTGATGTTGACGGCGACCTTGGCGGCCGAGGGGTTCTTTTCGTCGTAGCTGAAACTGCCGTCGAATTCGTTGAAGCGGCCCGATAGCCAACTGTAACCCAGGTGTTTGATACGGAACTGAATGAAGGCATGAGCGCCTTTTACGTCGATCGCGTAATCCTCGGCCAGAGCGATAGTGGGGAATGCGATCACGGCGGCGAGGGCCCAGGCGGCGAGAGGCTTTTTGATCATGTTTGTCTCCAGTTGATGGTTTGATTATTGAGTTGCGTCAGGCGCGGCCGAGCATGCGTAACAGCGTCGAGTCGCGATCTTGAAAGTGATGCTTCAAGGCGGCGAGCGCATGAACGCCCGCGAGGACGACGACGGTAATCGCCAGTGCGAGATGGATGACGCCCGCGATATCCTCTTGATTGGGCAGCCCGCTCACGGTCGCCGGAACCGCGAACCAGCCGAAAACGTCGATCGAGCGTCCGTCGGCGGTCGAGATCAAGTAACCCGCGATCATCGTCGCGAATAACAGCACATACAACAGCCGGTGCATGGCGATCGCGGCGCGGCGTTCCCACGCAGCATGGGTCGCGAGCGGCGTTGGCGGCGGGTGCAATAGCCGCCAAGCCGATCGCGCTACCATCGCGATGAACAACAGCACGCCAATCGCTTTGTGGATTTCCGGTGCGGCTTTGCGCCAGGGGTCGTAGTAGCCAAGGTCGACCATCCACAAGCCCAGTGCGAACATGCCAATCACCGTCGCTGCGACGACCCAGTGCAGGGCGATTGCGATCAGGCCGTAGTGGCTGGTTGTGGGCTGTGGCATGGCGCACGCTGGTCTATGCAGTTCGGGTTGGCGTGGGAACAATACCCCTCGCGTTCGTTGGGAGTAGTTTGAAGATGCTTGAAGCGCGAATAAATTATCGATTCGAGCAATAACCGTTCTCGAAATTGGAACAATATGGATCGCTTCGAGGCCTTGAGGGTATTTGTGCGCGTCGTGGAGCAAGGGGGCGTGTCGGCCGCGGCTGATCGCTTGCATATCGCGAAATCCGCCGTGAGTCGACGCATCGCCGAGCTGGAGGAGCGGCTCGGTGCGCAGTTATTCCGGCGTAGCACGCGCAAGTTCAATCTGACCGACTCCGGTTGGGGGTTGTATGAGCGGGCGGTCCGCATCCTGGCGGACCTGGAGGAGGCCGAAGCAGCGGTCAGTCAGGCGCATAAAACTTTGCGCGGGCGGCTACGCGTGGCGGTGCCGATCAGTTTCGGATTGCACCACTTGGGACCCGCGATCGTCGAGTTTGCACAGACTCACCCGGAGGTCGAATTTGACCTCGATTTCAGTGACCGGCAAATGGATCTGTTGCAGGACGGCTTCGACCTCGCGATCCGAATCGCGCAACTGGAGGATTCGTCGCTGATCGCGCGTCGTTTGACCCCGATCCGACTCGTGGTCTGCGCGAGTCCCGGCTATCTCGAACAGTACGGTCGCCCGCAACACCCCGATGAGCTCGCCAATCACCCCGGGCTCGTTTACACCAATGTGCCGAATCCCGAGGTCGTGACGTGGTTCGACGCGCGCGGTCGCGCGCGCGGCGTGCGTGTGCCGGCGCGGCTGCGCGCCGATAACGGCGAGTTTTTGACTCAGGCGGCGCTGGCCGGCGCCGGGGTACTGATCGCGCCGACCTTCATCGTCCACCGCGAGATCGACGAGCGGCGGCTGCTGCCCTTGCTCACCGATGTGCAATGGCCACAACTCGCGGCCTACGCCGTGTATCCACAAACCCGCCACCTCTCGCGCCGGGTGCGCGCGTTCGTTGACTTTCTCGTCGCGCGTTTCGCGGGTTGTCCGGCCTGGGATCGCTGCCTCAACGCCGATGACGCGCACGCGACGGGCGGTGGCGCATGAATTCGCGTGACGACGGGCGCCGATTTTCGTCGTGTATCCGTTATCATGTTGGCGGGCGGCTAATCCATCGCGGTAGGGATACCTTGTCAATTTTCAGTGCGCAGTCTGAATTCGCCGAACGTGCGGCGTCACGCGTTCGGCTCATGGCGTGTGGCGGCCGCGGTCGTGGCGCGCGAACGGGGCGCCCACGGCGATGACCCGGCGTTCGATTCCGCACCCGCGTATCCGCGTCGTCATTCGCAACGGCCGGATCCAACGGATGCAGACCCGCGCCGGAGCGATCTGGAAGCGTGTCGCGTTGGCGCTGATCGTTGTCGCGGCGGCGGGTGGCTTGTTCTTCCATGAGCGTCTCGGTCACCTCGCGGCCTCGCTATGGCCGTTGAACGAGCGCGCGCAAGGGCTGGATACGTTCCGCCTAGACCGCGACAGGGTGATTTCGCCGCGCGTGACTATCGACGATGTGGCGGCGTTGCTTGAGCCGCCACCTGGGCAAGCGCTGGCGCTGGGAGATGAGCAAGCCTTGATCTACGCCGCGCGCGCGGTCGCTCTGCGGGTTGACGCCGGATCGCTTGTCCGCGCCACGGAGATGCGGACGCCGCCAGCGATCGACGCCGAGCTTCCAGATAAGGCCGCACACGGCGCGGTTGGACGGGATGATTCACGGGATGATTCACCACGCGCAGTACGCCCGGAGCCAGAGCCATCGGTGACGCCGGTGCCCGACGCGCAAGCAACTGCTGATGCTGCGGCAGGGGCCGAGGTTGATGCAAGTTCCGAGACAGAGGTACGGCCCGACCTAGCGGTTGGGTCCGAAACCGAGACGGTCTTGCCGGATACGCTGGAAAGCGCCGCGCAATCCGATGCAGTCTCCCGTGACGGGCATTCAGCGCAACCACGCACCGTGACGGTTGAGTCGGGCGACTCGTTGTGGAGCATCGCGCGTCGTGTCTATGGCGACGCGAGCAAAGCACAAGCGATCTTCGAAGCTAACCGGGATACGCTTGCGACGCCCGCGGCGCTGTCCCTGGGCCAGGTTTTGCGCTTACCCGAAATCGATGAATGATGTTGGCGATTAGGCGTTTTCCTGGTCGCATCTTCATCTTAAGAATGGTCGGATCGGACTGGCGGCGGCCAAGCGATTATTCCAGCGCTCCTATAGGTTGCGGGTGCGCTTGCGAACCCCAACAGCGCGATTGAATGTCGCGGAACGGTTGGGGTTCGCAAGCTCACCCACAACCTACCCGGAAGCCAGGGGATCGGTAAGTGTTCGGAATCCACGTAGGCTAGACGACCGCCACCATGTGTGGATAAAACCAACGCGCTAATCTGGAATACCGAGAGAGAGCAATCATGCGAATTTGGGTGGATGCCGACGCCTGTCCGACGGTTATCAAGGAAATTCTGTTCCGCGCAGCGGAGCGGGCGCGCGTGCAGGTGACCCTGGTCGCGAATCAATTTATCCGCACGCCACCATCGCGTTTTGTCGATGCGCTGAAGGTGAATTCTGGTTTCGACGTCGCGGACAATGAAATCGTTAAGCGCCTGGCGTCGGGAGATTTGGTGGTTACCAGCGATATCCCCCTGGCGGCGGAAGTCATCGCGAAAGGTGGACACGCACTCAATCCGCGTGGCGAGCGTTATTCCGCCGACAGCATCAAGGGCATACTCAACATGCGCGATTTCATGGAAACGCTGCGTGCTAGCGGCATCAATACCAATGGGCCGCAGCCATTGAATCAGGCCGACCGCCAGGCATTCGCCAATGCGCTCGATCGCTTTCTGACCGCGGCCAGAAAATCGGCTAAGCCCTGATTGCCATCTGCTTCTCATCGCCGCAACGCATACGTTGCCAGCATCAATTGCGCCGAATTCTGCTCGGCACGTTTCCGACGGCGCGCGTTCGCTTACCTACAACTGAGCGCCAGTTCTCCCCGCACTTGAAATCTGGCGCCGCGCAAGCGCAAGCCGCCGCTGATTTGTGAAGGATAGAGCGGAAAGGGGCAGGTTCGATCGGTATCGTTTCGTTTGATCGAATACCGACTGCGTCGGACCATCGATTCATGCGAGGGCGTGCCGGATGGTTGGGGACGCGTCGCGACCGTATTTCACTTCAGTGGACGAGGGGGATGGTGAATACCACAGGCTACCGCTACGGATTAGGCATGGTGCTGGTCGTTGCCTGGCTCGTCGCCACCGGATACGCATTCTGGTATTTCCAGCTTCAGTACGTGCGACCGTTCGACGTGGAGTCGCGAGCGACGCAATCCCATTGGTTCGAAGCCGACGCGCTCGCGGCCTCGATACTCGAACAAATCGAATTCACGAATCGCACGGATCGTGGCCGCGCACTGGCGACGGTGATCAATCTGTGGGATCCCGGTTGTGCCTGTAGCCGATTCAGCGCGGCGCATGTGCGCGACTTGATCGAGAGATTTAGCGATCAGGGTGTGCGGTTCGTGGTTGTAGCGCCTTCGCCGCTCGACGAGCGCGCGATTGCCAAGGCTCGCGCAACGTTCGGTAGTGACGCGATGATTGGGCATTTCGGCGGCACCGAATGGGCGCGAGCGGTACCGGCGAGTCCCGCCGCGATCGTTCTGGATGAGCAGCATCACATTCGCTATTTCGGTCCCTACAGCAACGACGCGTTTTGCAGTTCAGAGGGCGGTGCGTTTGTCGAAGTGACACTCGATCACCTGCTCGGGCATTCCGTGCGGGATCCGGCTGTGAACGTCTTGGCCAGCGGGTGTTTTTGTGATTGGAAACCGGAGCGTACGGTTGCTGGCGGCCCACATACAATAATCATGAGCGCGGAGGTAAGCGCGTGAGCGAACGGAATTCGTTGTTGGAATCGTTGAACCTGCGGGCCAATCGGTTGATGGCGGGCGTGCTATGGTTCGGTGTCGTGGTTTGCTTTGGATTGGCGTCCTGGCACGACACCTGGGCGGAGGCCATTTTGATCGGCGTGCCGGCGGCCTTGATGCCCGTCGTGCTCATGCTGATGTTGCCGCAGAGTCGTCTGACTCGGGTTTCGGTCGGACTCGGATTCATGGTGCTGTCCGCGCTGATGGTGCATCAAGCGCACGGCATGATCGAAATGCATTTCAGCTTTTTCGTGCTGCTCGCCTTTTTATTGTTTTATCGCGACTGGGCGCCGATCGTTGCGGCCTCCGCGCTCGTTGCCGTTCATCACGTCGCGTTCAACTATTTGCAGGCACAAGGCGCACCGGTGTTCATATTCGCTGGGCGCACGGGATTCGATCTCGTGTTGATTCACGCGATATTCGCGGTGTTCGAGACTGCAGTGCTGGTCTACCTAGCCCGGGATGCTCATCGCGAGGTATTTCAAGCCTCGGAGATGCAGGCTTTGGCAGGCCATCTTGAGATGGTCGACGGAAAAATCAATCTGGATATCGCGGTGGAAAATCATCGCGGCGGTTTCTCCCGTCGCTTTGGTGAATACATGGCTGTGTTGCTCGGTGTCATTAGGCGCGTGCGCGATGGCGCCAATGCGATTGCCCAGGCAACCCGCGAGATCGCGAATAGCAATCTCGATTTGTCCAACCGAACCGAGGCGCAGGCGACCCAATTGCAGCAGACCGCTGCGACCATGACGCAAATCACCCGGTCGGCGCAACATAATAATCAGTCGGCCAGCGCCGCGCGTGATCTCGCCAGCGCGACCGGTAAACAGGCGGACCACAGCGTCCAGGTGTTGGACAAAACGGTCGCCGCGATGTCCGCGATCAGCGAATCGAGCCGCAAGGTCACCGAGATTACGACGGTCATCGATGAAATCGCGTTTCAAACCAACCTGTTGGCGCTTAATGCGGCCGTCGAGGCTGCACACGCGGGCGAGCACGGTCGCGGTTTCGCGATCGTCGCGAACGAGGTGCGTAACCTGGCTCAGCGGAGCGCGACTGCCGCGCGCGAGATCAAACACCTGATAGAGGAAAGTACCGGCAAGGTCGAGACCGGCACGCAATTGGTGGATGAGTCGGGTAAATCGCTGCAATCAATCGTGACCTCGGTGCATAAGGTCAGTGCTCTGGTCGCCGAGATCGCGACGGCGAGTGAAGATCAGTTGAAAGGCATCAAACAGGTCGACGCGTCGGTGCGCAGCATGGACGAAATGACCCAGCAAAACGCCGCGCTCGTCGAGCAAGTCGCCGCCGCCAGCGAAACGATGAACCACCACGCCCAGGCGCTGGTCACCGCCATTGGCGCGTTCCGTGTCGGCGCAGGTGCGCCAGTACAGGCGCCCGCCATGCCCGCGCGAAAACCCACCGCGAAAGCTTTGACACCCGCGCGTGTGGCGACCCAGGCGGAGTCGCCCCCTGCCGGACCGGAACGTCGCGCCGCGTCCCGTCCGTGGACGTCGCCAGCGCCCGGGGCGGCGAAGCCGCCTGTGACCAAGGTCGTTGGGGGTGAGGAATGGGAGTCGTTTTGAGCGTAGCCGTGCACGTGGTCTGACCGCATCGCGGTGAGTCGGTCGCGGTACACCGCAGGTCTCGCGCTACGCCGCCGAGGATCCCGATAAGCCGGGTGATCGCGCGATAATGGACCCGCGTCAGTGTCGCGAAGGTGGAATGCGACCGGTTTCGCCCATATCCTTGGGACATTGAGGCGTCGCAAACGGCGCGCCCAGGCTCCAACGAGGTATTTGCCATGTCACTCCCGCACCGCTTTTACCGCGTCCGTCGGTGCGTTCTTGCCTCGTCTCTCGTCGCCTTGACGGCATTTGGCGGCGTGACGCGCGCGCAGATCAATCTCCCGAACCTGGGCGAGCCCGCGGCGGCGTCGCTGAGCGGTCAATCCGAGCGCGAATTAGGCGAGCAGACGATGTTGCGTCTCAAGGCCTCGGGGGGCTATTTCGACGATCCGGAGATCACCGCATATCTCAACAGTCTCGGGCGACGGTTGGTTGCCGCAGGACCCTCGGCCGATCAGGCGTTCGAGTTTTTCGCCGTGAACTCTCGGGAGATCAACGCGTTCGCGCTGCCCGGTGGATATGTCGGGGTGTTCACCGGCCTCATTTTGCTGGCCGAAACGGAAAGTGAACTGGCCTCGGTGTTGGCGCACGAAATTACTCATGTCACCCAACGCCATATCGCGCGGCAAATGGCCGCGCAGTCCGGCACGGCCTTGACCACGATGGCCGCGCTCGCCGCCGCCATTGTCGCGGCCGCGGCGGGGAACGGTCAGATTGCGTCCGCGGCGATGGCGAGCGCCATGGCGGGGCAACTGCAAAGCCAGATCAACTATACCCGGGAAAGCGAGCGCGAGGCCGACCGGATCGGCTTTCAGTTGCTCGATCGCGCCGGGTTTGATCCGGCCGCGATGGCGAGCTTTTTTCGGCGCCTGAAGCAGGTCAGTTATAGCGATGAATCGCCGATCCACGGCTATCTCATGACTCACCCGCTGACCCAGGAACGGATCGCCGAGGCAGAGGATCTGGCGCATCGTCATTCGCGGCGCGCGGTTGCGGATAGCCTCGATTTCGCGTTGGTACGGGCGTTGTTGCGCAGTTATCGCGGCACGGCCGAAGAGACGGCCAATCGCGCCCGCGTCGAGTTGGAGCAGGCGTCTGAACGTGACCGTGCGGCGGCGCGATACGGGCTGGCCGCGGCACTGTTGCGTAAACGTGACTATGCTGCCGCGCGCGAGTTGATCGCGACACTCGATCGGGAGCGCGTTCGGCATCCGATGATCGAGGCGCTCGCAGGTCAGATATTGCAGCAGGCGGGCGAACTTTCGTCGGCGTCGCAGCGTTATCGCGCGGCACTAGCGGATTACCCCGATCACCTGCAGCTCGTGTACGACTATCCAAAGACGTTGTTGCTGGATAAGCAACATGCCGTGGCTGCTGAATTCGTCGAGGCTCGCTTGGCGCGGCACGGGCGCACCGATATCACCCTGCGCCAGATTGCCGCCGAGGCCTACGCGGCCCTGGGTGAGCGGACTCGCTCCCATATGCACCAGGGCGAGTATTACGCCGCTCAGGGCGAATACCGCGCGGCCATGGAGCAGTTCCAGATCGCGATCAACGCCGACGATGCGGGCGAGCGACAGCGTCAGGTCGCGGAACACCGGTTGAAGGAGGTCACCGAGCAGCATCGTAAGGCCGTGCTCGAGCGTCCCGATCGCGACGGTCGATAAATTAGGACAGATCGCGGGTACGGCGCTGCGTTTGCATGATTCGGCGCGGGTTGAGCCTCCAAGCAGGTGTCGACGCCGAGCAATCTTGATGACGGGTGAGCGCAGGACCGGTCCGACAAACCGCAGCAGGCGTAACGATCGCCACGACATGTCGAAAAAATCGAAGTATCCATGCGGACCACGATGCCTCCGCAAGGCGCGAAAATGGTCTAGCCTTAGCGCGTAGAGCGCGCTTGCATCGGGCGACCGCGTGGACGCCAGCCGCATGGCGCTGACTCTAACTTCGATTTTTCCACCGACCCCAAAGGAGATTTCAATGAGATATCAAATAGCGACCGGCCTTGTCCTCGCTGGTCTGATCGCGGCACCGGCGTGGGCCAATGAGTCGGCGATCATCATGATCCCGCGCCTGACCCTGGAAACCTCGCAAGCAATCGCGAAAGCCGCCGTTGAAGCCTGTCGCAAGGAGGGGATTCAGATCGGCGTCACCGTGGTCGACCGCAGCGGAGACGCGATGGCTGTATTGCGCGACACCCTCGCGCCACGGATCACTGTCGAGATCAGCCGACAAAAGGCCTACACAGCGGTCAATTTCAACGCACCGCTTTCGACCATGGAAAACCGATTCACTACGCCGTTCTCGGTCGGCAAGGTCGAGGGCTTGGTGTTCTCCGCGGGTGGCATCCCGATCGAGGCGGCCGGAAACATTGTCGGAGCGGTCGGCGTTTCCGGGGCATCCACCGGGGCGCAAGACGAAGCCTGTGCGGCCGCGGGAATACAGGCGGTCCAGTTCGAGCTCGAGAGCGCCGGCGGCTGACCCAAGCGGTTGCGCGAGGTATCCGTCGCGCGCCCGCGTACCTGTCGGGGGCGGTATTCACCGTCCGGCGCGGCGTCCTCGCGATGCAGCTCAGTGCGGCATTGGCCCGTAAAGCCGGTAGCCCAGTTTCCAAGTCAGGTCGCGCAATCTGGGGTTGTCCCAGGCGATCGCGCTAGCCGCTTCAAGTACGCCGGCGAATAGACCGTAATAGCTGTCGAGCGCATCGGGATACTGGACGATGTCGCCGCCCCATTGCTTCTTGAAGCGAGCGACGCCGTCGTCGCCGTCGACACCCGCGAAATCGTAAATCTCGCATCCGGCATCGCGCGCCCACTGAATGGCTTCCCAGTGCGTGAGGTAGTTCGCCATCAGCTCCGGGTTTTCATTCGACAACCCGCCCCAGCCGTAATAGGCACGGCTGCCCATGACCGTGACCAGGATGCCGGCGAGCGGGACGCCGTCCGCGCTGTAGGCAAGAAAAAGCTTTAGTTTGCTGTGCGGTGCGAAGATGCGCCAGGCGTCCTGGAAGTATTGCAGCGGAAAAACGGGGAATTTCTGCCGCTCGGCGGTGATTTGATGGAGCCGATAGAACGTCTCCAGATCGGCCTCGCCACCCTGCCTGACGTGTACACCCTTACGTTGCGCCAGGCGCAGGTTGTAGCGGCATTTCGGCTTCATCGCCGCGAGCAGGGCGTCGTTATCGCAGTCGATCCTGACCAGCGCGGTCTCCCCGGCGGGCCAACGGTAGCCGCTCGGAGCGAAGCCGAAATCGTCGAGCAAGCTCGACCAGAACTCCGGCTCGGCGTAGGAAATCACGCGTAGGCGGCTGATCTGGAGTTCGCGGGCCTGTGTCCGTATGGCCTGGATCAGCGCGGCTGCGATGTCGATGCGGCGATCGTCCACCAGCGGTCCCTGGGGTACGGTGCCGAATCGTCCGGCGATGGACGCGCCGCGGGAGAGGATCTGCGCGCCTCCGACCAGCTTGCCATGTTCGAAGACACCAACGCGGGCGACTTTGAATCCATAAAGTTCGCGATTGTGGCCGAAGCTACTGCTTTGTTCGTGATGGCCGGCAGGGTGCCGGCCGACATAGTCATCCCATGCGCTGTCCGATACCGGACCCGTCGTTAATTCTTTCATCGCTTTTTGCCCCTTCGATGCGTGCCGCAAAGGCGCGCTTTCCTCTGAAACTCGGCCGCATATGCCCGACATCAGCGTGTCGGTGCCTCGACTCTTGTGCGTGACGAGTTTCCCCCAGTTTCGAGCGCTACGAGGCCAGATGCCCTGGGCGGGCAGTGGTTTCGCGAGCCTGGCTAAGTATCCGGATGCGAGGATGCAAAACAAGGTCACACGTCACGTTTACGAACGTGGCAATTGACGCGGATCTGGGGTTGCTCCGAGGTTTCGGCGATCGATCGATCGCCGATGCAGGCCGGATCGGTTGGCGCGGGGTTTGGATCGCCCGGGGTCGATTTCTCCGTTCAAATGGGGCGCGAACGAGGGGTCAGGTCTGTTGACACGGTGAGAGTGTGCTAGACTTTGTGCATGGCCAGACCGACACGAATCGAGATTCCGGGCGGACTCTTTTTTGTTTCTACCCGCACCGAACGCGGTGCAGCGGGGTTTCTTGACGATGTCGATCGGCACGATTGGCTGGAGGTGCTGGATCAGGTGTGCGCGCGGTTTCACTGGCGGGTGTATGCATGGTGCCAGTTGAACGATCACTACGAGGTGTTGCTGACGACACCGGAGGTGAATCTATCAAAAGGCATGCGCCAACTGAACGGCGTCTATACGCAGCACTTCAATCGTCGCCACACGCGCGCGGGGCATGTGTTTCAGGGGCGGTTCAAGGCAGTTCTGGTTGAGCGCGAGTCCTACCTGCGAGGGCTGGCGCGCGAAGTCGTGCTGAATCCGGTCCGTCTCGGATTGGCGACGCAAAGCGCGGACTGGCCGTGGAGCAGCTACCTGGAGATGGTTGGCGAGGAACCTTGTCCGCACTGGTTGGCGCGCGACGAACTGCTGGAGACATTCGCCAAGCAACCTAAACGCGCGATTCAGAAATATACCGAGTTCGTGGATGCCGGGCAGGGGTTGCCGTCGCTACGGGCCAACGTCCGCAGTCAGATATTTCTCGGTGACGACGCCTTCATCGGCCGCATGCGCGCGACTCTCGAGGCCAAGTCCAAGCCGGCGAAAAAGTCCGCTCGCGGCCAACGCAAGAACCATGAGCACTCGTTGGCGAGTTTCGCCGCGCGGTTTCCCGATCGCAACGAGGCGATCGCACGCGCCTACCTCTCCGGCGATTTCACGTTGCAAGCAGTCGGCACGCATTTCGGCGTGCACTACACCACCGTGAGCCGCATCGTGCGCGCGTTCGAAAACAGCCTCGCCGCATCCTGAAGTACGTTCATTGATCCAGCGTGACCGGGGACTGGAACCCCTCGGGCTTCAAGGTCAGCACCGAGCACTTGATCTCGCTCAGCACCTTTTCCGCAGTATTGCCGATCAGAAAGCCGGCGACACCCGTGCGGCAGACCGTGCCCATGATCAACAGATCGACCCGCAAGCGATGCGCGAGTTGGATGATGATCTCCGCCGGTTCTCCACGCGACAGGTGGCGGTTGATCGTTTCGCCCTGCGGATCATAGGGTTGCAACAATTCGGTGAGACGATCCAGATAGAGCTGTCGGGTCTGTTGGCGCAGGCGTTCGAGCGCGTGAGCGTCGATATTGCCGCGCACCTCCATGTAACCTTCGCCGTACACGGACCAAGCCTGAACCACGTGCAGTTCACTGCCGTCCATCCGCGCGAAGTCGCTCGCCAAGCCCAGGATTCTGTCGTTGAGCGATTGACGCAGGTCGCCGTCGAGGCCCTCGGTAACGTCGACCGCCGCAAGAATGCGTGCGTATTTCTTCCGTCGAACCGGTTTCACGACCCACACCGGGCACGGACATTTACGCATCAGGTGCATCGTGGTGCTGGTGACGAGGCGCGCCCGCAGGCCAGCGCCGCCGTCCACGTGGACCATGACGAGATCGTGGCCGTCCCGAATCACGGTGCGAATGATCTCGAGAAACTCGACGCCGATGGCCACTCGCGCATCCGCCTCGATTCCGTTCGCGAGCAAAAAATCCCGATGCGACTCCACCCGCTGGCGGTCGCGCTCGACGAGTTCGGCTTGCAGCGCCGCGCGCGATTCCGCGCTTTCGAGCAGGTAGCGGAGCAGGCCGGGCGTTTCGCGGGTCACCGCCAGCACGGTCGCGCGGGCGTTGTTGCGGCGCGCGAGTTCGAGCGCGCGTGCGATCGGTGCATCGTGACTCGACTCGGGATTGCAGACGACCAGGATGTTCTTGAAACGATTCATGGCGGCGGTTTCGTCGTTGGGTTGAGTTTCAGGTAGCGTCGCGGCGCGGCGTCAAGCGACCGACTCCGAGCGGACGCTCTCGGCGATATCCGCCGCGGCGTGGTCAGCCGCGTCGTTGAACAGACTGACGACGCGCGCCACGCCCGCCGCGCGCAATTCTGCCTCGTGGGCGTCGTCGCGAACCACGCCGGCGACCTGTCCGCGATAGCCAATCTCGTCGAGCGCGTGGAGCAAGGCCCGGTTATGAACCCATTCCGGCAGCGTGGTGACGATCCAACGGACTTTCGCGAGCGGTAGCGATTCGAGAAACGCCGGGTCTTCGCCGTCGCCGAAGCGCACCGGGAGTCGACGCAGGCGTAACGCCCGGATGGCCTCGGGGTCGAAATCCACCCCAAGCACCGGCACGGCTTGCGCGCGCAACTGTTCGAGCAGGCGCGCGCCATAGCGCCCGAGCCCCACCACGATGACCGCAGGTTCGTCGTGACCGCGGCGTTGTCGCTCGACCGCAAGCTCGCGATGGGGTTTGCGACGCTCGAACACGCCGAGCCACGGCGCCAGACGTTCATAGAGCGGATAGGAATACAGGATCATGTAGGTCGAGAGCGCAATGGTCGTGACGCCGACCAGTGTCGTCAAGCCGAGTGCCTCGGGGCCGATATGACCCAGCGTGATCCCCATCGCGACGAACACGATCGAGAATTCGCTGATCTGGGCAACGGTCAGGCCCGCCAGAAACCCGGTGCGTTTCCGGTAGCCCATGTAGCCCATGATCGCTATCACGATCAGCGGATTGCCGATCAACACGAACGCGGACAAGACGAGCGCAGGCCAGAGTTCCGCCCCCAGGGTCGAAAAGTCGAGTTTCGCGCCTAGGTCGATGAAGAAAAAGAGCAGCATGAAGTCACGAATACCGGTGAGTCGCGCGCTCATCGCGTCGCGATACTGGGTCGATGCCAGCGAGAACCCGGCGATGAACGCGCCGGCCTCCTTGGAGAAACCTGCCCATTCACCCAACGCCGCGAGCGCGGTGCCCCAGGCGATGGCGAAAATCAGCAGCAGCTCTTGCGAGCGCGCCATGATTCGCACCAGCGGGGGCAGCACGTAGCGCATCAGGACGAAAAGCAGCACACCGGTGGCCGCGATCCGCCCGATCAGCGACAGGGCGAGCATGAGCGTGGTGGTGTCGCCGCTGTCGGTTCGCAGTGCGCTCATGGTCATCATCGCCAAGACCACGGCGATGTCCTGCACGATAAGGAAGCCCACCGCGATCCGGCCGTGGAGCGAGTCCAGTTCGCGTTTATCGGAAAGCAACTTGACGATGATGATCGTGCTCGAGAATGTCAGTGCCACCGCGACATACAGTGCCGTCAGCCAGTCCTTGCCGAACAGCAGGATCAACGCGAAGCCGAACAGGATCGTGAACGCAAGTTGGCCAAGGCCGGTCGCGACCGCGACGGGTCCGATGTGGCGCACATGTTGCAAATCGAGTTTCAATCCGACCAGGAACAACAACACCGCGACCCCCACCTGCGCCAACAGGTCGATCTGGTCGTGCGCGCTCACGAGCTCGAACCCCGCGGGTCCGACCGCGATGCCGACGACGATATACGCGATCAACACCGGTTGCCGCAGACGTACGGCGATCGCGCCGACGACAGCGGCGATGATCAACAGGAGCGCCAGTTCGGCAAACGGTTCATGCATCGTATCCAAAGCCCCTTGATATCGAAGTGTGTGTTACATCCGCACGACGCCCTTGCGCCGCAGCCACCATTTTTCCGCGACCACCGCGAAAAACACCAAAACCGACAACGCGAGAATCAGCAACCAAACCTCGAAGTCGAGCCCCTGGGTTTTAAACGCCAACTGCATCGGCGGCGCATACGTGAACAGCAATTGCAGCACGATCAGCAGTCCACTCATCCAGTGCACCATCGGATTGCCCAGCAGCGTCCGACGCGTCAAGGTGCTGGCGGTGAAATGGCGAACGTTGTACAGATAGGCCAGCTCGCTGAACACCAGCATATTGACCGCCGCCGTGCGAGCGAACTCGATCGTGTCGCCCCGCGCCAGCGACCAGTAGAACACCAATAACGTGGTCGCGATCATCAGCGCGCTGACGAATGCGATGCGCTCCAGCATCGGCCGGGTGATCAAGGGTTCGTTCGGCGCCCGCGGCGGACGTTGCATCACACCTGCCTCGGCGGGTTCGAAGGCCAGCGCGAGTGCCAGTGTCACCGCGGTGACCATGTTTACCCACAAGATCTGGCCGGCGGTGATCGGTAACTGCAAACCCAACAAGACGGCGAGCAGGATCACGCCGGCTTGTCCGCCATTGGTCGGCAGGATGAACACCAGTGATTTCTTGATGTTGTCGAATACCGCGCGACCCTCGCGCACCGCGCGCGCGATGGTGGCGAAATTGTCGTCGGTCAGCACCAGGTCGGCGGCTTCCTTGGCGGCGTCTGTGCCTCGGTGGCCCATGGCGACGCCGATGTCCGCAGCCTTGAGCGCGGGCGCGTCGTTGACGCCGTCACCGGTCATCGCGACCAGTTCTCCGGTGGCTTGCAGCGAGGCGACCAGGCGCAGCTTATGCTCGGGACTCGCGCGGGCGATGACATCGGTTTCGCGCACACGCTGGCGCAGCGCCGCGTCGTCGAGGTCTTCGAGGATTTCGCCGGTGAGCGGATTGGCGGCGTTCAAACCCAATTCACGGCCGATCGCGGCGGCGGTCACGGCGTGATCGCCGGTGATCATCACCGCGCGTATGCCGGCGCCGCGACATTCGGCGACGGCGGCGATCGCCTCGGCGCGCGGAGGATCGATCATGCCGACCAGCCCCAGCAGGGTGAATCTGTCATTGATGTCCGCCATCGACAGCGCCGTGGTATCGAATGGAATCTCGCGTCGAGCCAACGCCAGCACGCGCTGCCCTGCCGCGGCGGCGCGCTCCATCCGCGCCTCCCATGCCCGGCGATCGACCGGATCACCGACTGAATCCTGGACGCACAAGTCCAGCACGCGTTCGGGCGCGCCCTTCAGCAGCACGAATGCGTGCCCCTTGTGATCGTGGTGCAACGTGGCCATGAAACGGTGTTCGGATTCGAATGGAATCTCGTCGGTTCGCGGTGCGGCGGCCAACGCCTCGACCGGATCGAGACCGGCCTTCAAGGCCAGGGCCAGCAGCGCGCCTTCGGTGGGGTCGCCGACCAGCGTCCACTCGTCTGTCTGGCCGCGCTTCAATTGGGCGTCGTTACAGAGCAGGGCGCAGTGCGCCAGGGTTCGCAGCGCGTCGTCCTGGCGCGGGTCGACAAGGTGACCGTTGTCGAGAAAGCCACCCTGGGGCGCATATCCGGCGCCGGTGACTTCGAGGGCGTAGCCCGGGAGCAGTAGCTGTACCGCGACCATCTCATTACGCGTCAGCGTGCCAGTCTTGTCGGAACAGATCACCGTTACCGAGCCGAGGGTCTCCACCGCGGGCAGGCGCCGGATGATCGCCCGTTGGCGCGCCATGATCCGGGTGCCGATCGCGAGCGTGATGGTGACGATGGCAGGCAGGCCCTCCGGGATCGCGGCAACCGCGAGTCCGACCACCGCGATGAAAATCTCGAACGCCGGCAGATGCACGACGTAGTGCCCGTACAGAAACGTGAGCAGGGCGACGATCAGGATGAATAGGGTGATCTGGCGCGCGAACTGGTCGAGGCGCCGGGTCAGCGGCGTGGCGAGGGTCTCGACTCCTGCAACCAGGGTGCCGATCCGCCCGATCTCGGTTGCCTGACCAGTCGCGACGACAATCGCGCGCGCCTGGCCGAATGTCACCACCGTTCCCGAGTAGGCCATGCCGGTGCGATCGCCGATCGCAGCCTCGGGTACGACCGCGTCGCTGCATTTTTCCACCGGCATCGATTCGCCGGTCAGGGCCGCTTCGTTGACCCGGAGATTCTTGACCCGAAGCAGGCGCAAATCGGCCGGAACCCGCGTGCCGGACTCAAGTAGCACGATGTCGCCGGGTACCAGCTCGGTCGCATCGATCTCATGCCGCTCGCCGCCGCGCAGCACCAGCGCGTGACTCGCGAGCATCGCGCGGACCGCCTCCAGCGCCTGTTCCGCCTTGCCTTCCTGAACAAAGCCGATGATCGCGTTGATCACCACCACACCCAGGATCACGCTGGCATCCATGAGATGCCCCAGCCAGAACGTGATCGCCGCCGCGACCAGCAAGACATGGATCAAGGGATTGTGGAACTGGAGCAGGAAACGTATCAGCGGCCCCCGGCGTCGCGCCGGTGGCAAACGATTGGGGCCATGCCGCAGCAGTCGCGCGGCGGCCTCGTGCGCGGATAGTCCGATGCCCTCGACGCTTTTGAGGCGCGCGAGCGTGTCGCGCGGGGCGAGCGCGTGCCAGTGCGTGCCTGGGTTTTCGAGGTCGGTTGCGATCTTGTCGTTCATGATTGATATTCCACGGCGTCGCCTACCTACGCGGCCGGGAGCGGCTTTCATCCTCTGCGGCGTTCTCGCCATGACAGTTAGCGACGCCATTCACATTCGCGAGGCTTATGGGGTCATGCCTTGTTGAAGCGCGACTGGCTGGCGATTGCATAACCAGCCGTGAACGTCCGGCGTCGACCGCGACTGGCTCCGAACCCGCCGTCCCTATCAGTTCGCGCGATTCCTCCATGCCAAAAAGCAGCGTGTCTTTCTTACAAGATTTTACGCCTTTTCGATCATGGTTTGTGGCGGCGCTCGGAGAGGCCGGGCGGTGGTCATGACGGCAACTGATGGTTGTCGCGCGGGTGCCTGTCACTGCGGCTCCGACGCCATAAGGCCTCCGTGATTCAGGTGGTGTGTGTGGCTGTCCGAGCTGCCCATCGTTGGCGGTGCGCACGTCGAATAATTCGATGCGATTGACGCCATCGCGGTAGGTTTCACGCCCCATCGTTCGTCAGCCGATACCGCTTTTCGCGCGTTCTTTCCGCTGTTCCGAGCTTGTGTTGCCGTGCCGCTTGCCGGATGGGAGCGCATAGGGTAAAGGAGTGGGTTAAACCTCGCTCCGAACCGCCAGTTTGAGGCGTGCTATCGGATCGCGACGCCGACCGTCACGCCCGACGGCGCGGTTGCAGGTCGAGTTGACGTGGCACGCACGCAGTAAAACAAGGGGGCTTATGGAGACGCTGTTCAGCACCATCGAGTACCGCGATCCGCTTTGGATCGCGATCGCGTTCATGTGCGGTTTCGGCGTTTCGCTGGTGGGATTGCCGCCGCTGGTCGGCTTTCTGGTCGCCGGTTTCGTGCTGCACGCGTTGGGGGCCGAAGGCGGCGTTTTCCTCAGCGAGATTGCGGAGCTTGGCGTCACCTTGCTGTTGTTCTCGATTGGACTCAAGTTGCGGGTCAAGCAGTTGTTGCGGCCCGAGGTCTGGGGCGTTGCCAGTGTTCACATGGGCGCGATCAGTGTGTTGCTGGCCGGATTGTTCATCGGCGCGGCGACACTTGACCTGCCGCTGTTTCGAGACCTGACGCCGATGACGGCGTTGCTGCTCGGCTTCGCCTTGTCTTTTTCGAGCACGGTGTTCGCGGTCAAGGTGCTTGAAGAAAAAGGTGACATGGCCGCGTGGTACGGCCGCCTCGCGATCGGCGTGTTAATTCTGCAGGATATCGCCGCGGTGATATTCCTGGGTATTTCAGCGGCAAAGTTGCCGTCGCCGTGGGCCGTCGTGGTGTTGGCCGCGCTGTTTGTGTTGCGCCCTTTGCTGTTGCGCTTGTTGCAGCGAGTGGGGCACGGCGAGTTGTTGGTTTTGCTCGGGTTGGTGTTGGCGCTGGGCGGTGCCAGTTTGTTCGAAGCCGTGGATCTTAAGGGCGACTTGGGTGCCTTGGTGTTTGGGGTCTTGCTGGCCGGGCATGCCAAGGCGAGTGAGCTGTCGCGCGCGTTGCTCGGGTTGAAGGATCTGTTTTTGGTCGGCTTTTTCCTGAGTATTGGCATGGCGGGCGCACCGGACCTCAGCGCGTTGCTGGTCGCGGGTTTGCTGCTGGTGCTGCTGCCGATCAAGACGGGCGTGTATTTTTGGGTGCTGGCGCGGTTCCGGGTGCGGGCTCGCACGGCTTCGTTGGCGGCGGTTTCGTTGGCCAATTACAGCGAATTTGGCTTGATCGTGGCCGCGATCGCCGCCACGAGTGGTTGGTTGAGCAACGACTGGCTGGTGGTGATCGCCGTCGCCGTGGCGGGTTCGTTCGCGTTGGCCGCGGTACTGAACAACCGCGCCGACCGCGTTTATGTCGGATTGCGCCCGTTTTTGCGCCAATATGAACACACCGAACGGCTGCAGGGGGACGAGCCGATCCAGTATGGCGACGCCCGCATCCTGGTCAGTGGGATGGGGCGGGTAGGCACCGGCGCTTACGACACGCTCGTGCAACGCTTCGGCGACGCCGTGGTCGGCGTCGACTTCGATTTCGACGTGATAAACCAACACCAGCGGGCCGGGCGCAATGTGCGCGACGGCAATCTGACCAACCCGGACTTCTGGGCGCGGATCGATCGCGCGCATTGGAAAATCGACTGGATCCTGCTCGCGATGCCAACGCAACAGGCGAATCTCAAGGCGGCGACCCTGGCGCGGGAATGGGGCTTTACTGGAAAGATCGGCGCCACCGTCAAGTATGGGGATGAGCTCGACCGGTTGGAGCGGCAGGGGGTCGACGCCGTGTTCAATATCTACGCCGAGGCCGGCACCGGTTTTGCCGAACATGCCCAGGAGCGCTTCGTGTCGCAATCGGTCGCGCCGATGGTCGAACTGCCGTCAGGCAGCGAACAACGCTAGCCATGGTGGCGGCCGCGGTCGGCGGTGGTTCATGCACTGTTAAGCGCGTATCGGACACCCTGACGCCCATGAGCCTGTTATCCATCTTGCGCTGGGTGCCCTGGTGCGTGGGCCTCTGGCTGGCAGTGAGCGCACCGGTGCTTGCCGAGACCTTTACCGAGCCGGTTTGGAACTCGCGGGTCTGGTTCGAGCGCCATGGCGAAAAATCGCTGCCGCCGCTGCTGTTAATTCACGGCCTATCGCCCCAGGCGGCGCATGATTGGGACGGGATGATTCCGAGACTGCGGCAGCGTTTTCATGTGATCACGCTCGATCTGCCCGGATTCGGTCGCTCCGAACCGGGCAATCAGCTGTACTCGCCGGCGAACTACGCGCGGGTGATCGACGCGCTGCTGCGTCATTTGAGCATTCCGGCAGCGACCGTGATGGGACATTCAATGGGCGGAACCATCGCGTTGCGCCTGGCCGCGGATCATCCACCGCGAGTTGAGCGGTTGGTGCTGCTCAATACCGCGGGCGTACTGCACGCCAGTGTCTTCAGTCGCTTTCTCGCGCGGTTCGGCGTTGGCGTGGTTGCGCGAAGCAACGCCGATCTGGGCGGTGTGCTGGGCACGTTGGCCGAACAATTGTTCGAACAGGTCGATCAGGCGCCGTTCGACGCGGCCGCGACCGGTGCCTGGGTGCTGGACCGGCCGCAACTACGCGCGACGCTTTTGGGCGGTGATCCTCTCAAGATCGCGGCGCTTGCGCTCAGCGTGGAGGATTTCAGTGCGGATTTCGCCCGCATCAGCGCCCCGGCCCTGATAGTCTGGAGCGCGGACGACCCCGTGACGCCGCTGCGTACCGGTGAGGTGTTAGCGGCGCGGTTGAGCGACGCCCGACTGGAGGTGTTGCCGGGGGCGGAACATATGCTGATGCACGAATTTCCGGACCGGCTGGCCTTGGCCGTTACAAGGTTCGCCGAGGCACGGCACGGTCGAGCGCCGGAGCCACGCCGATCCGCGTCGGACACGTCGGCGACGGATTACGCATGTCGCGACCGCGCGGACGTCAAAATCACCGGAGGATACCGCCACATCTCGCTTGACCGTTGCGACCGGGTTTTGCTTGAGGACGTCGCGGCTGAGAGCCTGAGCGTCCGGGACTCCACGGTGACACTGCGCCGCACGACGATTCATGCGCTCGATGCCGCGCTGTCCGCCGATAACGCGCGACTCGAGATCACCGCCAGCCAACTCCGGGGCGCAACCGGCATGCGGCTCGATAGCGTCGAACTCGACGTGGCGGGTAGCTTGATCGAGGGCTCGGACAACGCGATCGAGGCGCGCGGGTCAACGCGTGCGGTGTTCTCGGTCAGTGAGGCGAGATCCGGTCATCAGCGGCGGCCGTTGCACGGCATTGAATTGTTTCGTTGACGCGCGTTTGCCGCGCGCCATTGCGCTTCGGAGCCTTCGCCAGTCACGGTAACGGAGTGGTGCTTGAACATGTGTTGCCTTGCTTGCGTTCGAACTGATCGCTACGATTTCACCCGTCCCTACCAACGACACTCAAGCAATGTCTGATCTCAACGACCCGCGGGTTTTTTTCGCCGCGGAACGCACCCTATTGGCCTGGAACCGAACCGCGCTGTCGCTGATGGCGTTTGGCTTCGTGATCGAGCGCTTCGGCCTGTTCGTGCATATGCTCTCCACGGCGCCAAACACCGCGTTGGAGCGCAGTTTTTCGTTCTGGATCGGATTGGTGTTCATCGTGCTGGGCACTCTGACATCGACCATCGCGGTGACGCAGTACCGCACTGTGTTGCGCGAGTTGAAGCCCGTCGAAATCCCGACGGGCTACCGTGTCTATGTCGGCGCGTTCACGAACCTCGTCGTTGCCGTGTTGGGCGTCGTGCTGATCGCGTACTTGTTTCTACATGGAAATGCAGTGTAATCAGAGCCGCGATTTCACGATCGCGGCCCCGCGCGCCTAGCCGATAAAATTCCAGGCTAGACCGAAAACCGCCAACGCGCCACCGCCCCAGCGCAACAGCCGTTGTTGCTTGGCTTGGACCCAACTACCGGCGCCGAGCGCGGCGAACGTGAGCGCGGCGGTCGCGCTGACATAACCGATGGTATAAAGCGCCGCGTCCAGCGCGGCCGGCATTTCGACGCCGTGCGCATTGCCGTGAAACAGCGCGAAGCCGGCGGCCAGCGCGATGGCAATTCCGGCGTTACGGACCAGAGTCGCGAGCATGAGTCCAAAGACCAGCACCGACAGCGCGATGCCGATCTCGAGATGGGGGATGACGATACCCCCCAAGCCCAGCAATCCGCCGAGCAGCAGAAAGGCGATGAACGCGGCGGGCGCGAGCCAGCGCGCGCGACCCCGCAATAGCGACGCCCACAAGCCGAGCGCGACAATCGCGAGCAAGTGGTCCATGCCGAGCACTGGATGCATCAGCCCGGCCCAGAATCCGTGTGCGTGGGCGCCCGGCAGGTCGTGGGCGATGGCGGGGGTCGCCGCCAGTAGTGCGAAAGCGAGTAGAGCCAAACGTTTCATCTATCAGTACTCCTCGAAGCTGGAATTGGAACGGAGCAGCGACCATCGGGCCTCGGCTCGGCGCCGCCTATTTTACCTTGACCTGAACCAGTTCCTCGCCATCCTTGTCCACCATGTGCACCGCGCAGGCGATGCAGGGGTCGAAGCTGTGGATCGTGCGCAGGATTTCGATCGGCTGTTTCGGATCATGCAGGCGGTGATTGTGCTGCAACGCGGCCTCGTAGGCGCCCGGTATGCCTTGCGTGTCGCGCGGACCCGCGTTCCAGGTGGATGGCACGACGGCTTGATAGTTCGAGATCTTGCCGTTGTCGATCACGATCCAGTGGCCAAGCGCGCCGCGAGGTGCTTCCATGAATCCGGCCCCCTCGGCATGGCTTGGCCAAGTCGAAGGATCCCACAGCTTTTCGTTGAACGTCTTGGTATCGCCCGCCTTGATATTGGCGATGAGTTGGTCGTACCAGCCCTGCATCGCGTCCGCCATGATCTTGGTTTCCAGCGTCCGCGCCGCGGTGCGCCCAAGGGTGGAGAACAGCGCGTCGATCGGGGCATCCAGCGTCTTCAGCGTGTAGTCGACCAGTTCCTTGGCCTGGTCGTGGCCGGTGGCATACAGCAGCAGCATGCGCGCCAACGGCCCAACCTCGACGGAATGGCCACGCCAGCGCGGCGATTTGAGCCACGAATAGGATTGATCGACATCGAGGTGCTGATAGGGCGGCTTCGGCCCGGTGTAGTTGAGCGTGGTTTCCCCCGCGAGCGGGTGTAGGCCGGCTTGCTTGCCCGCACTGTAGTCGTACCAGGAGTGTGCGATCTGCTCCTGGATCTGGTCCTTGTCCTTGAGGTCGACCGGCTGAATATCCTGGAGATTCTTGTTCAGGATCACCCCGCCGGGGATCATGAAGCTGCTCCGGTCGCTCATGCTGGTCGACGGGAAATCGCCATAGCACATGAAGTTGCCGAGGCCTTCGCCTTGCGCGAACCAGTCCTTGTAAAAACCGGCGATCGCCAGCGTGTCCGGCACGTATACCTGATCGACGAAGGTGCGCATGTTGGTGATGACGTCCTGCACCTGCGCCAGCCGTTTCGAGTTGATCGCCGAATCGGAATTGAGGTCGATCGGCGATGCGACACCGCCCACCACGAAGTTCGGGTGCGGATTCTTGCCGCCGAAGATCGCATGCAGCGCGACCACGTCGCGTTGCCATGACAGCGCTTCGAGGTAGTGCGTGACCGCCATCAGGTTCACCTCGGGTGGCAGCTTATACGCCGGGTGGCCCCAGTAGGCCTTGGCAAAGATGCCGAGTTGACCTTGTTCGACGAAATTCTTGAGCTTTTTCTGCATGTCGCTGAAATAGCCCACCGAGGATTTCGGCCAGCTTGGACTGACGAACTGTGCTACCTCGGAGGTCTTTTTCGGGTCGGCCGATAGGGCGGAGACGACATCGACCCAATCCAGCGCGTGAAGGTGATAAAAGTGCATCACGTGGTCGTGCACGTATTGCGCCGCGCTCATCAGGTTGCGGATCAGCTGCGCGTTTGGCGGGATCTCGTAGTTCAGCGCGTCTTCGACGGCGCGAATCGAGGCCATGCCGTGCACCAGCGTGCAGACGCCGCAGATACGTTGCGCGAACGCCCACGCATCACGCGGGTCGCGCCCTTGGAGAATGATTTCGATGCCGCGCACCATGGTCCCGGAGGAATAGGCGCTTTCGATGACATCGCCGTTCATTTGCGCCTCGATGCGCAAATGCCCCTCGATGCGGGTAATGGGATCAACTACTACGCGTTCGCTCATAACCAGACTCCAGTGCTGACGGCGGGTATTGGACGTTCAACCCGACCGGCGTTAACCATTGAATGCGGCGAAGATCTCGTACTGCCGCTCACTCTCGTCGTGGGCAGCCGCTTCACCGCTGACGATGACCAGACAAGTGCGCGCCATGCGGCAGGCCATCGCGGCTTCCCATGCCGGATTGACCGCGCGGGCGCGATCTTCCGGCATGACGCAGGCCGCCGCGGCCTTGGCCACGAAATAGCCCGCCTGCTCCTTCCAGTCGCCCTCGTACCCACACCGGGTATGGTAGTCGATGCTGGCCGCGCGGGCGTTTTTGGAGGCGGCGCTCAGCTCCTCGTCGGTCGCGTTGCCGTCCTTCGCCAGGGTCACGGCGCGGCGAACGCGCTCGTCATCGGCGAGTTCCAGCACGCTTTCGACGAACATCGCGCCGAGTTTGCGGTGCGACGCCAGCGGCAGTGCGCCGAGGCGGTTCTTGAATTCGATATCGCTGGTGATTTGTGTCATGGCAATCCCCTATTTCCTACTCTCGACCAAGTGTTCAGCCAGCATTTCGGTGAGCCCGACGACCGGTAGGTCGACTTCGTAATGCTCGAGCCCTTCCTCGAGCTGGATGCGGCAGTTGGCACAAGCCGTGACCAGCGTTTTCACCTTGACCGATTCCAATTGCGAGAGTTTTTTCTTGAATGCGATGAGTTTGAGTTCCTCTGCTTCCTCGTTCGCGCTGACGCCGCCGCCCGCGCCACAGCACCAGTTCTGTTTGCCGTGATCGGGCATCTCGACCCAGTTGTTGGCGACCATGTTCATCAGATTGCGGGGCTGTTCGAGCACGCCGCCGCGGCGGACCAGCTGGCACGGATCGTGGAATGTCATCCGTTCACTCTCGAAGCCCTCGGTTTTCAACAGACCGGTGGACCGGAACTCATCCAGGACCTCCAGGATGTGTTTGACCTCGAAGCCGAAGCGCTTGCCCATCAGGTTCGGCCCTTCCCAACGGATCGCGGAGTAGGCATGACCGCACTCGGGGCTGACTACGGTCTTGACCTTGAGGCGTTCGGCGGCATTGACGATGCGGCTGACGATCTCCTTCGCGATATCGCTGGCGCCGATCTGAATGCCCGCGTTAGTGGCCTCGAACGCATCCGAGGCAAGGGTCCAGGTCTTGCCGGCCGCGTGCATGATCTTGGCGACCGCGCCGAGGTATTCCGGAAAGTTCATGATCTCCATCGACGACAGCAGCACCATGAATTCGGCGCCTTCCTGATCGACCGGGATCGGAATGCCCTCGGCCTTCTCGACGTGTTTGATCTGCGCCTGCACCGCGGGGAATCGGACGCCCATCGGGCTCCCGATCTTGACCGTGCGGGTCGCGGCGCCGATCAATCCTTCGGGCGCGTGGCCCGAGGCCGACATGCCCTCGCGGATGCGCCGGATCATATAGACTAGGTCGTTGCCCACCGGGCAGACCAACGAGCAGCGACCGCAGAGCGTGCAGCTGTTGTAGATCAGTTCCTTCCATTCCTCGAGTTCTTCATCCGTGACCGATTTGCTCAAGCCGACGAGTTTCTTGAGGCGTCCGAACAGGGTGAATTCCTGTTCCCACAGTCGTCGCATCGGCTCAAGTTTGCGGATCGGGGTGTATTTCGGGTCCTGCGTTTCAGTGAAGAACAGGCAGGCGTCAGCACACATACCGCAGTGCACGCAGCTCGAAAAATAGGAGGCGATCGGAGTGTCAAGCCGCTCGCGGAGGGCGTTGAGCCCGCGTTCCAGGGTGGCTTTGCTCATATCTCGACTCCTTTACGGCCTGCCATCATGCCGGTGTACCAACGGGAGATGAATAGCGTGAAGGCGTGGCTCAGCTTGGTGAATGGGAACACGATTAAAAGCAGCTCGACGCTCAGGATATGCAGGCCGAGCATCGCCGTGTAGTTGAAAAACAGGTGGTGATAGGCGAGATAACCGGTCAGCAGCGGAATCAAGGTCAAGGCCCACACCAGATAGTCTTCGCCGGTCGACAGCAGGCGTTTGACCGGATCGGTCAACCGATGCCACAGAAGGACGAGCAGGGCAATGATCGCGAGCGCGGTCAGGAAGTCCACGATCGGTGTTGGCAGCGCCGGCCAGCCGAAGCCGAACAATGCGCGGAACACTTCGATATGCGGCGCGAGCAGGAAGATCGCAACCAGCAACCCGATGTGGAATACATAGCCGGCCAACACGGTCACCGGGTTTCGCTTGATCATGTCGAGGTTGAACAGGAAGCGCCTGCCAACGGTCTTGAAGCCATCGGCGATACCGTCACGGCGCGCCGCCGCGAGATCGGGCTTGCGGCCGAGCAGATATATTTCCAGCAATCGGACCAGGATGCCGATCACGAAGATGACCAGCGCGATGTCGAACATTGGGCCTCGAACCCAACTCAGGAATTCCGCGGAACTCATAACGCTAACCCTCTTTGCTCAAATCGTCGACGGTGACCTTCTCGTGCGTCCGCGCGGCGTCGCGTTTGCGCTTCTGATTGAGCGCACCCGCGGCCACGCCGATCGCCGCGCCGGCGGCCACCGCGTAAGTCGCGACCGTGCCGATATCCGAAGTCGGTACCGAAACGGCCTGGTAGAAACTGCCCATGTCCCAGAAGTTGGGTTCGGAGCAGCCGAGGCAGCCGTGGCCGGACTCGACCGGCCAACTGACGCCCGAGTTCCACTTCGCGGTGGCGCAGGCGTTGTAGGTCACCGGCCCCTTGCAGCCGAGCTTGAATAGACACCAGCCGGCTTTCGCGCCCGCATCGTCGAAGGTGTCGGCGAACTGGCCGCGCTCGTAGAATGGCCGGCGGTAGCAGCGATCATGAATGTTTTGACCGAA
Organism: Thiotrichales bacterium; assembly: GCA_050329935.1. Classification (GTDB taxonomy): domain Bacteria; phylum Pseudomonadota; class Gammaproteobacteria; order UWMA-0217; family UWMA-0217; genus CAYSFW01. The sequence goes on along the minus strand of JBHJOI010000065.1, from coordinate 48,681 downwards.
AAACGCCTTCGGCCGGCCGAGCGAATCCAGTTCCGGCAACGTGCCGAAGGTCAGGAATTGCGCCAGCACGCCGGTGATGACGACCGGAATCGGCGGGCAGCCGGGCACGTTGATGATCGGCTTGTTCTTGATCAGGTCGGACACCGCGACCGCGCCGGTCGGGTTCGGATTCGCCTTGGGTATGCCGCCATACGCCGCGCAGGTCCCGACCGCGACGATCGCTGCCGCGCCTTTGGCGGTATCGAGCAACATCTCCTTGTTGTCGATGCCGGCGATAGTCGAGAAGCCTGGATTGCCGAGTGGAATCGAGCCGTCCACGATCAGCAGGTACTTGCCGTCGTGTTCCTTCATCGCCTCCTCGCGCGCGTGCTCGGCGGCGTCGCCGGATGCCGCCTGCAGCGTGTGGTGATAATCGAGCGAGATGATGTCGAAGATCAGGCCTTCCAGCGACGGCGAATGCGACCGCGTCAGCGACTCGGTGCAACCGGTGCATTCCTGGAACGACATCCAGATCACCGACTGCCGTTTCACTTTGGCGAGGGCCTCGGCGATGGCGGGCGCCATCGAGACCGGCAGCGCCATCGTCGTCGCGAGCCCGGCGCAGAATTTAAGGAAGGTCCGGCGACTGACACCGCGTTGCAGCAGGACTTCGCCGAGGGTTTCAGTGGTGTTGGACATATCGATCAGCTCCTCGTAGTGACCGAGAGATTGGCTTCATTCAACTGCGCCGCCAGCCGCACCGCCGCGTCGCGCATGTCGTCGGGATGGCTCCTGAGAATGGACGGAATGGCGCCCACCTCCAGATATTCCGCGATCACGTTGTCCTCGCGGGCGCGGTGCCTGACCCACCAAACGCCGGCGTAGGCGGTTTCCCAGATCTCGCTGGGGCCGGAAATGTCCAGCGTCGCGCGTACCTCGCCGATGCCGAGCAGGGCCTGCAACGCATCAAGGTCATGTTGGCCAAGCGGTAATCCCCGCAGGTCGATCAGATGGTTGTCGGCGCGTTGCGCGTGACTCGCGAGCGCGTCGATGATTTCTTGCGCCAGTGCGTGGATCAGGCCGCTCGGCTCGGTGTTCGACGGTTCGCCGATTTCAAGCCTAATCGGGATATCGGTAAGTCCGCTCATGCTCGCCACTGCCCCAGAAGTTGCCGAACTTCGTCACAGGCGGCGATGACCGCCGCGGCCACCGGCGGTGTGAGTTCCTCGCCCCAATCGAGTGTCTGAGGTTGTATGCCGACCAATGCGCGGCGCGCGGGCAACCGACCTTCGAGGCGGGCGATGGTCAGAACGTCTTCCAGTCCGACCTCGTGCACGCTGCGTTTGCCGCCGCGGCCAATGAAGTCGTCCATCGCGCCATCGCGGAATACGCGCACGGTGCCTGGCTCGGCGCTGAGATCGGCGGTGTCGACCACGATCAAGTGCTCGGCGTCGCCAACCGGTCCGGCGAGGGTGAAGCTCAAGGTCCCGCCATCGAGAAACTCGAACTCGGGGTGATTGGTGTGTTCGTCGGCAAGAATCCGGACGACTCGAACGCCCGCGCCTTCGTCGGACAGCAGGGTGTTTCCTATACCCAAAATAAGAGTCTTTGCCATAACAAAAACATTCCAGCTCACGAGGTTAGTCGATGCCATCCCCCGCGAACTTTCTACTCTTTTGGTTTGTTCGTTGCCGATACGTTAGGCTTCCGCGAGACCTGACAAGTTGACATTCGTCAACGGAATCGCCGGTGATCTGGGACAAGATCGAGCCAAGTGACCCTGTCCGGGTTTTGGCCGACGCCGCCGACGATGGGTTGGGTGTCTGATTTCAATCGAGGGTTTTTCGGTCATGTGTCTGGCGATCCCGATGCGGATTCAAGCGATCGACGGATTTACCGCGCGCTGCGAGGCGAAAGGCGTACAGCGCGAGGTGAGTCTGTTCATGTTGCAGGACGACTCGATCGCGGTCGACGACTACGTGATGGTTCATGTCGGGTACGCCATCCAGAAGATGTCGCCCGAACAGGCGCGCTCGGCCTGGGAGCTTTACGACGAGATGCTCGCGCTTGAGGCCGCGCGTAGCGATGCATGAGTTGTCCATCTGCCAAGCCATCGTAGACCAGGTTGAACGTATCGCCGCCGACCGGCGGGCGCGTGGCGTCGGCTTGATCAAGGTGCTGCTCGGACCCTTGGCGGGGGTGGAGCCAGCGCTGCTTGCCCACGCGTTCCCGCTCGCAACGGCCGGCACGATCGCGGCGGACGCGGTGCTGGCGCTGGAGGTCTCGCCGATCAAGGTGCGTTGCCGCGCGTGTGGCGCCGAGACCACTGCCGAGATCAACAAGCTCGTGTGTGGCGAGTGCGGTGATTGGAAAACCCAAATTCTGAGCGGTGACGAACTGCTGCTTGCGAGCGTCGAGCTGGAACTACAAGAGGAATCCGAGCATGTGTGATACCTGCGGCTGCAATATCACCCCCGGCAACGCGCATCTGGTGCGAGCGGACGGGAAGCTGGCGCGGACCGAGGACGGCAAAGCGGCGGTGACGGTGCTGCAAAACCTGCTGCATGAAAACGATCACCAGGCCGCTCATAACCGCGCGCATTTCGACAGTCGCGGCATTCTTGCGATCAATCTGATGTCGTCGCCCGGCTCCGGCAAGACCGCGCTGCTAGAGGCGACGATCGACGCGCTGGGCGCCGAGTTTAAAATCGCCGTGATCGAGGGCGATCTGGAAACCGAGAACGACGCCGAACGGGTCCGCGCGAAAGGGGTGCCGGCGGTGCAGATCGCGACCGGCACGGCGTGCCATCTCGATGCGCACATGGTGCACGAGGCGCTGCATCATCTTCCGCTCGAGGGTGTCGATCTGGTATTTATCGAAAATGTCGGCAATCTGGTTTGCCCGGCGAGCTTCGATCTCGGTCATCATCGCAACGTGACCCTGCTATCGGTCACCGAGGGTGATGACAAACCGGCGAAATATCCGGTGATGTTTCGCGCGGCTGATTTAATGCTGCTAACCAAATGCGATTTGCTAGCGGTGTTGGATGATTTCGATCCGGTGAAGTCCGAACGACATCTACGCGAGCTTGCGAATCCGGCTCTGGTGGTTCAACTCTCCGCCCGTAGGGGGACGGGTCTCGTGCCCTGGCTCGATTGGCTACGTGCCGAACTTAGCGCGCAACGCGACCGTCTGGCGCAGGGCAAAACCGCACGGCCCGCGGTACAGCCGGATGGCGCGCGCCTGCATGGCGGCGAGCCCGATCATCATCATGGGCATGCCCACCACGTACACACGCATCACCACCCGCACACGCACGGTTGATCGGGCATGACGGCACCCGCGAAACAGTGGCTGGATCGTATCCGCGCCTTGCCGTTGCCGGAACGGATCAAGATCATGAACGTTTGCGGCGGCCACGAACGTTCAATCACCATGGCCGGATTACGCGGGGCGTTGCCGCCGCAAATCGAGCTGATTCCCGGTCCGGGGTGTCCGGTGTGCGTCTGTCCAGAAGAGGATATCCATCAGGCGATTCAGCTCGCGCTGCATGAATCGGTCGTTCTCGTGGCCTTTGGCGATATGTTGCGGGTGCCGGTCAATGGGCCTAGGAAAGATCCGCGTTCGTTGGTCGAAGCCAGCGCCGCCGGTGCCGATATTCGACCGATCGCTTCGCCGACCGAGGCGGTGAAGATCGCGCGCGACAACCCCGCGCGCAAGGTTGTTTTTTTCGCCGCGGGATTCGAGACCACCACCGCGCCGGTGGCCGCGATGCTCGCGCAGGGTGTGCCGGACAACTTGTATTTGCTGTTGTCGGGTCGCAAGACCTGGCCGGCCGTGAAAATGTTGCTGGAGTCGGAGCAAGCGGGCTTCGATTGCTTGATCGCACCCGGGCATGTCGCAACCGTCATGGGGCCGGCCGAGTGGGCGTTCGTGGTCGAGCGGCATCGTATGCCCGCGGCGGTCGCCGGCTTTACGTCGGAGAGCCTGCTCGCGGCGACGTACTCCGTGCTGCGGCAGTGGCTGGAGCAGCGCCCGTTTCTCGATAACTGCTACCGCGAGGTCGTCCGCGAGGGCGGCAATCCGGCGGCGCAACGCCAGCTCGAACAGGTGTTCGAGGTCTACGATGCCAATTGGCGTGGCATCGGTGCGATTCCGCAATCCGGCTATGCGTTGCGCGAGGCCTTGGCCGCGCGTGATGCCCGGCGCGTCTTTCCGAGCTACGAAGATGCCTCCCGCAAGCGTGCCGGCGAGATGCCGCCGGGTTGCGATTGCGCACGCGTGGTGCTTGGCAGGATTTATCCAAATGCCTGCGGGTTGTACGGTCGCGCTTGCACCCCCCGACATCCGATTGGTCCTTGCATGGTCTCTGACGAAGGTGCGTGCCGAATCTGGTGGGCGGCCGGGGTACGCGAGCCGAAGGTCGCGTGAATGCCGGTCTTCCGCCGGCTCGCCGTCAGAGTCGGTTCGCCGTCAGAGTCGGTTCGCCGTTGCGACCATCGTCATCGCGCAACTCCTGGGTACGTCGTTGTGGTTCAGTGCCAATGGTGCGGGCACGCATCTCACGGCGGCCTGGGGACTGGCCGCTGGCGGTATCGGTTGGCTTACGGCGGCGGTGCAATTGGGCTTCATCGCCGGCACATTGTTGCTTTCACTATCGGGTCTCGCGGACCGATTCGCCGCGAGCCGCATTTTCGTCGTCAGTGCGATCGCCGGCGCGTTGACTAATCTCGCATTCGCCTGGCTTGCCGAGGGTGTGGTCAGTGGCGCGATGTTGCGTTTCGCGACCGGCCTGGCGTTGGCGGGTATTTATCCGGTGGGCATGAAACTGGTTGTGAGCTGGGCCCCGGAGCGTCGTGGCGAGGCATTGGGTTGGCTGGTAGGGATGCTGACGATCGGAACTGCGTCGCCGCATTTGTTGCGCGCGCTCGATGTGACCCTGGCCTGGCCATGGGTCGTCAGCGCCGCGTCGCTGCTGGCGCTGGTCGGCGCGATCCTGATCGGACGTCTGGGCGACGGTCCGCATCTGCCGGCGCCGGCGCGCCTGAGTTGGGGTGCGGTGTTGCGTGCGTTTCACCGCCCCGGATACCGCGCCGCCGCGTTTGGCTATTTCGGCCACATGTGGGAGCTCTACGCCTTTTGGATGATGGTGCCGTTGCTGGTGGGCGGCTTGTTGTCTGGGCCAAATATTGGCGCACGGGTGTCCTGGGTGTCGTTCGCGGTGATCGGTATTGGCGGTTTGGGTTGCGTGATCGTCGGGCGACTGAGTCGGCGCTGGGGGAGTGCGCGGTCGGCGGCGGCGCTCGCGGCATCGGGCTTGATGTGCATGTTCTATCCGGCGCTGCAATTTCTGCCGGTTGAGTCGTTGTTGGTACTGCTGTTGATTTGGGGTTTCGCGGTGGTGGCGGACTCGGCGCAGTTCTCCGCGCTGGCGTCGCGGCACGCGCCACCGGAGGCGGTCGCGAGCGCGTTGTCGTTTTTGAATAGTGTTGGATTTTTCATTTCGGTGCTCGCGATCGTGCTGGTCGCGCAAACCTGGGCCGCGCTCGGACCCAAGATCGCATGGTTGCTCGTGCCGGGTCCGATTCTGGGTTTACTGAGTCTGCGGCCGTTGTTACGCGGTCGCGGGAATCTTGGGTAGCGCACGCGGGCGAATTGGCGAGGTGAGGCCGTTCGACATTTCGGAAGCAGCGGCTATGCTTTGCTCAATTCGTGCTTGCGTCGAGTCGGGCGCGGAATGACTTGCCAACACGCTGTGGAATCAATCATTGGAGGTTTCAATCATGCCACGTTTCTGGGGACGAGCACTGACCATGGTGGCGCTGTGCGCCGTCGCGACCGCGCCGCGCGCCGCGGAGTTTGTCAACATCCTGACTGGTGGGACCAGCGGTATCTATTATCCGCTTGGCGTCGCGCTGTCGTCGCTGTATGGCAAAGTGTTGCCGGACGCGAAAATAACGGTGCAGGCGACCAAGGCGTCGGTCGAAAACTTGAACTTGTTGCAGAAAGGAAATGGCGAGGTCGCGCTGACGTTGGGGGATTCCCTGAGCGCCGCTTGGGCCGGCAATGAGGAGGCGGGTTTCAAGGCGCCACTCGATAAATTGCGGGCCATCAGCCCAATGTATTCGAACTATGTGCAGATCGTCGCGGCGAAGGATTCCGGCATCAAGACCCTGGCGGATCTGAAGGGTAAGCGGGTGTCGGTCGGCGCGGTGAAATCGGGCACCGAACTCAACGCGCGCGCGGTGTTCGGCGCCGCGGGCATTCAGTACGCGGACTTCAGTAAGGTCGAGTATTTACCTTACGGCGAATCGGTGGAGCTGTTGAAGAACCGTCAAATCGACGCGACGCTGCAGTCGGCGGGTCTTGGCAATCCGGCGCTGCGCGATCTGGCGACCAGCGTCGACGTGATTTTCGTTCCGGTACCGGCCGAGATCATTGCCAAGATCGGTGATAGTGCCTATGGCGCCGCGTCGATTCCGGCTGGAACCTACAAGGGTCAGGAGGCCGAGGTGCCGACGGCGTCGATCGTGAATTTTCTCGTGACTCATGATGGCGTCGAAAATGCCAAGGTGTACCAGATGACCAAGGTCATGTTCGAGAACCTCGACCAGATGGTCGCCGCGCACGCGGCCGCCAAGGGCATCAAACTGGAACATGCGGCGAAGCCCATGCCGGTGCCGCTGCATCCCGGTGCGGAGAAGTACTTCAAGGAGGTCGGCGTTGCCCTGAATCGGGTGGCCGGAGCGGGTCGTTAGTTCGGCTGGGCGATACGCGGTGGGAAGAGGCCGCCGACACGCGCGTGTACGCCAGATTTCCCGGGTTGCGGCGGGTCCGAGCGTCCGGGACGGATCCGTAACTCGTTCCCCTGCGTCGAACGGTCGCATGGCGATGAGGCCGCGGGGACTCGAGGCGTGACCGACGCCCCCGTGCTGGAAGAGGCCGCTCACCACTGGCGCCACCCGCGAGGCCTGGCCTTGCGGGTGATCATGGCGATCGCGATCGCGTTCGCCGTGTTTCAGATGTACACCGCCGCCTACAGCCCGTTGTCGAGCATCATCTTGCGCTCGATGCATGTCGGCTTTCTGCTGTTGCTCGCGTTCGCGTTATATCCCCCGACACGCAGCCGGGCTGGCCATCGCGTCCCTTGGTATGACTGGGCGCTAGGGAGTCTGGGCTTCACGCTCGCGTTCTATCACTGGGTGTTCGAGAGCGACCTGATCGTGCGCGCTGGCGATCCGACGCTGACCGATCTCGTGGTCGGCACGTTGGTCGTCGCGCTGGTGTTCGAGGCCGCGCGCCGCGTGATGGGGCCGGCCCTGCCGCTGATCTGCGCGTTGTTTCTCGGGTACGGCCTGTTCGGTCAGTATCTGCCGGGCGGCTTGGCGCACCGCGGTTATGGATATGACCAGATCATCGGCCAACTTTATCTCGGTACCGAGGGCGTTTACGGTATCCCGGTGCTGATCTCGGCCACCTATATCTTTCTGTTCATCCTGTTCGGCGCGTTTCTGGAGCAAGCCGGGATGGCGAAGTTGTTCACCGACGTCGCGATGGGGGTGGTTGGGCGCACCCGCGGCGGCGCGGCGAAAGTGTCGGTGGTGTCCTCGGCGCTGATGGGTACGATCAACGGCTCTGGCGTGGCCAATGTGGTCACGACCGGGCAGTTTACAATTCCGTTGATGAAGCGTTCGGGCTACCGTCCGGAGTTCGCGGGCGCGGTCGAGGCCACCGCCAGCATGGGCGGACAGATTCTGCCGCCGGTGATGGGCGCGGTTGCGTTCATCATGGCCGAAACCCTGGACATGCCCTACCTCGAGGTCGTGAAGGCGGCGTCGGTCCCCGCGTTGTTGTACTTCGCGACGGTGATGTGGATTGTGCATCTCGAGGCAGGGCGGTTGCGGCTCAAAGGTCTGACGGCGGAAGAATGCCCGAACGCGTGGCGGGCGTTGCGTGAGCGGGGACATTTGCTGTTACCGCTGGTTGCGTTGGTGTATCTGATTTTGAGTGGCTATACGCCGCTATTCGCGGGAATTGCGGCACTGACGTTCACGGCGTTGTTGATCCTCGGGACCGCCATCGCACCGAATCTCGGTGCGTTTGGATGGCGCGTGCTGTTCTGGCTTGCGCTCGGTGCTGTGGCCGGGCTCTTTTTTCGCCTGGGCATCACGCCGGTGCTGTGGGTGATCGGCGCGTTGATCGCGGTGACATGGTTTATGCGAGGCGGTCGCGCCACGTTGCGCGCGATGGTCAAAGGCATGATCGAGGGGTCGAAGGCCGCGCTCGGCGTCGGCGTGGCTTGCGCGATCGTCGGCGTGATCATCGCGGTGCTGACCTTGACCGGATTGGCGACGACGATGGCGAATGTCGTCATCGGGCTCGCCGAGCATAGTTTGTTTCTGTCGCTGTTCGTCACCATGTTGGTCTGCCTGGTGCTTGGGATGGGCATTCCAACGATTCCGAACTACATCATCACGTCATCGATCGCTGGTCCGGCGTTACTCGAGCTCGGCGTGCCGTTGATCGTTACCCATATGTTCGTGTTTTATTTCGGCATTCTCGCGGATCTGACGCCGCCGGTCGCGCTCGCCGCATTCGCGGCATCACCGATCGCGAAGGCCTCGGCCATGCGTATCGGCGTGAACTGTGTGCGGATCGCGCTTGCCGGCTTCGTCGTGCCCTATATGGCGGTGTACTCCCCCGCGTTGATGCTCCAGGGCGACAGCTGGGGCGCGACGTTATACGTCGTGTTCAAGGCGCTGGTCTCGATCGGCTTGTGGGGCGCGGCCACGATTGGCTTTCTCGGCTACCGTCTCGACGCGCTGGAGCGATTGTGGGCGACCGCCGCCGCTTTCTTGCTGGTTGTCGCGTTGCCGATCACCGACGAACTCGGACTCGCGCTCGCCGCCGCGTTCGTGGGATGGAATCTCTGGCGGCAACATCGGCGCGCGGGCTGATGGCAATCTGTCTCACGTCGGCGTTGGGTCTCGTATTGGCGACCTTGTCGGGAGACGCGATCACCCTGGCGTGGCGGCATTCGGTCGAGCTCGTAAAGTGGGAGGAGGACTACCGGGTCGAAGGTGACCATCTGCACCTGGTCGAGGCGCGTATCCAGGGCGCGGGCGCGGGGATGGAAGTGCCCGAAGGCGCGCGGTTATATCGCGGTGTTTGGCATTACCAGCCCGACCTTGCGCAGCTGTTGGCCGTGACGCTGACGCGGTCGAGCCATACGTTCGACTATCGGATTTGTTCCGGCGACGGTTGCGTCGAACTCGCGACCTTAGCTGGGCCGATGACCTATGAAGGCGAAACGGTCACGCTATCCGCGTGTCCTTGACACGATTGCGTTTCGGTCGCGCACGCCAAGGCGAGTTGTAGGCGTTACGCCAAGGCTACGTCATGCGTGAAGCGTCATTTGCTATTGCGTATCACCGGATTGTCCTCAAACGCGGGTTGTGACCGCTTCCCGCCCGGTCTTCCGGCGAGTCGTTGTCGAGTGATTACCGTGAACGCCATTTTTGCGGCTTAAGCGAGTCGCGCAGGAGTCCAAGGCACAACTCGGTGCGGTGGCGGTCGCGGCGTTCGTGACCACGCTGTACCAGGCTACCGAGGGTTCGGCAACTGGACTCGGCGGTATCGCGCGGGCGGCGTGGGGTGACACCCAGACGCGAATCGAGCGATTGAAGGCCTCTGGCGACGATTGGACGGAGTTGTAGGCGTCTACTGACCTGCGAGCGTCCAGGCCGGGCGAGACGCAAGGCCGTCCGGACATGTGGCACGGTTGCCTATCGCCACGCATTTTGGCTTGAATGCGACCGCCGCACGGGGCGGACGTCGTAAGCGGGTCGCAAAAAATTACCTCAACGAAGCCCGGCGTGCGCATAATTATCCTATGCAACCCTTGTCGCGCCGGCTGTACACCAGTTCCCAGATTCGTGCCATCGAACGCGAGGCCATCGAGCATCACGGCGTATCCGGTTTTGCGTTGATGCAGCGTGCTGGGCGGGCCACCCACGCGGCGCTGGAATCGATGCTCACGGGTGCGGCGCGAGTGCTGGTGCTGTGCGGTCCAGGCAATAACGGTGGCGATGGGTATGTGGTGGCGCGATTGCTGCGGGATACGGGGCGCGAAGTGGCTCTGTTGAGTCAGTCGGATCCCGCGTTGCTACGCGGCGACGCGGCGCGCGCGCGGGACGAATGGTTGGCGACCGGTGGTCGCATCGAGCGTCACGTTGAAAGCATGAAAGACTTCGACTGGATCGTCGACGCGTTGCTGGGTACTGGATTGCAGCGGCCACTTGAGGGCGAGTTGTTGGGACTTGTGCGGGCGGTAAACGCGAGCACGCGGCCCGTATTGTCAGTTGATATTCCCTCCGGGCTTTCGAGTGAAACGGGCATGCCGCTCGGCGCCGCGATACAAGCTCGTCTCACCGTCACGTTTATCGGGTACAAACTCGGCCACTTCACGGGCGAGGGTGTCGACCACTGCGGCAGCCTGGCGCTGGATGATCTTGGCGTGCCCGAAGCCGCTTACGCGTCGGTGGTTCCGGCCGTGACCCTGGACCTTCCCGAGGATTTGCGGGACTGGTTACCTCCGCGTCCGAGCGTTTGTCATAAGGGGCAGTTCGGTCACGTATTGGTCGTCGGCGGGTATCCTGGCACCAGTGGTGCGGTTGTGCTCGCGGCCGAGGCTACGGCGCGGGTCGGGGCGGGTTTGGTGAGCGTCGCCACCCACCCCGCGCACGCGATGTTCATCGGTATCGCCTGCCCGGTAGTGATGCCGCACGCGGTCGACGATGCCGTGGATCTTGACGCGTTATTGCGTCGGGCCGACGTGGTCGCGCTAGGCCCCGGCTTGGGGCAGACCCGGTGGTCGCGATCGTTGTGGCAGCGCGCGTTGGATTCCGGCAAGCCACTGGTCGTCGATGCGGATGCGCTCAATCTCCTGGTCGATTGTCCGATTCGGCGCGATGACTGGATACTCACGCCGCATCCAGGGGAGGCCGCACGCTTGCTGGGTCGATCGACCGCGGCATTGCAGGCCGATCGACCCGCGGCCGTAGCCGAATTGCAGCGACGTTATGGCGGTGTCGTGGTGCTGAAAGGGACCAATACTCTGGTGAGCGATGGATGCCGAGTCACGTGCACGTGCGCCGGCAACCCCGGCATGGCGAGTGGTGGTATGGGGGATGTCCTGACCGGCGTGATCGCGGGGTTGCGCGCCCAGAGGTTGACCGCCAATGTCGCAGCCCGCGCCGGGGTTTTGGCGCACGCATACGCGGCCGACCTCGCGGCTGGCGTCGCGCCGCGGGGATTACTTGCGTCGGATCTGATGCCTCATCTGCGCACGGTGGTCAATCCTTGAAGATCGCATTACCCGACGAGTCCTCGACGATCGCGCTGGCACACCGGTTGGCGCCGTTGCTCGGTGAGGTGCGTCTGATCACGCTATCGGGCGATCTGGGCGCGGGCAAGACGACCTTGGTGCGCGCGTTGTTGCACGCCCTTGGCCATCACGGCCGAGTCAAGAGTCCAACCTTTACCCTGGTCGAGCCGTACGAGATAGCGGGTCGACCGATCTATCACTTCGATCTGTACCGGCTGGCCAGTCCCGAGGAGCTGGAGTACCTAGGGTTCGTGGACTACCAGGAGCCGGGGGCTTTGTCCCTGATCGAGTGGCCGGAACGCGCCGCCGGTTGGCTGGATCAACCCGATCTACATTTCATCCTGCGGTATGCGCCTGATGGCGGTCGACTGCTCGAAGTCAGCGCCGGCAGCGATAGCGGGCAATGTGTCATGGGGCAGTTGGCCTAGCTAGGAGCCTGTCGGGCTTGAGATGAATCGACTGCAAAAGTGGGAGAGCGGTCCATTTTTCCGATCCTTTTCGTTAAATAGCTACGGCTATTCGCTTCAAACGATCGAAAAAATGGCCTCGCTCTCCCACTTTTTCGCTACGATCCCCTCAAGTCCGACAGGCTCCTAGTCGTGGCGAGGACGCCGCGGCAGAGGATGAAATCCGCCCCGGGTTGGGTAGGCAGGCGATGCCGTGAACCTATCCCTGGGGGCTCGACGGCCGCGTCCCGACGGCCGACGCTCCCGCCGACTAAACCCGGAGCGGCACGGCCAGTGGATTGGGCATTTCACGTTCACTCGGAGCGGCGTACCTCGCTCGGACACCGGCGCTCCGTTAAGCCTCGTATGTGCACCGCGTGGTTGAAACTGCCTGATTTTCAAGCGACTACTCGGCGCATCGCGTGGTACGCGCGCAACTTAGATGCGTCCCGGCGCAAGGTCTTGGATCTGTCAATACTTTAGATTAAAGCCGTAGATACATAAAAAATAACAAAAAACTTGAATTTTTCTTGGGCTTGGCTAACACTTGTCATCAGGGTTGTCTTTCGAGTTCGTGCAATGCGCTCGCGCCACAATCGCGAGCGGCGTGTCCGACGATTGGCTGGTCGGAGGCGGTGTAGTGACGGTGACTCGGACTGGCAACCAGGGGCGCTCGGGCAGGGAAGGTTATCAAGGGCGGATGCCCGCGGTTGAGTCAACTTGGGGTTGTGGTATGACGAAGGCACACATGAATGTAGATCGACGCGATTTCTTACGACAGGTCGTTCGGATTCTCGGCGCGAGCGTGGTCGCGGTGCATGCGCCTGGCTTGATCGCGGCGCCGTCGTCGGCGCGTATCCTGAACCTGCGGCATGAGGTGGGTGGTGACATGTTGCGGTTGGTGTTCGATCTCAGTGACGAGGTCGCGCACTCGATCATGCAGCTCTCGGGTCCCGATCGCCTGGTGGTGGATTTTCAGCAAGCCGCGATCGCGGAGGGCGTATCACTCGCGCTGCGCGACGCGCCCAATATTCAGCGATTGCGTTCCTCCGCGCGTAACGATGCCGACTATCGTGTGGTGTTCGACCTGGTCAAGGGCGCAAGCGATGCGCGCAGCTATTACCTCGATTACGGCGACGGCGCGATGCGTCAGCTCGTAATTGAACTGAAATTACCTTCTGACGCGATCGGTTCATTTGCGACCGCGCGTACGGCCGAGCCGGCTCGTGCGTCGGTTGCCGTGCGGGAGTCCGTCCCGAGTCGCGAGGCGACGCCATCGAGAGAAGCGCCGCCATCGAAGCCAGACACACAGGCGCAAGCCGCGAGCCAACAGCGAACTGCCAAGCATAGCCGACCTGACCAACGCGGATTGCGCGACATCGTGATTGCAATCGACGCGGGGCACGGCGGCAAGGATCCCGGCGCGGTGGGCAAGGGCGGTACCCAGGAGAAGGACGTCGTACTCCAGGTTGCGCGCAAGCTGGAGCGACTGTTGGCGCGGGAACGCGGCTACAAGCCGGTGTTGACCCGTGACAGCGACGTGTTTTTGCCGCTGCGTGAGCGTATCCGCCGCGCGCGAGCGAGCCAGGCCGATCTGTTCATTTCGGTGCACGCCGATGCGTCGCCCAATCGCATGGCGACCGGCTCTTCCGTGTACGTGCTGTCCAATAATGGTGCTTCGAGCGAGGCAGCCAAGGTATTGGCTGAAAAGGAGAACGCGGCCGATTTGATCGGTGGCGTGAGTCTGAACGACAAAGACCAAATGTTGGCGTCGGTACTCTTGGACCTGTCCCAGCGGCACACGATCGAGTCGAGTCGGATCGTCGCGGAGCGTATGTTGGGTGAGATGGCGCGCTTGAGCGACGTCCACAGCCGCAATGTGGAGCGTGCGGGATTCGTCGTGCTCAAATCTCCCGATATTCCGTCAGTCCTGGTTGAGACGGCGTTCATCTCCAATCCGCAGGAGGAGAAGCGTCTGCGCACCGATGCCTACCAGAACAAAGTCGCGGAGTCCTTACTTTCCGGCATCAAGACCTATTTCCGCGACTACGCGCCCGAGGGTTCATTGATCGCGAGCAATCGCGGCTCGGTCGACGTCTGATTTAGCTTACCCTCCCCCACTGGATCTGGCAGGAGCTAGATCCTTTTTTATTCCGGGTTCGGGACGCCAGCCACTCTGGCGCGCGAGCGACCGGTGCGCGGCTATGCTACGCTTTTGACCCAGCCATGCCGATTCGCGAACTTCCACCTCAGCTCGTCAATCAAATCGCCGCCGGCGAGGTAGTCGAGCGTCCCGCTTCGGTGGTCAAGGAATTGGTCGAAAACAGCCTGGACGCCGGTGCGACCGCGATTTGGATCGATCTCGAACAAGGTGGCGTTCGCCGCATCCGAATTCGTGACGATGGTTGCGGTATTCCGCAGGATGAAATCCCGTTGGCGTTGGCGCGGCACGCGACCAGCAAAATCGTGTCGATGGAGGATCTCGAGCGGGTTGCGACCATGGGTTTTCGGGGCGAGGCGTTGCCGAGCATTGCGTCGGTATCGCGGTTCACGCTGACCTCGGCGATCGAAGGGGCGGGTTCCGGCTGGCGGGTTGAAGGCGGAGGGGGTGCGGCGTTGGCTGGGCGGCCGCATCCGCACCCGGTTGGCACAACGATCGACGTTTGCGATCTGTTTTACAACGTGCCAGCGCGGCGCAAGTTCCTGCGTACCGAAAAGACGGAATTCACGCACTTGGAACAGGTCGTACAGCGGCTCGCGTTGTCGCGATTCGACGTCGCTTTCGAGTTGCAGCATAACCAGCGGCAAAGCTTGCGGTTGCCAGCGGCGCCCGACGCGGTGACCCGGGCGTCGCGCGTGGCGCGGATCTGTGGCGAGGCCTTCCTCGCGGAGTCGGTTGCCATCGATGAGTGCGGCGCGGGCTTGCGGTTATGGGGTTGGATCGGCTTGCCGACGTTTTCGCGGAGCCAGCCGGACCTGCAATACTGGTATGTCAACGGGCGGGTAGTGCGCGACAAGTTGTTGAATCACGCCGCGCGTCTCGGGTATCAGGACGTGCTGTATCACGGGCGCCATCCGGCCTACGTGTTGTACCTGGAGCTCGATCCAACCCTGGTTGATGTCAACGCGCATCCAGCCAAGCACGAAGTGCGGTTTCGCGAATCGCAGTTGGTGCATGACTTCGTCTTTCGCAGTCTGGGGCGGGCGATCGCGGCGATCAGGCCGGGACAGGATGACCGGAACACGCCGCCCACGGTCAGCGTGTTCGAGGTGCCGCCGCGCCAACTCGTGGCGGCATTGCCTGAAGTCGATTGGGGGGCATATCCGAGCAACGGGCGAACGACTTCCGGTAGCGTGCGGGAGCAAATGGCCGTCTATGCGGCGCTCGCGGAACCGATGGGTGCGCCTCGTTCGCTCGAATCTGTAGCGACCGCGTCGCCGCCGCTGGGCTACGCCTTGGCGCAGCTGCATGGGATCTACATTCTGGCGCAGAACGCTCAAGGTCTGGTTCTGGTGGATATGCACGCAGCTCACGAACGAATCACCTACGAACGGCTCAAGGGTCGTTACGATGATGCGAGTCAGCGGTTGCAACCGCTCTTGGTTCCAGAGAGTCTGCGCGTGAGTGCGCGGGAAGCGGACCTGGTCGAGCGCGAGCAAGCGTTATTGGGGCGGCTGGGGCTCCAGCTTGACCGCAGCGGCGCGGAGCGGGTGGTCGTGCGCGCGATTCCGGCCTTGCTGCAAGGGGCCGATGTGGCGCAGTTGGTGCGCGACGTGCTCGCGGATTTGCTGGCTCGCGGCAGTAGTTCGCGAGTCGAGGAGTCGTTGTTCGCGGTATTGTCCACGATGGCTTGTCACGGCTCGGTGCGAGCCAACCGCCAACTGACGGTGCCCGAAATGAACGCGTTGCTGCGCGACATGGAGCAAACCGAGCGCAGTAGCCAATGCAATCATGGTCGCCCGACCTGGATGCAGTTCTCGCTGGTCGAGTTGGATCGGTTGTTTCAGCGCGGGCAATGAACGGCGTCCAGCGACCACCGGTCTGGGTGTTGATGGGGCCGACCGCGACCGGGAAAACCGATCTCGCGGTCGAACTGGCGCAAACCTTGCCGTGCGAGATCATCAGCGTGGACTCGTCGATGGTCTATCGTGGACTGGATATCGGAACCGCCAAACCGGACCCCGCGACGCTGCGGCGCGCGCCGCATCGCCTGATCGACATCTGTGATCCCTGTGAGACCTATTCCGCGGCGCGATTTCGCGATGATGCGCTGCGGCATATCGAGGCGATCCACGCCGCCGGCCGTATTCCGCTGCTGGTCGGCGGTACTCTGTTGTATTTTCGGGCGTTGCTGCATGGCCTGTCCGCATTGCCCGGGGCGGACGCCGAGGTTCGGCGGCAGCTCAGCGAGATCTTGGCGCACGACGGGCTTGGTGAGTTGCATCGGCGGCTGCACGCGGTGGATCCGGTCGCGGCGGCGAGGATTCATCCCAACGATCCACAGCGTGTATTGCGTGCGCTTGAAGTCCATGCGCTGACGGGGCAGTCGCTTTCGAGTTTGCAGCGCGCTCGCGGCGAGGCGCTAGCGTCGCGTGCCGAGGTCCTGGGTGTCGCGCTGTTCCCGGCGGATCGCGCGGCGCTACACCGGCGCATCGCCCACCGTTTCGAGGCGATGTTGGCTTCAGGGTTGATTGCGGAGGTCGAGCGGCTGCAGGCGCGCGGAGATCTCGACGCGCACTTGCCGGCCGTAAAGTCCGTCGGATATCGCCAGATATGGCGTTATTTGTTAGGTGAAATCACTTATGCGGAAATGGTCGAGCAAGGCATCGCAGCCACTCGGCAGCTCGCCAAGCGCCAGATGACGTGGCTTCGGCAGGAGCAATCAGCGGTTTTTCTTGACCCCGAAGGGCTCAGCTTCCATGATAAAGTCAAGTTCATGAAACAACGATTTAAAGTTCTAGATTGAGAATCTTTGTGTATAATCCTTCAACGTTGAAAACTATAAAGACTAGTGGAATATAAAGGTGGCATCGATGGCTAAAGGGCAAACGTTACAAGAACCCTTTCTGAATGCATTGCGTAAGGAAAAGGTGCCTGTGGCAATTTATCTGGTCAACGGCATCAAGCTGACCGGACAGATCGACTCGTTCGATCAATTCGTGGTTCTTCTGCGTAACACCGTCAACCAGATGGTTTACAAGCACGCAATCTCGACGATCGTTCCTTCTCGGGCCGTCAAGCTCCCGATGCCCGAGGATGGCGAGCAGGAATAATCAGCTCGGCTCGCGGGAGTTGACCCCAGCGAGTGTTTGATCGGCACGCGGGGGGCGAGCGCGCGGTTCTCGTCCGCCTGGATCTCAAGTCAAACTCTTCCGGCCATGACCGCGAGCGCGATCAGGAAGAATTTCATGAGCTTGTGGTGTCAGCGGGTGCCCTCGCGGTCGCGTTCGTAACGGGTGCGCGCACGGCGCCCGACTCGCGTCTGTTCGTCGGTTCGGGCAAGTCGGATGAAGTCGCGGCGTTGGTCGCACTCCATCGCGCCGATATCGTCATTTTCGATCATGCGCTGACGCCTAGCCAGGAGCGTAACCTGGAGCGGGTGTTTCAGTGTCGCGTAATTGATCGCACCGGCCTCATTCTCGATATCTTCGCGCAACGGGCGCGCTCGCACGAAGGCAAGCTTCAGGTCGAGCTCGCGCAGCTGCGTCACCTGGCGACCCGCCTCGTGCGTGGCTGGACTCACTTGGAGCGGCAGAAGGGTGGCATCGGACTGCGCGGCCCTGGCGAAAAGCAGCTGGAAACCGATCGGCGACTGTTGGCCGAGCGTATTCGGATGATCGAGCGGCGGTTGGCGAAAGTGAGTCAACAACGCAATCAGGGGCGTCAATCGCGCAAGAAGGCGGAGATTCCGACCGTCGCATTGGTGGGTTACACCAATGCCGGCAAATCAACCTTGTTCAACGCCTTGAGTGGCGCTCAGGTCTACGCGGCCGACCAGTTGTTCGCGACCCTGGATCCAACCCTGCGCCGGGTCGAGGTTTCCGACCGCCAGGCGGTGGTGCTCGCGGACACCGTTGGATTTATCCGCAATCTGCCGCATGACCTCGTGGCTGCCTTCCGCGCGACGTTGCAGGAAACCGAGGAGGCAGATCTGCTGTTGCATATCGTTGACGCAAATGATCCAGGCAAGGATGCGTACATCGATCGCGTCAACGAGGTCTTGCAGGAGATCGGCGCCGGAGCATGCCAACAGTTGATGGTTTTTAATAAGATCGACCTAACTGAACTGCTCCCGAGGGTGCAACTCGGGCATGACGGAACGGCGGCGCAGGTTTGGGTCTCCGCGCGCACGGGCGCCGGTTTGGATCTTCTTAAAACAACGATCGCGGCGCACTTCGAGGAGGATCTCGTACGGGGTACGCTCGATTTGCCGATGTCGGCTGGACGGCTGCGCGCGGAGCTGTTCGGGGGCGGATTCATCCGAGCGGAGCAGGCAACCGAGGATGGGCGCTGGCGGCTCGATATCGTTCTCAGTCGGAAATCATTCAATCAACTTGCGAGTCGCTACGCCGATTTAGGGGCGTCGTTTCGCCCCGATCGGGCCGCCTCGGTTTAAGCGAAGGCGGGCGAGGTCAAAACCGTAATGTCGCGTCGGGTTTGTTTGCTACGCTCCGCGCGACTACCTACAATGCGCGATCGACGTGCCCGGTAGCGGGCCTGAACGCAACAACCGGAGAAGCAGATGCCTTGGAATCAACCAGGCGATGATCAGAAGGATCCTTGGGGTGGCGGTGGCGGTGGCGGTGGCGGTGGGCGCAAGGACGGTCCGCCCGATCTGGACGAGCTGCTGAAAAAACTCGGCATCAAGTTCGGTGGCCTCAAGGGTATGAAAGGCGGCGGAGGCGCGAGCCGTTCCAGCATTATTGCGCTGGTCGCGGTTGGCGCACTGATCTGGCTAGCATCTGGATTCTATATCGTGGGCGAGGGCGAGCGCGGCGTTGAGCTCCGTTTCGGTGCGGCGACGACCGTTACCCGTCCTGGGCCGCATTGGCATCTGCCATATCCAATAGAGACCGTGGAAAAGATCGATATCGACCAAGTGCGTTCGTTCCAGCACCGCGCCAGCATGCTGACCCAGGATGAGAACATCGTCGACATCGAGCTTGCGGTGCAGTACCGAGTCAAGGATCCGATGGAGTACGTATTCCAGGTGCGGTTCCCCGACGCGACCTTGCAGGATGCGGTCGAGAGCGCGTTACGCGAGGCGGTCGGTAAAAGCAACATGGATTACGTCCTGAACGAGGGACGCGCACAGATTGCCGCCATGTCGCGCGATCTCACCCAGGCGATGCTCGATGGCTATCGTTCGGGACTCGAGGTGACGACGGTCAATTTGCAACAATCACAGCCACCTGAGGCGGTGCAAGAGGCGTTCAACGACGCGATCAAGGCCCGGGAGGACAATGTGCGTTTCGTCAACGAAGCCGAGGCCTACGCCAACGGCATCGTGCCGCTCGCGCGAGGCGAGGCGGCGCGGATGGTCGAGGAGGCGACCGCGTTCAAGGAGCAAGTGGTGTCGCGGGCAACGGGTGACGCGTCGCGGTTCAGTCAACTGAATGCCGAGTATAATAAGGCACCCGAGGTGACGCGCAGACGTCTATATCTCGAAACCGTCGAGTCCGTGCTGGCCTCGACGAGCAAGGTTGTGGTTGATACCAAACAGGGCAATAGCCTGATGTATCTACCGCTGGATAAGATGATTCAACAAGGTCAGGTCCTGAGTCCGGATCAGATGTCGACCCGCTCGCAGATGAGCGGCATGTCGAACGCTCCGGCGACGGCGGGTGAACGCAGTTCGGCGGCGGGTCGCAGTTCCGAGCGCGGTACGCGGGAGGTGCGGTAATGTCTAGGATAATCATTGGGATCGTCGTCGCGATCGGTGTGCTGTTGTCGATGGCTGCTTACACCGTCGATGAGCGCGAGAAGGCGCTACTCTTCTTCCTCGGGGAGATCAAGAACGACAATGTAACGCCGGGTCTGCATTTCAAGGTGCCGTTTCTGAACAGCGTCAGTAAGTTCGATGGGCGAATTCTGACGCTCGATTCGCAGCCAGAGCGGTTTCTGACCAGCGAAAAGAAAAACGTGTCGGTCAGTTTCTATGTCAAATGGCGTATCGACGAAGTGGGACAATACTATCGTTCGACGCGTGGCAACGAGCGCAACGCGCAGAATCGGTTGGCGCAGATCATCAAGGACGGCCTGCGTAACGAATTCGCGGTTCGCACCATACAAGAGGCCGTATCTGGCGAGCGCAGTGAGATCATGCGCTCGATCATGGCGAATTCAACCGCGATCGCGCGCGACCTTGGTATTGATGTGGTCGATGTGCGCATCAGTCGGATCGACCTGCCGGACGAGGTCAGCGGATCGGTTTACGAGCGCATGCGTGCCGAGCGCGCCAGAATCGCGAAAGAATTGCGCGCGCAAGGGCAGGAGGCTGCTGAACGGCTGCGGGCCGCGGCCGATAAGCAACGTTCCGTCATCGTCGCCGATGCCTATCGCCAAGCGCAGGAGCTGCGCGGTGCTGGTGAGGCTCGGGCGGCGGAAATTTACGCCGGCGCCTATGGCGCGAGTCCCGAATTCTATGACTTCTATCGCTCGCTCGAGGCCTATCGAACCGCGTTTCGCGACAAGTCGGACGTAATGGTGCTACAGCCCGATTCGGAGTTCTTTAATTACTTCAATCAACCGGGCGTCCGGTAACCAGGGCTCGCGGAGCTGCGCCAATGAGTTGGACCGACCTTGGCGCGGCGATTGCCCTGCTGCTGGTTTTTGAGGGCTTGATGCCGTTCATCGCGCCGGACCGGTACAAGCGTGCCTTGCAGCAAGCGCTGGATGCACCCGAGCGGACCTTGAGAGCGATTGGCTTGTTCAGCATGTTGGTCGGCCTGGTTCTCCTTTACTGGGTGCGAGGCTGAGGCGCTCCGTCAGCCTTGTGCGTTGATCGTGGTCGGCGTGCCTCGAAGGCGTCGCGCTCAGATTGAGCGAACAGCACAAAAACGACTCGGATTTTCCTTGCCGGCCCTGTAAACTCCGCGACGGCGTTGACTTTCAAGCCAAGCAATCGCTGATCACGCTGCATCCAATCGACACCGCATCGCATGAGTTCGAACGACCGTTGGCTGTTGCCCGAGGGCATCGAGGAAATCCTACCGGAAGAGGCATCGCGACTAGAAGGCGCGCGCCGCTGTCTGCTCGACCTTTATCGCAGCTGGGGTTACGAGTTGGTGGTGCCGCCGTTGATTGAGTATCTGGAGTCCCTGTTAACCGGAACGGGGCCTGATCTGGACTTGCAGACCTTCAAGCTCACCGACCAGCTCTCAGGGCGTCTCATGGGCGTACGCGCCGATATGACCCCCCAGGTAGCAAGGATCGACGCGCACCGACTCCGGCGCGACGCACCGACGCGGCTGTGTTACATCGATACGGTGCTTAAATCGCGCAGCGATGGATTTGGCGGCTCTCGCTGCCCACTCCAAGTCGGGGCCGAGCTTTACGGGCACGGTGGGCTCGACAGCGAAGCTGAAATCCTGCACCTGATGCTGGAGACCTGCGCACGGTTCGCAATCGGGCCGTTACACCTCGATCTCGGACATATCGGAATCTTTCGTGCGTTGACGGCGCGCGCAGCTCTGGACGGGGAGACCGAAGAGCGCTTGTTCGACATGTTGCAGCGCAAGGCCGAGCCCGAAATCGCAAGCTTGCTGGACGGATTGGATCTCTCGGCGGAGTCTCGGCATGCGCTCGGCGCATTGGCCCATCTCCATGGCGGTGCCGCGGTATTCGCGGAGGCGCGGAAGGTGTTGCACGGTATCGGCACTGAGGTCGTCGCTGCACTTGATACGCTGGACACCTTGGCGACACTGGTGCGCGAGGCCTTTCCCGCCATCGAGATCAATATCGATCTGGCTGAATTGCGCGGCTACGACTACGAGAACGGAGTCGTGTTCGCGCTTTACGTCCCCGGGCAGGGGCAGGAGATCGCGCGCGGTGGGCGTTACGATGGGCTGGGAAAGGATTTCGGGCGCGACCGCGCGGCGGTGGGTTTCAGTGCCGATCTGGGTACTTTGCTACGGCTGGCGCCCGATGCGTTCGTGACCACGCCGCGCCGGATTTTCGCGCCCGCGAATGCCGACCCGGCGATGGTGCGTGCACTGCGCGTCAACGGTGAGATTGTCCTTCGAGCCCTTGCGGGGCAACAAGCGGATGCTCGCGCGCTCGGTTGCGACTTCCAGCTGGTACAACGAAATGCTGAATGGAACGTGGAGACTCTGTGACGATGGGTAAGTTCGTGGTGATTCTCGGCAGCCAATGGGGTGACGAGGGCAAAGGCAAGGTGGTCGACTTGTTGACCGATCGTGCGCAAGCGGTGGTTCGATTCCAAGGCGGTCACAATGCCGGGCATACCATCGTCATCGAGGGTAAGAAAACAGCGCTACATCTCATTCCGTCCGGCATCCTGCGGGACGGTGTCGAATGCCTGATTGGCAACGGGGTGGTGCTAGCGCCCGACGCGTTGCTGGCCGAAATGGGTAAACTTGTGGACTCGGGTGTTCCGGTCGCCGAAAGGCTGCGTATTTCGGGTGCCTGCCAGCTTATACTGCCTTACCACGTGCGCCTCGATCATGCGCGCGAGCGTGCTCGCGGCAAATCCGCTATCGGCACCACGGGGCGAGGCATTGGGCCGGCCTACGAGGACAAAATCTCGCGCCGCGGGTTGCGCCTCAACGATCTGTTCCATCGCGAGCGGTTCGCCACGAAATTGGGCGAGGTATTGGAGTACCACAATTTCGCGTTGAAACACTATTTCAAGGAAGAACCCGTCGACTTTCAGGCGACGCTCGAACAAGCCATGTCGTATGTTGAGGTGCTTGAGCCGTTGACGATTGACGTGACGGGCCGGCTCGCGGAACTCAAGAAGCTTGGTGCCAACGTCTTGTTCGAAGGCGCTCAGGGCACACTGCTCGACATCGATCATGGTACCTATCCCTTCGTGACCTCGTCCAACACGACTGCGGGCGGCGCTTGCACGGGCTCCGGAGTTGGCCCCCTGATGCTGGATCATGTGATTGGTATCACCAAGGCGTATACGACTCGCGTTGGCGCCGGTCCGTTCCCCACCGAGCTGTTCGACGCAATGGGCGAGCACCTGGCTCGGGTCGGCCATGAGGTCGGCACTACCACCGGCCGCGCGCGTCGCTGTGGCTGGTTTGATGCGGTCATTCTACGTCGAGCGGCGATTATCAACAGCCTGAGCGCGCTGTGCATCACCAAGCTAGATGTGCTAGACGGTTTGGAGACGCTTCGCTTGTGCGTGGGCTATCGGTGCGATGGCGGGAGCTGTGATGCGCCGCCGTCGCGTATCGAGGACTACGACGCGCTGGAGCCGATTTACGAGGAGCTTCCGGGTTGGCAGCAATCCACGGTTGGAATTCGGCGCTATGACGACTTGCCGGAGAATGCTAAACGGTATCTCAAGCGCATCGAAGAGATCGTGGAAGTACCGATCGAGATTATCTCGACTGGTCCTGACCGCGAGGAGACTATTGTGCTGACGCATCCGTTCTCGTGATGGGGCGATGCCGCGCGGAGATCTTGACGCCGGCGCGCCGCCCGCTGCGGCAAACTTCTTGATTCGCGCATCGAAGCGAGGCGCGCTGTCGGGTAGTCGTCGACGTTGAGTGGCGCTTGACGGTTACGTGGATGTCGCGCCGGCCCGAGCCGATTCGCGCCAGTTCAGGCTAAGGATCGCGATGGCCTTGCCGGGTCGCGGCAATCATGCGTGACTGCGCGTCGATCATCAACGCGGCGGAGTATCTTACGCTGTCGATGCGTTCAAAGCCGGAGCGCGAGGTTTCGTACCGCATTTTCTCGGTGGATGAGCGCATCTCATGGCACAGCTCGGCACAGTGCAATTCCGCTTGTGTTGCGATGAGTTGTCGAAAATTCTCTAGCGCGACGCACTGCGCTGTTCGCAAATTGATACTCATAGACTGGGTCCGGTTAGTCTTGACACGCATTTCCGGCGAAAAGGCCCCGCCAATCCGCGACGAATCCCGATGCCAAAAACTCCGCTCCCTCCTGGAGCTCATTGCGCATGCGTAACGAGAACGCTCGCGCGACCATCGGTCATCCGGTTACCTACGGCCTCCCAAGGAAGCGCGCTAGCCACCGGGGCACATGGGCGCCATGTTGCGAGCGCGGCGGGCGCTCCTCGCCCATCGCACCGCTGGCTTCACCCGGGTCGGCTTCCCGTTACTTCCGAGATCGGCCGCTGTTCAGGTCGCGCTGGGCGCCCTTGAGCTTTTTCCCGCTCGCGCATACGACGAGAACTTCTCTAAAAAACACGCCCGCGGCACCAAATGGTACCGCGGGAACGTCGCCACCTATTTTCAATCGCCTGCAGTTGAATTACCGAGCAATCTGCTGCGACTGTTGATCCGTCATCGTGGACATGGATTCCGCGACACTCGCGATGCGCTCGATACCGCTTTTCGTCGTATCGAACTTCATCTTTTCGACGGTGGATTGCATCTGAAAGTTCATCGCGGCATTTTGCATTTGCGTTTGCGACGACAGCATTGCGCTGAAGTTGCTTTCGGCGGAGCTGATGGCGCCGCTAAGTTCACTACCCATTGTGACCTCCTGATTAAATAAACAATAAACTAAGTCAGATCTCGAAGATGCCCTCGCGCGAGTTATCTCCGCGCGAATGATCGTGTGCGCAGGGCTCAACGCCTTGTGGTGGCGTTTGGTCGCGGCCGATTCGATGGGCACGACCGCATAGCTTCGAGCTTTCTAGCGTCTCCTAACGCCACTATTCAGACCCTTCGTGGTCCGTTTCTAGCGTGGCTGAGGCAAAGATTAATGAACTTAGTCAATCACGGGTATCCGTCATGAGTCCTATTACGATAGGTATACGACAAGGCGGATGCGTCCGAGCGATTGTGCGACACACGAAGACATCGGG
Source organism: Thiotrichales bacterium (assembly GCA_050329935.1). GTDB lineage: Bacteria > Pseudomonadota > Gammaproteobacteria > UWMA-0217 > UWMA-0217 > CAYSFW01. Next base: position 23,838 of record JBHJOI010000065.1, on the reverse strand, counting down.
CTCTGGTGCACGCGGTTCGATCGGCGCGTGCCGTCAGTTGCCGGATTCAAAAGCGCTGGTGGAAATCGCCGCCAGCGCCGCCGAAGTCAGGTACTGCGCTTTATAGTCGAGGCCGTGCTGGCGCAAGCTTGCCAGGTAGGCGCGCAAGTGATTGCGCGCGCTGAGGGTCAGGAGCTCGTATACCCTAAGGATGTCGGGGTTGTCGCTCACGTTCGCGGTATGCGACGCGAGGTCGACGAGACTGATTTCGGCGACCTCGGCCGAGACGAGCAGTGCGTCGATCAAACTCAGTTCGACCCGCGCTCGCAGTGCGTCGAATAGGGTTTGCAGGCCGCGGTCCTCAAAGACACCGGTCGCCTTGCCCGCAGCGGGATCGTAAATGCCATGGCGGGTCATCAGCAGCTTGACGGCGTCACTGTTTGATCGCTCGGCTACCGTCATGCCGGCGAACAGCGGGTCGCCCCAGCGCGAGGCGGCGAATGCGAGGAGGTCCGCTGCGAGCTTTTCTTCCTCGCGTAAAAAAATCACGCCCGCGCGTTCGGCGAGCGTGATTTCGCCCATCGGGAATGCCTCAAGCGCCGCAGCCAGCGGAATCGGGTTGACGGAAGTGCCGCCTGTGCCATCAATCGTAAGCGCGGCATTGGTCGCGGCCGGACTCGGGGCGATCGGAGTGGGCGCGCTCGTGGTCGCGAGGTTTTGCGTCAGGGTTGTTGACGACCCGTTGTCGCATCCAGTGGATAGAAGCGCTACGAGTGCCAGTGCGGCGATTCCAGGCGCGGATACGGTATTCATTTGGGATCTCCCCGATTATTTGTTCTGCAGACGCGCTCCGCTGCCTAGGCGTTTGAGGGCTTCGCGCTTGTGTGTCCCACGAACGGCGATGGAGCTTTACGACCGTTCGACGACCGACAAGGGATCGTCAGCGCTGGCTGCCGGTCGGGCGTTGCCAACGCCGTGGAGAAGCGCTTAGCGTGCGGATCCTTTTTCGACTGAATAGAAGACCTTCAGACCGTAAAAAAGTTTCGGCAGTGACTGTTTGCGTAGCTGGCGCGGTTTGCGGGGAGGGGGCTCGGCCGGCGCGGTGTTCACCCTTGGGGGCGGATGCGTGCTTGCCATGAAAGTGGGGCGCTGATCAAGTGCGGGGCTGGGCGTGCCAGCAATGGTCGCGGAGGCAAGGGTCACCGAGGTCGCGGCAACGGCCTCGGTGACGATGTTGGCTACATGGCCTTGCCGGCCACGGTGGCTTCAGGAATCTCGATCAGTTTGCCGCTGCGCACGTCATACACGTAACCATGGATCGGAATATCGCCGGGCACCAGTGGGTGTCTTCGAATGCGCGTCACGTCGTCCACCACGCTTTGGGCGTTGTTGGAAATCGTCAACCAGTCAACGTAGTCGCCTTCGGTGGATCCCGGTCCGGCGCCGGTATCGCGCCAGCCGTTCTCGTCGATCGTCGCAGTCTTCAAGCTTTGGGCGAGTAGGTTGCGCATGATGCTGTCGGTGAACGTCTCCATGCCACAGTCGGTATGGTGGACGACGAACCATTCTCGCGTGCCGAGCAATTTGTAGGAAATGACCAATGACCGGATGGCGTCGTCGCTGGCGCGACCGCCCGCGTTGCGAATGACGTGTGCGTCGCCTTCGGCGAGTCCGGCGTATTTTGCCGGATCGAGGCGCGCGTCCATGCAGGTCAGGATTGCGAAATGCCTTCCGGGGGGCATCGGTAGTGTGCCTTTGTCGCCGAAATTGGCGGCATATTCCGCGTTCGCGGCCAATACCTCGTTCAGGATTTGGCTCATCAGTAGCAAGCTCCTCTGTGGTGCGTGGGATATATTGGTTTTGTATCCGGATAGGTCTTGAGTCCGGTTCACTTGAATATTAGTCAGCAATTGGGGAATGTGAAGAAATGACCCTTGAGTACATGTTTTCGACCGGAACGTCGATCGAGTGTCGAATGTGGGCTGCTGGTACCAGGTTCGTTCCGGTCTTATACTGCTGGGCAATCGGTTCCAGTACGCAACAGCTTGAATTCCATGGTAGGTACGACAACGATGGTGAGTGAGATTGGGTTCGATCCCGATGATCTGAGTGTGGCGCTCGAGCCCTTATCGAATCAGCAATTAAGCCGGTTAATCGATCTGGCTCAGGGCTTGCTGAAATCGCGCCTGGAGCGCGAGCGACTTTCCGCGCTGGAGCAGATTCGTCACCTCGCCGAGACCTATGGCATCGATGTCGAAATCCGGGACGAAGCCGCGAAATTGGCGAAACAGAAGTCGGTACGAAAGGCGAGCGGTGTCGCTTACCGCAATCCGGACAATCCAACGGAGACCTGGGGTGGTCGTGGCCCGCGACCGAAGTGGCTCAAGACGGCGCTCGCGTCGGGACGCAGCGAACAGGAGTTCGTGGTCCGATAGCCCTTGTCACTTCATTTCGAACCCTTGGTCGCGTAGGAATGCGCGCATGTGCGGCCGTGATTCCTTGCCGAGCAAGCCCGCCATCTGTTCGCTCCAGCCCTGATTTTTCGGGTTGCCGCTGCGTTTGCGGTAGTACTCGCGAATGTGTTCGTCGTAGGCCGCGATCGCGGCGGCGTCGTTGTCGTCGCTATAGCGTTCCTGCTTCACGATTACCGCAAGCGGCAGGCGCGGTTTGGTTTCCGGTGTTTCAGCCGGATAGCCGAGGCATAGTCCGAAGACTGGATAGACCTGGCGCGGTAGTTCTAGCAGCGCGGCTACCTCGGCCGGTGCGTTGCGTATCGCGCCGATGTAGCACGCGCCCAAACCTAGCGACTCCGCGGCCAACACCACGCTCTGAGCCATGAGCGCGACGTCGACTGTGGCGATGATGAATTGCTCCGTATAGCCTTCGACCGCGGTCTTGCCGTGGCGCTCGCAGCATTGCCCGGCGCGGTGGAGGTCGGCGCAAAACACCAGAAACTCGGGCGCGGACGCCACGTAGGCCTGGTTGCCCGCCAGCGTCGCGAGGCGTTGCCGTGTGACCGGGGCGGTGATCCGGACAACGGTCGTGCCTTGGAGAAAGCTGGAGGTCGCGGCACATTGGCCGGCACTCAGAATTGTTTCGAGCGTTTCGGCGGATACGGGGTCCGGCTTGAAGCGACGAATCGAGCGGTGTTGCTTGAGTAGATCGATAATCGGCGTCATCGCGGTGGTTCCTGTTCGATACGTGTTCGACCGCAGCGCCAGCACGCGCAAAACTGCATCTCCAACTGCTCTCCGCATTCAGGGCAGAGCCATTCGCGGGCTGCGGTCGGCAGTGGCGCGAGAATCTCCTGAATCAACTCGAGCGCGCGGGCTTCATCGGCATCGCGTACCCATAGTTCGGGCCAGGTTTCGTTGATCGGCAAGTCGCCGGCCGCGCCACTTAGAAACTGATTCTTAAGCACATAATCGATGCCGGCATGTTCGAGAATGCCTTGGATAAAGCCGGTCATCAGCGGTGTCGGCGCGGTGTACACCCGCCTCATCGCCGGATTGCCTCGACGTGACACATGAGAAACCGCCTCACTCTGGATTACACTACGCCGCCAATGTCCCCAGCCCAGGAGTCTTAGAGCGATGGAAGTCGGACCGCGCGAGATCGTAACCCCGTTTCGCCCCATTCCGTTGGAAGTTCCGGAGGGCATGAAGCCCAACGAGTTTTTCAACAGTACCGAAAATCTCAATGACCTGGTCCACAACAATGGTCTGCTGGTCAATGCCGAGAACCTGCTGCTGTACCGCAAGGCCTTGGGTCATAGTAACGAATTTGACGCCTCGATCATCTATAACACCTCGCAGGTCATTCTCGATCCGCTGGGTCGGCCGGTGCGCCGGACGCAGGTGCCTGACCACGTTCGGCGGGTCTGGAACCGGATGAACCAGATCGTGATCGAATACATGCTCGAGCGCTACCCCGATCCGGCGACCGCGCTGGTGCTGGCGGGCGAGGCGAGCCTGGACGCCACTTGGCCGTTGACCTCGCCAGGCGTGCCGAGCATTCGCATGCTGCACAATCACTTCATGGTGTTTCCGATGGATCAGTTGCGCGCCGCGGTGCTGGCCGATCCCGCCAATCCCAATCTGACCGACGGCGGCCAGCACAGTCTGTTCCAGGCCTACATGCGCGACGTCTATCGCGAGTTTTTCGAGAAGGCGCTTGATCTGCGAATTCTGCGACCGCTACCGTCGGCGGAGTCGCGGCTTGGCCTCACTGGATATCCGCAAGGCCTGCCGTGTTGGGAGATTCAAGGCGGCGTGGCGGCGCTCCGCGATACCCGCTTCTGGCAGGAATACGATGCGATCTTGCAGGGATTTCTCGATTTTTATCGCACGTTCTTCTCCCAGGTCTCGACCCGCAATGGAGCACAGCCGAGGGATACGCATTTCCCCGAGCAGGTCGAATCGGTGCTGCTATTCAACAACGATTTTCTCGGCACTGCGAAAAAGGTGCGCGACCGATGCATCGTGGATGCACGTTATGCCAATTCGATTCGTTGGCAGCCCGCGTTCAAGCAGCTTGTTTACCGCAACGACGATGGCAAGCTCGTGGTCACCATCAGTCAGAATTCGATCGGGAACGCGATCACCGAGTTGTTGGGCGTCGTGGTCAAGCGCGTGCCGGATGCCGATGCCTATGGGCGTGCCGAGCCCGCATTGATACAGCGGCTTCTGGAGGTGCGCGCGCGCCTGACCGGCGCTGATCTCGGTGACGGTATCGCAACGGAACACTGGGCGGCGTCGTGATCGGAGTCCACGCGGCTTGGGTTCCACCCGGGCGCTGTCGGTTCGCGCTGTTAAGACCTGCCCGCAGCCGCTATACTTGCGCGCTTTTCCGGCCGGTTGGAGACTGCTTACGTCATGGATAAGCTACTGATTCGCGGCGGTGTGCCGCTGCGCGGCGAAGTGCGCATCTCCGGTGCCAAGAACGCGGTGCTGCCAATTCTGGCGGCGACGTTGCTGGCGGATTCGCCCTCTTACATTTCGAATGTCCCGCATTTGCGCGACGTCACTACCATGATGCGCTTGCTAGGGCAAATGGGTGTGTCCTTGATGATCGACGAGTCCTTGTCGATCGAGGTCGATCCGACCACGCTCAACAGCCAGATCGCGCCGTACGATCTGGTGAAAACGATGCGTGCATCGATCTTGGTGCTGGGGCCGCTGGTCGCGCGCTACGGTTACGCTGAAGTCTCGCTGCCGGGCGGTTGCGCGATTGGCGCCAGGCCGGTCAATCTGCACATCGACGGGCTCGCCGCGATGGGAGCCGAGATCGAAGTCGAAGGTGGTTACGTGCGGGCGCGTGCATCACGCCTGCGCGGGGCACGGATCGTCATGGATCTGGTGAGCGTGACCGGTACCGAAAACCTGCTGATGGCTGCCGCGCTCGCGGAGGGTACGACGGTCATCGAGAATGCCGCGCGAGAGCCCGAGATCGTCGATCTCGCGCAATACTTGATCAAGATGGGGGCACGAATCGAAGGCGCCGGGACTGACACGATCACGATCCATGGAGTGGAACGACTCTCTGGCTGCGATTATCGCGTACTGCCGGACCGGATCGAAACCGGTACGTTTCTGATCGCGGCCGCGATCACGGGAGGTGGCGTAAAGCTCAAGGACACCGACCCCGGGCTGCTCGACGCCGTGTTGGCGAAGCTCGTGGAATCCGGGGCCGAAATCGAGGTCGGCGGCGACACGATCACGCTTGAGATGCACGGGCGCAGGCCACGCGCCGTCAATATACGGACCGCGCCTTATCCGGCGTTTCCGACCGACATGCAGGCCCAGTTCATGGCCCTGAATACCGTCGCCGAAGGCACGGGAACCATCGTTGAAACGATATTCGAGAATCGATTCATGCACGCGCAGGAAATGCAGCGCATGGGCGCCGAGATTCAGCTTGAGGGCAATACCGCGGTGATCACCGGTGTCGAGCGTCTGACTGCCGCACCGATCATGGCCACGGATCTGCGCGCATCGGCAAGCCTAGTGCTCGTCGCCCTCGCCGCCCGGGGCGAGACGCTGGTGGATCGCATCTACCATATCGATCGGGGCTATGAAAGAATTGAAGAAAAGTTGTTGCAACTCGGCGCGAGCATACGCCGAATGCCCAATCCAACCGCGTCATGAAACGACTGATCGCCGCAGTTTTCAATGGCACTTGTCGCGGCCTGCGGCGAGGCACGCGGGCGCTGGCCAGCCAGAGGAGCGACGTTCGAAGTCTCCGGCGTCATGCGTCCGCGTTCGACGCGCGGGCTGACTGCAAACCCGACACCCCTCGTTGCGCCTTCGAGACCTTGGTGTGACACCGTAGGACGAAATGATTGACCGCGCGCATGATAACGATCGCATTATCGAAAGGCCGGATTTTTAACGAAACGCTGCCATTCCTGGCTGCCGCGGGCATCGAACCGCTGGACAATCCGGACACGAGTCGCAAGCTGATACTTGATACAAACCGCGAAAACGTGCGGCTGTTGGTGATCCGGGCTTCCGACGTGCCAACCTATGTACAGTACGGCGCGGCCGATCTCGGCGTGGCGGGTAAGGACGTGCTGTTGGAGCACGGCGGCGCGGGTCTCTATGAGCCGCTGGATCTACGCATCGCGAGGTGCCGGTTGATGGTGGCGGGTCGTCCGGACGCCGATCTGAGCGGCTCGCGGCGACTGCGGGTGGCCACGAAGTTCGTCAACACGACTCGGCGCCATTTCGCTGCGCAGGGTAAGCAGGTCGAGATCATCAAGCTGTACGGCTCGATGGAGCTGGCGCCCTTGGTTGGGCTGGCGGATTGCATCGTCGATCTGGTGGATACCGGCAACACGCTACGCGCCAATGGTCTGATGCCGCTGGAGGATATCGCGGAGATCAGCTCGCGCTTGATCGTGAACAAGGCGGCAATGAAGATGAAACATACCGAGGTCGACCCCTTGCTCAGGGTGATGCGGCAGGCGGTGGAAGACAAGCGGTTGGCAACGAAATGAAGCAAGACAGACACGTGGAATACCAGACGGACGATCTGCGAATCAAGGGGATACAGGAGGTTAGCTCCCCGGATGATATTCGCGCCGAGTATCCGATCACGGAAGCGGCATCACTCACGGTATTCGAAGCTCGTAAGGCGATACATCGAATCCTGCATGGCCAGGATGATCGGTTGCTCGTGGTCGTGGGGCCGTGCTCGGTGCATGATCCAAAGGCCGCGTGCGATTACGCCCAGCGACTCAGCGACTTGCGCGAGCGTCTGAAGGACGACCTGCTGATCGTCATGCGGGTTTATTTCGAGAAGCCACGCACCACGGTCGGTTGGAAGGGGCTGATCAACGATCCCGATCTCGACGGAAGTTTTCAGATCAACCGCGGTCTGCGAATCGCGCGGAAGCTGTTGCTTGATCTGGCTACCATGGGCATGCCCGCGGCCACCGAATACCTTGATCTTATCAGTCCGCAGTACGTCGCGGACCTGGTGAGTTGGGGCGCGATCGGCGCCCGCACAACGGAAAGCCAAACGCACCGCGAGCTAGCCTCGGGCTTGTCGTGTCCGGTTGGGTTCAAGAACGGTACCGACGGCAATATTCAGATCGCGGTCGACGCGATCGTTTCGGCGTCGCGGCCCCACCATTTTCTCTCCGTCACCAAAGCCGGGCACTCGGCCATTTTCTCGACGACTGGAAATCCGGACTGCCATTTGATTCTGCGCGGAGGCGATGGCAAGCCGAACTATGACGCCGAGCACATCCAGCGCGCGTCGGCCCAGCTCGCAAAGGGGGGCTTGCAGCCGTGCTTGATGGTCGATTGCAGCCACGCCAATAGCGGCAAGAAACCGGAACGTCAGAGCGCGGTCGTGCACGATGTCGCCAATCAGCTCGCGGCCGGTGAACGGCGCATCGTCGGCGTGATGATCGAGAGCCACCTGCACGCCGGGCGCCAGGATCAGGTGCCGGGCCAGCCGCTGACCTACGGTCAAAGCATTACCGATGCCTGTATTGGTTGGGACGAAACGCAGCCGGCGTTGAAGGAGTTGGCAGCGGCGGTGCGGCAACGGCGCGAGCAACTCGCGCGGGCGGTTTGATCGATGCCTACGATCGCGCGCCTGTCTACCCTGGACGCTGACTTCTGGCCGCGACTGGAGTCGATGCTTGCTTGGGAGTCGGTTTCGGATGATCGCGTTTTCGCCACGGTCAACGATATTCTCAGGCGGGTAAAGCGCGAAGGCGACAGCGCGTTACTGGAGTTCACCCGCCGCTTCGATCAGCTCGATCTAGCGACGGGCGCCGAACTCGAGTTGCCGCGTGCGCGCCTCGATGCGGCGGTGGCCGCAATCCCGAGCGTGCAGCGTGAGGCATTGGAGCAGGCGGCCGAGCGCATTCGTCAGTACGCGGAACGTCAGCGTCTTGAGTCGTGGGTCTATCGCGAGGCCGACGGCACCGTGCTCGGGCAGCAGGTCTCGGCGCTCGACAGCGTCGGTCTCTATGTGCCCGGGGGCAAGGCCGCGTATCCGTCGTCGGTATTGATGAATGCGATTCCGGCCAAGGTCGCCGGCGTGCCGCGGCTCGTGATGGTGGTGCCAACGCCGCGCGGCGAGCTCAACGAGTTGGTGCTGGCGGCTGCCGCCGTGGCGGGGGTGGACCGAGTGTTCACGATCGGCGGCGCGCAAGCGGTCGCGGCCTTGGCTTATGGCACCGAGACCGTGCCGCGGGTCGACAAGATCGTGGGGCCTGGCAATATCTATGTCGCGACCGCCAAGCGCATGGTGTTTGGCACGGTCGGTATCGACATGATTGCCGGACCCTCCGAGATCCTGGTCGTGTGCGATGGCAAGACCCCGCCTGACTGGATTGCGATGGATCTATTCTCGCAGGGTGAGCACGATGAGGATGCACAGCCGATCCTGGTGTCGCCCGATGCCGAGTTTCTCGATCAGGTCGCGGCCGCGATGGATCGGCTCCTCGGAGAGATGCCGCGAGCACCGATCATTCGTGCGTCCTTGGCAGCGCGAGGGGCGTTGATTCTTGCGCGGGATATGGACGACGCAATCGAGGTTGCGAACTTCGTGGCGCCGGAACATTTGGAGCTGTCAGTCGCTGATCCCGACGCGCTCGTGCCGCGCATCCGCCACGCCGGCGCCATTTTCATGGGACGCTACACCGCGGAGGCGCTGGGTGATTACTGTGCGGGTCCGAACCACGTTTTACCGACTTCGCGAACGGCGCGCTTTTCGTCGCCGCTCGGGGTATACGATTTTCAGAAGCGTTCCAGTCTAATCGGGTGCTCGCCGGAGGGCGCCTCGGCACTTGGTGCGGTGGCGTCTATATTGGCGCATGGCGAGGGACTGGTCGCGCATGCGCGCTCCGCCGAATATCGTATCAAGCCCGGTGCCTAGGTGTGCACGAGCCGTGCAGGTGCGGACCGCTTGCGCCGTGCTGATCCATTGGCAGAGCTACATTCGTGCCGGCATTTAACCGGCGTATCACTGGAGCTAGCGCGCGTCGTTGACAACGATTGGCGCTTGACGGGCTGAAGCTATGAACGATTGGATCGACCACTGGGTTCGGCCGGAAATACGGTCGCTATCCGCGTACCACGTACCGCCGTCGTCTGGCTTCGTCAAGCTGGACGCGATGGAGAACCCTTACGCATGGCCCTCCGAGCTGGTCGCGGATTGGCTCGAATCGCTGCGCTCGGTGGCGCTGAATCGCTACCCGGATCCAGCGGCCGGCGAGTTAGTCGCCGCGTTACGGGAGACGATGGGTGTTCCGCGCGGTCAGGCCATCGTCCTGGGTAACGGCTCGGATGAGTTGATCCAGATGCTGATTCTGTTGATCGGTGGGCCGGGGCGGGTGGTCCTTGCTCCGGAGCCGACCTTCGTGATGTATAGGATGATTGCCCAGTTCAGCGGCTTGCGGTTTGTCGGCGTGCCCTTGCGTGAAGTGGATTTCGCGCTGGATTCAGCGGCGATGCTGGAGGCGATCGAGCTTCATCAACCGGCGTTGGTCTATCTCGCTTACCCCAATAATCCGACCGGCAATCACTGGGCCCGCGACGAGATCGAGGCGATTCTGCGCGCGGCGCCCGGACTAGTCGTGCTCGATGAGGCGTATAGCCCATTTGCCAGCGACAGCTTTATGGGGGAGCTAGGTCGCCACCCGAATCTGATGGTCATGCGCACCTTGTCGAAGTGGGGGCTAGCCGGTTTGCGACTGGGTTATTTGTGTGGTCCAGTGGCGTGGACGGAGCAGATCGAGAAGCTCCGGTTGCCCTACAACATCAACGTCTTGACGCAGGTGAGCGCGCGTTTTGCGTTACGTCATGCCGAGGTGTTCGCCGAGCAGGCGCGCCAGATCCGCGCGGAGCGGGCACGAGTCGCGAAGGCGCTGGAAGACTCGGCGGCGTTCACGGTCTATCCCAGTGACGCGAACTTTATCCTGTTCCGCGCCGCGCCTGGCAACGCGGCACGGATTTTCGAGGCGCTGAAGCGTGCGCGCATCCTGATCAAGAACCTGTCGCATACGGGGGGTGCGTTATCAGATTGCTTGCGGGTCACGGTCGGAACTCCGGACGAGAACACGGCCTTTCTCAGCGCGATTCGCTCGATCCTCGCTGACCATTCGGCGTGATTGGGCGGACGCTAACCTTGGCCGTTGCCGAGAATGGCTTGCCGTTGCGTAATCCGGAAATGGCCAGGTTGGCTCCCGGTTTGCTTTGCGCGATGAGGTTGAGCACCATGCGCGCACCTTCGATTTCTCGTTCGCCCAGCCGAAGCAGTACATCGCCCGGTTGAATTCCAGCCTGGGCCGCGGGCCCATTGGTTACCACGGCAGACACCAGGACGCCGGTGCGTGGAGGGAGGCCGAGGCCACTTGCGACGGCGCTATTCACGTCGGTACCTTCGACTCCCAGCCAGCCTCGCGCAACGCCGCCGCGCTCGATGATTTCCTTCATGACCCCGAGCGCAAGGTTGACCGGGATCGCGAACCCAATGCCCTGCGAACCGTTGCTGCGGCTGAAAATCGCCGTATTGATGCCCACGAGCTCGCCGCCGGCGTTGATCAGCGCACCACCGGAACTACCGGGATTGATCGCGGCATCGGTCTGAATGAAATCTTCGAAGGTGTTCAAGCCCAACTGGCTGCGCCCGGTTGCGCTGACGATGCCGAGGGTGACCGTTTGTCCAAACCCGAATGGATTGCCGATCGCGAGCACAACATCGCCGACCTTCAGGGTCTCGGAGGATCCGAGCGTGACGGTTGGCAATGCGGTCGATTGGACCTTTAACACCGCAATGTCGGTTTCGATGTCCGCGCCGACCGCGCGCGCGTCCAATTCTACCCCGTTCGGCAGGATGACGGCGATCTGCTCGGCACCGGCTATCACGTGGTTATTGGTCAATATATAGCCTTGCGGGCTGACCACGACGCCGGAGCCGAGGCTGGTTTGGGTCTCGGCGCGTGGCGGGAATGCGGGGCTATTGAAGAACGGTTGAAACAATGGGTCCGCGGCCAGTGGGTGACGTCCGGTCACGACGCGTTTGGCGGTGAAGATGTTCACGACCGCGGGTGTTGCACGTTCGACCGCGTCCGAATAACTGGCGCGTGGAACAGCCTGGGGTACAACACTGCCGTCCTGTCGTAGCGCGACGACCTTGCGATTCGGCCCCAGCCACTCTGGAAACAGGAACGCGCCGACTAGCGCGAGTGCCAATCCCAGGGAGATCATTTGGAAGATGAATGCGTTATCTCTTTTTGACACGGGTTGCGCGTACCGGCACCTGCGGGTAGTGTGGCTGGATTGTAACAGGCCCCGCAGGCGCGTTGGGGTGGTTTGTCACGAGTCAGTTGTGAAATGGGCGGGTAGGATGGTCGAGCTGCAAACTCTAGTTGAATTTCTCGATGAGACGCTGCAGGTCTCACGATTCAGTGATGCCTGCCCAAACGGATTGCAGGTCGAGGGGCGAGGTCGAATCGAGCGTATCGTTTCGGGCGTGACGGCGAGCGCTGCACTGCTCGACGCAGCGGTCGCGGCACGCGCCGATGCCGTGCTGGTGCACCACGGATATTTCTGGCGCGGCGAGCGCGCAGTGATCACGGGCATTCGGCGCCGACGCCTCAAGACGCTGCTGGAGTACGACATCAGTTTGATTGCCTACCACCTGCCGCTAGATGCTCACGCGGTGTTTGGGAATAACGCGCAGCTCGCGAGAGTGCTGGATTTGGAGGTGGTAGGACCGCTCAACCCGGAGGGTATCGGCAATCACGGTCGCATTCGCGCCCCGGTCGGCGCGTCGACCCTGGCCGCAAAGATAGAACGGGCGCTCGGGCGCAAACCGCTGGTGATCGCGGGCGGCGAGCACTCGATCGCGACGGTGGCTTGGTGTACCGGCGCGGCACAGGGTTACATCGAGCAGGCGGCGAATCTCGGTATCGATGCGTTCATTAGCGGCGAGATCTCGGAACACACGGTACATTTCGCGCGTGAAGCCGGCATACATTATTTCGCGGCGGGTCATCATGCCACCGAGCGGTACGGAGTGCAGGCGCTCGGCGCTCACGTGGCCGATCGATTCGGGGTCGAGCATCGCTTCATCGATATCGATAATCCGGTCTAGCCGGGGGCCTGCAGGAGGCGGCTGGTGTGCGTTGCACCGTATGCTTGACGCGCACGTGACTGCGATTTTAACGAAATTGATTTTTCTGGACTGTTAGGGGATCATTACGCGCCAAAATGCGGGCTCCGCCACCTGCGGAACGTACTGCGATCGCCTCCAGGCGATGGGGCAGATACCAAGAACCAAGCGCGTGAACCGCGTGTGCGACGTAAAATCACAAAGGAGATTCCGGCGCTTATGTCCATCAACGAAGCGGCTCCTGCAATGGGCCACGACGCCCCCGATCCTGGTAAACGACGCTTTCTGGTTGCCGCGACCTCTGTCGTCGGCGCGGTCGGCGCGGCGGCCTTGGCAGTCCCGTTCCTGGCGTCGATGGCGCCAAGCGAGCGCGCGAAAGCCGCGGGCGCGCCTGTCGAGGTTGATATCAGCAAAGTCGAGCCGGGTCAGCTGATCCGAGTTGAGTGGCGCGGCAAACCGGTCTGGATAGTGAATCGAACACCGGAAATGCTCGAAAACCTAAAAAAGAACGATGGCGCCTTGCGCGACCCGAAATCCGAGGAATTGACGCAGCAACCTGAATACGCGCGTAATCCGGCACGCTCGATCAAACCTGAGTACCTGATTCTCGTCGGGATCTGCACTCACCTCGGATGCTCGCCGACCTTCCGTCCCGACGTCGCGCCGGAGGATCTCGGACCTAGCTGGCTCGGCGGCTTCTATTGCCCCTGTCATGGTTCACGTTTCGATCTCGCTGGGCGGGTTTACCAGAACTTGCCGGCGGCGAAAAACTTGGAGGTACCGCCGCATCAGTTTGTGAGCGATGCCCGGGTGATCGTGGGTATCGATCGGGGGGCTGCATAATGAATAAGCTGATTGCCTGGATCGATGATCGTTTCCCGCTGATGGCATTGTGGGATGACCATCTGGCGAAGTATTACGCGCCGAAGAACTTCAATTTCTGGTATTTCTTTGGCTCGCTCGCCTTGCTCGTGCTGGTGATTCAGATCGTGACCGGCATTTTTTTGACCATGAACTACAAGCCGGACGCGCAGCATGCCTTCGCTTCCGTGGAGTACATCATGCGCGATGTACCGGGTGGTTGGTTGATTCGTTACATGCATTCGACCGGCGCCTCAGCGTTTTTCGTGGTCGTGTATCTGCACATGTTTCGAGGCCTGATCTACGGTTCGTTCAAGAAACCGCGCGAACTGATCTGGATCTTCGGTATGTTTATCTACTTGGCGTTGATGGCCGAGGCGTTCATGGGTTACCTGCTGCCGTGGGGCCAGATGTCCTTCTGGGGCGCTCAGGTGATTGTCAACCTGTTTGGCGCGATACCGGGCATCGGCCCCGATCTCGCCGTGTGGATACGTGGCGACTACGTGGTCTCGGATGCAACCCTGAACCGATTTTTTGCACTGCACGTAATCGCGGTGCCGCTCGTGCTGGTCGGTCTGATTCTCATGCACATCATCGCGTTGCACGAAGTAGGGTCGAACAACCCGGATGGTGTGGAAATCAAGAAACTGAAGGGCGAAAACGGAATTCCCCTGGATGGAATCCCGTTTCACCCGTATTACACGGTCAAGGACATCGTGGGCGTGATCGTGTTCCTGATTCTGTTTTTCGCGGTTGTATTCTTCATGCCGGAGATGGGTGGCTATTTCCTTGAGCATGCTAACTTCGTGCCGGCGGATGCGCTGAAAACACCTGAGCACATCGCGCCCGTGTGGTACTTCACGCCATTTTATACCGTGCTGCGTGCGGTGCCGGACCCGTTTCTCGGCGTGCTGGCGATGGGCGCGGCGGTCGTAATTCTCTTCTTTTTGCCCTGGATCGATACCAATCCGATCAAGTCCTGGCGTTATCGCACCGCGATCCATCGCTTCAGCATTTTGTACTTCGTGGCGATTTTTGTCTTGTTGGGGTATCTGGGTATCAAGCCAGTCACCCCGGTGTTTGCCGAGCTTGCCGTGCGTGGCACCGAGGTCTATTTCCTGTTCTTTGCGGTACTCTGGGTTAACAGCAAGCCACGCAGTCGCGCGTTTTTGTTCGGGGCATTCGCGGTCACATTGGGTCTCGTCGTAATCTACGACCTGATGCGCGTCGCGACCTTGAATCCTGCCATCGTCTGGTCGGGATTGCTGATTCCCGCCGCGTTTTTGGTCGTGTGTCTGCTTTTCCCGTTGTTGTTTCCGAGGTTACATCAGGAAAAACCGGTGCCGACAAGGGTGACTGCGTAATGAAAATCCTAAGCATATTATTGGTGTTGGTACTGCCTCTGACGGGCTTCGCGGCCGGCCCAAGCGTGCCGCTTGATCGCGCCGATATCGATCTCGGTAACCAGGCGTCACTTCAGCGCGGGTTGAAGAATTTCGTCAACTACTGCATGGGCTGCCACTCTGCCGCCTATAGTCGATTCAACCGGGTTGGGCGTGATCTTGGGATCGATGATGAGCAAATGGCGAAAAACCTGATCTTTACGACGGATGAGGTCGGCGAGCAAAAGAAGGTGGGCGACCTAATGAAGGTTGTTATGACCAAGCGTTACGCTAAGGAAGCGTTTGGCATTGAACCGCCCGATCTGTCGCTGGTGGCTCGCTCACGAGGCGCGGATTGGCTGTATACCTACCTGAGAACGTTCTATCTGGACGACAGCCGTCCGATGGGGGTCAACAACCTGGTGTTTCCCGGCGTCGGAATGCCGCATGTGATGTGGGAGCTTCAGGGCTGGCAAGTCAAGCAGGTTGAAGCGGTGGATGATGGTCGAGGTCACAAACACGAGAAGGTCTCGTTGGTTCTGGCCACACCCGGTACCATGACGCCTTCGGAGTTCGATGGCGCCATGCGAGATCTCACGAATTTCTTGGTCTATCTTGCCGAGCCGTACAAATTGCAGCGTCAGCAGTGGGGCGTGATCGTTATGTTGTTCCTCGCCGGTTTCGCGGTGCTTGCGTACTTCCTCAAGAAGGAGTATTGGAAGGACGTGCATTGACATAGTGCGCGTCTTTGTTGGCGGTTATTGCATGATTCTGTCCCGTTTCGGGCGGAACTCCCGCGAAGTTCGCGGCGCCACATAGCTACCTAACAGAATATCTATCAGAGGGACTGCACAGCATGGCTTTGGGCGTTAACCGTCGCTCCGTTATGACATTGTTTTCGGCGCCTGATTGTCCGCAATGTCACCGTACGCGTATCGTGCTGACGGAAAAGGACATCACGGTCGACATTATCGATATTGATCCGGAAAACAAGCCGGAAGACCTGATGGAGCTCAACCCCTACAACAACGTTCCGACGCTCGTCGATCGCGATCTGGTCTTGTACGAGCCGCGGATAATCATGGAGTATCTGGACGAGCGCTTCCCACATCCGCCGTTGATGCCAGTTGACCCGGTGGCGCGTGCTCGTGCGAGGCTGGCTTTGTATCGAGTTGAGACGGATTGGTATTCGCTGGTTGAGGACATCCGTTTCGGGGGTGAGAAGAAGTCAGCAAAATCAAGGAAGGTTTTCAAGGAAATGTTGATTGCGGCCGCGGATGTGTTCGCGGTTAAGCCGTACTTCCTGAGTGACGAGTTCAGTCTGGTCGATTGCACGATTTCGCCGGTGCTCTGGCGCCTGGTGAATCTGGGTATTGACCTGCCTCGATCCGCCAAGCCGATCTACGATTACATGGATCGCATCTTCAAGCGTGAATCGTTTGTCGCGAGCCTTACGGAGGCTGAGGAGCAAATGAGGCATTGATCGGGTGAGCGATGCGATGACGTCGAGTCGGCCCTACCTCATTAGGGCCATGTATGAGTGGATGCTGGACAACGGTATGACGCCACACCTCGTCGTCATGGCTGATTTCCCAGGAACGATCGTGCCGCGGCAGTATGTAAAGGATGGCAAGATTGTCCTTAATGTGGCACCGATGGCGGTTCGTGACCTGCAGATCGGGAATGAAGCAATCACCTTTTCGGCTCGATTCGGTGGCCAATCGATGAATATAATGGTGCCAGTCGCGGGCGCCATTGCCATTTATACCCGCGAGAACGGCAAGGGCATGGTCTTCACACCCGAAGAGCAGGTTCCGCCGCCGCCGCCCACGATTGTGCCGTTGGAAGGCGGGCAAAAGCCGGCCGCAAAGCCTTCTCCAAAGTCGAAGTCCCGGCCGGCGCTCAAGGTTGTCAAATAAAGACGGCGCTCGGTCATCGTTGCGCGTCGCTTGATGTGCCGCCGGTCGACTCGCCGATGCGAGCGTTCACGCGGAAGTACCGTGTCCTGTTTCCCCCCGCGTGTCGGATTGATAATCTGCCTTGTCGTTGTGGCCCGTTTCCGTTCCCCCATTTAGTCGGGGCGCGGGGTGTCGCGATGACGGTATTTTGCAGTTCGGCGTCGGCCACGGCCAGGTTCTGGTCACGTGACCGGGCGTACTTGGTTGATCGGCCCGGTTGCGCGCGCTATAACCGCTCACTCGCCAGTCGGAAGCCGCGATGTATCATTTTCTCAGGCCCCTTTTCTTTATGCTGCCGCCCGAGGTCGCGCACGCCGTCGCATTGCACGGCCTGAGCGCGATACATCGCGTTCGCGAGTGGGTTGGGTCGGAAGCGGCGCCTATTCAGGCGGGTCCGCGCCATGTCTTGGGGTTAAATTTTGCGAATCCCGTTGGCTTGGCGGCAGGCATGGACAAAAACGGCGATTTCGTGGCCGCCCTCGGGGGGCTCGGGTTCGGTTTTATCGAGGTTGGGACCGTAACGCCTCGACCGCAACCGGGAAACCGTCGTCCCAGGCTATTTCGCTTGCCGGAAGCCGAGGCCCTGATAAACCGCATGGGCTTCAATAACAGGGGCGTCGAGCATCTGGTGGAGCGGGTTGGGGTGCGCAGGTACTCGGGTGTGCTCGGCATCAATATTGGTAAGAACTTCGATACACCGCTCGAGCGCGCCACGGACGACTATCTCTTATGTCTTCAGCGCGTCTATCCAGTCGCTGATTATGTCGCATTGAATATTTCATCGCCCAATACACCCGGATTACGGAGTCTGCAATCCGGTAGCGCGTTGCTGGATCTCCTGGGTAACCTCAAGCAGGAGCAACTTCGCCTCGCGCGACATACGGAGCGGTACGTTCCACTGTTGGTCAAGATCGCGCCGGATCTCGAGGATTCGGAGATCGCAGTAATGGCCGAGGTGATTAATCGAATGCAGATAGATGGTGTGATCGCGACCAATACCACGCAGGCCCGGCCAGCGGTCGAATCGCTACGCCATGGGCACGAGGCGGGCGGACTAAGTGGTCGACCATTGTTCGAGCGCTCGACGGAGGTGTTGCGCGCATTTCGAAACGAACTGCAGCCAGGCATCGCTTTGATAGCCGCGGGTGGTGTCGTTGGGTTAGCCGAGGCGCGGGCAAAGTTGGCGGCAGGCGCGGATCTGATCCAAGTCTATACCGGACTGGTATACTCGGGCCCCAGTCTGGTGCGGGAGCTGATCTATGGATTGGCGGGAACGCACCCTAAAAATCGATCTGGAGTCGCCGAGTGAGGTGTTGATTGCAATCGAGAGGGCGCGCGAATGATTAAATGCGGTATCGTAGGTGCAACCGGTTATACGGGCGTGGAGTTGTTGCGCCTGTTGGCGTTGCATCCTGAAGTGGAGATCGCCACGGTAACTTCACGTGCCGAAGCGGGGCGGTCGGTCGATCAGCTATTTTCAAATCTGCGCGGCTGGGTCGATCTCAGGTTCGTGGCACCAGAACAGGCCGAGCTAGAGCGGTGTGATATCGTTTTTTTCGCGACGCCCAACGGAACGGCGATGCAGCAAGCGCCACAACTGCTGCGCGCGGGTGTTCGTGTCATCGATCTCGCGGCGGATTTCCGTTTGAGTGATCCGCAAGTCTGGGAGCAATGGTACGGTATGCCGCATGCGTGCCCAGAGCTTTTAAGCGAGGCGGTGTATGGGCTGCCGGAGTTGAATCGCGAGGCAATTCGCGAGGCACGATTGGTGGCCAATCCAGGTTGTTATCCCACGGCAACCACCCTTGCGGCGCTTCCGTTGTTGCGTTCGGGTCTGATCGACGTTACGCAGGTGATTGCCGATGCGAAGTCCGGAGTAAGTGGGGCGGGGCGCAAGGCCGAAGTCCACACCTTATTAAGCGAAGCTAGCGATAACTTCAAAGCCTACGCGGTGTCCGGACATCGCCATCTTCCCGAGATCACGCAAACATTGTCGCGCTACGCGGGCCGAGAGGTGGGGGTAACCTTCGTGCCGCACCTCGTTCCGATGATTCGTGGTATCCATGTCACATTCTACGCAACGCTTACTTCAAATTGTGATTCATATCAGGCAGTGTACGAGGAGTTTTACGAAGGATCCCATTTTGTGGACGTTCTTCCCCCGGGATCGCATCCGGAAACTCGTAGTTGTCGTGGCGCGAATGTATGTCGGATCGCGATTCATCGTCCGCAGAACGCGAGCAGATTGGTAGTGCTGGCAGTTATCGACAATCTGGTTAAGGGGGCGGCCGGACAAGCCGTGCAGAATATGAACCTTATGCTGGGATTGCCTGAGTCGTTGGGTTTGAATTCTCCCGCGCTTTTGCCCTAAGCATATAAGAGGGCTGTAGGTGCAACCGAGAATCTCGCGACCGAAGCCGGTGGTTACAATCTACCGGGGCGTGAGGAGCACCGCGCACTGGTGGGTACTTTTGCTATCGCTGCTGATGTTTGTTGCCGCAGGCGTGCTCGCCTATCTTGCTTGGCAAAAGGGTGGCGTATCGTTTGGGCTGGGCGGTGCCGATGAGACCGCAGTCACCGTTTCGCACCAGCAGAAGGTCGCCTTTCTGGAGCAAAAGAACGATGAGCTCGCACGCGAACTCGCGATGGTCAAACGCAGTAACGACATCGACGATAAGGCGAGCGAAAAGCTGGTTCAAACGCTGGCCGAGCGTGAGCGTGAAACGCAAGATCTGCAGGAGCGATTATCCGTTTGCGAGGCACTGATCGCGGCGGACGATGGAAAAGGCGGGCTAGCGATCCATAATCTCGCGATGATTCCGATGGAGGAGAGTGGTCAATACTTGCTGAAAATGAGTTTGACCAATAGCCAGGCCGGTAAGCGATCCGTGAAGGGCACGGTGCAGGTCCAGGTCCAGGGAAAACTGCGCGGAGAGATCAAAACGTATGAGTGGAGCCAGATTGCCGCAAAGGACAAGTCCAAGCTGGACTTCGACTTTCAGTATTTTGTCCGGATTGAGGGCATGGTACGCCTTCCGGAGCATTTCGAGCCCGAAAGCATCATCGTCAAGGCCAAACCCGGCGGGGGTGGTGCGGCGGTGCAGCATTCGTTTGGTTGGAACACAGTCGAAAAGAGGTTAACAAATCATGTGGGGCAAAAGTAAACCGGGCAAGGCTCGGAGCGCGCAAGTTGATACGGTGATCGGGAAAGCCACGACGATCAAGGGCGATCTGACCTTCAGTGGTAATCTCCACGTCGAGGGCACGATTGTCGGTAACATCAAGGCGGATAGCGACAGTGAATCAACCCTCGTGCTGGATGAGGATGGCATGGTTCAAGGTGACGTTTCGGTGCCGAACGTGATTATCAACGGATCGGTCGAGGGTGATATTTTTTCGACGAACCATGCCGAGCTGCTGCCCAAGGCGCGTATCAAGGGCAACTTCTATTACAATCTCGTCGAGATGGCGATTGGTTCGGAAGTGAACGGTAACCTTGTTCACCGTAAGGAAGAGCAGAGCTCGGTTCAGTATCTGCCGAAGATCAACAAGGTAGAAGCCGGTACGAGTAAATCTTGATTGCTGTGGTCAACCAATGCTAGCGTTCGGTATCTGCAACAAATTGGAGAGCAAGACATCATGAATCTAGCCGTCGTCGAAGAGTCAGCGCCGCTCGTATTCACTGACGCAGCCGCGACCAAGGTCAAGCAATTGATCGACGAGGAAAACAACGACAACCTGAAACTTCGGGTATTCGTTAGCGGCGGTGGTTGCTCGGGGTTTCAGTATGGCTTCACATTTGACGAGGCCATTAACGAAGGCGACACCGAGGTTGTCAATGGCGGCGTTACGCTGTTGATTGATCCCATGAGTTTTCAGTACCTGGTGGGGGCGGAAATCGACTACACCGAAGGTTTGGAAGGTGCTCAGTTCGTAATACGCAATCCGAATGCGACAACCACTTGCGGTTGCGGATCCTCGTTCTCTGCCTGATGGTACTTAGTCGCGCGCGCCAGAGTCCGTATCTGGTGCCGCGGAGTTAAAAAAAGCCCGATTCGATCGGGCTTTTTTGTTAGGGCACGTATCGTGGCCGAGGCGGAACCGCGCTGCGACTACCGAGCGCTTGCGACTTTGGTCAGGTCGAGTTGCGCGACAAGCGGGCTTATCTGTTTACGGTATTGCTTTAGCGCATCGGCGGTCAGTGGCTCGCGCGGAAGCTGCACGGTCAGCGGATCCTTGTGTTGTCCGTTGATGCGAAATTCGTAGTGCAGGTGCGGGCCCGTGGCCATGCCGGTTCTGCCGACATACCCGATGACGTCCCCTTGCTTCACCTTTCCACCCTTCTTGAGATCTGGTGCGAAGCGGGAAAGGTGGGCGTACAAGGTTGTGTAAGTATCCCAGTGTTCGAGTACGATGACGTTGCCGTACCCGCGCTGGGCCTCGATGGTGGCGACCACGCCATCGGCCGTTGCCCGAACCGGGGTACCGACTGGTGCCGCGTAGTCAACGCCTTTATGAGCCCGAATTTTGTGCAGAACGGGATGCATTCGAGTGGGGTTGAATAGCGAGCTGATTCGAGTAAATTTAAGCGGCGTGCGCACAAACGACTTTCGCAGATTTTTCCCGTCTTCCGTGTAATAGTCACCCCGCTTGCCGTCGCTTGTGAAAAAGAACGCGCGGTGGTTGTTGCCTTGATTCTCGAACTCCGCGGCGAGAATGGGGCCGTCCTTCAGCCTCTGGCCATCGGCGTAGCGCTCTTCGTAGATAACGCTGAAGCGATCGCCCACCCGGATATCCAAAGCGAAGTCGATATCGAACTCAAACAGCTCGACGAGCCGCATGATCATGTTGTCCGAGAGACCTTCGCGTTTGCCTGAGCCAAACAAGGAATCCTCGATACGCGAAGTCACGTGGGTCACGCGTGTTTCGATCGGTACCTCGCGTGTACTCGCGCTCAACGAGTCGCCCTCTCGCACCACATGTAGCGCGGAGGTTTCACTGGTCGCGTAAATCAGCTCCAACAATTCCGTGCCCTCCGTGCGTAAGCGGAGCGTCTCCCCTGGAATGAGCACGTTCAGAGCTTCCCGGGAGGCCTTGAGGTCGAGTAACGGCTTGAGGCTGTCGAGGATGCCTAGTTTGCTGAAGATTGTGGACAGTGTGTCACCTTTGCTGACGATTACCTCGACCCAGCCATCCGAACCGGCTATTTGATCGCCGCCCTCGGAGTCATGGGGTGTTGCATCCTCGTAATCGGCGGGCGGTAACGTGTCGCTGATCAGGTCCACTATATCGGTAGCGTCGGTGGTGGCGGAGGTCGTCGATTCCTTGGTGAGCGATTCGTGGGTCTTCGCGAGGACGACGCTCAGTAGCGATACGCTGGCGACAAATATCAACAGGCCGATTAGCGGGTGCCGATTGGGTGCGCGCGCGTACGCGACGTCGCGCCTCCTGTTATTTGCATACCGCTTGAAATCTCTGCCATAAACCATTGGCCTTCCTCGAAGTGTCATCAGATTGCGGTTAGGCGCCTATTATAAGTTAAAATTCACCGAACGCACGTTTTGTGGAGTGGATCAAAATAAGAGCGCACGCCACGAGAACGGTACGTTGGGCCGATTTTTAACTTGCTGTAATGGTCGCAAATGGTTACGCCATCCGAAATGACAAGCATTGATGATGCAATCAGTACCTTATCGAGAGGTGCAAGCGAAATTCTCTTGTTGAATGAACTTCGCGAGAAACTACGTTTGGGTCGTCCGTTGCGCATCAAGGCGGGATTCGACCCGACCGCGCCAGACCTCCATCTGGGGCACACGGTGCTGATCAATAAGCTTCGGCAGTTTCAAGATCTGGGGCACGAGGTCGTATTCCTGATCGGTGACTTCACTGGAATGATCGGCGATCCGACCGGAAAAAACGCTACCCGGCCCGCTTTGACGCGCGACGAGGTGTTGGCAAACGCAGCAAGCTATGAGCACCAGATCTTCAAGATCCTGGATTCCGAGCGAACAACCATCATGTTCAATTCGTCGTGGATGGGGACGATGAGTGCCGCGGATATGATCCAGCTCGCCGCGCGACATACCGTCGCGCGAATGCTAGAGCGCGATGACTTCCAGAAGCGATATGGGTCGGGGCAACCGATCGCGATTCATGAGTTCTTATATCCCTTGGTGCAGGGATACGATTCAGTGGTGCTCAAGGCAGATGTCGAATTGGGCGGGACTGACCAAAAATTCAATCTACTGATGGGGCGCGAACTACAGCGTCACTTCGGGCAGCCGCCCCAAGTGCTTATGATGATGCCGATTCTCGAGGGACTCGATGGCGTGCAGAAAATGTCAAAATCGCTCGGAAACTACATAGGGGTCACGGATCCGCCCGACTCCATGTTTGGTAAGATCATGTCGATTTCAGATGATTTGATGTGGCGCTATTTCGAGCTATTAAGCTTTCGGTCGTTACCTGACATCGAGCGATTGCAGGCGGTTGTCGCCGACGGCGGCAACCCGCGCGATGCGAAATTCGAACTCGCGGCCGAAATCGTGAGCCGCTTCCACGGTGTGGGGGTGGGTGAGGTGGCGCGAGATCATTTCGTCAAACGCTTCCAGCAAGGCGCATTGCCGCAAGATATACCGCTGGTAACGCTGAGCGCGCAAACCGAAGATATACCTATCGCGATCGTTCTGCGGGACGCAGGATTGGTTGCCGGTACCTCCGAGGCGTATCGAATGATTCAGCAGGGCGCGGTTCGCCTTGATGGGGAGCGGATCGTCAGTCGCGATATTGGTTTAACTTCGGGGACTACCGTCCTGGTACAGGTGGGTAAGCATCGCTTCGCGCGTGTGCGGATCCAGCGGCAGCGTTCCGATTGATTCCGGCATCTCCGGCGTCGCGAGAAACCCCCGCATTGCCTCAAGATAAAACCTTACCGAAGGTCTGATTCGTTGCTTCAAGCTCGGTAGTTACCGAAGCAGTTTGAAGATGGCTTTCAGTTTAGGTTGAATTTCCTTCTGGATCAG
>JBHJOI010000064.1:0-12388 GCA_050329935.1 Thiotrichales bacterium | reverse complement strand
CGGGTAGAGTAGAGAGCAGGCTCGCGCCTGCCCTCCCTCATCAAACCGTGCATGCGGTTTTCCCGCACACGGCTTTCCGATGTTCTTCAAGCCAAGGCATGCGCCGTTTTCCAGCCGGCTCCCAAGGGAGGTTTATATAGCCCGTAGCGTTCGTACAGGTCTCGGCGCGGGAATGTGACCACTCCCGCCTTACGGTTCCTGATTTTGTGGCGCTTGCGCAAGTGGGTGCGTAGTCGGTCTTCCGCGTGGTGGCGGACCTCGCTCATCCGGTCGCTGGAGTTTCGGTAGTGAAAGTAGTTCACCCAGCCTCTCAGGCTGCGGTTCACGTTCCCCACCACGTCTTCCAACGGGATGCAGGTCAGTTCCCGTTGCGTCAGTTCCGTCAGTCGGGCCTTGATTTTCTTCACGGCCTTGTCCGACGGTCGGACGTTGGGGTACGGTTTGCCCGACTTCGCTCCCCGACTCATCTGGATGGTGAAGCCCAGAAAGTCGAAGCTCGCCTGGGTGGCGTCCACGATATGGGTCTTGGTCTCATTGAGGCCAAGGCCCAAGCGCTCCAGTACGTGGCGCACCACTTGCAGCGGCTCGTCCACACCGCCTTTGCAAAGGACGACAAAATCGTCCGCATAGCGGACGATTTGTGCCCCGAGCCGGTCTTTCAGCCGGTGCCGCTCCCAGATGCGATCCAGGAGGTGCAGGTAGGCGTTGGCCAGCAGCGGGGAGATGACGCCACCTTGCGGTGTGCCTTGGCTGTTGGCTTTGCCTCCACCTATCGTCTTGCGCTTGCCGTTTTCGTCGTCGCCGATGACCGGGGTTTTGAGCCATTGCTTGATGAGGGCCAGGATGCCCCCATCCACAATGCGTTCGGCCACCACGGCCAGCAGCTTGGCGTGCGGGATGCTGTCGAAGTATTTCGATAGGTCGGCGTCTATGACTTGGGTGTGGCCGGACCATAGCGTGCTGGCGATGGCGTCCACGGCATCGTGGGCCGAGCGCTTGGGCCGAAATCCGTATGAGTGTTCACAGAAGTCGGCTTCGAAGATCGGTTCGATGACGAGTTTCACCGCCATTTGGGCCACCCGGTCGCGGATCGTCGGTATCCCCAGCGGCCGCTGACTGCCGTCCGCCTTGGGTATCAGCACGCGCCGTACCGGTTGGGCACGGTAGGTCTTCTCTTGCAGATCACGGGCCAATTCCCGCAGAAAGCCTTCTACCCCTTCGCCGTGCTCGATGGCCTCGAAGCTGACCCCGTCGATGCCGGGGCTGCCTCCGTTGCTCCGGACCAGACGCCAGGCGTGACTGAGGATATCTTCCCGGTAAGTCTTGTCGTAGAGCGCGTAGAAGCGGTAGGCCGGTTCTTGCTTGGCCTTGGCATAGAGCTTCCTCTGGAGCGTCCTGATCGTAGCCGGGGTGGTTAGCATTGCGGCAATCCCCTGATCCTCCGCCCTTCGGTTGCATGAACAAAGCAGGGTCCCTTCCCTCGTCCAGGGTTGTGTTGTCCCGTGGACTCAAGCGGTACTATGAACCCCTCCGACTCCCATTGCGGGCCGACGCGCTTTCGTTGCCTTATACGTATCGGTCGGTGGCCTCCCCACCTCCCGCAATGGGTCTCCAGCACTGGGCTACAAATCTTCAAGAACATGCCGACCCTGCTACCCCGGGAGTCGATGGCTGCCACTTCCGTTCTTCCAGCACCCATCCAACGGCCTTCCCCTTCTGTCCACAGGGTCGGCTTCTCCAGTTCGTTCACGAGGCTACTCACGGGTTCACTTGCGTTACGGCCTGCTCTCTTGCCGTTTGGAAACTCACGACCCCGCGTTGCCGCGATGCCGCTTCCTCATGCTACCGGGGCGCACGGACAACTCCCCGGACGGGACTCTAACCCGCTAGATTTGCAGCTGTTACTGCGTACGGACAGACCACGATTTTCTCTGGTGCACGTCGAGAACCGTGGTCGGTCCCCTGTTGACACGCTTCTTCTGCCTTGGAATCTCAACGCTGAGCAGTTGATCATAGCCTAGCGACCCCGGGAAGGATGGGGTTCGTGGAGCGCTTACTGCTAGACGAGACCAAGACGCTGCGGAAGGTACGCATCGCCGCGATCGACGCGCCGGAGCGCAAGCAGCCGTTCGGGCAGCAGGCGAAGCGGGCGATGTCCGATCTGGTGTTCGGCCGCGATGTAGTGGTCGAGAGTCACAAGAAGGACCGCTGGATGCGGGACGTTGGGCGGGTGACGGTTGATGGTGTGGACGTTGGGCTAGAGCTGGTGGCGCGCGGGCTCGATTGGCATTACAAGAAGTATCAGGGGGAGCAGTCGCCTAGTGACAGATCAGCGTATTCAAGCACAGAGAGCGCCGTGCGCAGTAGGCGAATCGGACTGTGGGTGCACGACCAGACCCTGTTCGCCAGCGTGCAGCAGGCGTTCGATCTGGGAGCGGTGGCAGTGGGTGCGACCGTGTATTTCGGAGCACCGGAATCCCGCCGACAGATCCAAGAAGTCAGCGAAGCGTTTGAACTGGCGCACCAGCTTGGCATGGTGACGGTGCTGTGGGCCTATTTACGCAACGCCGCCTTCAAGCATGAAGGGGTCGATTACCACACGGCCGCCGACCTGACCGGGCAGGCCAACCATTTGGCTGCCACGATTGGTGCGGATATTATTAAACAGAAACAGGCAGAGGGTAACGGCGGCTACAATGCCATCAAGTTCGGCAAAACCCATCCAAAAGTGTATTCCGACCTCACATCTCAACATCCGATCGATCTGGTGCGCTACCAGGTCGCCAACTGTTACATGGGGCGCATCGGCATGATCAACTCCGGCGGCCCTTCAGGAACCGATGACCTGCATCAAGCCGTGCGCACCGCTGTCATCAATAAGCGGGCAGGCGGAATGGGGTTGATTTCCGGGCGTAAGTCATTCCAGAAACCGATGGTTGAAGGCATCGAATTGCTGAATGCGATTCAGGATGTGTATTTGTCGGAGAAGGTGACGGTTGCTTGATGTAACAGAACTTCGCCATCACAACATCCGTTTGAGAAAGCGTCCGGTAAGCGGCAGAATGTTTTGCCCGACACTGGCTTCCTCCAACGCATCTATGTATTCGTCGCGCAATTCTATTGGAACGACCGTCCGCGGATGGTCGTCGGCTGCCATCGTGGCATTCATCGAGAAACGCCCGCAACGTCCGTTGCCGTGAATTTCGCTAAACGACCAGTGCAGAACGCGGATGAGTTCAAACCGCCCGGTCAAACCTTCACCTAAACCCTGCTGCATCAGGAATTAGGCTGACCCCAATAGCACCACATGCAGGTTGGTTTGGTTGGCAGTGTCCTCATCCCAGAGCATTTTGACGACCTCTGACGAGCGTGGGATTTCTTGTATCTCGTCCAGCACTAACAAGGTAGGTTGTTGGGCAGCCATAATCCTTGCCAACTGCCATTGCCGCACTATTCACTGCGCATCAGGCGCGGCGGGTAAATCGGCACTGGCGTAGTGTGACTCACCGGTGAAGCCGCCATTGCCCCACGCGCCAAACCGATACTCAGCCACCCGTAAGATTCCGCGCTTATACCT
This sequence comes from Thiotrichales bacterium, assembly GCA_050329935.1. Taxonomy (GTDB): domain Bacteria; phylum Pseudomonadota; class Gammaproteobacteria; order UWMA-0217; family UWMA-0217; genus CAYSFW01. The sequence goes on along the minus strand of JBHJOI010000064.1, from coordinate 8,811 downwards.
TCACGCTCACAGCCGCGTGTAAATCGCAGGCCCTTCCTTGACCTCCAACGGCGGAAATAGCGGTTCCCAGCAGATCGCCAACTCCGGCAACGTGACGGAGGGGAGCTCCCCCACCGTTTCGACGACGCGATAGTGCTCGTACAAATGCTGATCCGGCTTAAGTTCCCAGACGTACACGAGGCGATCGGCGGGATGCACGGCCCAGTATTCGCGCACCCCGAACGCGGCGTACAGGCGCAGTTTGCGGATGAGATCCTTCGAGGCGGTGGACGGCGACAGCACCTCGATCACCCAATCGGGCGCGCCGCGACAGCCCTTGGCGTCGATCTTGCCGGGGTCGCAAATCACGCTGATATCAGGCTGCAATACCGTGGCGATGTCATCGTCTGCGACGCCCGGCTTCGGGAGACGGATATCGAACGGGGCGACGAAAGCCTCGCAAGGTTTGTCACGCAAGTGGGTATGAATCTGCGCGAACAGCTCGCCGACGATCCGCTGATGCTGGGTCGTCGGCGCGACCATGGCGATCGCTTCACCTTCGAGCAGTTCGTAGCGCTCCTCCTCGGGCCACTGGGCGTAGTCCTTGTAGGTGTAGCGCTGTTTCGGGTCGAGATTTTTCGCCTGCATATTCGAGCACCTCCGCTTTCGGCAGATTTTAGCCCGAATGATTCACCGTGGAGGCGCAATGAACGCGAAAAGCGGAGAAATCCTCGCCAACGTCATTCCAAGGTTGGTTGGTTGTTTGTAGCGAAGAAAACCGGTGCGAAGCGCGACGAAGGGACGCGGGTGTCCGGCATGGCGACCACGGTGGGTTTGCCGCTGTCGGGCTGTTCGCGGATCTGGATGTCGAGGGGCCGCAGCGCATCTCCGTTCGTTCAAAACGTCCCCCGCTTTTGCTCCGTACAACAGCATGCGACTATCCGTCGCCACCGAGTTTCGTCCCCGCGCGTGCCAGCGGTCGATAGCCCGGCGAAAACCCAAATAACCGACGCATCCCATGATTTTCTCCGAGGAAGATTTGCTGGAGATCTTTTCGGCCGACGCGATCGCGGCCGCCAAGAGCTACGTCGATCAAGCAGCGACGCCAAACGTTCAACGCGAGGGCGAGGTCATATCGTCGCTGGTGCGCACGCAGGCCGCTCCGGCGAAGCCGTTCCGGGTGTATATCCGCGTGCTGAGCACCCCTCGGGGTGGGGTCGAATTCCACGGTGAATGCAGCTGCCACACCGGGCGCAATTGCAGCCACGTATTATTGGTGCTGCTGGCTGCGCTGGCGGCAGAAACCAGCGCGGGTACAACCGCCGTCACCGGCCACGCCGCGTCGACCTCGGGCAGCCATCCGGTTCCCGGCCCGCAGCTGATCTATATTCTCGACCAAGCGGATTCGCTCGGGTGGGCGGGGGCGCTGAAAGTCAGCCTGTATACCGCGCGCAGGCTGGCCGCCGGCGGTTTCGGCCGAACCGCCGCGTTTCGCGTGAGCGAAGCCGTGCTGCGTCAACCGCCGGGATTCATCGACGCGAACGACCGGAAAATCCTGAACCTGCTGCCGCGCGACGGCGACGGCACCACCGCCCCCCTGCCCGCTTCGGCCCGCGGCCTCGCGATTCTCGAACACGTGCTCGCCAGCGGTCGTTGCTTCCATCAGGCGCCCTCCGCCACGCCGTTAGCGTTGGGCGAGACCCGTCAAGCCACCGCGGACTGGACCCTGGATGAACCGGGCAACCAATCGTTCACGCTGCGTTGCGATTCGCCCGCCACGACTCTTTTCCTGCGCCCCGCGCCGTGTTATCTCGACCAGGCCAGCGATACCGTTGGACGATTGAAAACAGCGCTGCCCGATTCAGTGTTGTCGATGCTCGCCGACCAGCCGCCCGTCGCCCCGGAAGCCGTGGCTCAGACACGGGCGCACCTCGCGCTCCAGTTTCCCGGTCTGCCGCTGCCGGAGCTGGCCGAACTGACGATCGAGTCGGTTGACCCCGATCAACCCGTCCCGCGTCTGCGGCTTTACCGACCCGATACGGCGGCCCCATTGCACGGCGATCTCAGTTTCGACTACGCCGGGATCACCCTCACGCGCGATAGCCGCACGAGAATCCGGCGCGGCAACCGTGTGTTCGATGTCAAACGCAATGCCGGTTGGGAAGAACACTGCCGCGCGCGGCTCGCACAGGCGGGGTTATCCCCCGAGATCACAGACCCCCGATGGACCTTTGCCACCTCGGTCGGGCCGGCGCACGAACAGCGGTTTCTGCTGCTGGAGCTGCCGCGCCTGTTGAGCGAAGGCTGGAACGTCGAAACCGCGACAGAGCTCGGCATCCGCCTCGCCGAAGCCGACGGCTGGTACGGCGAACTGAAGCCCGGGCAGTCGCAGGATGGGTTCGAGCTGGACCTCGGCATCAGTATCGATGGCAAACGAATTCCGCTGCTGCCGGCGCTGGTGACGCTGATCGAAGCCATGCCCGAGTTGCTCTCGCGGCAGGGACTCGCGGCGCTGGATGGCGAAACGCGGCTTCACGCACCGCTCGCGGATGGCCGGCTGATTCCACTGCCGGTGAAAAAGCTGCGCCGCGTGCTGGAAACACTGGTCGAACTCGTCGAGCCCGACGCACTGAATAAATCGGGCCGAATGGTCATGAACCGCTGGCAAGCCGCCAGTCTGGCCGAGCTGGAAGCCGACGATGACGCGGCCGGATGGCGCTGGGACGGCGACGAACATTGGCGCGAACTGGCGGACCGATTGCGCCGCATCGACGCCATTCCCGCCGTCGATCCACCGCAAGGCCTGAACGCGACGCTGCGGCGCTATCAGCAGCACGGTCTCGACTGGCTGCAATTCCTGAGCGAATTCGGTTTCGCCGGCATTCTCGCCGACGACATGGGCCTTGGTAAAACCTTGCAAACCCTGGCCCACATCCTGCTCGAAAAAGAGCGCGGCCGATCGAGCGCACCCTGCCTGATCGTTGCGCCCACCAGCCTGCTATACAATTGGCGCAGCGAGGCGAAACGCTTCGCGCCGGATCTGAAAACCCTGATCCTGCACGGCCCCCAACGGAGCGACGCGTTCGACCGCATCGCGCGGCACGATCTCGTCATTACCAGCTATGGCTTGCTGTTGCGCGACGAAGCCGAGCATACGCGGCAACGTTATCACCTGCTCGTGCTCGACGAGGCACAGACCATGGAATACTGGCTGGTGCATCCAATGGACCGCGTCGTCACCATTTACCGCCTGAACGGCATGGAATACGGCAAGCCCGACGTGCAGGAACTCGCCGGTGAAACCGCGATCGGCGTACTTCCGGGTGTCGTCATCGCCTGGGATGCGCTGGCGGCGCGGTTGCCGAAGCCGGAGTATTGAAGCGCGCTGGGAGCGGCGCCCTTACTCTAACAGCGCGTCGGACTCATTCCTCCGGTCGAATCCTTGCTCCCGTTCAGACCCGATCCAAGTTGGAAATAAGGGCACCCTGACTTCAGCCATCCGCCTTCGCGAGCAACGTCTTCACCGCGACGACTTCAAGCCTCTCCGCCGACCATACTTTTCCGATCGACTCGCGGATGACGTCCATGCGACGAGCTTCTTTGCCCAGCGAGTCGATCATTCGGACCGGAAAATCCACGTTCACTCGCCCGTGTGCCCGATTGGGACACTTCGCGTTGGACAGAAAGCCTCTCGCTTGCATGGATCGCGACCTCGGTTTCACGTGCCCTCCGGACTGAGTTAACCGGCGCTTGTGTGACGATGAAACACTCTGTTCCACGCCGCCAGCGCGACGGGCATCGAATCGAACACTCCGTACCACGCTCGGCATATCAGCTACTTGCAGTGATTAAATCCTGCCAACCGGCATGGTGTTTGCTAGAGGCTAATCGATGAAGTTCACGCAATCACCACCGGAGGAGCGATGGATATCACCCGACGCCAGTTCTTCAAGATCTGCGCGGCCGGTGTGGGCGGGTCCAGCCTGGCGTTGATGGGCTTTTCGCCCACCGCGGCGCTGGCCGAGGTTAGAGCCTTCAAGCTCGCCCGCACCACCGAAACCCGCAGCACCTGTCCGTATTGCTCGGTCAGTTGTGGTTTGATCATTTATAGCCTCGGTAGCAAGGCGAAGAACGCCAAGTCCGAGATCATCCATATCGAGGGCGATCCGGACCATCCGGTGAATCGCGGCACGCTGTGTCCGAAAGGGGCCGGCCTGCTCGATTTCGTGCAGAGCGAAAATCGGCTGAAGTTCCCCGAGTACCGCGCGGCGGGCGCGACGGAATGGCAGCGGATTTCCTGGGATGAAGCCTTCACCCGCGTCGCCAAACACATGAAGGCGGATCGCGATGCGAACTTCATCACCACCAACGCCAACGGCGTGACGGTCAACCGCTGGAACACCACAGGGATCCTGGCCAGCAGTGCTGCGAGCAACGAGGCCGGCTATCTCACCGTGAAGGTGGGACGGGGTCTCGGCATGGTGGGCATCGACACCCAAGCGAGGATCTGACACGCCCCGACGGTGGCAAGTCTTGCCCCGACGTTCGGCCGTGGCGCCATGACCAATCACTGGGTCGACATCAAGAATGCCGATCTCGTGCTCATCATGGGCGGCAACGCCGCCGAAGCACACCCGTGTGGATTCAAATGGGTCACCGAGGCCAAGCAGCACCGCAAGGCGCGGCTGATCGTGGTCGACCCGCGTTTCACCCGTTCGGCCGCGGTGTCCGATGTCTACGCGCCGTTGCGAGTGGGCTCCGACCTCGCGTTCCTCGGCGGGTTGATCAACTATCTGCTCGCCAACGACAAGCTTCACCACGATTATGTCCGCCAGTACACCAACGCGACCTTCCTGGTACGCGATGACTATGAGTTCACGGACGGCATCTTCTCGGGCTACAACGACGAGAAGCGGAGTTACGCCCGCGACAGCTGGGACTACCAGCTCGGCGACGACGGCTTCGTCAAGGTTGACGAGTCGATGCAGGATCCACGCTGCGTCTACCAGTTGATGAAGGCGCACTACAGCCGTTACACCCCGGAAGTGGTCAATCAAATCTGCGGCACGCCGAAGGATGCGTTCCTGCGGATCGCCGAGATGATCGGTGACACGTCAAGTCCCGACAAGGTGATGACGATCCTCTACGCGCTCGGCTGGACCCAGCACACCACGGGCTCGCAGACGATCCGTGCGATGGCGATGGTGCAACTTCTGCTCGGCAACATGGGCCGCGCCGGTGGCGGCGTCAACGCGCTGCGCGGACACGCCAACGTGCAAGGCATCACCGACATGTGTCTGTACTCGGACAACCTGCCCGGCTACGTCGGCGCCCCCACCGACGCCGACCCGACCCGCGAGGTGTACCTGACCAAACGCACCGGCAAACCGCTGCGCCCGGGGCAAATGGCGTTCACCCAGAACTTCCCGAAATGGCACACGAGCTTGATGAAGGCCTGGTACGGCAACGCGGCGACCGCCGAGAACGACTTCAGCTACGACTGGCTGCCAAAAAAGGACGCCGCCTACGACGTGCTGGCGATGTTCGAGCTGATGCACAAGGGCAAGATGAACGGCTTCATCTGCCAGGGCTTCAACCCGCTGGCGGCGGTCTCCTGCGTGCAAAAGGTCGGCGAAAGCCTGTCGAAACTGAAGTACCTCGTGGTGATCGACCCGCTGGTGACCGAAACCTCGGAATTCTGGCGCGACTTCGGCGACTACAATGACGTCGACCCGGCCAGCATTCAGACCGAGGTGTTTCGGTTACCGGCGACCTGTTTCGCCGAGGACACCGGCTCCTACACCAATTCCGGTCGCGTGCTGCAATGGCACTGGGCCGCCGCGCCACCGCCCGGCGAGGCGAAGACCGACATCGACATCCTCTCGGGCCTCTTCAACAAGCTGCGCGCGATGTACCAGAAGGACGGCGGCGCCTTCCCCGATCCGGTGCTGAACCTGACCTGGAATTACGGCAACCCGCTCACGCCAGCGCCCGAGGACATCGCCCGCGAGTTCTCCGGCAAGGCGCTCGCGGACCTCACCGACCCGAAGGACGCAACCAAGGTGCTGGTCAAGGCGGGCGAGCAGCTCGCCGGATTCGGGCAATTGCGCGATGACGGCTCCACCGCGGCCGGCAACTGGCTCTATTGCGGCTCGTGGTCGCAGGCCGGCAACCTGATGGCGCGCCGCGAAACGAGCGACCCGTCCGGCCTCGGGGTCTACCCGAACTGGGGTTACTCGTGGCCCGCCAACCGGCGCGTGCTCTACAACCGCGCCGGTTGCGACCCCGCCGGCAAGCCCTGGGACGGCAAGCGCAAACTCATCGCCTGGGACGGCGCGAAGTGGGCGGGCAACGACGTTCCGGACATGCGGCCCGACGCCGCGCCGGAACAGAATGTTGGGCCGTTCATCATGCTGCCCGACGGCGTGGGCCATCTGTTCGCACTGAAGGGCATGGCCGAAGGGCCGTTCCCCGAGCACTACGAGCCGTTCGAGACCCCGCTCGGCCTCAATCCGCTGCACCCGAAGAATCCCAGGGCGACCAGCAACCCGGCGGCGCGGATCTATAAGACCGACCTTGAACAACTCGGCAAGGTGGACAAGTTCCCCTACGCGGCGACGACCTACCGGCTCACCGAGCACCAGCACTTCTGGACCAAGAACGTGCTCTCGACCTCGATCATGCAACCCTCGCAATTCGTCGAGATCGACGAGGAACTGGCAAAGACCAAGGGGATCGCGAACGGCGACCGGGTCAAGGTCGTTTCCAACCGCGGCGCGGTGTGGGCCACGGCGGTCGTCACCAAACGCATGCGCGCGCTCGACGTCAACGGCCAGCGCGTGCACACGGTCGGGGTGCCCATTCACTGGGGTTTCGTCGGGGTCGCGAACAAGGGTTACCTCGCGAATCGGTTGACGCCGTTCGTCGGCGACGCCAACTCGCAGACGCCCGAGTACAAGGCCTTTCTGGTCGATCTCATAAAGGTGTGAGGGAGGTGGAACATGGCACTGCAATCACTTGATATCAAAGCCCGTTCCGCCACCACCACGGCGCCGCCGGGGGTGCGGCAAACGCTGCCGGTCGCGAAGTTGATCGACATCTCCAAGTGCATCGGCTGCAAGGCCTGCCAGGTCGCCTGCATGCAATGGAACGACCTGCGCCCCGACCTCGGTAGCAATGTTGGCGTCTACGAGAATCCCTCGGATCTCGACGACCGGATGTGGACCTTGATGCGGTTCTACGAGGTTGAACCGGAACCCAACCGGCTCGAATGGCTGATCCGCAAGGACGGCTGCATGCACTGCGCGGATCCGGGCTGCCTCAGGGCCTGCCCGGCGCCCGGCGCGATCGTGCAATACAGCAACGGCATCGTCGATTTTCACCAGGAAAACTGCATCGGCTGCGGCTACTGCATCACCGGCTGCCCGTTCGACATTCCGCGCATCTCGCAAAAAGACCACAAGGCCTACAAATGCACGCTGTGCTCCGACCGCGTGGCCGTGGGCCTCGAACCGGCCTGCGTGAAAACCTGCCCGACCGGCGCGATCACCTTCGGCAGCAAGGACGACATGATCCATTACGCCGAGGACCGCGTGGTCGACCTCAAGGAACGCGGCTTCCAGAAGGCGGCGCTCTACGATCCACCGGGCGTCGGCGGCACGCACGTGATGTACGTGCTGCAACACGCCGACCAGCCGGAGTTGTACGAGCTGCCGAAGGATCCCGAGGTGAGCCCACTGGTCGAGTTCTGGAAAGGCATCGCCAAGCCGCTCGCCACCGCCGGCATGGCGCTGGTCGCATTGACCAGCCTGTTCCACTACGTGATGAAAGGCCCGAATGAAGTCTCGAAAGAGATCGAAAAAGAGGAGGAAGACGCATGAGACGCGATCCCAGAGACTTGGTTCGCTACACCGCGGGCGAGCGCGCAATCCATTGGGTGGTCGGCATCAGCTTCATTCTGCTTGGCCTTTCGGGCCTCGCGCTGTTTCATCCTGCGTTCTGGCCGCTGACGATGCTGTTCGGCGGCGGCACCTGGACCCGCATCCTGCACCCGTTCGTCGGCATCGTCCTCACCGCGGCGTTTATCGCGATGTTTTTCCGTTTCGCGCGCCTCAACACGATGCGTGCGGTGGACTGGCAATGGCTGCGGCGCGTGCGCGAGATGTTCGCGGGCAGCGACCACACGATGCCCGAGCAAGGCAAGTACAACGGCGGGCAAAAGCTGATGTTCTGGTTGCTCGCGGTGTGCGTGGTGATACTGCTGGTCTCTGGGCTCGTGATGTGGCGCAGCTATTTCAGCTTCCCGGTTGACGCGATTCGCCTCGCCTCACTGCTCCACGCGCTGACGGCAGTGGTCATGATCTGCCTGATTTTCGTCCATGTGTATGCCGCGATCTGGGTAAAAGGCACGGTCCGCGCGATGTGGTATGGCACCGTCACCCGCGCCTGGGCTAAACAGCACCATCGCGCGTGGTTCAAGGACGTCACCCGTTCCAACGGTTGACATCGGCGTTACCGGCGACGGCAACGACGGTGGTCGTCGCCGGTATTTTGTTTGATTTCAACAAGACCTGCCCCTGATCATCAGGCAGGATGGGGCCGCCGCACACGAGCCCGTGCCGAGACCAAACCACGACCGCGCAAAGGCCGTTTCGCTGAGCGCGACCCAACGCGATCAATCGCGGTTTGCCTAACGGGTTGACCTTCCACCCCCGCTCACCTAGAAGTATTAATAATCAACAACGGTAAATCGCGATGCAAAAACTCCTGCAACCCGGCGAGATTGAAGCCACCGCCAGCGCGATCCCGGAATTGCGGTTGCCGACCGCCGAT
>JBHJOI010000063.1:0-30970 GCA_050329935.1 Thiotrichales bacterium | reverse complement strand
CGGCTGACCGTCTGGTACTTGGCCGGGATTTCGATCGCGCGCTCCTGCGGCGGCGTCACCATCTTGCGAATGGTCACTGTCTTGTATTCCGCCGGGATCTCGATGCGACGGGTCGTCGGTGGGCTGACCATCACGCGCTTAGTGACGGTGCGATACTGGGCTGGCACCTCAACCAAGCACATGATCTCGCCGGTCGCATTATCGATGCGCTCGGCCACGCCTTGCACACGATTAGGCATTTGCCCGGGTTCGCACGCACCGCCAGAGCACTCGGAGATCTGCCAGGTGGTATGCGCCGCGCGGACCAAAACCTGCTCGGTCTCGTCCTTGTACTGCGCGGGAACGGTTTCGACACGCTCCGAAGGTCCCTTGACCATCACGCGCTCGGTCACGTTCTCGTACTTCGCCGGGATGACTTCGATCTTCTGCGAGCCTTCGGACGCGAGCACTTGCTCGGTCTTGGTGCCGTACTTCCCTGGGATATAGTATTCGGCGAAACATTGACCGATCTGCGCGTTCTCCGGAACGCCGTTGGACTTGGCAATGTTCAAACGGGTCGCGTCGGCGACCTTGGCGTTGGGGCCTTTGGCCGATTGCGGTCCGCCCGTTCCGAACGTCCAGAATCGCTCGCCGCTACGCACCAGCACCTGCTCGGATACGGTTTTATAGGTTGCGGGTATTGTCTCGAGCCGTTCCGCGGCATCGCTGACAAGCACGCGTTCCGTGCTCCACTCGTACTGGGCCGGATCGACCTCGATCTTTTCGCCCTCGGCCTTCTGCAGCACTTGCTCGGTAACGGTCTTGAACTGGGGCGGAATCCAGATCCGGGCATAGCATTCGCCCGTCTTGGCGTTGGGTGGCAGCATTTCGTCACCCGACATGGTGACTTGCGCCGGAGCCGCCGCGACCGGTGCGCGTTCGGCCGAGCGCTCGCGCGACGCCAACTGGGATTCGCGCTCCTGCAGAGCTCGCAGTTTAGCTTCGTATTCCTTTTCCGCGGCTGCGGTGGTCATCGGCGTCTGGGTTGTCGAGCAGCCGCTCCCCAGGGCTACCAGCAACGACAACGACGCGGCAGTTGTGACTTGATACAGTTTCATTGGCAAACCCCCTTTCCAGGTTGCAATTTGTGAGAGTTTATATATATAGCAAAAGTGTGACCGGAGTTGTAAAAATTTATGAAAAATTTTTACATACTTGCGAGTTTTGTTTAATTTCCTTTGTGAAGGAGATGCGCAACGCGAAAAATACATCATTAATCGCGGAAATTCGCGCTAAAACATAATGTTGCGTAGCCATTCTCCCCCAAGTTATGACAGACGCCGACTTACAATCCTGGGGCAATGTCAAGAGAAATAAGCTAAAAACGCCTCGACAGACTCCGCACTCGATGCGGAATCCGCCGACGCAGGTTGGCGCACTACTTCCGTTTCAACGCATCACGAATCTCGGACAGCAACTTCACTTCCTCGCTCGGCCCTGCCGGAGCCTCCGCCTGTTGTCGTTTGAGCCTGTTGATAACCTTCACCAACATGAACACCGCGAAGGCGATTATCAGGAAATCGAGGCCCGTCTGCAGAAAACTTCCATACTTGAGCACCGGCGCGCCCGCTTCTTCCGCCGCCTTGAGCGTTTCAAAGCCACCTCCACCGAGATTGATGAACAACTGATTGAAGTCAATTCCGCCCATGACCAGCCCGATGACCGGCATGATCAAATCGCCGACAAGCGCGTTGATCAACTTGCCGAACGCAGCGCCAATGATGATGCCGACCGCCATGTCGACCATATTGCCCTTGACCGCGAACTCTCTGAATTCCTTGATAATACTCACGATACTTCCTCACCTTACAGTTAGTTGATTATTGAAACCGCAGTTACTACATCACTCACCCAATGTATTACCGCTTCAAGGAATCCTGAAGCAGCTTGAGTCCGTCGGCGTCTCCCGCCTTAATAAGACGTGCCTGATCCGGCCAACTGGTGGGATCGATCAGCGCAAAGCGCTGCCCGGCGCGCTCCAGGATCGCCTTCAACGCCGACGCGCCGGCGGCTTCGATATTGTCGAGCGTCGAAATGCCCGCGCTATGCAATACGTCCCGCGTTTTTGGCCCGATGCCGCTGATGGAGGTGAGCCCCGGCCCCGATTCTCGGCCCACCATCGAGACCGATGTCGCCGTTTCCGGCACCGATTCGCTTACCCGCGAGACAACGACTTCCATTGACTCGGCAACCGATTCCGGCGCACTCTGCTTAGTCTCAAGTGCGGTCGCGAGTTGCGCGCGCAGCGCCTTTAGTTCCGCCCCTTGCACGCTCAACTGTTCCCGCGCCTGATCCCTTTCCTTAAGCAAGCGCTCGACTTCATCCGAGCCCACGGCAGAAGTGGGGAACACTCGTGGTGTAACCCTGGCTTTCCACCAGAATGTGTACGCCAACCACTCGAGTACCCACGCGACAACAAATCCAAGCAAGAACCAACTCATCGTAATCCCCATATTGAACCGAGACCGACAAACGATCCGGTCGCACTGTTAGAAAGTCCCCAGCTGCGTTTGTTCCGCCGCTCATCATCGGCGCTCATGAAAACGCAGGGAACCACAGGCACCGGTTGAATCGCAACAATCTCCGGCGAGCACGCGATCCAAACAATCCGGGTAGACCATCGGGAGCCTGACCCCGATTCTGACCGAATTGATCGCACTTGTCCGCGAACGCGCATCGATCGCGACGCGTCGACACGATGAAACCAAGTGCCGGATCCATGCCTCACGCGCGGATGGTTTCGCGCAAACCATCGATCGTTCCAGCGATTTCGCGCGCCTAGCCGCTTGAAGCGGACTCGCGAGTTCCCTCCTATACTCAGGCGACACACCGAGGGCACGATTCGATACCTCGGACGTTGACGTGCCGCCCGTACACCCACCTTAGGAGACTGAAACATGAAGCCTTGTTGTTCATCATGCCTCGTGTATCTGGCCGCAGCCATCGGCACCCTGGGATTTTCGGTCGCGATCGCGGATCAGCAAACATTCGGCAACTACACTCTGCATTACAGCGCGTTCAGTGCCGACTTTCTGAGTCCGCAAGTGGCAAATGCCTACGGCATACAGCGCAGCAAAAACCGCGGGGTGCTCAACGTCACCCTCACCGAACAAACCGGCGCGGATTTGCCCAAACCGATCGAAGCGGAGTTAAGCGCTACCGCGGTCAATGTCTACCAGCAAGTCAAACCGATCAAGTTGCGTAAACTAGAGGACGGTGGCGCGGTGTATTACATTGCGGAGTTCCCGATTGCGAATCAGGAACTTCTGAATTTTCAGATCTCAGCGCATCGATCCGGCACGGAAGTAGGTACAGTCAAGTTTCAAAAGCAGTTCTTCACGGAGTAAATCCGGCCGCCAACGCGATCTGATACAGACCGAGCGCCACGACCAAACCGCCCGCCGTGCGACGCACGGCGGTGTTACGTATAAATTGAGTCAACCATCCGGCGAGGGCACCCATCAGCAAGAGGTTGGGCAACGTACCGAGCCCAAAGGCAAGCATCAGCCACGCACCTTGCGAGGCGCTCCCGGACGCCAGCGCCCAGATCAGTACGCTGTAGACCAATCCGCACGGCAACCATCCCCAGACCAAACCCAGTCCAAACGCCCCCGCGGGCGAGCGAATCGGCAACAAACGCCGCCCCAACGGTTCGATGTGGCGCCACAATCGCCCACCAAAGCGCTCAACGTGTAGCAACCCCAACCACCAACCGCCGAGATAGAGCCCGAGCAGCACCATGAACACGCCAGCAACGAGCAGTAACCCATGCTGGGTTGCGTTCAACCTGGCCAGATCAAGCGCCGCGGCCCCCAACCAGCCAGCCATCGCGCCTACTAGCGTGTAGGTGAGAATCCGCCCCAGATTGTACGCCGACAAAATCAGGACGAATCGGATCCTGAATGGGCTCGCGCCGGACGAGGATTGCGTACCCAGCGACAATGCCCCAACGATACCGCCGCACATGCCGAGACAGTGCACACCACCCAGCAAGCCAACCACGAAGGCGGTAATGACGCTGTTCTCAAATGCCATTCACGTCCAACCTCGCGCCGAACAACTCAAACACGCTCACAAAAACAAGTGCGTATTTCATCCAGACAATTCCAAAAATCCCGTTACAATACACACTGTAGGTTTCGAGCCCACGCGACCGCAAGCGCGGGCAGCTTACGAGACGGGAGCCCGAGGAACCAGAAGGAATCAGAATGCGCATGCGCGCGTCATCGCGAGGCATCGCGCGCAAGGATAACCGACCCAAGGCATCATCGCCTCGAATCCAATCGAGCGACTACCCGGCCCACCACCAACAAACGCCACGAACAAGGAGAACACTTGATGGCCAGCGCCAAGAAGCCCGCCGCCGCGAATAAACCCGCCGCCGCAAAAAAGCCAGCCGCCGCTAAAAAGCCGATGACCAAGAGCGAAATTCTTAACCATATCTCCGAAGGTACCGGCCTGACCCGCAAGGACGTCACGGCTGTATTCGACTCATTGGAGGCATTGATCGAGAAGAACCTCAAGGCACGCGGACCCGGTGTTTTCAACCTGCCCGGTCTGCTCAAGCTGCGGGTCATCAAGAAGCCCGCCACTAAGGAACGCAAGGGCGTCAACCCTTTCACCGGCGCCGAAATGACGATCGCGGCAAAACCAGCACGTCGAGCGGTCAAAGTCACCGCACTGAAAAGACTCAAAGATATGGCATGACCATCTCATGCCTCGCGCTGCGGCGACGATGCGGATAACCCCGTGCCGTCGCCGTCGCGATCACGCGTATCTAATTGATCAGGCGTCGCGTCCGATAGAGCCCGTCCTCAAATGCCTCAAAATAATTCGCTAGGTAGGGATGCTTGATTGGCAGCGGCGCGAAGTCCGCCTGCAATTCGATCTCCGCGACGTACGCGGCGGCATCATGCCCATCCACAAGCACGTAGTACCAAGGATCGTCGCGCTTCGTCGCCCGGCTATCCTGGCCATCCAACCACTCACTTTGGCCTTGGAATCTGGGATCGACGTCCACGACCACGCCGCGGTTGCCCGTCTGACGATGGTGAACCACTTGCCCGACATTGAACTTGGCTGAAATACTCATTGCCATACTGCTTCCACCCTATCGATCCGTTTCAAGTATCGCGACACGAGTTCCGCGCGACTAATCATTAAGTCTGGTCGCTCGCCGCGAAATTCAAGTAGACACGATTTTGGCCCGACCATTCAGGAACCGAATTCACACAACGTTAATTTCAACTTCGGTTATCATGCCGCGACGTCCACGACCGAAATCACTCTTCCCGTGAATCCGGCACTCGAACTCAACGACTGGCTCGCCTTGCCGTGGGTACGGCAGCTCATACAAAACACGCCGCGCGTGCTTTCGGCGCTACTACTAGTCGCGCTGGCATGGCAGAGCGCAGCGTTGATTTGGACGATCGTCGAACCACCGCTGCCGCCGAGCAGCCAAATCCGTATCGCCGACATCGCGCAGCGCCAAGCCGCCACACCGGACTATGCAACCCGAATCAGTCAACTCGACCTGTTTGGCATCGCGGCACTTCAGTCCAACGCGGTACCCGAAGATGCCCCCGAGACCCAACTCAATCTCAAATTGAGTGGGATCTACGCGCTTGCGGATGAAACGCGCGGACTTGCGTTGATCGGCGCGGGTGGTGCCGCCGAAAAGCTCTTCAAGGTCGGTGACATAGTGCCCGGCAACGCCAAACTGAGCGCCGTGCACGCCGATCGCGTCATGCTTGAACGCGGCGGCCGATTCGAAACCCTGCGCCTACCGAGTAACGCACCTTCGGCCGGGCAATCCAGCGCGGCGCGACCGCCCCAGACGGCCAGGCCCGCCCAACCGACGCCCCCGACCACGCCGCCCGCGCAGGATATCGCGACGTTTCGCCAGGAAATGCTGTCAAACCCGACCCGACTCGGACAACTCGTTGCAGTCGCGCCGGCATACGAAAACAACCAGTTCGTCGGCTACCGCCTGACCAAGCGTCAGGAGCACCCGCTGTTCGACGAGTTGAATCTCCAGTCCGGCGATATCGTCACACGCGTCAACGACCTGATCATCGACAGGCCCGAAAAGGGCATCCAGGCCCTACAGCAACTCAGTCAGGCCCAGTCAATCTCGATTACCGTCAATCGCAATGGCCAGTCGTTCGAAATCTCCCATTCATTCTGAGCGCGATCCGAAATACCAGGCCTTCTGGCTCGGCGACTGCCCAGGCCGCGGCAAATCGCTTAACATGGCGGCGCGCCGGACGCGCCAGGTAACTTACTTGAACGAGATTGCAAGCTTATGACGTGGACATCCAGGCTGGTGGCAACATGGCTCAGCCTTTTATGCATCGGCGGCACGCCGTCCAATGCCGCCGCTCAGGACGCGATCGGTTCGGCGACCCTCAATCTCAAGGATGCTGATATTCGGGTTTTGATCGACACCGTATCCGAAATCACAGCCAAGAACTTCATTGTCGATCCGCGGGTCAATGCACGGGTAACGGTCATCTCGTCGAAGCCGATGAAGGCCAATGAGATCTACGAGGTGTTTCAGTCGGTGCTGCAAGTGCATGGCTATGCCACCGTGCCCGCGGGCGAGGTCATCAAGATTGTACCGGACGTCAATGCCAAACAAGGCCCCGTACCCACGGTGTCAACCCCCGGCGCGCAGGGTACCGACGAGATCGTGACCCAGGTCATTCAAGTCAATCATGTGCCGTCGGCGCAGCTCGTTCCAATACTTCGTCCTCTGATTCCGCAGCAAGGCCAATTGGCTGCATTCCAGCCAAGCAACACTTTGCTGATCTCGGACTATGCAGGCAACGTGAAGCGCATGGCCGAGATTATTCGCCGGATCGATCGCCCCGACCAGGACGACATCGAGCTGGTGAAGCTTGACCATGCCGCCGCGGCCGATGTCGCGCGCACACTCAACCAGCTACAACGCGGCGCCGGGCCTCAGGCGGCTGCTCAGGCAGGCGGTCTGGGCGCGCCGGTCATCACCGCCGACGAGCGCACCAACAGCATTCTGTTGAGCGGCGACAAATCCTCTCGGTTACGACTTCGCGGCATCATTGCGCACATCGATACCCCGGTCGCCATTGGGGGCGATACCCAGGTGGTCTTTCTGAAATACGCGAAGGCGGAGGACATGGTGAAAATCCTTACCGGACGCGGCGGCACCAGCACCACCAGCACGACCCGCCGCACCACTCGATCAACGACGACCGCGGCTCAGGGCAGCGGCGACACCAACGCACCGACACAGGCCCCAGTCAGTGGCAGCGATCCGGATCGCGAACTCGAGGTGCAAGCCGACCCGGCGAACAACGCATTGGTGATCACCGCGCCACCCGCGGTGCAACAGGAAGTGCGTCAAGTTATCGCTCAGCTCGACATTCGCCGTGCCCAAGTCCTGCTTGAGGCCATCATCGCCGAGGTCTCGGTCGACGTAGCAAACGAACTCGGCCTGCAATTCGCTGTGAACGGCGCCTCCGGTGACGAGGCGGCACCGGTCGGCTTTACCAACTTCGGCGGCACCGGCACCTCATTGAGCTCGCTACTCGCGATCGCGCAGAATCCGACCCTGCTCGGCAATGGGGCGTTTCTCGGGGTAGCCGATTTGCGCGAGGGCCGTACCAATTTCGGATTATTGTTGAAGGCCCTTTCGGGCGACGCCGCCACCAACATTCTCTCGACCCCAACCCTGGTGACGATGGACAACGTCGACGCGGAGATCAAGGTCGGCCAAAACGTGCCGTTCATCACCGGGCAGTTCGCCAACGCGGGCACGACCACCAGCGCCACCGGTATCGTCAATCCGTTCCAGACGATCGAGCGCCAGGACATCGGCCTCACGCTCAAGGTAAAACCACAGATCAATGAAGGCGATTCGATCAAGCTGGAGATCGAACAAGAAAGCTCCAGTCTCGCCGCGAGCAGCGCCGGCGCGTCGGACTTGATCACCAATAAACGCTCGATAAAAACCACCGTGATGGCCGCCGACGGCCAGGTCATTATTCTGGGTGGGTTGATCGACGACAGCTTCAAGGACACGCAGCAAAAAGTGCCGCTGCTGGGCGACATCCCCGTGCTCGGCCGATTGTTTCGCTACGACAACACGCAAAAAACCAAGCAGAGTTTGATGGTCTTCATCCGTCCCGCGATTTTGCAGGACACCGCGACCGCGAACGCCTATACCGAGCGCAAGTACACCGCGTTTCGTGCTCGCCAACTGGACGCGAATTTGCAAAACCGCGGCCTTATCCGAGACTCCGCCGCCGTGATTCCGGACCTGGATGATCTGATCACCCAGTTGCCTGGCCCCAACCCGTTGATCATTCAGCTTCCCGGCGAGGGTGGTTAGCTCGGTGCTCGCGAATCACCAGCGGCCGTGCCGGTCGCGGATTATTTTTCGCCTTGGCGTGGACAACGTCGCCTACTGCGGTGATCGGCGATGACTGACGCGTTGCTACCCTTGCAACCGTCGCTGCGCCATGCGCAGCCGTCCTACGGCTTTGCCAAACGCCACGGCATCGCAGTCGGCGAGGATCCCGAGGGACGGATGCATATGGTCTACAAACCACCGCTCCGCCCGGAGACTTTTGCCGAGATCCGCCGCTTTGTCGCGACACCCTTGCAGGTTCATGCGGTGGGCGATGCCATGTTCGATCAGCAGCTCGGGCGTTTGTACGGCCAGGGCCAGGGCGGCGCGATGGCGATGGTGCAAGATCTCGGTGATGAGTTCGACCTGGCCCAGGTCGCACAATCGTTGACCGAGACGCAGGATCTACTGGAGTCCGAGGACGACGCGCCGATCATTCGATTGATCAACGCGATCATCACCCAGGCAATCAAGGAAAACGCGTCGGACATCCACTTCGAGCCGTTTGAGAACCGGCTCGCGGTGCGGCTCCGCGTCGATGGCGTCCTGCGCGAGATTCTGCAACCGCCCCGCGAACTCGCGCCGCTGATCGTGTCGCGAATCAAGGTCATGGCCAAACTCGACATCGCGGAAAAGCGTCTACCGCAGGACGGCCGCATTACGCGTTCGATCGCCGGCCACGTGATCGACATGCGGATCTCCACCCTGCCCTCCGGATCCGGCGAGCGGGTGGTGCTGCGCCTGCTCGACCGCCAGGCGGGGCGGCTCAATCTCGAGCAGCTTGGAATGCCGCACGACGTGTTCACGCTCGCCGACGAGGTGATTCATCGCCCGCATGGCATCTTTCTGGTCACCGGCCCGACCGGCTCGGGCAAGACCACCACGCTGTATGCCGCGCTGACCCAGCTCAACGACCACAGTCGCAACATCCTGACGGTGGAGGATCCGGTCGAATATTACCTCGATGGTATCGGCCAAACCCAGGTCAACACCAAGGTCGACATGACCTTCGCCCGTGGCCTGCGCGCGATCCTGCGGCAAGATCCGGACGTGGTGATGGTCGGCGAGATCCGCGACCTGGAGACCGCCGAGATCGCCGTCCAGGCAAGCTTGACCGGGCACATGGTGTTCTCGACCCTGCACACCAACACGGCCGTTGGCGCGGTCACGCGTCTACGCGACATGGGTGTTGAACCCTTTCTGCTCTCATCGTCCCTGATCGGCGTTTTGGCGCAGCGCCTGGTTCGACGCCTCTGCCCGAACTGCAAGCACCCTCACCGCGCCTCGCCAAGCGAGAGCGCCTTGCTTCGAGTCGAGCCCACCAATCCACCGACAATCCACTCTGCGCGCGGGTGCGATCAATGCAATCAGAGCGGCTATATCGGCCGCACGGGTATCTACGAGCTGGTCGTCGTCGATGACACCTTGCGCACGTTGATCCACGATGGCGCCGGCGAACATCAGCTCGAACAACATGCGCGGCAACGCACTCGCAGCATCCGGGAGGACGGCATCGCCAAGATCCTCGCCGGTTACACCTCCATCGAAGAGGTCATGCGCGTGACCCGCGACGCCTAACGCTCCGATGCCCGCTTACGAATTTGTCGCACTGAAACCCAATGGGCGCGAGGAAAAGGGGATCCTCGAAGGCGACTCCGCGCGTCAGATTCGCCAGCTTCTGCGGGAGCGCGGAGTCACGCCGCTCGAGGTCCAGGAGATTCGCGAAGGCCCGGCGCTCGGCGGTGGCGGTCGCCTCCGGACCTACCGAATGCGATTGCGTGCCAATGACCTGGCGCTACTCACGCGCCAACTCGCCACCCTGTTGCGCGCCGGCACACCACTCGACGAGGCACTCGGGGCGATCGCGCGCCAGTCACACAAGAGCACCATCAAGCGTGTGATCACCGCCGTGCGCGCCAAGGTGCTTGAAGGATTCGCGCTGGCGGATAGCCTCAATCAGTTTCCCGGGGTATTTCCAAACATGTTTCGCGCCACGGTCGCTGCCGGCGAACACGCCGGCCAGCTCGATGCTGTGCTCGAACGGCTCGCGGACTACACCGAGAACTCGCAGGCGATGCAGCAAAAGATTACCTCGGCACTGATCTATCCGATCCTGCTGACGGTGATTTCGATCGCGGTGGTCAGCGGCTTGCTCGGCTATGTCGTGCCGCAAGTGGTACAGGTATTCACCAGCATTGGTGGCGAGCTACCCTTACTCACGCGGATGCTGATCGCGGTCAGCGAGGCGGTCAAGAACTGGGGACCGTACGTGCTGGTGCTGCTGGTGCTCGCGGGGTTCGCGTTTGGTCGCATGTATCGGCGGGCGGCGTTTCAACGCAAGGTGGACCGCGCCACATTGAGTGTGCCGCTCGTGGGCAACCTGCTGCGTGGCAAGAACGCCGCGGCCTTCGCCAGAACCCTGAGCATCCTGGCAGCGAGCGGAGTGCCGATCCTGACCGCGCTGCGTAACTCGGCCGAAGTGATCGGGAACCTGCCGATGCGCGAAGCCGTCGAGGATGCCGCGGAGCGCGTGCGCGAGGGTGCCTCGCTATCGGCGTCGCTGCAGCGCAGTGGTCTGTTTCCGCCAATGACGATTCATCTCATCGCCAGCGGCGAGGGTTCGGGCAAGCTTGAAGAGATGCTCGCGCGCGCGGCCGATCAGCAGGAACGGGAAACTTCGACCCTGATCGGGGCTGCACTAAGCTTGTTCGAGCCGCTGTTGATTCTGATCATGGGTGCGGTCGTTCTCGTTATCGTGCTCGCCATCCTGCTCCCGATATTCGAATTGAACCAACTCGTGAAATGAGTCATTCACGGCTTCGTAGCCAAGCGTGACCCGCGTCTTGGACTTACGCGGCCAGCTAATCTAACCTGAAGCAATTGTTCCACCCACGCCGTCTACCCAGCATGCAACACCTTCAACGCATCTCCTTGCAACGACCGCACGGCTTCACGCTGATCGAGGTTATGGTTGTCGTCGTCATTCTCTCGATTCTCGCCGCGGTGGTCGTGCCGCGAATCATGGACAACCCCGACAAGGCCCGGGTCACTAAAGCCCGGCAAGACATTCGCGCCCTTGAGAGCGCGCTCAACCTGTATCGACTAGACAACTTCTCCTACCCGACCACCGATCAAGGTCTGCAAGCCTTGGTCGCGCCACCGAACAGCGACCCCGTCCCGCGTAACTGGAAACCGGGCGGCTATGTCGACCGTCTGCCACAGGATCCGTGGGGTAACGACTACCAATTTCTCAGTCCCGGCGAAAACGGCGAAATCGACCTCTATTCCCTTGGCTCGGATGGCCAGCCAGGCGGCGAGGGACTTGCGGCGGACATCGGCAATTGGGATCTGCGGTAGACGCGCCGCACCGCACGGATGTCCGCATCGGCTCTGTCGTCGCTACGCATACCCGACGCCGAACGGCCCGTCGCGCGCGGGTTTACGCTGCTGGAACTGCTGGTCGTGCTGGTCATCGTGGCGATAATCACCAGCTTTGCGGTGCTTGGGCTCGGCAGCCGACCGGCGACGGCAGTCCAGGAGGAGCGCCAACGTCTGACCAGCCTGGTTGATCTCGCACGCGACGAGGCCTTGCTTGAAGGACGGAACTATGGCGTTGGGTTCTGGCGCGAAGGCTACGCGTTTTTTGAGCTGCGCGACGGCGAATGGGCGCCGCTAGGCAGTGACGAGGCGTTACGCGAGCGAATCTGGCCCGAAGGCTTGGAGGCCTCGCTGTTACTCGAACGGCTGGATGTGGCGTTACGTGCCGACCCGCCCGAGCGTCCGCAGGTATTCCTGTTCGCCAGCGGCGAGATGACGCCTTTCGAGCTCCGCCTTCAACTGCAAGGACAACCTGATACCGAACTGTCGCTGCGCCGCGATTTGCTCGGTCGCCCGATCACGACCGAGCACTGAGATGCGCCAAAACGGTTTCTCGCTGCTGGAGGTCATCCTGGCACTCGCGGTACTCGCGCTGGCATTGGCCGCGATCATCCAGACCACCAGCAGCATGACCCGCAACACCGCGTACTTACAAGACAAGACGTTCGCCCACTGGGTCGCCCAGAACCGACTCGCCGAGCTACGCCTGGGTGACGCATGGCCGGATCCCGGCACAACCGAAGGTAGTGAACGGCTGGCTGAGCGCCCATGGCGCTGGGAGATCACAGTCAGCAACACGCCTGAACCGGAGCTACGCCGAGTCGACGTCCGGGTGCGTACCGAAACCGATCCGGCCGAGACTAGCATCGCCATTGTAACGGGCTTTCTGCGCGACCCGAGCAAGCTTGCACCAATCCCACCCGGTGGTGACGAAGCCACGCCTCCGCCAGCCGAAACCCCACCCGAATCGCCGCCGCCCGAGGCACCACCAACTACCGAACCCGCGCCGGAGACGACTCAGTGATCGCGTACCGCAGGGTCGATTCTGGGTTCACTCTGCTCGAACTGATGATCGCCATCAGTATTTTCGCGGTCGTCTCGGCGTTAGCCTATGGTGGGCTGAACGCAGTGCTCGTCTCCGCCAACGTTACCCGCGACGCTGCCACGGAACTCGAGGCGCTCCAACTCGGCATGGCCATCATGACGCAGGACCTCAGCCAGATAACCGACCGCCCGATACGCGATCCATTCGGCGACCAACAACCCGCATTGCAGAGCCCCGACCCGCGCCACGGCGGCGCGCAGTTCACCCGTCGCGGCTGGCCCAATCCGAATCAGCAGATGCGCGGCACCTTACAGCGCCTCTACTACCGGCATGAAGTCGACACCCTTTGGCGAGGATACTGGCCGGCGCTCGACGCAGGGCCGAACGATGAACCAGTCGAAGTCCGACTGCTGGAGGGCATCGAGCGTTTCGGTCTACGATTCATGGCCGAAGATCACAGCTGGGTTGAGCGCTGGCCGCCGCTCTCCACAACGCCGGACGAAGCTCCCTCCGGCATCCCGCGCGCGGTCGAACTGACGCTACAAGCCACGCGCTGGGGCGAAATCCAACGCGTGATCGTGGTAGAGGCGCACGGCCATGCGCCGTGACCATGAGCGGGACCGAGCTTCGCCGCGGCGCTCGCGCGGCGTCGCGTTGCTCAGTGCGTTATTGGTCGTCGCGCTGGCCACCACGGCGGCCGCGCCAATGCTCAACCAGCTGCAAATGGGCATACGCAAGAGTGGCAACCTATTCACCCGCGATCAAGCGCATGAATACCTGATCGGGATCGAGCAATTTGCGCTCATCCTGCTGCAACGCGATCGCGAGAACAATCAAGTCGATCACCTGGACGAATTTTGGGCTCGGGACTTACCACCGCTGCCGGTCGAAGGCGGCACCATCACCGGCCGTGTCACCGATCTCCAAAGCCGGATCAATATCAACAGCCTATTCGACAGCCGAGGCAAACTTGATCCACTGACACAAGAACGGCTGGCAGCACTTTTCGGTCTGCTCGAAATCCCGCCTGAGCGGGTCGAGGCGGTCGTCGACTGGATCGATCCCGACTCCGAGCCAACGGGTAACCAGGGCGCCGAGGACAACTATTATTTTTCGTCCAGCCCGCCCTACCGCGCCGCCAACCAGCGCTATACCTCGCCGGACGAGTTGCGCCTGCTGCGCGACCTGACGCCCACCCAGGCCAACGCGCTGATCATCGCGGTCAGCGTGTTTCCCGGCGTTGGCAACGTCAACATCAATACCGCCACTGACTTGACGCTGCAAGCACTCGGGCTTGAAGGATCGGCGCTCGACACCGTCAAGAACGCACGGCCCTTCGACAACCTGGAAGCGTTCAAGCAACTAAACCTGATACCGAATGACAAGCTCGGACGAATCAGCGTCAACACCGAATACTTCCTGCTCGAAGCGACGGCGCGGATTGGTCGCGCCGAACAACGCTCGTACAGTATCATTCACCGCGCCGCACGCGGGGGAAGCCCGCGCGTGGTCGCACGGAGCCTGAACACGCCCTGACCGGCGGACGCGTTACGGAAACTCGATGGAATATTGCCTGCTTCAATTGGACAACAACGAATCGGATCACGCCGTCTGGGTGAAAGTCGCGCCCGGCGGCAACCCCGGGCGGGTGCGCGCCGGCACGTTGGCCGAGGCAGCCAGCGACATCGCCGGTAGCCCATTAGCGCTGGTCGTACCGGCTGAACATGTATTACTGACGCAGGTCGCTATCCAGACCCGGCAAACCGCGAAGTTACGCAAAGCTGTGCCCTACGCGCTTGAAGAGCGACTCGCCGAAGACGTGGAACACTTGCACTTCGCGCTCGGAAAAACCCACGGCGGTACCACCGAGGTTGCCGTGATTCGCAAGGCGCTGCTTGACGGTTGGCTTGCGCGGCTACACACACACGGACTTCGTCCACAACACTGCGTGCCCGACGTACTGTTGCTGCCGCTTCAGGAGAACGCGTGGAGCGTATGGCATGATGAGTCTCGCGGCATAATCCGCGTCGGTGAGGCGAGTGGTTTCGTGTGTGATGTGGACGCGCTGCCGATGCTGCTTGAGGCGGCGTACGACCAGTATCCCCCTCCCGCCACCATCGAGGAGTGGCACCGAGCAGATGCGCCCGAACGTGGATTGAGCGTGCCCGATACGCTTGAGCTGAATAGGCGCGCATTCAACGATCATCCACTTCGCTTGTGGGCACAGGGTTGGCAGCCTCGGCGTACGCTCAATCTCTTGCAAGCCGAATACGCCACCACCACACAGTGGGCCAAGCACCTCGAACCTTGGCGCTGGACCGCGATTCTGCTTGGACTTGTTATCGGCATGCTTTACACCGCACAGATTCTTGAACGACAACGGCTGGAACGTAACGTCGCCACCCTGCGGCAGGCAAACGAGGAGATCCTCAAGCAAACCTTTCCGGACGTGCAGCGGATCGTCAACCCACGCGCGCAGATGGAACAACGCTTGAAGGCCCTTCGCGGTGGCGGCCAAAGCAACGGTGCGAACTTTCTGGAACTGCTATCGCTCAGCGGCACCCTGATCAAACAAGCACCGCAGGTTACCGTAGAAGCGATTAGTTATCGCAATGGGCAACTCGAAATCAAGCTAGACGCGCCCAATCTGACTCAGCTCGACGGTCTCGCCCAACAACTCGGCGCCCAGACCGGGCTTGGCGCGGAGCTGCGCGGCGCCGATTCCGGCAAGGATCGCGCCAGCGCGAGCATTCGGGTGGTCAGCCAGCCATGACGTCCGATCACCATAAAAATAGGGGCAACCCCGCATGAACCCACGCGAATGGTTCGAACAACTGCAACCACGCGAGCGCATTCTGGTTGGTTTCGGTGCCGCCGTTGCGCTTATCCTGCTGATCTACCTGACCTTGTGGGAACCGATGGCGAGGCAAGTGCGCGATCTCCGCATGGCGCGTGTTGCGCAACAGTCCCAACTCGACTGGATGCGCGACGCGAGCACGGAAGCCCGCGCCCTCCAAGGTAATACAGCCGCGACTAGAAACACCGACGCCGGCGGATCGTTGATTGGCGTCGTCGAGAGTAGCGTCAATCAGACCGGTTTGCGCAACCACGTTCGCCGCATTGAACCACTCGGCGGAGATCGTATCAGCATAGAATTGCGTGACGCCCCGTTCAATGCCCTGATCGGTTGGGTCGGACTACTGCAACAACAACACGGGTCCGAGATCGAGGAATTCAATACCAGCCGCGGCAATGCCGATGGCGTCGTCAATGCCCGCTTCACGCTGGTACGCGGAACATGAGCTTTTCGGTCAAAGCCATCGCACTGTTCCTGATCGCTCTGGCAATTTCTCTCGTCGTGACCGTGCCCGCACGCTGGGTGCTTCAATACGCAACCCTACCAGCGGAGCTATCGATATCAGCCGTGACCGGGACCCTCTGGCGCGGTCAGGCCGACACGGTCCGCTGGCGTAACCTACCCGAGGTTGCGGTACAGTGGAAATTAAAGCCCACAAGCTTGCTCCTCGGACGTCTTGGTATCAACGTCACCGCAACACGCACTGGCCTACGCCTCGCGGGCGACCTCATTGTGTATCGCGACCAAACCCTAAGCGCGACGGACGTTACATTTGATGGCGAGCTAGCCACACTACCGATCGCCCCAGAAGCGATGCTGATTGCGCCTGAAGGCCAGATCAAGGCGCGTTTCGATAGCCTGCTCTGGGAGCACGAACGTATTGAAACGCTATCTGGAATCGTGCTCTGGGACCCAGCCCGTATCGCCGCGCCGGTTCGATACGAACTCGGCGAGCTGGCGCTCAAACTCACTGGCGCCACCGGCAAAATCACGGGGCAGCTTAGCAGCGCAAACGGACCAATCGACGCCGTCGGCACCCTGGACCTCGATCCGCAAGGCGTTCTCAAGACCGACATTCGCCTCAATCCCAAGCCGGAAACACCGCGAGAAATCCGCGACTTGCTCCCAATGCTCGGCCGGTCAAACGCAGATGGTTCTATTACAATGCGTCAAACCATACCTTTGGTTGGCCTCGCAATACACCGCTAGTTTTCATGTAGAAGATACCGCCCCGCAAGATGGACACCACTGGCAGAGTGCGGATGCGCGACGCCGTGGCCCTCGCCGGGGCGCTCGTCGGTCTACGCCCCGCCAAATGCCGTTCTCGCCGCGCCACCGCCATTTAATCTACAGCGCCCTTGTTTCGAGCTCCGAGACTCAGCTAAGACGTGGAGACCAAACGGGGCCGAGGTGGAACCCCGGCCCAAGCTGCCCCAGTAGCAATCACTCACCTAAAACCCGGAAATACCGCATTCGCAAGGTTAATAGACCAAATCCCATAACGTAAAAGGGCCGGATCACTCCGGCCCCTTTCGCGGCAACGCACTGAAACGGGACGGTCTAGGTATCCGACTTCTCTTTAGTCGCTCCGGCAGCCGCATCTTCGCTCAACGGCCGGTCAACAAGTTCAACGTACGCCATCGGCGCATTATCGCCCGGACGGAATCCGCACTTAAGGATCCTCAAGTAACCGCCGCTACGATTCAGGTATCGCGGGCCGAGTTCGGTAAATAGCTTGCCCACCGTCTCCGAGTCGCGAAGCCTAGCGAACGCGAGACGCCTTTTGTGCACATTATCTTGCTTCGCGAGCGTAATTAGCGGCTCAGCCACGCGACGGAGTTCCTTCGCCTTAGGTAGCGTCGTCTTTATCAGTTCATGTTTAAACAAGCTATTTGCCATGTTCTTAAGCATCGCCGTACGATGCGCGCTTGTGCGGCTCAGCGTCCGCCCGGAGTTACGATGTCGCATATATAAACCTTGGTTTTAACTGCCTTATAGCGGAACCTAGCGCTCTAGGAAGCCTTCTTCTCTCGATCGCCCAATCCAGGTGGAGGCCAGTTCTCGAGTCGCATGCCCATTGACAAACCATGCGACGCCAAAACCTCTTTTATTTCGGTGAGTGATTTCTTACCTAGATTCGGCGTTTTAAGGAGTTCAACCTCGGTGCGCTGAACCAAATCACCAATATAAAAGATATTCTCTGCCTTAAGGCAGTTGGCAGACCGAACCGTGAGCTCCAGATCGTCGACCGGACGAAGCAATAAAGGATCGATCTCGCTTTCCTTTTTACGCGGCTGGGGCTTCTCATGGCGCTCAAGATCAACGAAAACAGAAAGCTGTTGCTGCAGAATATCGGCTGACTCGCGAATCGCCTCTTCGGGATCGACAGTACCGTTCGTCTCGAGTTCAATAACAAGCTTATCGAGATTGGTCCGCTGCTCGACACGCGTGTTTTCGACCGTATAGGCCACCCGACTGATGGGGCTGAAACTTGCATCAAGCAACATATGCCCGATCTCGCGGCTTTCCTCAGCCTGGCGCCGAACCATCGCGGGCTCGTAGCCGCGACCCCGCGCGACCTTGATCGTCATGGAAACCTTACCATCCGCGGTCAGATTCGCAAGCACATGGTCAGGGTTTACAACCTCGATATCGTGGTCGAGTTGAATATCACCCGCGGTCATCGCGCCTGGTCCTTTTCTGCTCAACTTGAGGACCGCCTCATCACGGGCATGCATCTTGATTGCAACGCCTTTAAGATTGAGTAAGATCTCGACAACGTCCTCTTTTACGCCCTCGATACTGGTGTACTCATGTAAGACGCCGTCAATTTGCGCCTCCGTGATTGCGCAACCTGGGATTGACGACAAAAGAATGCGCCGAAGAGCATTGCCCAAGGTATGACCGAAACCGCGCTCCAAGGGCTCAAGTACGACTTTCGCGTGATTAGGCCCGAGGTTCTGCACCACAATCTGATTGGGTTTCAGCAGCTCTTTGACTTTAAGCGACATTTTGCGAGTATCCGTAAATTTAATTACTTCGAGTACAGCTCGACCACCAGATTCTCATTGAGATCGGCAGGCAAATCGGAACGCTCAGGAACACGCTTGAGAATCCCGCGCATGCTTTTCGCATCGACGTCGACCCATTCCGGGAATCCAGACTGTTCCGCCAGGGTCAATGAGTCTTGAATCCTTACCTGTTTTTTCGACTTCTCGCGGATCTCAATCGTGTCGCTTGGACTCACTTGATAGGAGGGAATATTGACCGCCTTACCGTTGACCACGACCGCTTTGTGGCTCACGAGTTGCCGAGCTTCAGCTCGTGTCGCGCCGAACCCCATGCGGTATACGACGTTATCGAGTCGCGTCTCCAGCATCTGCAGTAGATTCTCCCCAGTTGAGCCCTTTGCTTGGGCTGCCTTGACGAAATAATTGTGGAACTGTCGCTCCAGCACGCCGTAAATTCGCCGAAGTTTCTGCTTCTCGCGGAGTTGCAGCCCGTAGTCTGATAGCCGCGTCTTCCGATCACCATGTTGGCCCGGGAGTTTATCCAGTTTACATTTCGAATCGAGCGCGCGCGCTCTACTTTTCAGTCCGAGATCCGTGCCTTCACGCCGACTCAGCTTACATTTGGGTCCGATATACTTCGCCATAGCTTTGATCTAACTCAGAAAGATGGTGGCTCGAGCCTAAACTCGACGCTTTTTAGGTGGACGACAGCCGTTATGGGGAATCGGTGTCACGTCCGTAATGCTCACGATTTTGTATCCCGCCGCATTCAGCGCGCGTACCGCCGACTCGCGCCCTGGTCCCGGACCTTTCACCCAGACCTCGAGGTTCTTCAGCCCGTATTCCTTTGCGGTGTTTCCCGCACGCTCTGCAGCGACCTGCGCTGCGAAAGGAGTACTTTTACGGGAACCTCTAAACCCCGACCCGCCAGACGTCGCCCACGACAAAGTATTGCCTTGGCGATCAGTGATCGTCACTATCGTGTTGTTAAAGGAAGCAAAGATGTGAGCGACGCCATCAGAGACGCTGCGACGTACTTTCTTCTTTGTACGAGTGGCTGCCGGTTTGGCCATGTTCTAGAACCTTCGTTACTTTTTGATCTGGCGACGTGGACCCTTACGGGTGCGAGCATTCGTGCGGGTACGCTGTCCGCGAAGCGGCAATCCACGGCGATGACGTATGCCTCGATAGCACCCCAGGTCCATTAACCGCTTGATGTTCATGCTCACTTCACGACGCAGGTCGCCCTCGACGATAAACTTCCCAACCTGCGTCCGCAATTCCTCTACCTGCGCATCGGAGAGCGAACTGATTTTGACGGTGGGTTCGATACCAGCCGCTACGCATATCTTTTTAGCGCGCGGGCGCCCGATGCCATAGATCGCCGTGAGCGCGACGTCCGCGTGCTTGTGCACCGGTATATTAATGCCTGCAATACGTGCCATTCAGTTTCTCCACACCCGCCGCCGTTGAAAGGGGGCGGATTCTATGCATTAAATGTAAACCTTGCAAGCCCCTAGCCTTGGCGCTGCTTGTGACGAACGTCCTTGCAGATAACCCTGACTACACCGTTACGGCGAATGATCTTGCAATCGCGACAGATCTTCTTAACCGATGCGCGAACCTTCATCTCTTAAACCTCAATAAAATCCAAAGTGCTTCAACGAACCGTTCCCGACCGACCAAGCCCCCTTAGGTTGGCCTTCTTCATCAAACCCTCGTACTGATGTGACATCAAGTGCGATTGGGTTTGAGCAATGAAATCCATTATCACAATGACAATGATAAGGAGAGACGTACCCCCAAAGTAAAACGGTACGTTCCACGTCAGAATGAGAAACTCAGGCAGCAGACAGATCAGCGTGATGTAGATCGCCCCGACCGCCGTCAGACGCGTCATGACCCCGTCCACATACTTTGCCGTCTGATCTCCAGGTCGTATACCTGGTATGAAGGCACCCGCCTTTTTCAAGTTGTCAGCTGTCTCGCGCGAGTTAAAAACCAACGCGGTGTAAAAAAAGCAGAAAAAGATGATCGCAGCCGCGTACAGCAGTATGTATAACGGTTGTCCTGGCGATAACGCCGTCGCGACGTCTTGGAGCAAACCGAGACCTTCCGTTTGACCAAACCAATGACCGAGCGTCGCCGGGAACAGGATGATGCTAGACGCGAAGATCGGGGGAATCACACCCGCCATATTCAATTTCAATGGCAAGTGGGTTGACTGGGCAGCGTATATGCGTCGACCTTGTTGTCGTTTGGCATAGTTAACGCTTATTCGCCGTTGGCCACGTTCGGCAAACACCACAATGAACGTTACCAACACCGCAACGACCAGCAGCAATATGACGAATGCTGGCGCTAGTTCCCCGGTACTCGCTAACTCCAGCGTACCCGCGACCGCCGTCGGGAGTCCCGCGACGATTCCCGCAAAGATCAGAAGCGAGATACCATTTCCAATGCCGCGCTCCGTTATCTGCTCACCCAACCACATCAGGAACATCGTTCCCGTCACCAGAGAAAGAACCGTCGTAAACACGAAAGTGGGACCGGGATTAATCGCTACGGAAAGTCCTCCAAAGCTTTGACCCTGAAGACTTATCGCGACCCCGACTGACTGGAATGTCGCGAGTATGACCGTGAAGTAGCGCGTGTACTGCGTGATTTTTCTACGTCCCGTTTCACCCTCCTTTCGCAACTGCTCAAGGGACGGCACCACAAGGGACATCAACTGCATGATAATCGAAGCAGAGATGTACGGCATTACACCGAGCGCGAATAGACTCAAGCGCTCGAGCGCGCCACCGGAAAACATATTCACCAGACCGAGGATCGTACCGCTCTGCTGGTTGAAGAACTCCGCGAACGCGCCGGTGTTGATTCCGGGAACGGGAATGAACGTCCCGATGCGGTACACGATCAACGCAAGAACGACGAACATGAGGCGCTGCCTTAGTTCGGCTATCTTACCGATATCACCGAACGAGCCGCCCAAGTTTGCCTTAGCAGTAGCCACTTACTCCTCGACTCGGCCACCGGCCGCTTCGATTGCCGCACGAGCGCCTTTGGACACGCCCAGTCCTTTTATGACAACTGCGCGTGAGATCTCACCTGAGAGAAAAACCTTTGCTCGCTGGCAACCGTCGGGTACGAGACCAGCAGCGAACAATACGCCCAGGTCGATAGTTTCAGCGGCTAAACTCGCCAGTTCTCCGAGTCGCACTTCCGCGGAGTTCCGGGTCATGCGAGCCCTGAACCCGCTTTTCGGCAGCCGACGCTGCAGCGGCATCTGTCCGCCTTCAAACCCGACTTTATGGAATCCGCCAGCCCTGGCTTTCTGGCCTTTGTGACCGCGACCACCCGTTTTTCCTAGCCCAGAACCGATACCCCGCCCTAGCCGCTTACGCGCGGGACGGCTACCCGGTGCTGCGCTAATCGCATTGAGTTGCATATTCACAGTTCCTCTACACTCAGCAAGTAGGCAATTTTATTGATCATACCCCGATTCTGGGGGGTATCGATCACAACGGCAGAGCTATTTAGCTTACGAAGCCCCAACCCTCGCGCGCACGCGATATGGTTTCGTAGCCGTCCGTTCAAACTGCGCCGGAGCGTTACTTTTACGGTTTTCTGATCGCTCATGGCTATTTTCCCCAAAGCTCTTCTACCGACTTGCCACGCTTCGCAGCGACTGCGCCAGGCGTGGTCATCTTCCCAAGCGCGTTCAAGGTCGCACGAACCACGTTTCCATCGTTTCTGGATCCAACGCATTTCGCGAGTACGTTACGCACTCCGACCATTTCGAGTACCGCGCGCATGGGACCGCCCGCGATAACACCGGTACCTTCTGAGGCGGGCTGCATGTATACCTTTGTAGCACCGTGTCGCCCGATGACGGGATGATGCAACGTACCTTCCTTCAGATCGACCGAGAGCATTTCACGTCGCGCCTTCTCCATGGCCTTTTGTATGGCTATCGGAACCTCGCGCGCTTTACCGTAGCCCATCCCCACTCTGCCGTTTCCGTCGCCAACAACGGTCAGCGCGGTAAACCCAAACTGACGGCCACCTTTTACGACTTTCGCAACCCGGTTGACGGCAACCAGTTTCTCTTGGAGACCATCGGTCGAGCTATTTTGATCTACGTTCGCCATGCCTGTTTACCTTTAGAATTTCAAACCGGCTTCGCGCGCAGCATCAGCCAACGCCTTTACCCGACCGTGAAAGCGGAACCCAGAGCGGTCAAATGAAACCTCGGTGATTCCCTTTTCAATGGCGCGCTCGGCAATTAACTTACCGACCGCGATCGCCGCCTCGACATTTCCGGTGTGTTCGAGGGAGCTGCGAAGCGACTTATCCAACGTCGACGCCCAAGCCAGCGTTTCGCTACCATTCGCGCCAATGATCTGAGCGTAGATATGTCTCGGCGTACGATTGACGGAGAGACGCACCGCGCCCAGCTGTTTTATCTTTGCGCGCGTGCCAGCAGCACGGCGCAGTCGGGTTTGTTTCTTATCCATACGGATCCTACTTCTTCTTCGCTTCTTTACGAATGATTTTCTCTTTAGCGTATTTAACGCCCTTGCCCTTATAGGGCTCTGGAGGACGATACGAGCGAATCTCAGCCGCGACCTGGCCGACAACCTGCTTATCCGTACCCTTGATGACGACCTCAGTTTGAGTCGGCGCCTCAATGGTGATCCCATCCGGCGCAATATACTCGATCGGGTGCGAATACCCGAGGCTGAGGTTAAGCTTATTGCCCTGAACCTGGGCGCGGTACCCGACGCCCACCAACTCAAGTCGCCTCTCGAAGCCGCTGCTCACACCCGCGACCATATTATTTACAACCGCACGCGTCGTTCCAGCGAGCATATCGGCTTCAGATCCGCCTTCATTCGGAACAAAATTAAGAGTTCCATTGTCAAGTTCCACGTTAACCAACCGATGCAAAGGGAATGTTAATGCCCCCTTTGCCCCCTTGACGTGGACTACGCGACCGTCGATCGCGACCTCGACACCCTTGGGAAGCGCCACCGGCATCTTTGCTACTCGAGACATGCTAATAACCGACTGTAAAATTAGGAAACCGTGCAAATGACCTCGCCGCCCTGCCCTAAAGCACGCGCCGCACGGTCGCTCATGACGCCTTGCGACGTCGAAAGTATCGAGATCCCCAGGCCACCCACCACACTCGGGAGATCTCCCTTCCCACGATATACACGCAATCCGGGTTTGCTTATGCGTGTGAGCGTACTAATCACGGGCCTTCCAAGGTAATATTTCAACTCGATGGTCAAGACCGGTTTGATATCGTCAGAAACCGCGAATCCCGAAATGTATCCTTCGTCGCGAAGAACCGTTGCGACGGAGACCTTCAGTTTTGACGACGGCATCGAAACATTGGTCTTAAGAATCGCTTGCGCGTTGCGAACTCGAGTCAACATATCGGCAACTGGATCGGACATACTCATAAAACTTACTCCTACCAACTTGCCTTGACTAAACCGGGTATATCGCCACGCATCGCTAATTCGCGGAGCTTATTTCGGGCTAACCCAAACTTTCTATAGAAGCCATGCGGGCGGCCGGTTAGCGCGCAGCGATTTCGTTGGCGCGTCTTGCTCGAATCGCGCGGCAACTTCTGGAGCGCGTCGACCGCTTGCATGCGTTCGTCGAAGTCTACAGTGACGTCCGATATCTTTTCCCGCAACGCAGCGCGTCGCTTGGCGAATTTCTTTACTGCCTGTCCGCGCTTCAACTCGCGCTGAATCATCGATAGCTTAGCCATACAAGGAATACCTCAGTTTCGGAACGGAAATGCGAATGCCTCCAATAGGGCCTTCGCTTCCTTATCAGTTCGAGCGTTCGTCGTGATGGTGATGTCCATCCCGCGGAGTACGTCAATCTTATCGTAGTCCACCTCTGGGAATATGATCTGCTCCTTCACGCCCATACTGTAATTGCCCCGACCGTCGAAGCTCTTTCCGTTTAAACCGCGAAAATCCCGAATGCGGGGAATAGAAATATTTATCAATCTATCCAGGAACTCGTACATACGAGCGCCACGCAACGTAACCTTGCAACCGATAGGCCAGCCGTCTCGAATCTTGAAACCCGCAACGGATTTCCGAGACAAGGTCACGATAGGCTTCTGACCCGCGATCGCCGTCATGTCCTGAACCGCGTTCTGAATTATTTTCTTGTCGGCCACTGCTTCGCCAAGCCCCATGTTCAAAGTGATCTTGACGATCTTTGGAACCTGCATCGGGTTTCTGTATTCGAATCGCTCAACGAGCTTTGGAACAACCTGCTCGCGATAAACGTTAATTAGTCTAGCCATGGTACACCTAGCGATCCAAAACTTCTTTGTTGGACTTGAAGAAACGGACCTTTCTTCCGTCTTCCAGAACCTTGACGCCAACTCGATCTCCCTTCCCGGTAGCCGAGTTATAGAGCATCACATTCGAAGCATCAATCGGAAGTTCCTTATCCACTATTCCGCCCGGGACGCCCCGGTTTGGATTACCCTTCTGATGCTTTTTGACGACGTTAACGTTTTGAACCACGACCCTACCGTCAGGACGAACCGAGGATATGGCCCCTCGCCGACCCTTGTCCCGGCCTGCGATCACCACTACTTCATCACCTTTTTTTAGTCGATTCATTGCACGATACCCGTCAAAGCACTTCAGGCGCGAGGGAAATAATTTTCATAAACCGCTCGCCACGTAACTCCCGAGTCACGGGTCCAAAGATACGCGTACCGATTGGCTCCAATTTGTTGTTCAACAGAACAGCAGCATTCTTATCGAAGCGGATTGCAGACCCGTCATTGCGCCGAATGCCTTTCGCTGTGCGAACAACGACCGCGTTAAACACCTCGCCTTTTTTAACCTTACCGCGAGGTATAGCGTCCTTGACGCTAACTTTTATAACGTCACCAATGCCCGCATAGCGTCGTTTCGAGCCTCCGAGCACCTTGATGCACTGGACTCGCTTGGCACCACTGTTATCAGCGACGTCGAGCACGGTTTGCATCTGAATCATCGTCTTTTACCTTCTTGCTGTGTCCGCGCTTAACCGCTTATGACGCGTACTAGCGTCCACGATTTGGTCTTCGAGTATGGGCGCGTCTCCTTGATCTCGACCTTATCCCCGGACTTAGCCGCGTTGGACTCATCGTGGACATGTAACTTTGTCGTGCGTCGTATGTATTTCCCATACACTGGGTGACGCTCCATACGTTCGATCGCCACTGTGATGGTTTTTTGCATCTTGTCACTTACGACGCGGCCAATTACGGTGCGCTCTTTAGTTTGGGTTTCGCTCATGCGCTCGTACCTGTTCGACGTTTCTCATTCAACACGGTCATTACGCGCGCAATATCTTTCCTCACCCGAGAAAATTGGTGCGGCCGGGGGGACTGACCACTCCCCTGCTGCATACGCAAATTAAAACGTTCGCGCATCAACGCGGTTAGTTCGCTTTCCAAATCAGCGACAGTCTTGGCCCGAAAATCGGATGCTTTCATCACATCACCTGCCTGCTTACGAATACCGTCTTGATAGGTAGTTTCGCTGCCGCCAACCGGAAAGCCTCCCGCGCTGTTGCCTCATCGACACCTTCTATCTCATATAACACGCGCCCCGGTTGAATCTTGCACACCCAATATTCAACGTTACCCTTTCCGCTACCCATACGAACCTCAAGCGGTTTCTTGGTAACCGGAACATCTGGGAAAACGCGGATCCACATCTTTCCAACGCGTTTCACATGCCGACTGAGCGCGCGACGCGCTGCCTCGATCTGTCGAGACGTGAGCCGACCTGCGTCCGTTGCCTTGAGTCCGTACTCGCCGAAGCTGACTTTGGCGCCCGAGGTTGCAACGCCTCGGTTACGGCCTTTCATCTGCTTACGAAATTTCGTTCGCTTTGGTTGTAGCATTTAGACGCCCTTACCGCCTTAGTTTGTCGCCTTGGCCTTCTTGGAATCGGTCCCGCGGTCCTCGACCTTGAATACCTCACCCTTAAAGATCCAGACCTTGACGCCGATGATCCCGTAAGTCGTGAGGGCTTCGGCGAACCCATAATCGATTTCGGCTCGGAGCGTATGTAATGGCACCCGACCCTCGCGATACCACTCGGTACGGGCGATTTCCGCACCGTTAAGTCGCCCGGCCAGATTTACCTTAACTCCCAGCGCACCTAAACGCATCGCATTACCGACAGCTCTTTTCATGGCACGACGAAACATGATCCTGCGCTCCAGCTGTTGCGCGATGCTTTCGGCCACAAGTTGTGCGTCAACCTCAGGCTTGCGCACTTCCTCGATATTGATTCGAACGCCCGCGACGCCCGCCAGACCCATCTTTTCGGCAAGGGCGACACGTAGCGCTTCGATATCCTCGCCTTTCTTACCGATCACGATTCCCGGACGCGCCGTATGTATCGTAACCAGCGCATTCCCGGCAGAGCGCGAAATGTCGATTCGGCTAACGGATGCCGCAGCCAACTTCTTCTTCAGGAACTGCTTGACTCCGACATCTTGCAATAGATATTGCGCGAAATGCTTTGAGTCGGCGTACCACTTGGACGTCCAGTCCGTCGATATGCCCAGCCGAATCCCGGTTGGATGTACTTTCTGGCCCATCGTCTACCTCTTCCTATCGCTGACACGAACCGTTATGTGGCTTGTGCGCTTCAAAACTCTATTGGCCCGACCTTTCGCACGAGCATGGATGCGCCGAAAAACGGGTCCTTCATCGACGAAAACGGTCGATACGCGTAATTCATCCACGTCAGCGCCTTCATTATGCTCGGCGTTAGCAATCGCGGATTCAAGTACCTTCTTTACGAGGCCCGCGGCTTTCTTGGGACTGAATGCCAACACCTCAAGCGCGCGACCTACGGGTAGACCGCGCACTTGATCGGCCACAAGCCGGCACTTTTGTGGCGAAATGCGGGCGGACCTCAATACTGCTGCCACTTCCATCGTTTACCCCTTACTTCGCCTTCTTATCGGCTACGTGACCTCTATAAGTACGCGTAAGCGCGAACTCGCCTAATTTGTGTCCAACCATGTTCTCGTTAACAAGAACCGGAACATGCTGTTTCCCATTGTGAACAGCCAGCGTCATGCCCACCATTTCGGGCACGATCATTGATCTACGCGACCAGGTCTTTACCGGCCGCCGATCACGGGTTTCCAACACGTTCAACACCTTTTTCATGAGGTGGTGATCGACAAAAGGGCCTTTTTTCAATGAACGCGGCACGTCGAACCTCTCTTACTTCTTCCGGCGACGGACGATCAATTTGTCCGTACGCTTGTTTTGTCGTGTCTTGTAGCCTTTCGTTGGCACGCCCCAAGGGGTAACGGGATGCTTGCCGAAGTTTCTACCTTCGCCTCCCCCGTGAGGATGATCGACCGGATTCATCGCGGTACCACGTACCGTCGGCCGCACACCTAACCAGCGCTTGGCTCCCGCCTTGCCGAATTTACGCAGACTGTGTTCGCCATTGGAGACCTCGCCTATGGTCGCGCGGCAATCGGCCAATACCTTACGCATCTCGCCAGATCGCAACCGAACCGTCGCATGACTACCTTCCCGCGCGACAAGCTGTACGGATGCACCCGCGCTACGCGCTAGTTGAGCGCCTTTACCCGGCTTCATCTCGATGCAGTGAACCATTGTTCCCACGGGAATATTGCGAAGTGGCAGCGTATTCCCGATCTTGATCGGTGCATCAGCACCCGACAATAGCGTGTCACCGGCCGATACCTTCGCGGGCGCGATGATATAGCGACGCTCACCGTCCGTGTAGAGCAACAACGCGATATGGGCCGAGCGATTAGGATCATACTCAAGGCGCTCAACCTTAGCAGCGATTCCGTCTTTGTCGCGCTTGAAGTCAACGATTCTATACCGCTGCTTATGGCCCCCACCGATGTGCCTCGTGGTGATCCTACCAGCGTTGTTTCGCCCGCCGGTTCTAACCTTTTTTTCCACAAGCGATGGCAGCGGACCGCCTTTGTGAAGCCCCTTAGTAACGACGCGAACCGCGAAACGCCGACCGGCGGAAGTTGGTTTACTTCTAACGATAGCCATTGTTTGATCTCTAACTCTTTTCGGCGCTCATGAAATCGATCTGCTGCCCGGCCTTTACTTTCACGTATGCTTTACGCGTATCCGAGCGACGTCCGAGGCGTGCGCCAAACCGCTTCGTCTTTCCCTTAAGATTGACGACACGAACCGACTCCACCTCAACCTGGAATAACTTTTGAACCGCCTCCTTGATCTCGGGCTTACTCGCGTCGTTAGCAACCCGAAATACATAGGCATTTGCCGCATCCGCGGCATTCGCGGCTTTCTCCGATACGTGCGGAGACAGCAGAATCTTAAATATTTGGTTTACGTTCATGCAAGCCACTCCTCGATCTGCTTGACCGCGTCGCGCGTAACAACGACAGACTGATTGCGCACAAGCGCGTAGGGGTTGAGCCCGGAGACATTAGTAACGTCAACAAACGCGAGGTTGCGCGCGGCGAGCAATAAGTTTTCATCGAGCTCACGCGTGACGATCAGCACGTCACTAAGACCTATTGCGGACAACTTTGCGGCCAGATCTTTCGTCTTATGAGAATCGACCCGAAAATCCTCAACCACGATTAGCCTCTCACCACGCACCAACTCAGAGAGGATCGCGCCCATCGCGGCCCGATACATCTTCTTATTGAGCTTTTGCGTGTAATCCCTTGGGCGGGCAGCAAAAACCTTGCCGCCTTTACGCCAAAGCGGGCTACGTATGGTTCCGGCCCGTGCCCGCCCGGATCCCTTTTGACGCCATGGCTTGATTCCACCGCCACTTACCTCGGCTCGCGTTTTTTGCGCCTTGGTCCCCGCGCGCCCGCCGGCCATATACGCGACGATCGCCTGATGAACCAACGACTCGTTGAACACACGACCGAAAGCCTTGTCGGAAACGCTGATCGCGCCGCCCTCTGACACCTGCAAGTCCATGACTATTATTACCTCTTTACCGTCGGACGCACGACGACGTCTCTACCCGGAGCCCCAGGTACCGCGCCTCTTATTAACAGCAGGTTCCGCTCCGAATCAACGCGGACAACCTCAAGATTCTGGGTCGTGACCCGCTCGTTACCCATTTGCCCGGCCATCTTCTTACCCTTGAACACTCGGCCCGGGGATTGGTTCTGCCCAATCGAACCCGAAGCCCGATGTGACCGAGAGTTGCCGTGGGTGGCGTCCTGCATGCGGAAATTGTGGCGCTTGATCACGCCAGCAAAGCCTTTGCCCTTGCTGACGGCGGTCACATCAACCTTCTGCCCGGCCGTAAAAATATCAACCTTCAACTCGCCGCCGACCTCAAATCCCGCGACATCCTCGAGGCGAAATTCCCATACACCGCGTCCTGGC
This sequence comes from Thiotrichales bacterium, assembly GCA_050329935.1. Lineage (GTDB taxonomy): Bacteria > Pseudomonadota > Gammaproteobacteria > UWMA-0217 > UWMA-0217 > CAYSFW01. Next base: position 811 of record JBHJOI010000063.1, on the reverse strand, counting down.
GCTACACCCGCTTTCGCGAAATGACCCACCATCGCTTTACCGACACGGTTGGCTTTGCGTTCGCCAGTGGTGACCTGGACGGACTGGTATCCATCGGTTTCAAGGGTCTTGACCTGGCTCACGCGATTCGGCGTCGCCTCAATGACGGTCACCGGAACCGACGCGCCGTCTTCTGTAAAGACACGCGTCATACCGACTTTCTTTCCGACAAGTCCGAGTGACATTCTTGACAACCTCTTTTCTTCACCTGATGCCGCCCGAGTATCAACGGGGGCGTTTAACCTAGCAGCCCGGACTTCATTACCCGGGCCGCGAAAGGGCGTGGATATTAACCTAAACCAGCGCTTTAGTTAAGCTTTATTTGCACATCAACGCCTGCGGCAAGATCAAGCTTCATCAATGCGTCGACTGTCTTGTCAGTAGGATCGACGATATCCATGAGCCGCTTATGAGTGCGAAGCTCATACTGGTCGCGCGCATCCTTGTTCACGTGCGGGGACACCAACACCGTGAAGCGCTCTTTGCGCGTCGGCAGCGGTATCGGTCCTTTTACCCGAGCACCGGTGCGCTTAGCTGTTTCAACGATCTCCATCGCGGACTTATCGATCAATCGATGATCAAACGCCTTGAGACGAATACGAATACTCTGTTTGGACATGATCGGTTACTCAATGATCTTGGAGACGACACCCGCGCCGACGGTACGACCGCCTTCGCGAATCGCAAACCGCAGCCCCTCCTCCATCGCAATCGGGTTGATCAGGCTGACTATGATCCGTACGTTGTCCCCCGGCATGACCATTTCGATCCC
>JBHJOI010000062.1:0-18858 GCA_050329935.1 Thiotrichales bacterium | reverse complement strand
ACGCGGTCAAGACTTGGTTCGTGGTCGAGTTCGACGATATCGAGGCGGCACGAATGCATGCGCACGAGGCCCTCAAACGCCAGTCAGCGGGGACGAATCTGTTTCGCACCGATCCGATTGAAGCGATTGCCGCCGTCGATGCGATCATTTTGCCGCACCGCCGCATCTACATCGACCTAGCGCTCACCGCCGCGGATCATGCGGCGATCGAGCGTGCTACAGGTATCCGTCTCGCACGGCATCGCCGCTTGAATAATATCGGCAACCTTGCCGGAAAGATCGCGATCGGCTTGTTGGCGGGTTATTTATTATTGACGCTATTATTACCGTTGCTGCGTTGACGGCGACTGCGTGCGAGAATGCGCGCCGGTTTTCCACTTCAGCCTTAGGTATCAACGATGTCCCAACTCGATCATGTCAGCGTCTTGACTCAGGCCAATGTCTACTTTGATGGCAAATGTATTTCGCACACCGTGTTGCTTGCCGATGGCTCACGCAAGAGTGTCGGGGTGATTCTGCCTAGCGTGTTGTTGTTCAACACCGCCGCGCCCGAGGTAATGGAGCTGGTTGCCGGACGTTGCAAGGTGCGTCTCAAAGGCGAATCCGAATGGCGTGAGTTTGGCGGCGGGCAGTCATTTAGCGTGCCCGGTGATTCCGCTTTTGATATCGAGACGCTCGATACCTTGCACTACGTTTGTCATTTCGGCGATCACGCCTGATCGGAATATCCACGATGCGACTGCGGTTCGCGGCCAATGCCGCGCCAAGAATAATCAGTAGCGACTCATGTACGGCCGTCGCGATAATTCCGAAAATCGAAATCTCCGCGGTCGGTACAGGCGCGAATTGACACGTTATTTATCGGTTATTTCCTGGACAAGCTCGCGGTTATTCACGACCGCGAAACCGACTGATTTTCGCGATCCGGCAATCGGATTTCGGGCGCTCACGGAATCGACAAATATCTTATATTCAGATAGATACAAATTCTAATATAGTACGATTTACTTGACCGTGCGCAGGCTTGCGGTAAACATGATGAGTCGTTTCCCTCGAGTCCCGGGGGGGCACCTATCAAAAGTTAATATTCGTACCATGGGCGCATCGCACCTCAAACCGATCCGAGATCATTTGCAGTCCTGTATCGTCGGGCAGGAGGCGTTGATCAACAGTATGTTGGTCTGTCTGCTGAGTGACGGCCACATGCTGGTCGAGGGCATGCCGGGTTTGGCCAAGACCACGGCGGTCAAGGCAATGGCCGATGCCATCGAGAGTGACTTTCATCGCATTCAGTTCACGCCGGATCTATTGCCGTCGGATCTGATCGGCACGGATATTTTTATTCAGGACAAAGGTACGTTTGAGTTTCGTGCCGGCCCGATTTTTCACAACGTGTTACTCGCTGACGAGGTGAACCGCGCACCGGCCAAGGTCCAGTCGGCGTTGCTGGAGGCGATGGCCGAACATCAGGTAACCGTCGGGCAGCGCACCTATCCGCTTCCGCGTTTTTTCATGGTGCTGGCGACGCAGAACCCGATCGAGCAGGAGGGCACCTTCAATCTGCCCGAGGCACAGCTCGACCGATTCTTGATGCACGTCTGGGTCGATTACCCGAACCGGGAACAGGAGTTGCGGATTCTCGCGCTCGATGCGCAACGACAACGCGAGCCGCCGCATCCGCCGAGCGAGCGTTTGCCGTTGGAGGATCTGTACCGAATGCGGGATGAGGCAGCCGCGACCTACCTCGATCCGAAACTCTCCGAGTACATCGTGGATCTGGTGATCGCGAGCCGCCAGCCGAGTCAGTACGACGCGGATCTCGCGCGCTGGCTACGTTTTGGCGCCTCGCCACGGGCGACCATCGCGCTGGCGCGGTGCGCGCGCGCGCAGGCTTGGCTCGACGGCGATCATTTCGTCGCGCCGCACCACATTCAGCGGGTCGCGCACGAGGTGTTGCGGCATCGCGTGCTGCTGACTTTTGAGGGTGAAGCCGATGGCGTCACGGCCAACGATGTCGTTCGCCGATTATTGGAGATCGTCGCGATCCCCTAGCCAATAGCGCCGAGGAATGCCATGCCGTCGTTGCGTCCCCAACTCGATGATCTGCTCGAAATTCGTCACCACGCTCGCACCCTGGGCATGGAGTCGCATCATTTGGTCAACTCCGCGTTGATCGGTTTATACGCATCGGCTTTCAAGGGGAGCGGGCTGAATTTCGACGAGTCGCGCGAATATCGCGAAGGCGACGATATTCGTAACATGGATTGGCGCGTAACGGCGCGAACCGGACGGCCGCACCTCAAGGTATTTCGCGAGGAACGCGAGCGGACGGTGATGTTTTGCGTCGACCAGGGGCCGCACATGCATTTCGGCACGCGGGGTACCTTTAAATCGATCCAGGCCGCGCGGACCACGGCATTGCTGGGGTGGTCCGCCGCCGCGGCGCATGAGCGGGTCGGCGCGCTGCTGTTTGGCGATCCGACGCATGAGTTTCGACATTTTCGGCCGACGCGTGGCCGGCGCGCGCTCTGGCGAACCCTGCACGCACTGACCGAAGTCACCGCGCAGGGGCCGCGCGATCCGTCTTCGCTGACCAATGCGTTGTTGCGCCTGCAGCGCGGGCTGCATTCCGGTTCGGTCATTTTTGTCGTCGCCGCGTTCGATGGCGAAATTGGGCCGCTCGATCACGCGCTCGCCGGCATGCGCGAAAAGCACACCTTGGTGTTGATGCCGGTCGATGATCGGGCCGATTTCGAGTTGCCCGCAATGGGTAAGGTGTTGTTTCGGGGCGCCGATGGTCGACTGATCGAGGTCGATACCGATGACGCGTCCGGCCGGCGCCGGTATCACGAGCGCTGGGATATCCGTCGCCGCGAGCTGACGCGACTCGCCAACCGCCTCGGTATTCCGTTGCTGCCCGTGCGTACCGACGAGGACGTGCATAAGACCTTGTTGCTCGGACTCCGCGCCCGGTTGGCGCGGCGGAGTCTCAATTGATGGAGCGAGGAACCAACGCTTTACGCGATATTCGCGATCTCGATCCGGCACATTGGTGGCCGCCGGCGTCGGGTTGGTGGTTGGTGGTTGCGGGTGTCGCCGTTGGTTTGGTGTTGGCGTATTGGGGTTGGCGCTACTGGCGCGACCGCAAGCACCAATGGCGTCGGGATGCTCGCCTGGAGCTGGTCGCGCTACGCCGGCAGTTACGCGTCGGCGATCCGAAGCAGTTCGCCGGAGAGCTTTCGCAGTTGCTGCGTCGGATCGCGATGGCGCGCTGCGGTCGCGGCGTGTGCGCGGGTCTCGCCGGAGCGGAGTGGCTGGCCTGGCTGAGCGCCAATGATCCGCGCGGATTCGATTGGCGACGCGAGGGGCAGGTATTGCTCACACTGCCTTACGCGCCGCAAGGCTCGGACTCCGATCGACGCGCGTTGAGACGCTTGTTGGGGGCGTTGCGCGGGTGGGTGGCGGCGGATGCACCCAAGGTCACCACGGCGCGATTGGCGGTGAACGGGCCGGCCACCACGTCGGTTTCCAGCGGAGTGACCTAGGTCGATGTTGAATTTCGCGATGCCCTGGCTTGCGCTGTTATTACCGCTGCCCTTGCTGGCGCGGTGGCTATGGCGTGCGCGGCACGACAATGCGACGGCTGAAGCCGCGACGCGCGCGACCCTCAAACATCCGGCGGTGGCTCACCTGGAATCGGCGTTCGCAAGCGCAGCGGCTCGTCCGACGCGTGTTGATCGCTGGCGCGAAATTCTGCTCTGGTTGATCTGGCTGAGCCTGGTGCTCGCGCTGATGAACCCGCAATGGCTCGCGGCGCATACCGAGACCCGCACCAGCGGCTACGACCTGATGCTGGCGATCGACGGATCGCGTTCGATGGAGGCATTGGACTTCAGTTCGGGCGAACGCCAGGTCACGCGCATGGCGGTCGTCAAGGGGGTGGTGGATCGCTTTGTACAAGCGCGCGTCGGCGATCGAATCGGGTTGATCCTGTTTGGCGACCTTGCCTACGTGTTGGCGCCATTGACCAGCGACACCGAAGCGGTGCGCTACCTGCTTGGCAACGCCCAGACGCGGATGGCGGGCGATGGCACCGCGATCGGCGACGCGATCGCGCTCGCGGTCAAAAAACTTCGGGACCGACCCGAGGGTTCGCGAGTATTGATTCTGCTGACCGACGGCGAGAATACCAGCGGCGTGCTTCCGCCTGACACGGCCATTGAGCTCGCGCGCCGGTTCAAGGTGCGCGTCTATGCGATCGGTGTTGGCAGCACCGGTCTGGTTCCGTTCATCGAAAACGGGCAACTCACGCAGCAACGAATGGAGATCGACGAAGCCTTGTTGCAGCGGATCGCGGCAGCGACCGATGGCGCCTACTTCCGCGCCACCGACGAACAGGCGTTGAACGAGATCTATCGTCATATCGACAGTTTGCAACGGTCCGAGGTTGAATCGCGCACGTTGTGGATTCCAACCACACTCTACCGCTGGCCGCTGGGCTTCGGTCTGCTCTTGCTCGCCTGGCTAGGCGCGCATCCCGATGGCAATCTGCGTCAATTCCAACGTCGAGCGCGCGCGGCATGAACGAGCTGACCCCCGGATTGCAGTTCGCCGAACCGTTGTGGTTGCTTGCCGTGATCGTGCCCGCGTTGCTCTGGGCTTGGCTGCGAAACTCCCGGCCCGCGCCGCGTCATTCGAGCATCGAGCGGTATGCCGACGCGGAATTGCTGCCGCACCTGACTGGCCAGACCCAGGTCGAGGGACGCTCGCACTGGCGTCGCTTCGGACTCTGGAGCGGCGTCTGGATACTGAGCGTGATTGCGCTCGCGGGTCCGCGCTGGGACTTTCGCGAGGAACGTCTATATCGGCCGGCGAATGAGCTGGTGGTGGTCCTGGATTTGTCGCGCTCGATGTTGATCGACGACGTGCGACCGACCCGTCACCATCGTGCCCGACAGGAAATCGAGGACCTGGTGAATCTGCGACCCAACCTGCGGCTGGGACTGATCGCGTTCGCATCGACGGCGCATGTGATCGCGCCGCTGACCGACGACCACGCAAGCCTGTTGCGCCTGCTGCCGTCGTTGACACCCGAGCTGGTCGGTCTGCCCGGTAGCCGACTGACGCGGGCGTTGCAGCAGGCGGAGTTCCTGTTGTCGCAGTCCGGCGAGGGGATCAGTCGCTCGATCCTGGTGATCAGCGACGGCGATATCGTGGAATCGAATCTGCTGGCGACCGTGTTGAAGTCGCGCGAAAAAGGCATTTTCGTGCATGTGCTGGGCGTCGGCACGGCGCGCGGAGATATTGTGCGCGATCCCGGCGGCAAGCCGCTGGTGGATGTCAATCGCGAACCGATTCGTTCCGTGCTCAATGAAGATGTGCTCAAGGCGGTCGCGCGGGAGGGCGGCGGGCAGTACCTGGTCGCCAATTTTCAGGACGACGACTCGCGTACCCTGCTGCGCGCCATCGAGCACGGTAACGCCGAGATGAAGCAGGATGACGGGCGCGTTCTGATCTGGAACGAGCGGTACTACCTGCCGCTCTCGTTGGGCCTGCTCGTGTTGTTGTCGTGGTTTCGCAAGACCGCGCCCCGGAGCACTGTGTGAAGCCGCTGGGCCGAATCGCCTGGGCGTTTCTCTGCGTGATCGGCACCGCGCAAGCGGGCCTGTTCGAGCGCGACGATGATCGCGCACGGGAGGCCTACGACGCGGGCGACTATGCGACCGCCGCGGTGACGTTCACCGATAGCTACCGCCGTGGCGTCGCGTTGTATCGCGCGGGACAATATCAGGCCGCGGCCGACGCGTTTGCCAGCGTCACGCGCGATTCAGTCAAGCTCGACGCAAAGTTCAATTTGGGCAACGCGCAATTCCAGCTGCACGAGTTCGAAGCGGCGATCGGTACCTATCGTGAAGTGCTCAAGCTGGATCCCGCTCATGACGACGCGGGTCATAATCTCGCGCTGGCGCGGGCATTGAGCGGAATTGCCGAGGACGAAACCGCCGACGCGGAGCCGCCTGCGCCGAAACAGAAACCGTCCCCGAAATCGCCTGAGGAGCGCGCAGCACCAAAACCCGACGAGCAAGAGAAAAAGCAACAGCAATCGGATCAGCAACAGCAGTCGGATCAGCAACAGCAGTCGGATCAGCAACAGCAATCGGATCAGCAACAGCAGTCCGATCAGCAACAGCAGTCGGACCAGCAACAGCAGTCGGACCAGCAACAGCAGTCGGACCAGCAACAGCAGTCGGATCAACAACAGCAGTCGGATCAGCAACAGCAATCCGATCAGCAACAGGACTCGACGCAAGATCAAGCGGGATCTTCCGGCGCCGGCGCGCAATCCGGCGAGCAATCTCAATCCGGTCAACCAGGCGCCAAGGATGAAGGTGACTCGGATGGATCCGACGCCGCGAATTCACAAGCCGGCGCGGGTTCGCAGTCGAACCAGGATGACCGCGGCGAGTCGTCGCAGCTGCGCGAGGTTGACGGATCGGGCACCGCGCATGCGGACGATACGCACGCTAAAGCCACGGAAAACACCGACCCCGATCCGAGTCAGGCGCCCGAGAACGCGGCACGCGAACAGGACGATCCGCGGATGCGATCGTCGCTGGAAACGGACTCGTCGTCGCAACTTCCGCAAGCGTCGGAGCCCGTCCAGCCTGCGACGCCCGAGGCGGTGTCGAGCAGTGAGATGGATCCGCGGGAAAACCAGGGCGATTTGCCGAAACCCGATTCCGCGCAGGGGGGCGATCCGTCGCCGGACAATCGCGACGACAAACCCGGGCAGGACCAGGCCAAACCCGAATCCTCACAGCCGTCGCCGATTGCTGGTACCCAGGCGTCCGCGGCGCGCAACGGTCGCGATCCGGCAGGTGCGCGCGAGCTGCCAAAGGGGCCGATGCCGCCGCGTCCGCCACCGACCGCGTTGCTCTCCGGTGCGTCCTCCGCGGGCGTTGAACAGTTCGAACAAACCGGCACGCAGGCGGCCCAATCGGCCGGTCGGCCTGCATCGGATGAAGTATCTGGCGAATCCGAGTTCGACCCGGCGGCATTGGAGCAGCGCTTGTCCCAAGTCGAGGCCGATCCGGCATCGCTACTTCGATTGCGTTTCCTGTTGCAGGAGCAGAAGCTGATCGAGGAGCAGGGTGGATATTTTCAAGAGGTGCGTCCCTGGTGATAGGGGTGCGGCGATAAACTTTTTTCTGCGGTCGGAGGGGGCGGGTGTTGAGCGTCATAATTCGTTGCGCGGCCATCGTTGGTCTGTTGCCTTCGTTGGCGTTTGGGTATGTCGCGGGAAATCGCTTCGATCCCAATGATGTTTCGACCACGAATAGTTCTGATTCAAGTGGCGGGGCGTCGTCGAGTTCGTCCGGTGGAATGCGGAGCGCGAGATCAATGGGGCTGAACGCGGGTTCGTCGGCGGCAGGCGACCCCTATGCGGTACCCGCGCAACCCTACCGAGGCGCGGTCGTGCCGCGGTATCCGGCGGCCCGGGCCACGACCAGTCCACCCAGCGCTGCGCAAAATGTCAGACCACCGCGGGTCGAGGTCGAGCTGGACCGAGCATCGCTATATCCACAACAGTCGATCGTATACGCCGTTCGCGTTTTCAGCGAGGGCAACATCAAGACCGTCGCGCTGGAGATGCCGAAACTGCAAGATTTTCAAGCCGACGTTTTGGTCTATGCAGCCACCAAGGAACATTGGCAGGACAAGCGCAAGGGGTTCGTCACCGAATACATCTACGCGCTGACGCCGCTGCGCCAGGGGCGGCTGGCACTTCCACCGGTCAAGGTGGTCGGCGAGTTCGTGGACACGTCGCGGTCCACGAGCGTCAAGGCCGAGACCTTCGCGGTCGTAGCGGGGGATGATCTCGCGGTCGAGGTGTTGGCGCCGGAAGCCGGGGTCACGCCTTGGCGCGCGCTGGATTTCTTGCGTACGCACACGGAATTCGACGATGACAAGGACGTTCACGTCGGGGAACCCTTGAGCCTGATCGTCACACTGGAGGGCACCGGCCTGCTCGCGCACCAATTGCCTTCAATCGCGTCGGAGCTGAATCCGGCCGGCGCGAAGGTGTATCAGGAATCCGTGGCGCTTGAAAATCGCCTGGGACCGAGTCATGGTTCCGTGATTGGTACCCGCGTCGAACGCTTTACCCTGGTTCCGGTTAAAGCGGGCGGCATGGCGATACCGAATGTCGACGTTCAGTGGTGGAACGCACGCCAGCAGCGTTTGGAGACGAGCGCGATTCGATTCCCGACGCTATTCGTCACCGGTGCGCCGACGCAGCTCGTGCCCGATTCGGCGCGACCGCCGCAGATCGGCGAAAGCAAGGTCGGTCTCACGGCGATTCTGATCATCGGCGCATTGATCGTGGCGCCCTATTTACTGTTCTGGCTGGCAAAGACGTATGGGTGGACTGCGTGGTTGAGGCAATTCAGGCAGCGCTTCGAAAACGCTTCAGGCGGATCGGCAGCTCCCGCCGCCGTCGGTGGCGCGCGGCAAGTCACACTCTCGCCGCGTTACCACCTACGTAGCTTATGGCAGCGTTTCGTTCAATTACTGCCGACCCCCTACAAAATCTGGTACTGCGTCAACCGCCTCGAAATCGAGGACAATCCGGCCGACTGGTGTCAGTTGTTCCAACTCTATTCGACGAAGTATCTCGAGATTCCGGTGAATTCGCCGATTCCGCAGATCACCGGCAAGTTGATCGAGACCAATCCTCGAATCAATCCCAGTCGCATGCGGCGCCTGGTCGAGGAAATGGAGGGCTGCAATTACGGGGGCACTCCGATCGAGTTCGAATCCTGGAAACGCCGCTTTCGGCGCGAGACCCGACCGCCGTGGCTGCCGTTCGGCGGTTGGCGGCGTAAGCCGCGGCAACGCCTGCCCGCGCTCAATCCAAATCGGATGTACGAGCGCGACGCGTAAGGGGGTTAATGGTCGGTTACGGTGAGATTGCGGCAATGAGTCTCGCGCACGAACAGCGCCGCGATCAGCGCCAACAGCGCGAATCCAGCCGATAGCCACAGGCCATTGCGATAATCGGTGAACGCGTATCGCCGCACGCCATCGATCAAGGTGCCGTCCCAGGTGAGATCGAGCACCCAGCCGAATGCCGGCTGCATGATCGCGGCGCCGAGGAACAAACCGGTGTTGACCAGCGCGATCGCCATGCCGGCGACCCCCGGCGCCACGACTTCCTTTGCCGCCGCATAACCCACGACAAAACCGCCGGCGGTCAGGCCGAGCAGGCCATACAACACGAGCCCGCTCCAGCCGACGCCCCAGGGCAGCAGGATCAACCCGATCCAAGCCAGCGTCGACAACAGGCAGGCGCCGACGATCACCGGCTTGCGCCGGCCGAGATGATCCGAGAACCAGCCCATCGCGAAGCACCCGAGCGCGAAACCGACCAAGGCGGTGGTGGTGTAAGCCGATGCGCCAGTGCGATCCAGCCCGAACACATCGCGCATCAATGGCACCCCCCACAGGCCGGCAAACGCGAACAAACTGCCGGTGACGCCAAACATCACGAAAAAATTCGGCCACACCGCGCGGGTGGCAAACACATCGCGCAAGTCGCGTAGCCAGTGTTGGTGACGTGCCGGATGACTGGATTTGCCCTCCAGCTCGCGTACCGACGGCAATCCGGCATCCTCCGGCCGATTGCGCACGAACAACGCGCTGATCGCTGCCAATGCGAGCGAAAACACGCCGATCCCGACAAACACGCCGCGCCACGATACGGAACTCAACAACACCGCGAGCGGGCCTGCCGCGAGGATAGAGCCGATATTGCCGAGCAACAGCGTGAGCCCGCTGATAAAACCGTAGCGCCGCTCGCTGAACCATTGCGTATTCGAGCGCATCAAACCGACGAACACCACGCTGACCCCCAGCCCGACCAAAAAACGCCCGAGCGACGCCAGTACGAATGTCTCCGCGATGCCGAAGAGAATGGAGCCCAACCCCGTGATCACCGCGCCGACGGTGACACTGACACGCGAACCCAGCGTGTCCGCAAGTACGCCGGCCGGGATCTGCATCGCGGTGTAAATGTAGTAGTACATCGCTGCCAGCGAGCCGAGCGCGACCCCCGAAATTTGAAACGCCTGCATCAGCTCGGCGGCGACCACCCCAGGTGCCATGCGGTGAAAATACACCGTCATGTACGCGACGATCAGGATCGCGTAGATGCTCCAGCGCAGACGCAGGAAGCGGCGCCAATCAGCAGGGGACAGATTCATTCGGGAACACTCGGAGGCGGCGGGTGGTGAATGCCCAAGTGTAGTGCCTGTTGATGGCTGGTGCTAAATCCACGCACCGGTTCTGGGCGTGGATCGCCTGCCAATCAGCGGCGCGTGGTCTTTAACGGCAGGAATAACTCGGGGTCGACGGCCGCGCCATTCATGAAAATGCTCCAGTGCAGGTGCGGCCCCGTCGCGCGCCCGGTCTTGCCTACCGTGCCCAGCGGATCGCCGCGTCGCACCACATCGCCGGGTTGTACATCGACGCGGTCGAGATGCGCGTAAAGGCTGATCAGCCCGTTGCCGTGGTCGAGATACACGGCGTTGCCGGTGAAGAAATAGTCGCCGATGCCGACCACACGGCCCGCGCTCGGGGCCAATACCGGCGTGCCCGTTGGCGCGGCAAAATCGAGGCCGGAATGCGGCGAGCGTGGTTGATCGTTGAAAAACCGGCGCAGTCCGAAGCGGCTCGAGAGCGGGGCTTCGACGGGTGCCTCGAAGTCGAGATCGACCTCGTTGCTGGCCCGCCAGTGGTTCTTGTGGCGGTTGATCTCGACCTGCTCGCGTTTGACGCGGGCAAGGTCCGGCGCCGAAAGCTCGACCTTGCTCTTGTCCTTAAGCGTGATGCGCTGTTCCGGATACGACTTGCCGGTGACGGTGAACTTAAACTCACGGGCGCCCTGTTTACGCGGTCCCGCGCGCACGACGTGGGTGCCCAACTGCGTGCTGAGCGGCAAGCCGACCAAGGCCGTCCAATGCCCGTCGCGCGCGGTGACGAGCACCTCGCGATCATTGAACCAGGCCTTCGGCGCGGCGGCGCCTTGGAACGGCGCCAAGGTCACAACCGCGATCCCACCTGGCACACTGGCGTCGTGCGGTAGACTGGCATGAGCGAGGGCGACGACAAGCGACAGCAACAGCGCCGCCGCCAAACGCCCGAACCTGCGGGACAGCAACATTTGTACCCCAACTTCTTCGATTGATCGACCCGAAAAGGGTACACCGATTCACCGGCTGGACGCACCCCGTCGCGCGTGCGAACCTTAGTGCTCACAGCATCGACAGGGCGACTGACAGTGAAATTGAGTGCGGCGGAATGGCGGGCCTGGGGCAACAAGAGCGTAACCTTGCTCGGCATGTCGGGTGTGGGCAAGACTCGGCTCGCGTGCATGCTGCGCTACAAACACTGGTTTCATTATTCCGGCGATTATCGCATTGGTACCCGCTATCTCGACGAACCGATGCTCGATAATCTTAAGCAGCAGGCGATGCAGGTGCCGTTTCTGCGCGATTTGTTGCGTACCGATTCGATTTATATCCGCAACAATATCACGGTCGATCATCTGAAACCGGTCTCGAGCTTTCTCGGCAAGATTGGCAATCCAGAGCGGGGCGGTCTGGCGTTGGGCGAGTTCAAGCGGCGTCAGAATCTGCACCGCGAGGCCGAGATCGCGGCGATGAAAGACGTGCCGGAATTCATCCGCAAGGCGCAGACGATTTATGGGTACGAGCATTTTCTAAACGACGCCGGCGGCAGCTTGTGCGAGCTGGACGATCCATCGGTGATCGAAGTGCTCGAGCGCCACACCCTGATACTCTACATTCGCGCCACCCGGCATGACGAGGAGCGCCTGGTCGACCGCGCGCTTGCGGACCCCAAGCCGCTGTACTACCGGGAGTCCTTTCTCGATGAGCACCTCGCCGAGTATATGACGGAGCGTGGCCTCGCCTACGTCGCGCTGATCGACCCCGACGATTTCGTGCGCTGGGTGTTTCCGCGACTTTTCTACTCCCGTCTGCCGCGCTATCAGGCGATCGCTGACCGTTACGGTTACACGGTGACCACCGAGGAATTGGCCGAAGTGGAGAGCGAGGAGGATTTCATTGACTTGATTGAACGCGCGGTCGCGCGTCAAAGCTGAACCGCGAGGGAAACGACGATGCCCTTGGTTGCCAATACCGCATTACCCACGTTTGAACGCCTGCACGCGGAGGGTCAAACGATCCTCACGCCGGAAAAGGCGATGCATCAAGACATTCGCGAGTTGCATATCGGGTTGTTGAACATGATGCCCGACGCGGCGCTCGCCGCGACCGAGCGCCAGTTTTTTCGCATGGTTGGCGACAGCAATCCCATCGCGCAGTTCTACATGCATCCATTCACGCTGCCCGAGTTGAAGCGCGGCGTCGAAGCCAGAAACTACATCGAGCAATATTACGACAGCTTCGAGAATATTCAGCGTGACGGACTGGACGCGCTCATTATCACCGGCGCCAACGTGTCAAAGCCCGATCTGTCGCTGGAGGCATTCTGGCAACCGCTGACGCGGGTCATCGAGTGGGCGACTCACAACGTGACGTCAGTGCTCTGTTCCTGTCTAGCCACGCACGCCGTGCTGCAGTTTCGTTATGGTCAAAAGCGCCGTCCGCTCGGGTTCAAACGCTGGGGCGTCTACGATCATCATGTGGTCGACCGGCAGCATCCCCTGGTCAACGACGTGAATACCCGCTTCGATGTGCCGCATTCGCGCTTCAACGAAATCAGCCGTGGGCAGTTCGATGCCGCAGGGTTGCACGTGCTGGTGCAAAGCGACGTGGCTGGCGTGCACCTCGCGGTCAGCGATGACCTTTTTCGCCTCGTGTTTTTTCAGGGCCACCCCGAATACGACACGGTCAGTTTGCTGAAGGAATATAAACGCGAAGTCATGTTGTTCACCAAGGGTCTGCGTCCGGACTACCCGCCGTTTCTCGACCACTATTTCGATCTGCAAACCCAGGCGATCCTGAATGAATACCGCGAACGTTTGCGTCGGGCGCTCGATCAGGGACGCGAAACGCCTGAATTTCCAGAAGATCTGGTCGCGCGCAGAGTGCACAATACCTGGCACGATACCGGAACCGCCGTGATTGGAAACTGGATTGGAAAAGTCTACCAAATCACTCACACCGATCGACGCCTGCCCTTTATCGCAGGCATCGATCCGGACGATCCATTGGGCTTGCGCGGAATGCGGTAGCGGGCACGGCCGTGTCGTTGAATGACAAAACCGCGCCTTGAGCGCGGCGATAGAGGCGCGCCACGGACAGCCAGGGCGCGCACGACGTAATTTCAATTTGTGCAACGATCGCGTTCCCTTGCGTCCCGAACGAACCCATATTGCGTATTCAATCGACCCGCTAGCCGTATTCGTGAACGCTCGTACCGCCATTCCCGCGATCCTTCTGACCATTGCCGCATCGTCGATTTTGGCCGGAATGGATTCACTGGGAAAAATCCTGATGCGGGAGTTCTCGACTGTTCAGGTCACCTGGGCACGATTTTTATTTCACGCCATTATCGTGACACTGATTTTTCTTGCGCAAGGCCAACGCGATTTTTTGTTGACCCGCGCGCCAAGGACGCAATTGCTGCGCGGCATGTGCATGGTGGGCATCAATACCGCGCTCTATTTCGCGATTCAAACGGTCAGTCTGGCTGAAGCGACCGCGTTGATGTATCTCGCGCCGGTCCTTGTCACGCTGCTCGCGGGGGTTTTTCTCGGTGAAAAAATCTCGCCGCGTCACCTCATGGCCGTTGCGGTTGGCTTCGCGGGCGTGCTGGTCATCGTCAGGCCGGGTTTCCGGGCGTTCGAGCCGGAAATGCTGCTGGCGTTCTTCGCATCCTTACTGCTCTCGCTGTATTTCTTGCTGACTCGCAAGGTCGCGCTTATCGACACCCCACGCACGTCGTTGTTCTACACCTCGATTGTTGGCGCCGTGGTCTTGAGCGGCATCGTTCCTTATTGGTGGAAGGCGCCCGACCTGACGCAATGGCTGTTATTGATCGCGATGGGTGCACTCGGCGCCACCGGACACTTTCTGTTCATCAAGGCCTATACGCTGCTTTCAGCATCTGAACTGTCGCCCTGGCTTAACTCGCAAGTCGTCGCCGCCACGCTGTTCAGCGTTTTCGTATTCCAGGATGTGCTGGGGTGGAATTTTTTTCTGGGCGCGGGTTTGATCGTAGGCGCGGGCTTGCTGTTGAGCCTACATCGGAGGGCGGTGAGCGCAGCGAGCTATCCGCGCTCGCTTCAGGGCGAAAGCCGCGGCGAGACGCGCGAGCCTTAGCGCCATTGTTTCAACTCATAAAACGCGATTCGCCAAAGCGGTTATTGCTGTGCCAGCCGAGTCGGCGAGCGCGTCGAGCCCTCAGGTCTAGCGGTCTTCGCGCACGACTACACGTGTTGATGCGTTCTCAGTTTGAGGAGTCGACTCGATCATTAGATTCCAACACCATCGGCACGTAACGCAGGCCCTACGTCTGAGCCTCGGATCCAACCACCGTGAATCCATACTTTGCGTAGGCGGTATTATTAGTACCGATTCGTCATGTTCGTCAGGTATCGCTCTCGGTGTCATCCGGTTCCGAAAACAAGTGCTTCAGAAAGCGCTCGGGTGCGTTCAGAAAATCCCGTGTCATACGATAATGGTCAGTTTCGCGGTAGGTGGTTTCGGTGATGCCCTCGGCGAAAAATTCAAAAAGCGTGGCGCCGGGATAGGCGAGGAGAATGGGCGAGTGCGTCGCGATGATGAACTGCGCGTGGCCGGGCATTTCGAGGTCGTGAATTATTTTTAAAAACGACAACTGGCGCTGCGGGGACAGAGCAGCCTCAGGCTCGTCGAGAATATATAAGCCGTGCTCGAAGCGATTATCGAATAGCGCGAGAAATGACTCACCGTGAGATTGCGCGTGCAAGGAACGGCCGCCGTACGCCCTTAGATCGGATACGCCGTCGAGATAGCTGGCAAAATTAAAGAAGCTCTCGGCCCTCATGAAAAACCCCTCGGTCGCTTTCGGAAGCCACGAAAGCCGCAGCGATCGAGCGAGCTCGGAGCGATCCGCGAATGCCTCGCGAAAATGGTCGCGGCTCCCGCCTTCGGGATTGAATCCGCATGCTTCGGCCAATGCCTCCAGCAGCGTCGATTTTCCACTCCCGTTTTCACCAACGAAGAACGTTACGTTCCTGCTCAGTGTAAGATTGATACCTTTTCTAAACGCGGGTATGTTGAATGGAAAGGAATCGCGCTCCATCCACTCGGGAAGACTACGGATTCCGCGCAGGTAAGGTGCACCCAGGGTGCTCCTTCTGCGATGCTTTCGACTAACGGGAGGCATATCGGCAAAGAGCGAGATGGTTACGAGACATTGTGATCGGGCTAGGCACTTCTTTCAATCGCGAGGCAACTCCGGTCGCGGTCGCTCGGGGTAAAGCCTGGAAGGTCAATATCCGCTGCGCTCCAGCTGCGGCAAAATGCCGCAGTCTCGACAAGCCTGGCTTCGACGATACTCTCGCTGGCGGCGATCAGCCGTCACGATCGTTACAGTCCAATACGGAGGCTCTTATGAAATCGGTGCGCAATTTATTGATCTTGGCTCTCGGGATCTGGTTCGCCCTCGGCATCGCCGTTGCACAAGCCGCTGACGCGGCGAAGCCGGGTCTTTTCGTCAATCTGACCTCGGTAGACCCGCACCGGGTCGAGATGGCATTGAACTTTGCCGAAGCGGCCGCCAAACGCGGAAACACTGTTACCGTGTTCCTTAATATCGAGTCCTCACGTATCGCGGTAAAAGACGATCCGAAATACGCGCCGTCGCGCGCGAATCTTGAAGATGCGATGAAGGCGGGTGTGAAGGTCATCGCTTGCCCGATGTGCATGAAGCATGTGGGTGTGAAGGAGGCGGATCTGGTCTCAGGTGTGCAGATGGGGAATCCGGATCTGACCCAAGGAGCACTGTTCGCACCGGATACGCGGACGATGAGTTGGTAGTATCCGGGCGGCCACGGCCTGTTGGCGCCGTGGTCGCCGCTTACTGAGTATTAGTTCTGCTTCGCATAAATCAAACTGTCGGTGTCGAAGCCGCGTGTTTTCGACATGTCGATGAACTTGGCGATGACGTCTGGCGTCACGGAGTGGGTTCTTGACAGCAGCCACAGGTACTTCGCGTTCGGTCCTGACACGAAAGCATACTGATAGTGTTCGTGATACAGTTCGAAGATGACGTAGGAGCCATAAAACGGTCCAAAAAAGGACACTTTTAGGTAGCCTTCGGAAGAATTATTTACGAAATCGGCCATGCCCATAGCCTCACTCCACTTATTCTCGGAATCTGAAAAGCCGCGATTAAGTACTGAAATACCTCCGTCGTCCCGCAACTTGTACTCGGCGGTCACATGGCTTAATCCTCTCTCAAACGAATGATCCAAGCGAACCACCTCGTACCATTTGCCTAAATATCTGTCCTGATCAAAACCTGTCACTGGTTGTACTGACTTGGGCATCCCCTAGCAACCATTGAGCATAAGCATACTGATAATTAGTAATAGTATTCTCACCATGACCTCGTGGCTCCACACGTCACCGTGGAAGGCGCGGCGCAGCCTCTTACCCGCGCGAACTGCGAATCTGCGTGTCGATCAAATGTGCATCCGACCCGGATCGGGCTCGTCCACTGAATAAGGTAACTCTGGCGTGGGAAGCGAGCATTGATCGGAACGGTGGTTGGATGCCAGCAGTTCATAGGGAAAGAACATCCTTGGCTGCACGCAGGCCGGATAGATACGCTCCATGTGCGGTACCGAAATAATGCTTGTGGGTGGCCTCTCCGGCGAATAAGAGCGTTGTATTCAATGGAGCTGCCAATTCGTCGCGCATCAGCGGAGTAGAGCCGACCGCGTTATAAGAGTAGGATCCTTGCGAAAAAGGATCGGTTGCCCAGCGCGTTAGCTGGTAGTCGACGGGTCGAGGCGTATCCGCTCCGAAAATAGTCTTCAACGCGCCAAAGGCGCTGGCGACAATCTGCTGATCCGACCATGCTTCGATTTCGCGTCCACGATCAGCGGCGTTGAAACCCAGCAAGATGGGCATATTCGCAGCGCGCTTGAAGCTAACCCATTCAGTCCACTCACCACTCTGAGCCGATACATATTCGAGCCAATCCAGGCTTTCTGACCAAAAGGCGCTTTCAAACCGTAGATAACACTTGTTCAACACCCCCATGCCCAGACTCGAAATAGCGTGACGCTTCTTGCTAGGTAACTCTGGGCTGAAGTGCACGCGGTTGCTTTTTAAAACACCAAGCGGAAGCGTGATGACGACATGGTCGGCCACAAACGAGGACGTTCGGGTTAACACGCGAACGTCGGTCTGCCCCCAATGGATTTCTTCTACCAACTGCGAGAGTTCGATCTTAAGACCCTGGGCCAGATAATTTGTAATGGTCTCGAAACCGGATACGAACAGTGCGTCATCGCCGCCAAACTCCTGGGCACTGTCATACCAATGTACGGAAAGTTGACTGGCGCTACCTGAATATTCTTGCTCTACCTCGCTACTCAGAACAAAATTGAGAAATCGAGTGGATTCCAATGAGTTCTGAAACCGCTGTGTCAGGAACGCAACGGCTTCGCGCACCGACACGTCGATACTCCGATCTTGAGCTTTTTTCAAAGCCGCATAAGCCTGTTTTCTGATACTATCCAGTCGTGCTACTTCGGCGCTGCTAAGCGGTTGTCCGTTGGTGTTGAAAGTGACTGATTCGTCATAGCTTGTCACCAAGCGCTTGGCGCCTATCTCGTCTGCCAAAACAGAAATTGGATTATCGCGGACGCCATGTATCCACGTTGCGCCAAGATCTAGAGGCATATCGGACCACTTGGTGCTCGTCCAAATACGTCCACCAATGCGATCACGCG
Source organism: Thiotrichales bacterium (assembly GCA_050329935.1). GTDB lineage: Bacteria > Pseudomonadota > Gammaproteobacteria > UWMA-0217 > UWMA-0217 > CAYSFW01. The sequence goes on along the minus strand of JBHJOI010000062.1, from coordinate 863 downwards.
CCTCCAGTACAACCACGTCGTGGCCCTTGCGGTTCAACTCGGTTGCGGTAGCAAGACCCGCGAGCCCAGCGCCAATCACTAAAACGCGTCTCTTGTTAAATGGGTGTTTTACGTTGCGCTCACTTCCATCAGCAGTGCCAGTGCGGCTACCCAGCATTATCAATCCAAGAAGTTTCAAGGAGTCACGTCTATTCATGAGTTACCTCTAGAACCAGCGTTGTCGGCCGACGCACAGTTTCGGTTGCAGCGGGTAGTGCGGGCCAGGTAGCCGCCTACGATCGCCCGAATCACGCCTGCCCTCAATCAAGCGTGGATCGTCCTTGGGTCGGCTAGGACACGCACGTCATTCGCCTCAGCGTCCTGCCTGATGACACTCCTCCATTCGCCATTGCTTAACGCGTCGAGGATCGTGTCGACCGACTGTCTCATTTCACGCAACACGCACTCGACGACTAATTCATGTCTCAGCAGAGGTAGGCTGGGTCGCGGACCGGTGTCCGCGGAAACGACCGATTAAACCTCAAGCCAAGTCGTGTAAGCGATATCTGATTATCCATGACGACTTCTGTGCTCCAAGATTCAAGAGATGGTTTCGTGCAAATTACCTACCGTCGTTTCAGCCTATGCTTCAGTGATTCAACGAGCTTTATAAATCCAGTCTCTGCGCTGGCACGTTTTACACAGCATAACAGGAAGCGCTCTCTTCTTTCAGACATCCAGTCCTGTTTGTAGGCCTCGTTGCCGGTCAGAAAGTCTATTTCCTCCACTCTGTCGGTATCGATCACGTGCGCCATCAGGAAGCGGGTAAGTATCGTGCCCGGCGAATACTGGCCCCACGCTTTATCATACGCAAGTCGGAATAT
>JBHJOI010000061.1:0-7021 GCA_050329935.1 Thiotrichales bacterium | reverse complement strand
GACCTCGCGGCGGCATGAAGCGTTTCACCTGCGTCTGCGGCCAGACGGTGTTTTTCGACAACACCCGCTGCTTCAATTGCGGCCGCACCCTCGGACACGACCCGTTGCGCGCCGAACTGCTCGCACTCGAGCCGCTCGACAACGACCGCTGGTCCGCACCCGCCAACGGGATTGTCTATCGACACTGCCGAAATCGGCTCGACCACGGCAACTGCAACTGGCTGATCGACGACCAGTTTACTGACGAATACTGCCTCTCCTGCGAGTTAAACGAAACCATCCCCGACCTCGGCGCACCGGAGAACCTGCCGCGCTGGACGCGTCTCGAACGGGCGAAACGGCGCCTGATCTATCACCTCATGCAACTCGGACTACCGCTCAACGCCCCAGTCGCAGGCTTCCCGCGCGGATTGACGTTTCGCTTCCTCGAAGACAGCCGCTCGCGCCCCGAGATTGATCTCGAGTGGGTAAGCACTGGTTATGACAACGGCGTCATCACACTCAACGTGCTCGAAGCAGACGACGTTCAACGAGTCTGGCAACGCGAACTCTCCGGCGAGCACTATCGCACCCTGCTCGGACATTTTCGCCACGAGTCTGGCCACTATTACTTCGAGCTTCTGGCGCAGGATCGAAATTCCTTTCGCGCGACCTTCGGCAATCCCGAGCTGCCGTATGCAGACGCGTTGCAGGCCTACTATCTGCATGGACCCCTCGCGGGATGGGAGGGTGTTTACATCAGCGCCTACGCGAGCGCCCATCCGCTGGAGGATTGGGCCGAATCATTCGCCCACTACCAGCACATTCTCGACACACTCGACACCGCCCGCGCGCGCGGCTTGCTGCCACCAGCGCCGCCGCGCGAGACATTCGAGGCCAAACTCGCAGCCTGGGATGGGGTCTCCACGACCCTCAATGAACTCAACCGTAGCCTCGGCGTGCGCGACGCATACCCGTTCGTAATCACCCCACCGATCGCCGCGAAACTCCGCTTTGTGGACGCCGCCGTCCTTCACTACACCGGACGTTGACGCGCATGGCAACGCCGAAACAACTCTTCTCGCTGATCGAATCCCCGACCCACCCCAATTTCGCCCCGATATACCGCCGCCTCGGCCTGATCGAAACCCGCCACGAAGCCGCGCGCAAGCTGCATCAGGCGCTAAAGCAGACGCGTCCGGATTACCTGGTGGGTGAATTCATTTATGGCTACGGCAACAATTACGCCGGCGTCAATGTCTGCAACCTCGACGTCACGCTCCACGCGCTGCAACGGTTTTCGCCGCAAACGCGCGTCATCGTGCTGGTAGACAAGGAAGAAGCCCCGTTCGTGTCCCGGTTGACCGCGCTGTTCCCGATTCACGCGGTGCTGGTCAAACCCGTCGCGGAATCCGCGCTCGAAGCCGTGCTGACGGACTGACGCACCGCCGGTCGCCCGCGCCTAACCGCTGCCAGCCATGCCTTGCACGAAGCGCTCGGCCTCGAGTACCGCGGCTTCCATTTCCGTGATCAGCACGCTGACTTTGGATTCGATGGATCGGACCTCGCCCTGCAACGAAGCGACCGCGCGAGCATTGAGGTTGTGCTTGAGATACAGCGTTTGATCCTGCAGCACGTGTAGCACCGGCGCGATGCGCGCTTGCGCCGAGCGCATCCGCTGCCGCATTTGCTCGTAACGCGTCTGAGTGGTTAGCAGGTTGCGGCGGCTTTGCTCTTTCAGCGCCGGGTTGCTGTACTGGGCGAGCTCGGCCTCCCATTCGACGAACAAATCCCGCGCGACCGATTCAACCGCACCGATCCGCTTGTCGAGCGTGGCGGCCTTTTCCTCGCTGCGGGTGACTTCACCGACCAGGGTCTTGTATTGCTTTTCCAACCCACGGTCGTCGACCGCGACCAGCGCGCGAAACTGTTCGTAGGCTGAAACCACCTGCTCTTTGGTCTCACTTTGCGACGCCTGCGCGGACTTGATGCGATCAACCAAAAGATCGCGTTTGTGCACGCCGACTTTCTCCAGCGCGGCGTATTGCATGGTGGCGCAGCCAGCGAGCTGGAGCGCGGCGAGAACAAACAGGGCACGAAACAACAGATTCATGGCGCTATGACGAGGTCGGATTCGTAAAGACAAGGTTAACAATCGGGATCGCGGGAACCCGAAGTGTAACCGCTCCGGTATACTTTGCCGATCGTTCCTCGCTTCAAATCCGGATGCCCACGATGCTTACCCACACCGCCCATCACCCCAGGCTCATTCGCGACGGGCTCGTCACCCTAGCCGTGCTACTCGTGATCGGCGGTATCGCGGGCTGCGACCGCCTCGACCCGACCCAACTCTGGAAGGAACCCCGCGAGATTCTCGTCGACCGCGTCGAAGTCGCGCGGGATGCGCAACAAACCGCCGTGGAAGAATTTCAGACCACGATGGAGAAATTCAAGGCGGTCACGAGTTTCAGCGGCGGCGATCTCGAGACCCAGTTCAACACACTGGACAAGGCGTTCCGGCGTAGCGAGGCAGCCGCCAACGACATTACTAGGCGCATCGATCGTGTCGCCGGCGCCGCGCGCCTCCTGGTCGACGAGTGGCGCGCCGAGCTCGATAAATACCACGACCCAAGCCTGCGTCAGCGCGCGGAACGACAACTGGACGAAACCCGCCTGCAATCCGAGCGCTTGATTGACGCGATGCGGATGGCCGAGGCGAAGGCCAAGCCGGTACTCGATGTGTTCCGCGACCAGGTGCTGTTCATGAAGCACAACCTCAATATGCAGGCCATCACCTCGCTCGAAACACAAACCGCCGCGATCGAAACCGACGTCGCCGACCTGATCGCGGAGATGCGCCGCTCGATCGACGAGGCCGAACGTTTTATCGGGACACTGGAGCGCGGTGCCTGAACCCAAACGACGCCAGCATGTCCAATCGTCTTGGTACCTCCATCGCGCGCATGACCGTTGCGAAACGGAGGCATTGTGGTCGAGCCGCTTGGCGTTGCCGCTCGACAAGTCAATCATTACCGGGAGATCGCCGCGCATGAACCCGCTCGCCGCCCCTCAGGACAAGGCCTGGAGTGGCCTGCTCCGGCTGACCCACTGGTTGCTCGCGGTGCTGGTGACGGCGGCGCTGGCTACCGCGTTTCTGTTCAAGTCGATGCCGGAGACCGGCGCGGGCGTGCGCGAGCTGCACTTGGTGATCGGCAAGCTCACCGTGCTCGTGCTGATGCTGCGCGTCGGGCTGATGTTTTTCGGTCGAGGCAGCGATCGCTGGTCAGCGCTGGTGCCGGGCGCCACGCATCTGCGCGCAACCGTCTTCACCCCCGTGTTGTGGCTGGCGCAACGCGTGCTGCGCAAGAACCCGCGTCGGCTCGAAGCGTTGTTGCCGGGCAGCACCGAGCCGCGTCGGCTGGGCGAGATCTATGATTACTTCTTCGACATCCGCGACTTCGAACCGCCCGAACGCGGCGCGCATCATCCGTTGTGGGCACCGATCTACCTACTGATCTGGGTGGTGCTGTTGCTGGTGCTGCTCTCGGGACTCTCGCAGATCACCGGGCAGATATTCGCCGCCGACACCGCCTCCGGGCTGCACCGCTGGGGCGCCGGCGTGCTGCTCTGGTTCGTGGTCCTGCACGTCGCATTCGTGCTCTTCAGTGACTGGAAACTGCGCGAATGCGGCATCTCGACCATGATCCACGGCTATCGCGTGACCGCGGACGCCGCGATACCCACCGTGCAACCGCTACGCGCCCCACCCGCGCGCATGAAGACCGAATCGGAAGCGCACCTCGACCGCGCCGAACAGGCCGCACGCGAAGCCACGGTCGCGCGCGAATCGGAACGCCCGCCCCGCGCCACCGCGCCGCCCGGTGCCAAAGATGCCAGCACGATGACCATCCGCACCCAGTTCACCAATGATTGAACCGCCTGGCCGCGGAGAGCACGGTTCGACGTCGACGCGGGTGCCCGGACACCGCACCCGTGACATACCCAGGAGCACACCGTCGCGCGAACCGCGACTGAACCAACTTCACGGCGCCGGGCGATAGCGCAGATCGAGCGTACACGGAAAATCCGGGTTGTTGGGTTCGCGTGGCGGGTCGTACACCCCGGGTGTATGCCCATGCGGCCAGAATCGCGCGATGCGGCGTGACTCGGCCTCATAGGCGTTGACCGGCAGGGTTTCGTAGTTGCGCCCGCTCGGATGGGCGACGTGGTAGGTGCATCCGCCGATACTGCGACGGTTCGCGAGGTCGACGATATCGAACACCAGCGGCACGTTCACCGGCAACTGCGGATGCAGCCCGAATGCCGGTTGCCAGGCCTTGAAACGTACACCGGCGACGAACTCTCCCTCGACCGCGCCGGGCTGCAACGGCACGCGACGGCCATTGCAGGTGACCGCGTAGCGCTCGGGGTTGAATCGCTCAACCCGGATTTGCAAGCGCTCGACCGATGAATCCACGAAACGCGCGGTCCCCTGCGAAGTCACCTCCTCGCCCAGCACATGCCACGGCTCGATCGCGCCGCGCAGTTCCAGCTCCATTTGTTGCGCCTGAATGCGGCCGTAGAACGGAAACCGGAACTCGAAAAACGCATCGAACCAAACCGGATCGAACGAGAAGCCCGCACGCGTCAAGTCGTCCACCACCTCGACGAAATCCTCGCGGATGTAATGCGGCAGCATGAAACGATCGTGCAACGCATTCCCCCAGCGCGCCGGTCGGCGCAGGTGGGGCGTGCGCCAAAACCACGCCAGCAATGCCCGCAGCAACAGCATTTGCACCGCGCTCATCCGCCAGTGCGGCGGCATCTCGAAGTTGCGAAATTCAACCAGTCCGAGCCGCCCCATTGGGCCGGCGGGATTATAGAGTTTGTCGATGCAGAACTCGGCACGGTGGGTGTTGCCGGTAACATCCACCAGCAGGTTGCGGAACAGGCGGTCGACCAGCCACGGCTGCAACGTCTCGCCTGGCACGATTTGCTGGATCGCGATCTCAAGTTCGTACAACGCGTCATCACGAGCCTCGTCCACCCGCGGCGCCTGCGACGTCGGGCCGATGAACAGACCCGAGAACAAGTAGGACAACGCCGGATGGTGCTGCCAATACACGATCAGACTGGCCAGCACGTCCGGTCGGCGCAGGAACGGGCTGTCAGCGGGACTAGCGGCGCCGAGCGTGACGTGGTTGCCCCCGCCAGTGCCGGTATGACGTCCGTCGAGCATGAATTTCTCGGTCCCGAGACGCGTGAGGCGGGCATCCTCGTAGAGCACCTCGGTGGTGCTGACAAGGTCGCGCCAGCTCGCCGCGGGATGAATGTTCACCTCGATCACGCCCGGATCCGGCGTCACACTCAGCTTGCGCAAACGCTCGTCCGGAGGCGGCGTATAACCCTCGATGTCCACCGGCACGCCCGTCTCGACAGCCACCGACTCGATCGCCGCGATGAGGTCGATCCAGTGCTCGAGGTGAGTCAGCGGCGGCATGAAGATCCACAGCCGACCGTTGCGCGGCTCGACGCACAACGCCGTGTGCGGGACATCCTCGTACACCGTTCCGTCATCGGCGTACTCCTGCTCGGAGATCCGCTGCGAACTGGCAGTCGCCAGGGGTGGCGCGAACACACTGTAACGACGGGCGATTTCGCTGGCCGCATCCAGTGGATCGCGACGTTCGAAACTGTCGCGTGGTGGCGTGGTTGGCCGCTTGTGCGAAGCATGCTGAGGCAGCGAGGCCAGCGGCAGGCGGAAACCCATCGGCGAATCACCGGGCAGCAGCACCAGCCGGTCGCGCCGCAGCGTCCATCGCGCGCCGTACCAAGCGTTGTTGGGCCACGACCACACCAACGGCATCACATATCCGGCCACGGCGTCGATGCCACGATCGAGCAACGCCGCCATCCGCCGGCGCTCGAGTGGGTCCTTCAGGTCAGCCTTGCGCGGGTCGACGTTATCCGGCAACTGCGATTCGATGTGTAAGTAGTGCGCGACGTCTTCGTAAGCCGAAAGCACGCATCCCGGATCGAGACCGAGACGTTGTGCCAACGCGGTCGCGAAGCGCCGCGCGTCGGCGACATTGACGCCCTTCGCCTTGTCCGGCGCCAATAAATCCGGGTGGCGCCACAGCGGCTCACCATCGGCGCGAAAGAAGCAGGTATAGGCCCAGCGTGGCAACTCCTCGCCCGGGTACCACTTGCCCTGACCGTGGTGCAACAGGCCGCCCACGGCGAATCGCGCGCGCAGCCGTTGCAGCAACTCCCGCCCCAGTCGCTCCTTGTGCGGACCCAGCGCGGCGGTGTTCCACTCCGCGCCGTCCATGTCGTCGATCGAGACGAAGGTCGGCTCGCCACCCATCGTCAGACGCACGTCGGCGGCGTCGAGCACTTGGTCAACGCGCTCCCCCAGCGCCATCACCGCGAGCCACTGCCCGTCACTGAACGGCTTGGTCACGCGCGGATCCTCATGGATGCGGGTCACCGTGTTCTCGAACTCGAACGCCGTCTCGGCGGGTTCGATCAGGCCAGTGACCGCCGCCGCCGATTCCGGTTCCGGCGTGCAAGCCAACGGAATATGGCCTTCGCCCGCGAACAACCCGGACGTGGCGTCGAGTCCGATCCAGCCAGCGCCCGGCACAAATACCTCGGCCCACGCGTGCAGGTCGGTGAAATCCGCCTCCGGGCCGGAGGGACCGTCGAGCGCCTTGACGTCCGGTGTCAACTGCACCAAGTACCCGGAGACAAAGCGCGCGGCCAATCCGAGATTGCGCAAGATCTGCACCAGCAACCAACCGCTGTCACGGCACGAGCCGCGACGCGTCGTCAGGGTCTCCTCGCCGGCCTGGACACCCGGCTCCATCCGAATGACGTAACCGATGTCCTGTTGCAGCCGGTGGTTGAGTTCGACCAGAAAGGTGACGGTATTCTTCGGCGTGCGGTCGATGTCCGCCAACCATTTGCGTAATTCGGGGCCGCTCTCGTTGATCTTTAGGTAGGGCGACAACTCGTGGGCGAGTTGCGCCTCATACGCGAA
>JBHJOI010000060.1:0-10617 GCA_050329935.1 Thiotrichales bacterium | reverse complement strand
GCTCTTGACCTCGATCGCGACAAGCCTGCGTCCATCGGAAATCACGAAATCGACCTCGACCGGAGATTCGCGCCAATACAGAACCTCGCAAGTATCGAACGCGGTGTTGCGCAGATGAGCCCCAACGGTACTCTCAACCAAACGTCCCCAGTAAGACCTGTCGGCGTGTGCTTGCGCAAACGTGTAGTTGGCAACGGCCGAAACAAACGCGGTGTTGAGAGCGACCAGCTTGGGACTGGATGCGCGTTGGCGAACTTTTTGACCCGCGTACTTCGGTAAACCCGCGAGGAGACCCGCTTGCGAGACAAGGTCCAGGTAATGCGCCAAGGTCACGGTGTTCCCAGCGTCTTGTAGTTGGCCCTGTAGTTTGGTGTAGGAAACGATCTGGCCTGAATAGGCACAACCAAGTTCGAACAGCGTCTTCAGCAGCGCGGGTTTGTCGACCCGCGTCATCTGCAAGATATCCCGCTCGATATTGGGGTGGATCACCGAGTCGCGAATGTAGTTACGCCAGCGACGCTCGTCGCGGCGCAACGGAGCGCTTCCGGGATAGCCCCCGAAGTAGAGATATTCGTCGAGCGAAACGTCAAACGCGGTTTGCATCTCCGGATAAGACCAGTGGCTCAGGCGAATCACTTCGTAACGGCCCGCCAGGCTCTCGCTAAGTCCCTTTTGTACCAACCAGGGCGACGAGCCGAGTAAAACCACGTGCATGTTGAGTTCTTCAGCGCGATCGGCGTCCCACAGACCCTTGACGATTTCCGACCAGCGCTCGATTTTTTGAACTTCGTCGATCGCCAACACGAAAGGGAATTCGTCCGACAGGCCGCGTGCCTGGAAGCGAGCCGCCTCCCATTCACGGATGAGCCACTCGGCGTTGGGCATCGAGCCTGGAATGAAGCGTGTCGCCGAAATTGGCGTGAAGCGGTCATCGTCGTCTGGCCCCGCTGTGGCAGAAGCGCGATCGGTGGCAACGAAGCGTGCGGGGCGTTGCGAAAGCACCTGCCGAACCATCGTCGTTTTTCCGACCTGACGCGGTCCCGCGACGATAATGATGAAGCGCGGCGCTTCATCTAGTCGCTGGCGAAGGGTGTCGGCCTGTATGCGCTCGTATTGCATGTTTACTATCATGAGTAAATTTACTCATGATAGTAATTGATCGCCGTTGCATCCGCTATGGCGAAGTTACCGAGGTGACCGGCTCGTTGGTGGGTCCGATGGTTTGTGTCAGTGCTCTGGAGGTAGGTCACAAGCGACGACCTTTCGCCTCCGCGCGATCACCCCGCTCCAATCATCCCGTTCGTTCCGTCCGCGTGCTAAGGTTTAGTCCTCCCCGAGACTGCCCGACACGACTGCCCTGATGGCCGATCCTCAGTTCATCCACCTCCGCTTGCACACCGAATACTCGCTGGTCGACGGTCTGGTGCGAATCAAGCCGTTGATGAAGCAGTTGGCGAGTCTGGAAATGCCCGCGGTGGCGTTGACCGATCAGAGCAACCTGTTCGCGATGGTCAAGTTCTACCGGGCCGCGTTGGGGGCGGGGATCAAGCCCTTGCTCGGGCTTGATGGCTGGTTGTTCGATCCGGAGCAACAGAAGGTGAGCAGCGTGGTGCTGCTATGCCAGAACGAGACCGGTTATCTCAATCTGTCGGAGTTGATCTCGCAGAGTTATATCGCCGGTCAACGCGGCGCGCAGCCCTGCATCTCGCGCGAGTGGCTGGCGGAACGCAACGAAGGCTTGATCGCGCTCTCCGGCGGCGTGGCCGGCGAAATCGGCCAGACGCTGCTCTCGGGTAATCCGGATCAGGCGGAACGCCAATTGTCGTTCTGGCAGCGGTATTTTCCGGACCGGTTTTATCTCGAACTGCAACGCACCGGGCGGGAAGGCGAACCGACTTATCTCGAAGCGGCGGTCGAGTTGGCGATCCGCGCCGAGCTGCCGGTTGTGGCCACCAACGACGTTCGCTTCATCCACGCCGAGGATTTCCACGCCCACGAGGCGCGGGTGTGCATCCACGATGGCAACGTGCTGAACGACAAGCGGCGGCCACGAAAATACAGCGCGGAGCAATACCTGAAGTCCGCGGCCGAGATGGCCGAACGGTTCGCCGACCTGCCGGAGGCGCTGGAGAACACGGTCGAAATTGCCAAGCGCTGCAATCTGACCTTGAAACTCGGTCAGCCGGTGCTGCCGGATTTTCCAATTCCGCCGGAGATGACCACCGAGGCGTTTTTCGCCGCCGAGTCGCGCGCCGGGCTGGAAGAGCGTTTCCGGTTGTTGTTGCCGCCGGATACCCCGAATCGGGCGGAAAAGCGCCAGCTCTACGTCGACCGCCTGGAACGCGAACTCGGCGTGATCAACCAGATGGGATTTCCGGGCTACTTCCTGATCGTCGCGGATTTCATTCGCTGGGCCAAGGACAACGACATCCCTGTCGGTCCGGGCCGCGGCTCGGGGGCCGGGTCGCTGGTCGCCTACGCGCTCAAGATCACCGACCTCGACCCGCTTGCCTACGATCTGCTGTTCGAGCGATTTCTGAATCCCGAGCGGGTGTCGATGCCGGACTTCGACGTCGACTTTTGCATGGAAAATCGCGACCGCGTGATCGACTACGTGGCGCGCAAGTACGGTCGCGACAAGGTCTCGCAGATTATTACCTACGGTTCGATGGCGGCGAAGGCGGTGGTGCGCGACGTCGGCCGGGTGTTGGGACACACCTACGGCTTTGTCGATCGAATCGCCAAACTGGTCCCGTTCGAACTCGGGATCACGCTCGAGAAGGCGCTCGCGGACGCCGAGGACCTCCGCAAACTTTATGAGAGCGACGAGGAGGTGACGGCGCTGATCGACCTCGCGCGCAAGCTCGAGGGTCTGTCGCGTAACGCCGGCAAACACGCCGGCGGCGTGGTCATCGCGCCGACCAAGCTGACCGACTTCGCGCCGCTGTATTGCGAGCCGGGCGGCGCCAATCTGGTCACGCAGTTCGACAAGGACGACGTCGAGGCGGTCGGCCTGGTCAAGTTCGACTTTCTCGGCCTGCGCACGCTGACGATCATCGACTGGGCGGTCAAGGCGATCAACGGGACCCGCGCGCACGGCGCGGCCGAGATCGATATCAACTTAATTCCGCTCGACGACGGCGCGACCTTCGAGTTGCTGAAGGCGCAAAGGACGACCGCGGTGTTCCAGCTTGAATCGCGCGGCATGAAGGACCTGATCCGGCGCCTGCAACCGGACGTGTTCGAGGACATCATCGCGCTCGTCGCGTTGTTCCGGCCAGGTCCGTTGCAGTCCGGCATGGTCGACGACTTCATCGCCCGCAAGCACGGCAAGGCGGAAATCGTATACCCGCACCCCGACCTCGCGCCGATCCTGAAACCGACCTACGGCATCATCCTGTATCAGGAGCAGGTGATGCAGATCGCGCAGGTGCTTGCGAATTATTCGCTGGGGGCCGCCGATCTGCTGCGCCGCGCGATGGGCAAGAAGAAACCCGAGGAAATGGCGAAGCAGCGCGACATCTTCCTGTCGGGCTCGGCCGAACGCGGGGTCGAGGCGAGCATCGCGAACTATATCTTCGACCTGATGGAGAAGTTCGCCGGCTATGGCTTCAACAAGTCGCACTCTGCCGCCTACGCGTTGCTGTCCTACCAGACGGCCTGGCTCAAGGCGCACTACCCGGCGCAGTTCATGGCGTCGGTGTTGTCGTCGGACATGGACAAGACCGACAAGGTCGTGACCTTTATCGACGAGTGCCGCGAGATGGGCCTCGAGGTGCTGCCGCCGGACGTCAATCGCTCGGCGTTCCGGTTTGGCGCGGTGGATACACGCTCGATCCTGTATGGCCTGGGCGCGATCAAGGGGGTCGGCGAGGGCGCGATCGACAACCTGCTGCTCGAACGCCAACAGCATGGCCCGTTCAAATCGCTCGACGATCTGTGTCGCCGGATCGACACCCAGAAGACCAACCGCCGGGTGCTCGAGGCGTTGATCAAGGCGGGCGCGCTCGATGCGATCGGTCCGAACCGAGCCAGTCTGATGGCGGGACTGACCGGCTCGTTGCAGCGCGCCGAGCAATACCACCGCGACGCCGCGGCCGGCCAGGTCGATTTGTTTGGCGGCGCGATGGCGATCGAAGTGCAGGACAAGGATCTGGAGGAGCAGCCGGAGTGGGAAGAGCTGCATCGCTTGCAGGAGGAGAAGGAGACCCTTGGGCTATATCTCACCGGGCACCCGATTCGGCGCTACCTACCGGAGTTGACTCGTTTTATCACTCGCCGCCTCAGCGACCTCGGCGATGAACCGCCCAGCGAGGGCTGGGGCGGCGGCAACGGCTACGGTCGCGGCGGCCAGGAGGTCGTGGTCGCCGGGATGATCGTCGGGCTGCGGATGCGGGCCGGGCGCAACGGCAAGATGGCCTTCGTCACGCTCGACGATCAATCCGGGCGGGTCGAGATCTCGTTGTTTGGCGAGGAGGCGGAGCGTTACCGCAATCTGCTGATCAAGGACAACATCCTGGTCGCGGGCGGCACCTTGAGTTACGACGATTTTTCGAGCCAGTACCGGGTGCGGGCCAAGGAGTTGTTCGACATCGGTCAGGCGCGCGGTCGCTATGCGCGCGGCATCGACGTCACGCTCGCGCGGCGCGCGCTGGGTGCAGACGGCGTCGAGCGTTTGCACGATGTTCTCACGCCGTTTCTGAGCGGCAGTTGCCCGCTCATGTTGCACTACAGCAACGGCAAGGCCATGGCGGCGCTGCGCCTCGGCGACGCGTGGCGCGTGCATCCGACCGACGAATGCCTGGATCGCCTGCGAAAATGGGCTGGCGACGCGGCGGTCGCGATCCGCTACTGATGCCCTTCAAGTGATGCGGTAACCGATCCGGAACCCACCCCAGTGGCGTCCGCCGACCACGATCGGCGCGGACATGTCGAACATCAGTTCGCCCGTGTCGCGGCGATAGGTCTGTAGCTTCCAGGTCTGGGTATGCGTGCCAACCTGCTGCCCGACCCGATCCGTGAACAGGCGTTTGGTGCGATTGCCGACCAGATCGGCTTGATGCGCCCCGGTCAACGGTTGACTGAAGCGTGCGTTGTGGGTGGGGACATAACCCCTGCGATCCGATGCGATCGCGTAGATGATCTCGGGATTTTCGTCCAGCAATGGTTCCTGAATCGCCGGTAGCAGTTCGTCGCAAAGCGCGTCGAACGCGGTGTGATACTTGACTGGGTCGGTTCCGGCGATCGGCGCGTAGTGCTCCGAGAATAGGGCGTCGATTGCGATACGGCCATGCCGCAGCGCGCCTTCGAGTATCCGCCCTACTTGCCCGGCCGCGTCGACCGCGAGCTCGCGGGCGTGTTCGTGCAGCGGGTGACTGAGTTCGGATCGCGGTAGGCGAAACACCTTGGCCGCGTCCATCAGGAAACTTGCCTGCCGATCGAGCATGCCGGTGTTGGTTGCCAGTTCCGCGACCAGGGCGTTGTTCTGCTGCGTGATCGCATCGATCTGCGCGATGGCTTGATTGGCGTCCTGGATGCCTTGGGTTTGTTCGCCGGCGGTTTGCGCGATCGCATTGATACGGGCGCTGAAGCCCTCCACGTTTTGCAGGATTTCGAGCATCTTGTGGTCCGCGTTCGTGGCGAGCGTTTTGCCGCGCTCCGAGATTTCGCGCGACGCGGTCACCATTGTGCGGATCTGATTCGCGGCGTCGGCGGAGCGCGCGGCAAGGGCACGGACTTCCTGGGCGACGACCGCAAAGCCGCGACCGCGTTCGCCCGCGTGGGCGGCTTCGACCGCGGCGTTGATCGCGAGAATGTTGGTTTGAAACGCGATGTCGTTGATCAGGCTCAACATCTTGCTGACGCGCTCGGCGCTGGAGTTGATTTCGTCCATCGCCTGCGACACTTGCTGGACGGCGTCGCGCCCGGCGCCGACCAGCGTTGTCGTGATCTGGCCCTGCTGCGCGGCCATCGCCGCTTGGCGGCTGGCCTGCGTGACCGCCGCGCTTAGCTGCTCCATGTCGCTGCTGGTGCGGCGCAGGTAGTCGGCTTGCGCGTCGGTCCGTTGCGCGAGCACGCCGTTTTGCTCGGCGATTTGCGCGGTGGTCGACGCGATCGCGGCGGACGACTCGAGCGTTTGCCGAATCGATTCGGTCAGATTCGATACCGTGACATCGAGGCCGGTGCGCAGTCTGCCGAAGGCTGACGCGGGGTCGATCGCGAGATTCGGCGCGATGTCGAGGTCGCACTCCCGAAGTTTGATCACGCTGGCGTCGATCTCGGCGACATGGGTCGCCACGGCGTCGAGGCAGTCATTGACGTGGGTACCGATCGCGGTGGCGACCGCGCTTCCCAAAGGCGTTGAAATCCGCGCCTCGATCGCGCCGCGCCCGGCGGCTTCCGCGACGCGCGCGACTTCGTCCCTAAGCTGCCGTTGCGAGCCAATCGGCGTAAGCGTGAGCATCGCGCCGGGTTGCTCGTCGTCGCCCAGCGACACCGGTTCGATGCTCGCGCCTAGCGGTTCACCTCCGATACTCAGGGTAAGGCGCCCCGCGGATAACGTGGAGACGGCGGCAAAGGGCGGGCCGGTGAGTCGATGAAACTCCTGACCGCGAAGCGCGCCCGCGGGCACGCCCAGGTTTGCCAGCAGTCGCTGGCAGGCGCGATTGACAAACTCGATCCGTCCGTCCGCATCCAGCACGACCAGATGAGCCGGAGTGGCGTTCAACAGGTCGAAGTGGGGGGTTTCGACCAGGGGATTGGGGGCTTCCATTCAGTACTCGATATTTTTATGGGTCCTCGCCGCGCATCGTAGCAATGCGCTGTGCTCGATTCTGTGCGGTTACCAACAGGCTTTTCGTCGCACTAAGTACTTGTACCTAGGCGAGTGCTACGACGGCGGAGGCGCCGGTTTCGCGTGATTTGTGTAAAAGAAGCATGGGTTTAGTTAAGATACCGACCCTTGTCCGATTTCAAAACTGTCGCCAGGCGAGCTTGAATGAATCCCGAATTCCTCGAATTTGAACAACCGATCGCCGAGTTAGAGGCCAAGATCATGGAGTTGCGCTTTGTCGGCGACGACAGCGGACTCAATATCAACGAGGAAGTGCAGCGACTGCAGGACAAGTGCAAGACGCTGACGCAGCAGATTTTCGGCAAGTTGACGCCATGGCAGGTCTCGCAGGTCGCACGGCATCCACGGCGGCCCTATACGCTCGACTACGTCAGATTATTGTTCACTGATTTCCAGGAGTTGCACGGCGACCGCCTCTATGCCGACGATGCCGCGATCGTGGGTGGGGTTGCGCGCTTTCGCGGCGTGCCGGTGATGGTCATCGGCCACCAGAAAGGGCGCGATACCCAGGAAAAAATCCGGCGTAATTTCGGCATGCCGCGTCCGGAAGGCTACCGCAAGGCCTTGCGTCTGATGCGGATGGCTGAGCGTTTTCGGCTACCGATCATGACCTTCATCGACACGCCGGGCGCGTATCCGGGCGTCGGCGCGGAGGAGCGCGGGCAGAGCGAGGCGATCGCACGCAATCTGTTCGAAATGGCGACGCTGAGCACCCCGATCGTCTGCACCGTGGTGGGCGAGGGCGGCTCGGGCGGCGCGCTCGCGATCGGCGTCGGTGACCACGTAATGATGCTGGAATACAGCACCTACTCGGTGATCTCGCCGGAGGGTTGTGCCTCGATTCTGTGGAAGAGTGCCGACAAGGCCTCCGACGCTGCTGAGGCGCTCGGCATCACCTCGCAACGCCTGAAAGACCTCAAATTGATCGACGAAGTGATCGTCGAACCGCTCGGCGGTGCTCATCGTGACTACGATACGATGGGCGCCAATCTCGGCAAGGCGCTCGATGCCGCGCTGCTGCACCTCAAGAGCTATTCAAAGGATGAGTTGCTCAAGCGCCGCTACGATCGTTTGATGAGCTATGGCCATTTCAACGGCTGATCGCTCACGGGCATGAACCGAGCGCGCGGCACGCGGTCGAGGCGTGACCGCAGCCACGTTCCAGCACCGGCGCGAGGCCTGCAATCGCGACCGCGCCGACCGGGTTTGCCGGGCGTGGCGGCTTGAGCCCCGATGGCGGGCGGTTCCGATCCATTTACCCAGGCAGCGCTCGCGGCGCGGTTAAAGGCGATGCCGCGCGCGACGCGCTGTTACGTCGCTTTTAGCGGCGGCGCGGATTCGACGGCCTTGCTCCATGCGCTCGCCGCGTTGCGCGGGTCAGTCGATTTGCCCGAACTGCGTGCGTGGCATTTGAATCACGGTTTACATCCCGACGCGGCGGCGTGGGCGAGTCAATGCGTGCGAATCGCCGAGGCGTGGGGTGTACCCTGCGATATCATCCATGCGCGGGTCGATCGTTCTGGAGGTCGTAGTCTGGAGGAGGCCGCGCGTCTCGCCCGCTATGCTGCGTTCGCCGCACGACTGGAGTCGGGTGCCGCGCTGCTGACCGCGCATCATGCCGACGATCAAGCCGAAACACTGCTGCTCAACCTGTGTAAGGGTGCCGGTCCCGCGGGCCTCGCAGCCATGCCGGCGTCGCGCGCGCTGGGACGCGGTTGGCTGCTGCGGCCGTTGCTGGGTTGGCGCCACGCGAGCCTGGTCGAGTATCTATTGCAGCATGCGGTGCACTGGATCGATGACCCGAGCAATGTCGAACGCCGCCACGACCGCAACTTTCTTCGCCATGAGATCCTGCCCGCGCTGGAGCGGCGCTGGCCCGCGCTGGTCGCGAATCTATCCCGCGTCAGCGCCATTCAGGCGGAACTTGACGTGCTCGGCACCGAGGCTGCGGAGACCGACATGGCACGGGCGCTGGATTCAGATGGCGGTCTGCGCATCGATATGTTGCAAACCATGACCCCCGCGCGGTGCAATAACTTGCTGCATCATTGGCTGCGCGCCGGGGCACCGAGTGCGACCGCGTCGCGACGTCAGATCGAACTGATTCGAGAACGCTTCATCAACGCGGCGCCCGATGCCGAACCGTTGCTGCGGCTCAACGATGCTACGTTGCGGCGTTTCCGCGGCTGCCTGTACAAGTTGCCCGCGTGCGTGCCGCCCAGTCCACGGGAATATCACTGGGCGTTGACGCGTCCTCTGGAAATGACCGAGTTGGGGCTCTACCTCGAACCAACATCGCTACTTCGAGCTTGTCCGTGGTTGACGCCGGCCGCGTGCGTGCGGGTGCGGACGCGCCAGGGTGGCGAGCGTTTTCATCCGCGCGGTGCGGTGCATTCCAACACTCTCAAGCATTGGTTGCAGGTTTGGGCGGTGCCGCCTTGGCGTCGCGCGCACCTTCCGCTGGTGTTCGAGCGCGAACGTTTGATTGCGGTCATCGGTTATGGCGTTGCGGCACCCGCCCGACGCGATCACCCCGCCATTGTCTGATCACGATAAACCGCACGGGAGGCTCAATGATGCGCGCGACCCTGATGACGTTGCTTGCCTGGTTGGTTGCGCTGACCGCCGCCGCTGCCGAATCCGGCAATCAACTCGCCAATCACCCGTCGCCCTACCTCGCTTTGCACGCCAACGATCCGGTGCATTGGCAGGATTGGGGGCCAGGTGTGCTGGAGCGTGCCCAACGCGAGCAGAAACTCATTCTGGTATCGGTAGGGTACTTTGCGTGCCACTGGTGCCATGTCATGCAGCGCGAGAGTTTTGCGAACGCCGAGATCGCCGCGCGGCTCAATCGCGATTTCATTTCCGTGAAAGTCGATCGCGAACTTGAACCGGTATTGGATCAGCGCCTGATGGAGTTCTCGCAGAATATCAATGGGATCGCCGGTTGGCCCCTGAATGTGTTTTTGACCCCGGAAGGTTATCCGCTCTCCGGCGTGGTCTACCTGCCACCCGATGAGTTCGCGGCCTACATCGATCGGCTGGCGACCCGCTGGAATGCGCAGCGCGAGCAACTTGGGCCGGCCGCGCGGGAACTCGCCGCGCGTCAGGCCGCGGTGCAGCGCGAACTCGAATCGACCGATGGACAGCCGGCCGTGTCCGCGCTTGCGGACGCCTTCGTCGCCGCAGCGCTTAAGTCGGGTGACAAGCTGCAGGGCGGATTTGGCCAGCAAAGCAAGTTTCCAACCGTACCGCGCTTGCTGGGTCTGCTGGAATTGCACCAGCAGTCATCGCGTCCCGAGGTCGCTGCGTTTCTCACGCTCACGCTTGAGCACATGGCGGATTTCGGTCTGTTCGATCACGTCGGCGGAGGGTTTTTCCGCTACACCACCGATCCCGACTGGCATACCCCGCATTTCGAGAAGATGCTCTACGACAACGCCTTGCTCGCCTGGCTCTACCTGCGGGCCGCGGAGGTATTGAAGGCGCCGCGCTGGCGCACCGTCGGTCTTGCCACGCTGCGCTTTATGCTGCGCGAACTGCCGGGCGGCGATGGTGCGTTGATTGCCAGCCTGTCGGCAGTCGACGACAAGAATATCGAGGGCGGTTTTTATTTGTGGCGGCAGGAGGAGATCGCCAAGGGGCTGACCGCGGACGAGCAGAGGTTTGCGAATGCGGCCTGGGGGCTCGATCGCCCAACCCAATGGGAGGCGGGCGCGCTTCCGATGCGGGTGCGAACGCCGCAACAATTGCAGAAGCAACTT
>JBHJOI010000059.1:0-15229 GCA_050329935.1 Thiotrichales bacterium | reverse complement strand
ATTCAGGCTTCAATGAGGCCCCGGCATTTATGCCGGGGAAATGGTCCGTCTGTATCTCGTTGCCCGCGTTGGCGTTTTTAGCAGATTTGCGAGCGGTCGACAACCGAGGGGTGATCGGGACGGGCACCGGGCGATTGCGTTGGGTGATGTCATGAAAATATCCATATTTTTAAGTAACTTACACGTTGCGAGCGGTACCCGGGGTTTTGGCCACCACCGGAGCGCTCGCGCGGAGCGGCGGGCGTCCGCTACGTTTCCTTGTCGCTTAGTTAGACGTTGCGGATTTTGTTTCGTTCCCGCTTCGTCGGCGTGGGCGACTTCTCCATTGATGAGATCAGGGTAGCCCGGAAGCCGCGCCCAATCTCGTGTTCAGTTTAGACAATAACGGGCTCGCGCTCCACGGGTTGGAATTCCTTGCCGAGGCTTACGACGCGCGGCTTGATCGCGTCTGCGACGCCGAGGTCGAGCGTGACGATGTGGTCGTCCTTGTGGTGAATGATGCCATCGAGCAGGGCGACAAGTTCGGCATGGCGCCTTCGGCTGAGTCGACATTGAAAGATGGAGAGTTGCAGCCAGTCGCCATAGCCGTGCATGAGTTTGAACACACGGCGCCAGCGCTTCGGGTCGGCAATGTCGTAGGCGACAATATAAAGGTGCTCGTCCATGGTCGTTATCTAGTAGTGAAGTTCGGGTAGTCGGGTAGATCGCCGAGCAAATAGCGCGCGAGCAAACGGCATTGCAGCTCTATCAGCCGGCGGTAGTTGAGTTTGTAACCGAACAGCGGGTGCGTGATCTCGTGGCTCATGCGCCGTTCAAACGCGGCGATAAACCGCTTTCGCCCGTCGGGCGTGAGGGCGACCGCGTTGCCGGCGCGCAGGAAATCGCTCGGCCGCACCTCGCCGTTATTGATCGCCTGAATGACGCTGGAGTCGGCGAGCAGCGGCCGGAACGGTTCCATCAGGTCGAGCGCGAGCGCCGGGCGACCGTAGCGTGGCTGATGATAAAAGCCGCGATACGGGTCAAAACCGACCGCCGCAAGCGTGACCGAAAAGCTGCGAACCAGCAGCGCGTAAGCATAGGACAGCATCGCGTTCACCGGGTCGGTCGGCGGGCGGCGATTGCGGGTGTTGAAGTCGAACGGCAGTTCGTCCTGGGCGCTACCTTGCTTGATGACGTTGGCGAAGGCCCCGAAATAACGGGCCGCCGCGGCGCCCTCGATGCCGAGCAATTCGCTCAAGCCGCTGGCGCGCTCGGTGGCGAGTGTGTCGCGCTTCAGTAGGTCGATCAAGTCCTCGGGCTTTTCCTCGCCGCGCCAGTTGCGCCGAATCTGGGTGCGGCAATTGAGAATTTTGGCCTTCACGAGTCCGCGCGCGAGGTGCAGACAGGTGTGTTCGTCGAAACTCGCGCGATACTGCGCCGTGCGCAGCTCAACGTTTTTGTGCCCGGTGCCGACGGTGTGGCCGAGAAACCAGCCGCCGTAACTGTACCAACTGATCGGAATTTCGCGCTGCATGAGTTCTTGCAGCGTGGGAGTCGTGACGTAGACATTGCCCATGACGACGAGTTGCGACACCTCATTGAGCCGCGCGGTGGTGACAGGTTTATCGTCGATGCTGACTTCGAGCGTCTCGCCCTTTTTCGAGACCTTGGCGTGATACGCCTGAACATACATCGGTAGGGCCTCCTCGCGCGCGATCGCGAGCGGACGCGGTTCGATATCGGGGCGCTTGAGGTAATTGACCTCATCCGGCAAACAAATGCCAACCAGCGAACAGCGCGGACATTTCTGGCTATCTTCCAGCGGTGGCGGCGTCTGACCGCCCGCCGCGATCAGGCGCAGACCATTGATCGCGTTGGATGTGAGCGCGCGCAACTCATCATCGATCGGCACGCGCACCCGTTCCTTGCCTTCAACGAAGTACAAAATGCCCTCGTCGACCCGGTAGCCCTGCTCCTCCAGCAACATCGCCTGCACGCAAAGCTGCACCCGTTCCGGCTCATAACTGCCCTTCGCGACATGCGGACGCTTGCCACGTTTGTAATCCACCGGCGTCACCGTATCGCCCTCGCCCTCCACCAGATCGAGGCGCGCGATCAAGCCCAACCTGTTCGACGACAGATTAATCGAGCGCGCATGAATGCGCTCCTCCGATTCCGCATCCGCATCAGGCAAATCGCCGCTCGCCTGATCCACCCGCCGATGCCGGTAACGCCCATCGACCGTATCCACCGAATCCGCCCACTCCCCCTGCACCCACATGAGATACGCCAGCCGCGGACAATATTGGTATTCGTTGACCATCCGTGCCGGCAACAGCGGCAGATCGGCGCTCAACTCCGGGAACGGCAGCGGAAGATCCGCCTGAAGTGGTTGCCGCTCGGTATCAAGGTTATTCATCGTGTTGGGCCTCCTTGATATTGGTTTTTCTATTTCGTCTCCGCGCTGGTAAACAACCCCAGACCGAAGTGGCTCCCGTAGCCCAGACACAGTGGTCCGCGCACGGATTCGGCGAATTGCAGGCGAAGCGCGAATCCACAATCGACTGGTGCGGCGGGGCCAAGTCGTCTATTGCGCACAAAATGCCGCATTCGCAAGGCGAGCGTATCCGTCGGGTCCATGACGTGGATTTCGATCGGAACCGGCAAACCACGTGAGGCGAGTTCGGATGCGATCTGCCCTTCCAGTGAGTTTTTTCCGCGAGACTTTAGAAATCGAGGTGGTACGAAGGGCGTTACGCTGGTCCAATGCGTTCCGTTACCTTGCCGACCCAGGATGTTTCGCAGCGCCGGACCATACGGTGCCGGGACTCGACCAAAGATGGCCAATTGACCGACACTTTCCAGCGCCAGTTTGAGCGCGCCTACACCGCCCTTTGTGAACGTTTGACGTGCCGCGCGAATCGCTGTTTGCGCTTGGGCATCCAGCCCCATGGGCGCCCAGATCAAAATGTGTTCGAGGTGGCCATCAGCGTCGAGATCGAGCGGTAAAATGTGGGCGTGTTCGTGCGAACCCGCGAGTGGCCTACGCTGTTCGTCGCAGCCGCTCAACACCTTTGAATGGCCGCCTTGGCGGTGGGCGATGCCAACGAGCGCTTTGTGTAGCAACTCGGCTTGCGGCAAGGTGCGCGTAGTCGTCGGCAGTGCATGATCATTGCCGCTGGCGGTTGATAGCGACAGCAACATCGCTTCGACCGGCGGTGCCGAGACTGTTCTTCGGAGTATTCTGGGCGCACCGACTTCGAGACTGTCATTTTTGCGCCAATAGAACACGCGCCGACTGCCGGGTGGCTGGCTCCAGCCGTGGCTGCGCAGCCAATTCGTGTCGGCCTGTAGGCACGCGATGAGGTCGGCCGGATAGGGCGCCTCGGCCTTGGCGCGTTGCTTCAGTAAGGCTTGCCCCGGTTTCTTTTTTCCATCGGGTAGCGGCAACGCAGCAAGCGCCTCGGCAACCGCTTGTTCACGCCAAGCGGCATAGCCCCCTGCCCCTTCCGGTGACACCGGCGCGAGCAGAGCAACCTGTTCCCACCCGGGTCTGGAGCCGGCTCGATCTGATTCCGGAACACAGTTCCATTCTTTCACCAATTCATCGTCGCCAGCGAGTCGGGCGATGACCCAACTCTCGGAGCGCCCAAGATATCCCAGCCGCTCGGCCAGTTGCGCCAGTATCGAACGCTCCTGCTCGGTCAACTCGACATCCCAATTGATCGCCAGTTCACCCTCGCCAATCCGCGCCCAGGTGTCGAAAACCAGGGTCGTCTTTTCGCGATTTTTATCCACCACGCCCATCGGCATGTAATGCCGGCTGTGCGCACCGACGGCCGGGGGCAGGTGATATTGAGGAAGGACCGTGGCGAGTTTGAAAAAGAGCGACCGTGCCTCGTCTGGCGGAGTGCAATTCGTTGGCTGCGCCAAGTCACCGCCCCAATTCAAGGCCGTGTACCCAGTGGATAACAAACCTCGAAGCAGTCGCCAGGGCGATGGCGGCCATTCGATCAATCCTTCGTTAACGTGGTGGCCCCAAGGCGTCGCGTGATAACGTCGGGCCGGAAATCGCAGCAGCAAGGTCGGCATTATTACTCTCCCGCAGATGCATCATCGTCGTCTGCTTCGGGTTTTTCGCCTTCCGTCTCCTTGCTCTTTTTGAGGTCGTCGTTATAGTTGGTTTCCGTTGCCACCATGCGCTCCGAGCACTGGCGGATCGCGGACTTTAGATCCGTCTCCAGTTCCTCGGTGAAGGGTAATGAAAAGCCAGTGGGTGCAGTGGCGTGGATGCTGTCAACGGCGACACATAGGTCGCATGCGGTGCGAAGACGCAAGTTGCCTTCCAGCAGCAAGCGAAGCTTGTACAGCGCCAGCAGTATCAGTAAATGCTCCACCTCGGCGCCGAGCCCATAACCGCGAATTTGGGCTAAATCGAGGTTGACGAAGAGCGTAATGCGCTCGGCGGTATATTCGTCACGTGCGAAGGGCACGTTTCCGAATCCGTCTTTGGTGACGCCGGATGGATTAACGTGGTCATTTTTTACGCCACCCGAGGCCGCGACTCTCACACCATCCGCCTCGATGAAGGCTGAAAGCGCACGTGCGACGCGCAGTCTCCCGCCCGCCAGTTCTTTTTTCGCCAGAAACACGCCGTGCAACAGTGAGCCGACGTCATAACGAAGCAGCACCTTGGCGAGGGTTTTCCGGTCGATAGGGCCTGACTCCAACCCGCCGAGATCGGTCTTAAGCTGGTTGAAGAATGTCTTGGTCGACTCTTCAAGGAGATACGGACTATTGAGCCGATGTGATTCAAGAATGGTATCGGTGAGAAAACTGCCATCCGCCCTGCGTATCGTTACGTGGGAGAGCCCTTCAAGCTCCGGCTTCAGTCGGTTCTCGGCTTCATCCCAGATCGTGAGTTCCAGCCGATTAGCCATACTTTGAGCCGATTCGACCAGTAAGCAGGTGCCGTCCGCCGTCTGGAACGTCGCGGCTCCGAGGCCCGGAAAACCGGTCGGTTGAAATCGGCTGCCCTGGACCGGCTTGAGGGGAATCTCGAACAACAGGCGATGGGCTTGGTTTAGCATCGAAAGGTCAAGCGTCATTTCACAGTCTCCTTATCAATATTTGTTTCCAGGCGGTGCAGGAATCGCTCCGCCGTTTTACGCGTAATGGGAAATGCAAGGGCCGCGGCCCAGAATCGGGCTGTTTCCGGCGGGACCGCTGCCACGCGCACCGCCGTCGAAACGCCAGCCGCGCGGAGCCTTCGAATGGCAAGTTCGACGGCCGCTGCCGCGTCGCCACTCACCAGACGCCGGAAAATCGCGGGGTCGGCGCCGATGCGACGACCATCCGACAAAGGCCACGGTATGAGGGCCAACCGGATAAGCAGCCAGGCGTCATCTGGAAAAGACGGGGACGTGGGCGATTGATTTACGCTCCGCACGGGGTCATGAGGTGCACGCGTTTGCCGCGCCCATGCCTTGCCATCCAGTGCCATCAGGGCTCGGGCCAGGGCCAGCGTTCGATCAGTGTCAACCTCGCCGGCCAACCACGCGGACAGGTCAACAGCAGCGGCCGACGCGCCTCTTGCAGCCACGAGAGGTAAGCGACGTTCACCGCGTTGGGCAGCTTCAATCATCCGGCGCTCGACCAACGCGATGGCATCGGCGACACCACTGCGAGCGTGCATGACGGCTGCGGTTTCGCCGTTTTTTGCGGGTACCCAATGGCGTCGAATCGAATCGATCGGTGTCCCGTCGCGCTGGAACTCCGACGCCTGGAGCGCCAAGGCGCATGCGAGACGCCATGTCACCGAGCCATCATCCGCCGCCTGGACCCAGTCGGGGCGTAATCGGGGAATCGGTCCGGCTCGTAGATTGCCGCCGTGGACGTGAATGGCTTCGGCGCCGGCAAGGGCAAGCAACACGGATTGCCACCGCGATCGTTCATCGGGGTGTTGAATGACAGAAAAAATCGCATCGGCAAGGTTGCGCTCCGCGAGTCGCAATCGTGCGGGCGCGTGAGTATCGTGCGCCTCGCGCCGCAGGCGCGGTAACCAGGCGTCGAGATCCTCCAGGCACGCTAAACGAAGCGCGGGCCTCGCCGGCACTTCGAATCGCCCGATCGGCACGGCCAGGTTGCTTTGACCATTGCGTTCTATATATCCATACCGCTGGAACGCCGTGATTCCGCGTGCCGTGCCGAGCCGCGCGACCGCGCGCGCGAGATCGAGCGGTTCGCGTACCTGCCGTGCACCGATCTGCGCCCGTCCTTCCGCCAACAATCGCCTTAATTCGGCCAGCGTCAAGGGCTGACCCCATAACGGCATCCACTGCTCTCCACGCGCGCTTTCATCAGCGCTTGCGGCGCTCGCATAACCCGCGCCATGCGCACTGACCGCGAAAGGTGCCGCGGCCCGCGAGGTTTCCAATGTGCCCAGGCGGCGGGTGGCGTGCGCGGTAAAGAGTACGGCGCCTTCCAGCATCAGAATGAAGTCAAGCGGATTTAGTTGGCTATCAGCGTCGGGGCCATTGCCACTATTCGCCCCACCCGCCATGCCCGGCAGATACTGGCCAACCGCATTCCCACTCTGACAGCCGACGATCGGATTCCCCCAAAGCGCTCCGATGATCCAGGCATCGGCGTGGGTCGTTGGTGAGGCGGAATCCGACGCCAAGTCGTAGATTTCGCCCAAGCGCTGCATAAAATTGTTGGTGAAGTCGAGACGACCGTCGTTTCCGCCCGTACCCAGTAGCGCGGGAAACTTTGGTGTTCCGTCGTCACCGAGAACCATCGCCGCGTCCATCCACTCTCGGTGAGAGCCACGCCAGGTGAGCCGAATCCTGGGTATCAGGTCGGCCTTGAGGCGCTTGAACACTCGTTCGGCCTCGGCCAATCGCTTCTTGTACTCCAAGCCGTTTTTCAGCGCCGCCTTCTCGGTCTTGTTCAGACGCTTGTCTTTCGCCTCAGCCTTGATCGAACGGACAACCTGGTCTGCGGTGGCAAGCTCGTCGAGAAGTGTCCGGCTGGCAGCAATACCCTCTCGTAACGGCTGAATTCTCGTTGCGATAGACGCCTCGACCGGCGCAAGTCCGGGATCATCAGGCAAGAAAAAGCCCGACCCCTTGTTCCAAGGCGCGACCAACGCAGTAGGTTTGTAATCGGTCAGGAAAAACGCTTCTAACTCGCTTTGATCGAACCGAGTGGCGAGCCGAAACCGCTCCCCGTCCCACCACCCGCGCGCCTCCGGGTCGGCCTGCTCGGCGACTAGCCGCAGGATGCCGAGCGCTTTCAAATAGTGCGCCAATGGTGCCGGAGCGCAGCCGTCGAGATCGTGAACATGAATCATGACTGGCTCTCCTTTACGTGATCCGCTTCCAGTATCGGGTCGGAAAGCGTCATGTCGCGCGAGGCACGTTGGTCGGCTGCGCGCAGCAGGGCTTCGAGCCACGCCAATGTAAACGGTCCATGCGTACCGAGTAGGCTCAGCACACGCTCGGTCCAACCGCGCCCAGTGCTGGGGTTGAGTCCCGCCGCCGCGGGCGCAAGATCCAGACGACTGGTGGGAAGCTCGCACGGCGTGCCGTCCGCCGTCGTCAGCAACAACGGGGGAAGACAATCGCCCTCGCGAATTCCCCGAATCCGCAAAACGTTATCGCTCGATTCCTGATCGGCCGGGCTTGCATGCCACGCTAGCCGCAGCTTGCCGTGATGCGCGCAAACCAGGTAGGTCAACAGGTCGAAGCTCGGAGCATCGAGATTGATGATTTCCTGCTCCAACGGAGTCGGTTCGAGTGGCTTTGGCGGCGATTCGTCCGCGATCGGCCGGGCAAACCCGGCTTTTTCCAGTAGCGTTCGCCACGGACCCAGCAAGGCAGGATGATCCGGCGCGTGACGTTGAAGGACCGCGAACAACGCGAGTACGCTCGCGAGTTCGTGTCGAAACCCGCCGCGTCGGTCGTTGCGGCCGATGGCGTACATGCGCTTGAGGCTGCACGGCCACGCAACATCCGGTGCCTTGGCAAGATCGTCTCGAAAAGGTCGGTGCCCATCCAGGCGTATCGAAACCTGGAACGCCTCGTGAGCCTTACCGGCATCGTGCCAGCGCCCCGCCAGACCAAACAGGTCCGTGTATGTCGGTGCCAGGATTTGCGCGATTTGTCGAGCGAGCGTACCGGTTGCCTTGCCGTGGGTTGCGATGGTCTGCCAGCGGGTGGTCGCGCTCAGTGCTTCGCTGTCTTGAGCGGCATCGGCGCGATCGCCCGGCGATAACCGTGCAACGTTTTTTTGCGCCAGCGATTGCGTGCCGTTTTCCAGTTTCCAGCATTGTCTTGAGCCCTTCAGCACGGTTTCGACTTCAAGACCGCGCACCAAGCCATGGTGATCCGGGTTCCAGCCGCGCGATGGATCGTAGCCACCACACTCGGCCGCAATCAGCACCATCTGACCCGGGTATAGATCGCGACGTTCGGCGCGGCGCCAATCGCCGGCCAGCCAGTCCCAGATCCACGCACGCATGTTGGGCTTGAGGCGCGGCGCCTTGGTGGTGGCGCTCTCCTTGCCGCATAGCCAATCCCGCGCCTTGAGAAACGGTACGGTGCAAAGGGCATCGCGACCGGGTTGTTGTTCAATAAGCGGTTCATGTTGAGTCGGGACGTCGGCCCAAAAAACCTGCAAATCTCGTTCTTCCCCAGAGCGGATAAAACGACTGATGTCGATGTCTCCGCCCGAGAGATCCGGCGTGGTATCGAACAGTTCGTCCAGTTCATGGCGCAGCAGCAAGTGCCTTGGCTCGTACGGATACAGTGCGTCGAGCCACTCGGGATGATCGTCCTCGAATCGCTCAAGGTGCAGCGGCGCGACGTCTTCAAGCGCCCGAAGCGCTTCTCGCGCCGCGTTCAGTGCGTCCAGGCGATAGGGCGCGGAAGCCTTGTCGGTCGTGTACTCAAAATCAGCGACAACAACCCTCGCCGTGCCGCCCCAGCGCGCGCAGCGACCGAAACGCTGGACCAGGTTGGCCCAGGGCGCGAGTTCGGTAATCAGCAGAGCGGCCGACACGTCGACGCCCGCTTCGATGACCTGGGTGGCGACAATGATTCGGTTGGTTCCGGGTGCGCAGGCGTTTCGATTGAGAAATTCCGAGCGCCATCGCGCCTTTTCGGCGCCGCGAAAGCGGCTATGCACGAGGCGCAAGTCACTATCGGATCGACGTTGTTTGTCGGTTCGCAGCGCGTCGAAAAGCTCGGTCGCACGTTCGACCGTATTGACCACTACAAGCGTTGGGCCGGCCGCGCAGTTTCCGGCTTCGTCATGCCATGCGAGCACCTGCTTAGCAAGCGTCTTCGCGTCCTTGATCGGTAGTAATTTATGCGGCTTCGCAACATCGCTCCACAGGTGCCCAACGCGATCGTGTTTCGGAATTTTCGTGTCGGCGAGGTCATGCACCAGTGCGGTTGTGTCGGGGCTTTTCGCAAGCCAGTCGGGTTGCAGCGTCGCGCTCATCCACCAGGTGTGGCAAGGACGCTGCGCTTTCCCTTCTTCGGCATCATCGCGTCGAAATGCTTGCAACTGCGTCGAGGTTGCGAGGCCGACATCCATTAACTGCACCTCGTCCATGACCCAAAGGCAGTCCTGATTCAATAAACCGAATTCCATCGGCCAACGCGCACGCGGCGAACCATAGCCTCGATTCATGGCGCGTGAGAGCAACATGTCCTGGGTACCAATGAGTACCGCCAAACGTTCGGGGTATAGATGCCATTCGCCGGGTTCAGTGCCGCCCATCAGGACGTGTACGCCAACCTGACCGTCATGGTCGCCTTCGCCATTCCAAAGTCGATTGATGCGCGCGAGCGCCGCGCGAACCTCGGCTTCGGTCTGGTCGACCAACACCCGCATAGGCAAACACCACACCAGGCGGCGGGGCCACCCTTCGTCGCTGCGTAAGGCCCGGTGCCAAAGCCAAGTCGCGAGCACACCGAATGTCTTGCCAAATCCGGTGGGAATACGGATTAGATGACTCGAACAAATGGGGTGCTGGTGCAGCGCGACCTGCCACGCGTGAGGCCGCGTGCCAGCGGGCAATGACGCCAAGGCTTGGAAAAATTCCTCGAAATTATGATCTATCGTTTCCATCACGTGACGATTTCGTAGTCGAATTAAATAGATACGCTCGTGAATTGCGCGAAGCTTTAGTAAGTCGCCTCCGGCGTCGGCGATGCCGCCATGGACGTTTGGGACGGCCGAAAGCGCGTGACCTCGGCGATCCACGCATCCGATGGAACTGACTTGGCAAGGTATTTGAGACGCGAACGCGTACGATGCCGACCCGCATTGGCGCCAAGCCGCCGCCGGGTAGGCTGGATGTTCCGAACGACACCATCCATGAACTATTCCCCTATGTTTTTTTATCAGTATGAAAGCGCGAACTACGCCTCGCTGTGAACCCGCTCACAGTTACGGGCCACGGTCTGTCAACACTGTAAATTTAGAGCCCGGTCGCGGGTTCAAGGCGCGTTTTGAGCTCGGATGGTGCGGGAATTCCGACGGATGGTGGAACACGGCGGTGGCGGGGTTGACGGCCGGGTGCGTCGCGGTTGGCCGTTCCACGCGGTCCCGCTATGATGAACGATGTCACTGGCGACTGAGGGCTGGTCAGGGCTGAAATGCCTCGGCGCGGCATCCATCTCCCAACGGCCCGCCCAACAGCGGCAAACCGGCGTAAACTATCGTTAGAGCGCGTGAGCGCTCGGTTGTCAACGTCTTCCCACCCTCACTTGAGTTCCTGCCATGAGTTCCAGCCAGACCAACACGACTTCGCTGATCGAGGATTATTACGCCGCTTTCAATCGGGGCGATTTCGATGGATTGCTGGATTTGCTCGCCGACGATGTCGTACATGATATCAATCAGGGGCGGCGTGAATTCGGAAAGTCCGCGTTTCGCGCGTTCATGCACCGGATGAACCAGCGTTATCGCGAGGAAATCGTCGATCTGGTGGTGATGGCGACCGAGGATGGCGCGCGCGCGGCGGCGGAATTCACCGTGGTCGGGCAGTATCTCAGCACCGATGAGGGCTTGCCCGAGGCGCGCGGACAAACCTATCGGCTACCGGCCGGCGCGTTTTTCGAAGTGCGCGGCGGACGTGTCGCCCGCGTCACCAACTACTACAATCTATCCGATTGGGTCCAGCAAATGGGTGGCTGAAACCATGCCTCTAGGCATCGAGCTCATACACCGCTCGGGTGGCGAAATCGCGGCCTACCTCGACGACCTCGCGCGTTTGCGCATCGAGGTGTTTCGCGAGTTTCCGTACCTCTACGACGGCTCGCCGGCGTATGAAGCAAAATATCTGCAAACCTACCTTGATTCGCCCGACAGCATCGCCATGCTCGCGCTGGACGGCGCGCGTGTGATCGGCGCTTCGACCGGGCTGCCGCTCGCGGACGAAACCGAGGCGTTTCAGCGTCCATTTGTCGCGCGGGGATACGCGGTCGAGCGCGTATTTTATTGCGGCGAATCGGTGTTGCATCGGGATTATCGCGGGCGCGGGATTTATCGCCATTTTTTCCAGGGGCGTGAGGACCATGCACGGCGCTTGGCGCGATTCGATTATTGCAGCTTCTGCGGCGTGCAACGCCCCGGGCACCATCCGCTGCGCCCCGCGGGCTATCAGCCGCTCGACGCGATTTGGACCCGCTTTGGTTATACCCGTCACCCCGAGTTGACCACGACCTTCAGTTGGAAGGATATCGACGAGGCCACCGAATCCGATAAACCAATGCTGTTCTGGATGAAGGCGCTCGCATGAATTCAAACCGCTTGAAAATCGCCGCCGCGCAGTACGATATTGGGCAGTTTCCGCGCTGGGCGGATTATGCGACGAAACTGGAATTCTGGACCGAGGCAGCCGCCGCGAAAGGCGCGCGGTTGCTTGTGTACCCTGAGTATTTCAGCCTGGAGTTGGCATCGCTGTTTCCCGAGGCCGTGCAGGTTTCGCTCGCGCGGCAATTGGAGGCGCTGCAATCGCTGCTGCCGGATTTTTTGGAGCTATTCCAAAGTCTCGCCCTTCGCCACAACGTGTACATCGTCGCTGGCACATTTCCGGTACGCGATGCACGCGGTATTTATCGCAATCGGTGCCATCTGTTTTACCCAAACGGTCAGCATGGGTTTCAAGACAAACTGCTCATGACCCGGTTCGAGCGCGAACACTGGGGCATCAGCGGCGGCGAGGCGGTGCAAACGTTCGATACCCCGTTCGGTCGCATCGGCGTCAATGTTTGCTACGACGCCGAATTTCCATTGATTGCCCGGCGCCAAGTGGAGGCAGGCGCGACGCTGATCCTCGTTCCCAGTTGCACCGATACGCTGGCGGGTTACCATCGCGTGCGCATCGGTTGCCAGGCCCGCGCCCTCGAAAATCAATGCTGCGTCGTGCAGTCCCCCACCGTCGGCATCGCGCCGTGGTCCGAGGCGGTCGACATCAATATCGGCGCGGCGGCTGTCTACACCCCGGTGGATCGAGGCTTCCCCGACAACGGCATTCTCGCCATCGGTGATCTGAATCAACCGCAGTGGGTGCATGCCGAAATCGACCTTGCCAGCATCGAGCGCGTTCGCAACGAGGGCCAGGTATTTAATCACCGCGACTGGGACGAGCAAGCGCGCGTCGTGTAGCAGGGTGTTGAAAAACTGCTGCGGGGTGCTGATTTGCGTTGCAAATCGCCTCACTAACCCGCCGGGAGCGGGTTGAACGGCGCAAGCCGGCCCGTGGGGCGGAAGGCGGGTTGACTGACCTGAAAATTGCGGTGAAGTGAGGCTCCCGGTTCCCGCATGGGTCGTTGCGCGTCCCTGTGCACTGGGTTCCGGCAGTCCCTGCCGGAATGACGGTATGGGGCGCGCATGGCTTCCCTACCACCGTCACCCCGGCAGGGATTGCCGGCAGGTGCGCAGTATCTCGCCTGTAATCGCCGATATTCTTCCCTACCACCGTCACCCCGGCAGGGATTGCCGGGGCCCAGTGTCCACGGACGGACAGGTCGCTGGTTTCAACTATGCCAGGACCTCGTGACACGAAATCCTGCCACCACGGTCCGTTGAGAGTTTGACAAACTCAAGCGGATTGACCCGAAAATTGAGGTGAAATGAGGTACTAGGGATTATCGTTCCTTGCGTTCGATTCGACGTCTGGACGCATTCGCGGACAACGCGATTTCCAGCGCGGTTTCGAGCCTTATGATTCGCCCCGTCAGATCCTCGATCCTGGTTTGAGGAGATTCTGGTTATTGCGACCCTCTTGGTGTCACACTATCCTTGAGTTGGATTGTGTTGTACCTAATGAAACGCGACGAGCGCGTTAAGGCGGAAGGCCTCCGCAATTTCAAGCGCTGCGTCCGGAGTTAGTAAACGATGAAGCCGTCTCTTGCGTTAGCTTTAAATCGGGAAGCCATACGCCACGTAGTGGAATCCCACCGCGCGCGTAATGCACGCGTGTTTGGCTCCGTCGTCCATGGCGAGGACACGGAGGACAGCGACCTGGACATATTGATCGATCCAACGCCGGAAACCACGCTTTTTGACATTGGGGCGATCAGGCACAAGCTGCTGCAACTGCTCGGTGTACCGGTGGATGTGCTGACCCCCAAGGCACTGCCGGAGAAGTTCCGAGAGACTGTTCTTTCCGAGGCGGTGCCGATATGAGTCGCGACAAGCAATGCATAGGTGACATGGAAATCGTCTGGACAACGATCCATGGCGACCTGCCGGGGCTGTATCAACAGGTGCGGAAGGCGCTGTCAGACCTACCTGGTGAAAACAAAAACTCACGGGTGGCCCCGGATAATTCCGCCACTGAGTAATCGTACCGCGTTGCGCCCACGAGCCCAGCGACGCCGATCGCGCTATGCTTAACCAAACCTGCCGAACGACCAAGGGGGCGGTCCATGACGTGGGATTTGAAGTTCGCGAGACTCCAGGCCGGCGGCCAACACGCGGCGCCGACGCTGCCGCTCGGCCAATTGCGCTTGACGTTCAGCGCGGTCGAGTCGGTTCCGCTGGGTGACTACGCCGGCTCGCTCTGGCGCGGCGCCATGGGCCACCAACTGCGGCGGCTCGCCTGCGTTACCCGGCGATCGCATTGTCCGACTTGCCCGCTGTATCACGGCTGCACCTATAGCTATCTGTTCGAAACGCCGGTGCCGCCGCACGCGCCGAAAATGCGGCTGTATGAAAAGGCACCGCATCCGTTTGTGTTGCGCCCCGGACCGGAGCGCAACCGCACCCTTGAGCCGGGTGAACACTTGTCACTCGACGTCATGCTCATCGGGCGCGGTCACGACCATGTTGCGCCACTGATACTGTCGCTGGAGGACGCGGCGAAACAAGGCGTCGGCGGCGCGCGGCGTCGCTTGCGGCTAGACCAGGTCACACAGGTCGACCCGCTCACGCGCGGCGCGACAGTCATTTACCAACCCGACCGACACATCACGCCGCGACCGGCCCAGCGCCTCGCTCCACCGCCACCACCGAACGGCACGGTGCGGCTGCATCTGCTCACACCGACGCGCCTGATCGGCGACGGTCAACTCGTCAACCCGGAACGGCTACGGTTCAAATATTTATTCGGGACACTGCTGCGCCGCATTTCGATGCTCACCAGCTTTCACACCGACAAACCCCTCGATGTCGACTTTCGCGCCCTTACCGATCACGCGCGCGACCTGCCCCTCGACCGCGCGGAAGTCACCTGGCACGACTGGACGCGATACTCCTCGCGCCAACAAACCACACTCGAAATGGGCGGCCTACTCGGCACGCTCGAAATCGACGGCACCCACATCGCCCCGTTCTGGCCCTACCTATGGCTTGGCCAGTTCACCCACGTCGGCAAAGGCGCCGTCATGGGCCTCGGCCGTTACGAGATCGAAACGCGTTAGACCTGCCGCCCGCCGAACGCGGTTAACGCGTTCGTCCTCGCCACCTTATACAATGCCTTTAAGCGTTACTTGTGAGTCATAAAACCGATATTTTGGTTTAATGCCTCATTATTAAGTCACTATATTAATGGTTTTTATTGCGCGTTAGGCCTATAATATGACTCATAAAATAGACCTGTGGCATTTAATGATTTAATTATGACGCAAATGGAAGACTTCTCAGCCAGATCAAGCGAGGCGATCACCGCCGCGCTGGGTCAGCGCCTCGACGAAATTCGGCTGGCGCGGAACATCAACCAGGCGGACCT
>JBHJOI010000058.1:0-3513 GCA_050329935.1 Thiotrichales bacterium | reverse complement strand
AGGTAGTTGCAAGCGCGCCAGTAGGCATCGATCTGGCGTAGTTCGCGTTCGGAGGCGACGGGAGATTCGATTGCTTGACGGTTCATGCCCCATTCCTCGTTTGTGACATGGACAGCACTATAGGCGCCCGCTGTTTCAGCGCGATGAACAAAGGTCCCGCGCGGGCGACGCGAGCGAGATACAGCCTCTCGATCCGCGAACCGGTTCCGTGTCTGCGTCGCGCAAGATCAAACCTCCACAAGACTCATTCACGAATCCGTCATCACGCGAGGCTAAGCTGGCGCTGGGCGTTCAGTCGCTCTCGGCAAGTTCAACTCAATCTCACGACTCGCAGCATGATATTGGAAACCCTGATTGTTCCTGCCGCGGGCGCGGCCGCATTCGCCGGACTCAAGCTGCACAAGGCGCGGATCTACCGGCGGCTGCAGGCTTCGCACTCACTGATCGCACGCGAATATGGCGCGACGCTGGGACTGCCATCCGTGTTACCCGACGTGCTACCAGACTTCGCGCGGCACTTCGCCGCGATGCCCGACTGTCTGCCTGAATGGAGCATCGCCAGCCTCACGGAGGCGGCCGAGCGGTTTCTCGATACCGAACGCAGCTACGTTCCCGGACACAAGCAGGGCGGCACGATCGCCTACGAAACCCTCCACGAAACGGCACCCGAAATTGTCGCCTTCTTTCAGTCGGACTACCTGCGCCAACTTTGCTCCGCGGTGGTGGGCCGCGCGGTCGTGCCCACTCCGGTCAACGACCAGAGTTCCTGCTCCCTATTGGTCTACGACCGCCCCCGCGACCACATCGGCTGGCACTACGATCACAATTTCTACAACGGTCGCCATTTCACCGTACTCGTCGCGTTGATCAACCGTCACCGAACGACGGGCGGGCTATCATCGGCGCGCCTGCTGGCGCGTCTTAACGGACAGGACACCGAGATACCCACGCCACCAAACACGCTGGTCATGTTCGAGGGTAACCGGGTGCTGCACAAAGTGACACCGCTCGAACACGAGGAACTTAGGGTCATGTTGAGCATGACCTTCTGTACCGACCCGCGCGCCTCGGCGTTCAAGGGTGCGTTGAGACGGGTCAAGGACATCGCGTTCTTCGGACCGCGGGCTTTGTGGAGCTAGCCAAGCGTAGGTACGACAGACGCGCGTGCCGTCCGCCGCCGAAACCAAGCGCGCCCCCGCTTGGCCGGGTACTTCTGGGCCTTCAGGGCGAAACTATCGTTCGCCGTCTCGAGCGGTCTATCGCGATGGTCTACGCTCGCTCTATGCGACGTTTGTCCGCACCCGTCAGCGTTTTCAGGGTTTTCTCGAGTTTGCCGGTGTAAGCGCTGGTCTTGACGCTGGAGACGAAATACCAGTCCGCCCTGGCTTCGGTCGCATTGACGCTCAGCACCATGTAACCGCGCTGTGCCGTATCGGCGTAAGCCAGCGTCGGGATCAACTGTTGCACGCCGGCCGCGAGCACCGCGGGTTGCGTGTCCGGCAGGTATTCTTCCAACCCAGGCGAGGATACGGAAGGCGTCGCGAATTCCACGCCGATCGCATTGCCGTCCGCGTCCTGCAAATCATTGGCCCAAGCATTGTGAGTGTCGCCACTCAGTACGAGCAGATTCTTGTCCAGCGCACGTGCCGTGCCTAAAACAGTTTCGCGTGCCACCGCGTAACCATCCCACGCATCCAGATTGTAGGGGATGCTTGGCGCGGCGATGATGGCTTGATTCACGGGGTCATTAACCATGCCGAGTTGCGTCGTTGTCATTCCCGCAGCCAATAGGTTTTCCGGCGTGAGGGGCGTGCCGGCCGCCGTCAATTGGGCGGACAAGGTTCGATAAGTGATGAATGCGGTGGCAATCGCGCCATACTGGGCAAATGTGACGGTGGGATTCTGCGGGGTGGGGGTCAAGAGTGGTGAAGGCAAATACATTTTGCCCATCAGGACTTGTTGTCCAAGCACCTGCCATGTGGCGGCAGAGGCGGTCAATTGAACTTGCAGCCAGGCTGTTTGCTCCGCCCCCAGCAATTGACGGTTCGGGTCCGCCATCGCGGCGGCGAAGGCCGAGGTGTTGAACGCGCCGTTGGCGGGGTCGAGGTAGTCGGCGTAATCCAGTTGCTTGTCGCGCCCGCCAGCGCGCGTATCGAGCATGTGCAGGCTCAGCAGTGTGCCGAAGTCAAACGAGCGGTACGTTCGCAGTGGGTCATTGGCATCTTGTTC
The DNA here is from genome assembly GCA_050329935.1 of Thiotrichales bacterium. Lineage (GTDB taxonomy): Bacteria > Pseudomonadota > Gammaproteobacteria > UWMA-0217 > UWMA-0217 > CAYSFW01. The sequence continues at coordinate 1,284 of JBHJOI010000058.1, read as the reverse complement.
GCGCACGGGTAACCATTCTTGCCATGCTTTAAGCGCGGCGGCTCTGCGTAGAGTGAAGTCACCTTCGGTCGCCGTGGTGTGGTTTTCCGCGCCGTCCTTCCAGGTATCGTTGGCAATTTCATGGTCATCCCAGATGCAGATAAACGGCATTTTAGCGTGAATGGCTTGCAAATCCTTATCGCTGCGGTACTGCGCGTACCGCTGGCGATAATCTTCAATTTTCACCAATTCGTTGGCCGGTAGGGAAACACGCCCCAGTTTCTCGGCGTCGGCCGACGCATACTGATCGGCACCCGCAGGGTATTCGTAAATGTAGTCACCCAGGTGGATGGCAGCAAACAAGTCGTCACGTTTGGCCGCTTCAGCGTAGACGTGGAAATAGCCGGCAGGGTAGTTGGCGCACGAAAATACCGCGAGTTTTACCTCTTCGGGCGAGGTTTGCGGCAAGGTGCGCGACTTGCCGATTGGGGAGGTGGCGCCCTCGGCCTTGAAGCGGTAGAAATAAGTATTACCCGCGCTCAGGCCGCCCGCGTCGACCTTGACCGTGTAATCACGGGCGGCATCGGTTTTGGTTTCGCCCTTGCTCACCACGGCGGTGAAGGCCGCATCGCTGGCAACTTCCCAAATCACGCTGGCACTGGTGGCATTGGCGGGAGGCATTACGCGTGTCCATAGCATGATGCGATCAGTCAGCGGATCTCCACTTGCAACCCCGTGGGTAAAGCGAGCCGGCATGGCGGTGGTTTCCCTTGTGTTGTCGTTGTCGCAACCTGTGAGCAAGCCACTGGCAAGCGCCCCAGAGCCCAGAATGGTGTTGCGGATAAAACGACGGCGGTCAATGAGTGACATGATGCTCTCCGACAGGTTTCAAATGCCGGTCATCATATAAGCGAGAATGTGTCAGTTCAGTTACCGGGGGATGAAGGCTTCGTGATGATTTAAGGTGCTTACAGGCGCCGCATCTTTCGGCGTTCGTTTTGGACCCGCAACAATGCCGTCGCCCGCTCGATCAGCGATCGCATTCTCCAAATAGGGCGGCGCGCGACTTTCGGATCCACATCGTCTATATCATCGGTGGAACAGCGTCGGCGCCCGAACGCGCGCCATCTAGCTCGGCCCGGGAGGCCATCATGAGAATCTATATTTCGGCGACCTACCGCGACCTCGAACGGCATCGCGCGGCGGTCGCGCAGGTGTTGCGGCGGATGGGGCATCAACCGATCGGGATGGAGGACTACGTCGCGGAAGGCGCGCGACCGCTGCATCGCTGCCTGGCGGACGTGG
>JBHJOI010000057.1:0-22407 GCA_050329935.1 Thiotrichales bacterium | reverse complement strand
GTCGCGGGCGGGCTGCGGGGATTCAGTGGAAAATGTCTCGCTCCGCAGTTTGCCCATATGCTATCGGCAAACTGCGGAGGCGAGGAATGGCTGCTCAACCCAAACGTGAATCGACGTCGCGTCGGCGGCACGCCGCGGGTGCGGAACGGCGCGGTGAACCGGCTTCGGCGCGGAGCACTTTCACGCTCGATTATTTGATTGGTATCGGCGGCGGAGAGCCGACGCCGTTGCAACTGGTGCGATCGCTGCGCGAGGGACTGAGCCCGGCGGTGATTCGGCGTCTGGAGGAAGCCGGCGTCGAGCGCCGTTATCGCGTGGCCATCATTCCGGAGCGGCGTGCATCGCGACGCACGCCCTCCGGACGAGCCTGAGCACCGAAAAATCGGTCATACTCACCCCATGTGCGGTCGTTACAACATTGCCACGTCGTCGGATGCGTTGCTGGCCTTCTTCGAGGTCGAGCAGTCGTTGGTCGCGCCTGAGTCGTTGCGGCCGCGGTATAACGTGGCGCCGTCGCAGGGGGTGCCGGTGGTGCGTCTCGGCGAGCGGGGGCGGGAGTTGTGTCTGATGCGCTGGGGTTTGCTGCCGTCGTGGGCGCAGGAGGAGAAGGCGGCGTACAGCATGATCAACGCGCGGGCGGAAACGGTGGCGGAAAAGCCGGCGTTTCGGGGGGCGTTCAAGTCGCGGCGGTGTTTGATTCCGGCGACGGGTTTCTATGAGTGGCGGGCCTCGGCGAGCGGCAAGCAGCCGTACAATATTCGTCGTCCCGATGGGGGTTTGTTCGCCTTCGCCGGTTTGTGGGCGCATTGGCATCGCGACGACAAGACGATCGAGAGTTGCGCGATCATCGTCGGGCCGGCGAATCAACGCATCGCGGCGATACATGAGCGCATGCCGGTGATTTTGGCAGCGGATGATTTCGCGGCCTGGCTGGGTCGCGATTCCGATTCGACTTCGTTGCTGGCCTTGCTTCGACCGGCGCCCGAGGATTTGTTGGAGACCTTTCCGGTCAACGCGCGGGTGAATAACGTGCGCAATGACGATGCGACCTTGATTGAACCGCTGGCCTAGGCGTGCTCAATCGCCGCGTCGCCGAAACCAGCCGGCGACGCTGTAGCGGCGGCGCCGCGTCGCGATGACCTCGTGCGGAAATCGTTCACTCAGGAATACCGCCAGCGTGCCGAGCGTGGGTGACACGCGTGCGATTTCCGCGTCGTCGTCGTAGAGCACGAGTTGACCGCCGTCGTTATCCTGCCAGTTCGTGTTGAGATACAGCACGGTCGTCAGCACGCGGCTGTTATTGCCAGCGAACGCGTCGCGGTGACGCGCGTAATAGGCGCCGACCGGATAACAGGCGTAGTGACTTTCGTAGTCAAACAGGCCCAGGAACAGGCGCTGGTTCAGCGCCAGCCGCAACCCTTCGGCCCAGGCGAGGTAGGCCGTCGGCGCGGGGCGGTCGTGATTCAGCCAGTGAATGCGGTCCAGCCGGATGCGGTGATCGAGCAGGCGATCGCGACCCACCCCGGCGACCGTGAACGCATCGGTTTCCAGCGCGAGCGCATCGGCGAGCAGCGCCAACGTGAGCGTTTCCGACAGGACGGTGGTCCGCACCGCGTAGCCATCGCGCGCGATCGCATCGGCGAGATCGTCATATAGCGGCGTGAAACCTTCGTGTTCGAGCAGGGCTTCCATGGGTGAGCGTTCCGTCGTGGCCGTGTTCCGTTCAGTCGCGTTGAGGCGCTCAAAGGGATCGTTGTGTTGGTGTTGCCGAGGTGGCGCGCGCCGAGCCAAGTCATTCGCTTCGTGAGTTTCGGTGTCACGAGATTGTCATCATACGCCTGGGTGGGGCGGGTGACGCCAGCGGCGAACCTTCGTCCGCCCGAGTCGCCACAATTTTCGACGATCGTTCGCTCGAATCAATAAACCGTTACCACGTTACAGCGTTTCAACCGCGCGGCCCTCACGCGAGCAGTTCCAGTTGCTCGCCCATTCCCCCAATCGCTCGATCGCCCAAATAACGACGCACCCGCGTGGCGTGGCACGGTCGCGACCCGAGCGCGTCGCTGAAGCGCTCGAGTTCCCGCGACAACAGCGCGACGAAGGGAAGCGTCCGCGCGCCGTTGTCGTTGAACGTCGCGGGTCGCGACAGCGGCGGCTGACGCAACAGCAGCGTGCCGCGACGCATGAAAAACCCCGCCTGGTGGCCACACTGACCGAGCACCGCGACGGTGCCCGCGACCATGCGCGAGGCGCAATAATCACCGGCGTTGCCGTGCACGAGGATGAGTCCGCGCCGTTGCCGATCACCGGCACGCGCTCCGCAATGACCGCCGACGATGATCGCGCCGCCGTTCATGCCCTGGGTGTCGCCGGGCAGCGCCGCGCCGAGAAAGTCACCCGCGTTGCCTTCCACCCGTAGCTCACCCCCCGTCAGTCGCGCGCCGGCATAAACCCCCGCGTCGCCGAACACGCGCAGCCGTCCGCCGCGCATTCCAACGCCCGCGTAGGCGCCCACCGATCCCTCGACCGTGATGTCCCCGTCGCGCAGTTCCGCGCCGATAAAGTCGCAGCGCGCGGTGGTGCCGAGCAGGCGTAATGCGTCGCCCGCCTCGCCGTCGATGCGGAACAAGTCACCCACCGTGACCGGTTGCCGGCCGAGTCGGAGTGGAATCGCGGCGATTTCGCGCCGCGAGCGTCCGACCAGCCGTGTTGGGGTCAGGTCGCGCAGATCGAGGCGAAAGCGCGGCGGTGCCAAGAGTTCCAGCGTGAGCGCGCTCATGCCAGCACCTCGCGCAGGTGAAACTGGAACTGTCCGAGTTTTCCGCCGTAATTGCCGGCGCTGATTTTCTGGACGCCCGCCGCGGCGCCGAGCGCGCACGCGGCCTGAATGCCGCGGCGCATCGCCTCGGCGACCTCGCCATCGGTGAGACCGTCGATCACGATTTCCATGACCGCGCCGGTTTCCGGTGTGAGTTGACTGCGGGTCACGCCGCGCAGCGTCGGACAGTAGGCATCGTTGGTCGAAGCGAACAAGCCCTTGTATTTCGAACCGACCTTCGATCCCGAACGCACGATTCCGCCCGGAAATGGCAGGATCACGTTGGGCAGGTCGCGGGTCGCCGCCACCGCCGCCTCGCAGGCCGCGAGCGCCTGCGCCTGGGTCGCCGCGAGCACCAGAAAGTTGCCGCCGCCAACCGCGCCAACGCGCGCGGTCATTTCCTCGCAAATGAATTCACCGTCCATCACCGGCACGCGCCAGTAACGCCGCTTGCCGAAGCGTTTGCTGATCTGAAATCCGTCGCCGAAATAGCGCAGGTTTTTACCGAGCGGAATTGGCTTGTCGCTGTCGAGGTCGGAAAAAACCGCGGTGGTGGGGCAGGTGAGCACGCATTGTCCAAGCCGATTGCCCAGTTGTTTCACCAGATCCTTTTCCGACATCGCGAACAGTAAAACCGTGACCCCCGGTCGGCCGTCCGGCGTCTCGGCCGCCGGCACGTCGCGCCCGATGCCGGCCTCCACGCCGCAGCCGATCACCGAGGTCGCGAAGCCGGTCATGGTCGTGGCGGCCTGGCGTGCCCAATGCGGGTTGATCGCGGTGATCAGAATTCGCGTCGCGGTCATCTTGAACGCCTCGGCGAAGGTGTGTTCGATTTCGACGCCATTGAGCTTCATGCGATACGCGGGCCGCAGGGTTGGATTTCGACGGCGCTGCCGATGTCGGTGGCCATTTCGTCGTCGCTGATCGGGACGTTATCAAATCGCACGGTACTCGATCGTTCGAACTCTGGCCGCAGCCAGGCTTCGAAACCCGGATCGAATTCCGGGCGCACGACCTGGGTCCGGCCGCCGACCACTTGTTGAATCCGGCCGCTTTCAACCAGCAACTCGCCGGATTTGAACACATAAGCTGGCGTCGCGAACATCGCTTCGACATCCGCGTGCGGACGATACGCCACGAGATCGGCGACCGCGCCGGGGCTGAGCCGGCCGCGGTCTTGCAGTCCGAGCACGCGGGCGGGGCCGGCGCGCGTCATGATCGCGATCTCATACAGGGTGTACTCGCGGTCCAGGCGCGCGAGCTGACTGTGGGCGGCCGCGTCGGGATGGATCCGGCCCAGCCGTTCGTTGCGAAAGCCGCGGTCCATCAGCAAGCGAATCAGGTGCGGATAGCTGGTGAACGGCGCGCCATTGGGGTGATCGGTGGTCAGAAACACTCGCCACGGATCGTCGACGCGCAGGAACAGCTCCAGTCCGATCGCCCATTGCAGCGCGTTGACGAAGTCCTTGTCGCGATAGCGAAACGGCACCACGCCGCAGCCGGCGTCGCACTCGATGTCCATGCAGACCCATTTGTTCGGGTGGGCATGACGATGGTTGGCGTATTGACACATGGTGTCGCCGGACGCGGTGACGGTCTGGCCGAACAGGATCTGGCCGACGTCGATGCTGATGTTCGGCCGGCGATTCACGGCCGCGGCGATCGGCTCGGCGGCGGACGAAAACTTGCGCTCACCCTCGACGCCGTAGCTGTGGAACTGGATATGGGTGAGGTGCAGGCGATGGCCCTCGCTGGCGTCCATCGTCGCCAGGGTGGAGGCGAAGTTGCCGGGAATGCCGAGGTTGCTGGCGTGCACATGCAGCGGGTGCGGCACGCCGAGTTCGTGCAGCGCGCGTGAGAGCGTCGCGACCACCGCGCGCGGGGTAATGCCGAAGTGGCGGTTCGGTTCGTCGACATCGAGCGAGCGTTGATTGAACTTGAAGGCGCTGATCCCCCCGGGATTCACGACCTTGATGCCGATGCACTGCGTCGCGTGGAGCGTCCAGGCGACGTAGTCGTTAATTCGTGCCTGAGGCTCGCCGCGCGCGAGCATGCGCAGCAGCAGATCGTCGTTGCCGAGCATGGCGTAGCCGCCGGTGTCGAGCATCGGTGTGTCGGCCATTTCCATGTGCGCCTGGCGTGCGTTGCTCGGCAGCACGGCCGGCTCGAAACAGGCGGTGTAACCGAGTTCGGCGTAGCGATAGCCGGTGCTGAAGGTCGAAGGCGAGGTCACGCCTGAGCCGCCGCGCAGGCCCGCGTGGGCGGGATGGACGTGGGCGCGGTGCTCGGCGCTCATCAGCGTTCGCGCGATATTGACCTTGCCACCGCCGATGTGGGTGTGCAGGTCGATCGCGCCGGCCATGACGATCAGCCCGTCGAGGTCCCAGGTGCGGTCGATCCGTTCGTCGTCGCGGGGCGGGGCGACGAATCGTCCGTCACGCACATAGAGGTCGCGTACCTCGCCGTCGATACCCTGCGCCGGGTCGAAGATTCGTCCGCCCTGAAAGCGCATCAACATGGCGGCAGTCTCCGCAACAGTTGCGCCACGACCGCGGCCAATGGCGGCTGGCGCGGCGCCCGCAACGCGCGCAGCGGTAGGGTCACGACGCCATCGGCGCGAAAGCAATGGCCGGCGTGATCCACCGCCGGGATGCCGACCGGGATGAATACCTCGGGTGTCGCCGGCGTCGCTGGATGACCCAGCACGATCACCGGCGCGCGGGTGAGCGGCGGGGGCGCCGGTTCGAGCGGATTGAGCCACAGCAGCAAGTCCGCCTCGTCGGCCGCGAGCATCCGCGAACCGTCGTGGCGCCACGGGTCGTGCACCGGCGCGCCGCTCGCGAAGACACTCCGTAACGGCACCCCGGTCTGCCAGGTGCAGACTTGTTGCGCCGTCACCCCGCCCAGGCCGCCGCCGAGTGGCATGGCTGCCGCGCGCCGCTGGCGGTTGAGGTCGCGCGCGAGCCGGCTCCAGGCCTCCAGCACGAGTTCCGCGTGAGGGAAATCGAATTCGGCGGCGTCCCAGAGGATCACCGTGTAGTGCGCGGTTTCGAGCGCGTGAAGGAGCGTCGCGCCGGTCTCGGACGCGAGCCACAGCGGCGGGTGGTCCACGGCGTGGCCGGCGATCGTTGCGTTGAGCCAGTTGGCGAGATCCGCCGAATCGGCCAGCGCGACCGGAATCGTCGTTCGTTCGAACGGCGCGGTCGGCTCGGTGACGGCCTCGACTGGGCCGACGTGAAACAGCTGGCGCCGCCCGCTCACGAACTCGCCCGGCGGCGCCAGCACGCGTTCGACGAAGCGCGGAAAACGATAGAGCACTTGCGCGCTGCCCACCAGCACGATGCAGTCGGCGTGATTGCGGACCTCGGAAAACGTGGTGGTGAATCCGCCGCTGTCCTGCATCAGTCGCAGGTTGCGCGCCAGCGCGTCGCCGTGCAGGTGATCGAGCGCCGCGCCGCAGCGTTCGGCGAGTTGGACCGCCGCGCGCATCCCGGCGACGTCCACCGCGAGTCCGGCCACCAGCGGCGCGGAGGCCGCCGTCAGCAACTCCCCGGCGCGATCGAGCGCCGTCTCCAGGGTGACGGGCTGATCCCGAAGGCGCGGCTCGGGGGGCGTGTCGGCGCTCGCCCGACGCAGGAAGTCGGCCGCGAGCGTGCACACCTCGGGCGCGAGCCGCAACGCGTCGCCCTCACGCAGCACCTTCAGATCATCGCAGGCGAGCCCGCACACCGGGCACGTCATATCCATCGCAGTCACAAGTCGTTCACGGGTTGGTATCGCCTAGCGGTCAGCCGGGTTGGTCTATTTCGAGTGCAGGATACGTGCCATCGGTGAAGCCCGTGTTCAGCCCGCGCGTCCGGGCGGTTCGGGTGGGCGTGCCGCACGACTTGTCGCGCCGTTGCGACAAACTGTATCAACCGGGCCCACGGTCGGCGGGGGTCGACGGCGCCGGATCAAGGCGATGTACGCGGCGCGTGCCCGGCACGCTTGTTGCTAAGGGCTATCAGACTCAGCGAAAAGTAAAATAAATGAATTCAACCTACGTCGAAATAGAAGCGCCGGCTCGCCTGCACCTGGGGTTTCTCGATCTGAATGGCGACACCGGACGCAGCTTCGGCAGCCTGGGCCTGACGCTCGACGGACTTTCGACCTGTCTACGCATGGCGCGCTCGCGGACCACGCACGCCGAAGGCGCGGAATCGGTGCGCGCGACGCGGCTGGCGCAGCAATTTCTCGTCGCGCTGGGTCTGCCGGGCGGGGTTCATATCAACTTGCCGCGTTCGATTCCGCCGCATGCCGGCCTCGGTTCGGGTACCCAACTGGCGCTCGCGATCGGCGCGGGGATCAGCCGCCTGCATGGGCTCGACCTCAGCCCGCGCGAAGTCGCGGCCGTGTTGGACCGCGGGCAGCGCTCCGGCATCGGCATCGGCGCGTTCGAGCGGGGTGGGTTTCTGGTCGACGGTGGGCGCCGGGCCGGCGACGAAGTGCCCAGCATCACGGTGCGGCTGGAGTTTCCGGCGCATTGGCGGGTCGTGCTGCTGTTCGACGCGGCGGAACGCGGTCTGCACGGCGAGGCCGAGCGCGCCGCGTTTCGTGCATTGCCGAAGTTTTCGGCGGCATCGGCCGGGGTGCTGTGCCGGGTGCTCGCGATGCAAGTGTTACCGGGTCTGGTGGAGCAGCGTCTCGATGAGTTCGGCGCCGGGCTCGGCGCGATTCAGGCGCTCGTTGGCGATCACTTCGCGCCTGCCCAAGGTGGCCGCTATGCGAGCGTCAACGTCGCCGCCGCGCTCGACTGGCTCGGGCGTCAGGGGCATGCCGCGCTGGGTCAAAGTTCCTGGGGTCCGACCGGGTTTCTGATCGTGGACGGCGAGACCCGCGCCGCGCAGGTCGTGGCTCAGTTACAGGATCGATTCGGCGCGCGCGGGCTGCAATTCAGAGTCGTCGCCGCGCGCAATCAGGGCGCCGTGGTCAGCGAGCCCGGCGCCCGCAACGCGCCGCGCACCGATCCGGCATCGTTTTTTCCGGCCAGCGCGGTCATCGGCAAGCACTAACGACGGCGGTATCCCACCATGGAAAAACCCTACCTGTTACACCTGCTCACACCGGCTCGCCACGCCAGCCCCTTCGACGTCAACATGGCCTACGACGCCGGCTGGAACGCGGTGACCTGTTATCCATCGGTCGCCCTCGACGATGTCGCCGGCATGGTGCAGGACGCGATTTTCTCGCGCGGGCCGAAGGGTGTGCGGCGGACCGGCATATTTCTGGGTGGACGCGATCTGGTGCTGGCGATGGATATGCTCGAAAACGCTCGCAATGCGATGGTGCCGCCGTTCGAGGTCTCGGTATTCGCCGACCCGAGCGGTGCCTTCACCACCGCGGCTGGGCTGGTCGCGGCGGTCGAGCGGCAGTTGCATCGGGCGCATGGCGCGCGGCTCGAGGGTCAGCGCGTGGTGGTGCTCGGCGGGACCGGACCGGTCGGCGCGACGGCGGCGGTACTGGCGGCCAAGGCGGGTGCGAATGTGGTCATCCTGGGGCGGCTCAAGGACAAGGCCGATCGGGTCGCGGCGCTGTGCAATCACAATTATGGCGCGGATCTCACCGGGATTCGCGGTGAGGCGAACGACCACAAGGGCGCGCAGTTCGAGACCGCCGACGTCGTGCTCGGCACTGCGGCGGCGGGGGTGCAGGTGATGAGCGCGGCCGACATCGCCGCCGCGCCGCGGCTCAAGGTCGTCGCCGACGTCAACGCCGTGCCGCCCTCGGGCATCGCCGGCGTCGGGGTCAAGGACGACGGCGCGCCGTTGCCCGAATCGGCGAGCGGTGCCGTGGCGATCGGCGCGCTCGCGGTCGGCAACATCAAATATCAGACCCAGCAACACCTGCTGCAACGGATGCTCGCGGCCGAAAAGCCGGTTTACCTGCACTTCGAGCACGCATTCGAATACGCGCGAGCGTTCGTCGGCAATGACTGAGCGACTCGTCATCGTGGCCCAGACCGCGCGCGCGATGGCGCAATCGGCGCAGCGCGCGGGCCTCGCATGCCTGGCGATCGATGCATTCGGTGATGCCGATACCCGCGCCGCGGCGAGTGCCTGGCGCGCGCTCGCCTGGCCATACGCCGGCGAGCCGTTGGCGCCCGACGCGTTGCGCGGCGGCGCCCGGCTCGTTTATGGCGGTGGCCTGGAGCGTCATCCCGCGGCCCTCGAACCCTGGCGCGAGGCTGGCCGGCTCTATGGCAACACGCCCGCGGTCGTGACCAAGGTCAATGATCCGAAGACGTTTTTCCCGCTGCTCGATCGGCTCGGTATCGACCATCCGGCCGTGCGCTGGCGTGAGCCGACGCGCGGCGATTGGCTGATCAAGCGCGCCGGCGCGAGCGGCGGCGGGCACGTCCGGCGCTGGCGGTCCGGCGTGAGCGTGCGAGCCGGCGAGTATTGGCAGCGGCACGTCGCCGGGCAAGCGGTGTCGGTGCTGTTCCTGGCCAATCGCCGCGCGGTGCGGATCATCGGCTACAACACGCTGTTTCAGCTCGACGGTGGTTTTGCCTACGCGGGGGCGATCAATCGCGCCGAACTCACCCACTCGCGCCGTGCCGAACTCGCGGCGGTCGCGCAGGCGTTGACGCTCGAACTCGGGCTGGTCGGGCTCAATGGCATCGATTTCATCGCCCACCACGACGGCTGTCTGCTGCTTGAACTCAATCCCCGTCCCAGCGCGACTTTTGAATTGTACGACGAGGATTTCATGCGCGGTTTGATGTTTTGGCACCTGCAAGCCTGTCGTGGCCGTTTGTACCCGACGTCGAGTCAGGGCCGCAATGCAGTGCGTCTGCGCAAGATCCTGTTCGTAAAAACCGGATACACGGTGCCGCCCGGTCTGAATTGGCCGGATTGGGTGCGCGATATTCCGCAACCGGGCGTGACCATTGGCGCGGACGAACCGCTTTGCACCATCGCCGCCGCGGGCAGCGACGCGGCGGCGGTCCTGGCGCTGGCGCGGCAGCGGGAACTGACGCTGGTCGGCTGGCTCGACGCCGCGAGGCGGGCGGCATGAGCGTGTACCCGGAATCGCACGCGGCCGAGGTCAGCCTGAATCGCGCGGTCGCGCCGCTGGTCGAGCGCTTGCTCGCCGATGCCGGCAGTTTGCGTGTCGGTGTCGAGCGGGGTGTTGGCGGCGCGGTCATCGTCGACGCGGGGATCGAGCATCGCGGCGGGCTTGAAGCGGGGCGACGGATCGCCGAGATCTGTCTCGGTGGCCTGGGCTCGGTGACCTTGACCGGGCACGGCGCTTTCCGGCGTTGGCCGTTGACGCTGCACGTTCACACCGGCGACCCGGTGTTGGCTTGCCTGGGTAGTCAGTACGCTGGCTGGAGTTTGTCCCACGGCGAGGGCAAGGGGGCGTTTCACGCGCTCGGTTCCGGGCCGGGGCGGGCGCTCGCGGTGAAGGAGCCGTTGTTTGCGGAGCTGGGTTACCGCGATCGGGCGGAGCGCGGTTGCCTCGTGCTGGAGGTGGAGCGGGTGCCGCCCGTGCCGGTGATCGAAAAAATCGTGCGTGACTGTGGACTCGCGCGGCCCGAGGATCTGACCTTGATCCTGACCCCGACCCGCAGCCTCGCGGGCGGCGTGCAAATCGTGGCGCGGGTACTCGAAGTCGCGCTGCACAAGGTGCACGAGCTGGGATTTCCGCTGGCGGATGTGGTGGATGGGTTTGGCAGCGCGCCGTTGCCGCCGCCGGCGGTCGATTTCGTGCGGGCGATGGGGCGTACCAACGACGCGATCCTGTTCGGCGGGCAAGTCCAACTATTCGTACGGGGTGAGGACGCGGCGGCCCAGGATCTGGCCGCGCGGTTGCCCAGCAGCACCTCGCGCGACTACGGCGCGCCGTTTGCCGAGGTGTTCGAGCGTTATCACTACGATTTCTACCAAATCGATCCGATGCTGTTCAGTCCGGCGCAGGTGATTGTCACCGCGCTGGAAAGCGGGAGCAGCTTTCATGCCGGCGAACTCAACCACGAGCTGCTTGAACGTTCCTTCGGAGGGGCGCTGTGAGCGCGCCGCGGATCGCGCTGATCAGCGACCGGCGCGGGTGGCATTGCCGGCAACTGACGCGCGCGTTCGCCCGTCGGCGCGTCGCGGTGCGGCGGGTGGCGTTGCAGGACTGTCGCTTCGCACTCGACCGCGAGCCGGGCATCGTGCTGCCGGGGTTCGAGACTGAACTGCCCGAGGCCGTGTTCGTGCGCGGCGTGCCGGCTGGGACTTTCGAGCAAGTCACGTTCTGGCTCGACATCCTGCATGGGCTACGCGGGCTGGGGGTGCTGGTCTACAACGACGCGCGCATGATCGAGCGCAGTGTCGACAAGGCGATGACGAGCCTGATCCTGCGCCGCGCCGGGATCGCGACGCCGCCCTGTTGGGTCAGCGCCGACCCCGCGCGGGCGGCCGAGATCGTGCGCGGCGAGGCGGCGCGCGGACACGAGTTGGTGTGCAAGCCCTTGTTCGGTTCGCAGGGCGAGGGGCTGGTGCGGGTGGGCGCGGTCGAGGCGCTGCCGCCGCCGGACGCCGTGAACGGCGTTTATTACTTGCAACGCTTCGTGCCCCGGCACGGTGATCGCTGGCTGGACTGGCGCGTGTTCGTGATCGGCGGCCACGCGGTGGCGGCGATGCAACGTTCCAGCGATCACTGGATCACGAACTTCGCGACCGGTGCCGATTGTCACCCCGCGTTGCTCAACGCGCCGCTGCGACAACTGGCCGAGGCGGCGGCGCAGGCGGTCGACCTGTATTACGGCGGGGTCGACATCCTGTGCGACGACGCCGGACAGTACTCTGTGTTGGAGGTCAATAGCGTGCCGGCGTGGCAAGGCTTGCAGAGCACCTGCGGGTTCAACATCGCCGAGCGCCTGGTGGCTGATTTTCTGGTGCGCATCGGCGGAGCGGAGATCCGCGAGGTCCGCGCATGAACGCGCGCCGCAGGGTCTTGATCGACGGGTATGTGACGGCCTGTCGGCTCGAACTCGCGGCGCCGAAGCCGGGCAACGTGCAGCTTGCCAGCGCGGGCCACGGCATGTGCGCGGAGGACTTTCTGCGCAGCGCGGCCGCGAGCGCCGCGCCACTGACCCATCCCCGCCACGCGCTCGGCGAACGCATGTTTGCCGCGGTCGCGGCGACCCGGCAGGCGGTGGGGTGCAATACCAATCTCGGTATCGTGCTGTTGTGCGCGCCCATGCTGCACGCGGCGCTTCAGTGCGCGCGTGGCAGGTCATGGCGGGCGGCCTTGTCGCGCGTGTTGGCGCGCACCACGGTGGCCGATGCCGAGGCTTGTTACCGTGCGATTCGGCTCGCGGATCCGGGCGGGCTCGGGCGCAGCGAGCGGCACGATGTCCGGGAAACCCCGCTCATCACGTTGCTGGAGGCGATGCGCCACGCGGCGAACCGCGATCGTATCGCCTGGCAATTCGCCAACGGCTACGCCGATATTTTCGAGTTGGCATTGCCATTGCTGCGACGCCGGCGCCGGCAGTTCGCCCGCGCGCCACTCGCGCTCGCGGTGACCTATCTAGGCTTGCTGGCGCGGCGCACCGACACCCATGTCGAACGTAAGTTTGGCGTCGTCAAGGCCGAACGCACGCGCCGCCGCGCCGCCGCCGCGCTGGCCGCGATCGAGCAGGCGCCGCACGAAGCCGCCGTGCTTGTCGTGTTGGCCGAACTCGACGGTGTGTTCAAACACGAGGGCCTGAATCCCGGCACGACCGCGGATATCGTCGTCGCGACGCTTCTCGCGGAGTGGCTCGACGGTTTGCCCGAGTTCTCAGAATCCCGACTTATCGGGTCCTTTCGGCAGGCGATCGCGCCTGCGTTTTCCACACAGCAACGAAATCCATTGGAGGTAAACCATGGCTAAGATCGACAGAACCCTGGTCGGCGAATCACTGATCGGTGAGGGCAATGAAGTCGCGCATATCGACCTGATCATGGGGCCGCGCGGCTCCGCGGCGGAAACGGCCTTTTGCAACGGCCTGGTCAACAACAAGGACGGCTTCACCAGCCTGCTGGCGGTGATTGCGCCGAATCTGGCGTGCAAGCCCAACACGATGATGTTCAACAAGGTGACGATCAAGGGCGCCAAGCAGGCGGTGCAGATGTTCGGGCCGGCGCAGCACGGCGTGGCGATGGCGGTCGCCGATTGCGTCGAGGACGGCACCATTCCGGCAGACGAGGCGGATGACTTGTTCATCTGTGTCGGTGTCTTCATCCACTGGGAGGCAGAGGACGACGCGAAGATCCAGAAGTACAACTACGAGGCGACCAAGGAGTCGATTAAGCGCGCGGTCGCTGGTTCGCCAACCGCGGCCGAGACGGTTGCGAAGAAGGGCTCCGCCAAGCACCCGTTCGCGGCTGGTTGAACTGTTCGTCGGTACCTAGGAGCCTGTCGGACTTGAGATGAATCGGCTGCAAAAGTGGGAGAACGGTCCCTTTTCCAGATCCTTCTTGTTAAATAGCTACGGCTATTCGCCTCAAACGATCGGAAAAATGGCCTCGCTCTCCCACTTTATCGCTACGATCCCCTCAAGTCCGACAGGCGCCTAGACTCCGCGCCGCCGTGAGGCGGCGTGGCGCGCGGGGCGGCGTTCGACACGTACAGAAGTTCAACCATTGCGCGCCTCAGGTAACCGCGTGATGCGGTCGAGTGCCTCGGCACCGATCGCGCCGTTGTGCAACGCGGTGGCGACGAGGGCACCGGCGGCACCGACGGTGGCGAGCGCCGTCAGGTCTTCCGGACCGCGCACGCCGCCGGCGACGTGGCAGGCGAGGCGGGGGGGTTGCGCCCGAATCTCGCGCAGCAATTCAAGGTCGGGGCCGGTTCGAGCGCCCACTCGGTTCAAGCTCATCAGGATCACCCGCTCCGGTAGCGTGGCGCGCAACGACGCCAGCGTCAGCTCGCCAAGCAGGCGTCCATCGCGGTAGTCGAGCGAGACGATCGCAAGCGGTGCGCGCGCGGGTTCAGACGGATCCGCGAGCGTTTCGGTGCCGAGCACCGGCACAACGGCGACGACTTCCGCCAACGCGGAGGCAAGCTGCGTGGTGGCGTTTCCGGCATCGAGCCACAGCGTCGTTTCCGGCATCCGCGCGGCGAGTCGTCGCAGCGTGTCCAGGTTCGGCGCGCGGCCTTGAATCGCGTCGAGGTCGGCGACATACAGCGACCGAAACGGAAACAGACCGAGCAAGGCCGCGGCGACTTCCGGCGCGCTGGGGTTTCGGCACAGGCGGGAGACCAGCGGTTTATACTCGGAGCGTAGGCCGCCTTGCGCATGCACCGCGCGGCCGCCGAGCAGATCAATCACGGGTGTTACTTCCATCGCGAAACAAACGGTATGCGGATACTGGTGTATGAGCATGTGACGGGCGGCGGCGGGGTGCAAGCGCCGCTAAGCGCGTCGCTGGCCGCCGAGGGCGATGCGATGTTGCGCGCGCTGAGCGACGACCTGGCGCGGTTGCCCGAGCACGACATCAGGGTTACGCGCGATGACCGTTTGCCGGCGTTGAATCCGGCGATCGCCGAACTCAGGGTGCGGCGCGCGGATGAATTCGAGCAGGTGTGGGCACGCGAAATCGCGGCGGCCGACGCCGTGTGGCCGATCGCGCCGGAGACCGATGGCGCGCTGGCATCCGTGACTGAGGCAATCCAGCACGCGGGTCGGGTGCTGCTGAACAGTCGGCTTGGCGCGGTCCGAATCGCCGCGAGCAAGCATGCGACCGCATCGCGGCTGTGGGCGGCGGGCATACCGGTCGTGCCGACGCGGTGGCTTGCCGAGGCCGCGACTGACTGGACCGGCCCGGTCGTGGTCAAGCCGGACGACGGCGCTGGCTGCGAGGGCATTCGCCTGTTTTCGGATCTCGCGACGGCACGCGTCTGGGGGTCGCGGGCGGGGCGGGGCTGGGTTGTGCAACCGTTCATCACCGGCGTGGATGCCAGTCTGAGCGTGCTATGCGGCGAGGTCGGGACGACGTTGCTGAGTGTGAATCGCCAGATTGTCGCGCGTGAGGGCGATCGACTGCGGCTCCTGCGCTGCGAGCCCGCCGCCTTTCGCGACCGCGATGGTGCCCTGCGCGATCTGGCCGAACAAGTCGTCGCCGCCGTGCCCGGCTGCCGGGGTTATCTGGGCATCGACATCTTGTTGACAGCCGACGGCCCGCGGGTCGTGGAGGTCAATCCCCGCGTGACGAGTGCCTATGTCGGCCTGAGCGCGGCGTTGGGTTTCAACGTTGCCGGCGCGGTGCTCGCGGCGGTCACCGCGCCGGACTGCGCCTGAATGACGGTGATCGGTTGGGATATCGGAGGCGCGCATTTGAAGGCCGCGCTGATCGACGACTCGGATCGCCGGGTGCGAGTGGTGCAGCGGCCGTGTCCGTTGTGGCAGGGGCTCGACACGCTGCGGCACGCGTTGAGCGGCGCGTTGGCCGGGTGCGGGCCGGAAACGACGCGACATTATGTGACGATGACCGGGGAACTCGCCGACTGCTTTTCCGACCGGCGCGAGGGCGTGCGCGAGATCGCACGGGTCGTGGCGGAGCGACTTGGCGCGGGTTCGCTTGCGTTCTATGCCGGCCCGAACGGGTTCGTGGCGCCGGCGGGCGTGGCGGACAACGCCGATTGGATCGCCTCGGCGAACTGGCACGCGAGCGTTGCCTGGTCCGCGCGCCAAATGGACGCGGGTCTGTTCATCGACCTCGGCAGCACGACCGCCGATCTGGTGCCATTCGCCGACGGCGCGGTGCGGGCGCGCGGTTACTCGGACGCGGCACGCCTGCGCCACGGCGAGCTGGTCTATACCGGCGTGGTGCGCACGCCGGTGATGGCCTTGGCGCGGCAACTACCGCTGCGGGGCGAGTGGATCGGGCTCATGGCGGAGCACTTCGCGACCATCGCCGATGTATACCGGGTGCTCGGCGAGCTACCCGCGCACGCCGACCAACATCCCAGCGCGGACGGCGCCGAAAAATCAGTAGCCGGCAGTCGGCGGCGCCTGGCGCGGATGCTCGGGGTGGACGCGGAGGACATGCCGGCGGAAGTTTGGCACGCGGTCGCGGGGTCGGTTCGCGAGGCGCAGGTACGCTTATTGCATGATGCTTGTGTGCGACTGTTCACGCGCGAGGGTGTGTCCGCCGCGGCGCCGCTGGTCGGGGCCGGCGTCGGCCGTTTTCTCATCAAGGCGCTCGCGGTGCGATTGGATCGGCCCTACATCGACCTGCTGCCGCTGCTGCCGACCTGGGCGGCGGAGGCTGCATTCGATCCGGCCGAATGTGTGCCTGCGGTAACGGTCGCTCTGTTGGGCCGGGAAATCACGAACTCAGTATGAACGAACTACAAACCGACATCCCCTATCTACCCGACAGCGCCGCGCTGTTCGAGGCGATCGCCGATGAGCCGTGGGCGATGTTTCTCGACAGCGGTCCCGCCGAGGCGCGACGCGGCCGTTTCGACATTCTGGTCGCCGCGCCGATGGCGACACTGGTGACGCGCGGCGAGCGGACCGAGGTGCGCGACGCAAGCGGGAGCCGCATCGCGATGGAAGATCCGTTTGCATTGCTGCGCGACCAACTCGGCCCGACCGCGCGGCGCGATCCGCGGTTACCGTTTCGCGGCGGCGCGCTTGGCTATTTCGGCTACGACCTCGGGCGTCGCATCGAGCGCCTGCCGAGTCGCGCGCGCGACGACGAGCGCTTGCCGGAGCTGGCGATCGGCCTTTACGACTGGGCGCTGGTGGTCGATCACGTCGAACGGCGCTCGACGCTGGTGGGCAGCGGGCGCGATCCCCGCACCCTCGTCCGCTGGCCGACGCTGGTGTCGCGCTTCAGCCTGCCGCCGGGTACTTCGGGGCGCACGCCGTTTCGGGTGGCGGACGAGGTACGCCCAGCGCTCGGCTTTGCCGACTACGCGCGCTCGTTCGCGCGGATCAAGCAGTTCATTCACGACGGCGACTGCTATCAGGTGAACTTCGCCCAGCGCTTCGCCGCGCAATGCGCCGGCGATCCGTGGCTTGCCTACCGGCGGCTCAGGCGGATCAATCCGGCGCCGTTCGCGGCTTATCTCAACCTGCCGTTCGTGCAGGTGCTCTCGGCCTCACCCGAACGTTTCATTCAGATCGACGATGGGCTGGTGACCACACAGCCAATCAAGGGTACGCGACCGCGTTCGAGCGACCCGATTCTCGACCGACTGCGCGCGGACGAGCTGCGCGAGAGCCTGAAGGACCGCGCCGAGAACGTGATGATCGTGGATCTATTGCGCAACGACCTCAGCAAGAACTGCGAGCCACACAGCGTGCGGGTGCCGAAGCTGTTCGAATTGCAGAGCTTCGCGACGGTGCATCACCTCGTCAGCACGGTCACCGGCCGTCTGATGCCACAGCGCGATGCGCTCGACCTGCTGCGCGGCGCGTTTCCGGGCGGGTCGATCACCGGCGCGCCGAAGATTCGCGCGATGGAGATCATCGAGGCCCTGGAACCCTATCGTCGCGGCGTGTATTGCGGCGCGATCGGATATCTCGGATTTGATGGCGCGATGGACACCAATATCGTCATTCGCACCCTGACCCATGCGGCGGGGCGGATGCGCTTCTGGGCCGGCGGCGGCATCGTGATGGATTCCACCCTTGAGGGGGAATATCAGGAATCCCTCGACAAGGCCGCCGCGATGTTCGAGCTGCTCGGCGAAGAGCGCCATCTGCATTATGCGGGTGGTTAAGCTCGGTGGCAGTCTTGCCGCCGCGCCCGAGTTGCCGCGATGGCTGCATCGACTCGGCGCCGGGGGGCAGGTGATCGTGCCCGGGGGCGGGCCATTCGCGGACCAGGTGCGGGTGGCGCAACGGCAGTGGGCGTTCGATGACCGCGCCGCGCACCGGATGGCGATTCTGGCGATGGAGCAGATGGGCTGGATGTACGCCGGCCTCGAGCCCCGGCTCGAAACCGCGCGCAGTGCCGCCGGGATCATGGCGGCGCTGGGTCGTGGCTGCTCGTGCGTGTGGCTGCCGGCGCACATGCTGATGGATGACGCGACGGTCGAAGCCAGTTGGCGCGTTACCTCCGATTCGCTCGCGGCCTGGCTCGCGACCCGAATCGATGCGGACAGCCTGATGCTGGTCAAACAGGTGTCGCCGCCCACGATGCCGCTCACGCTGCGCGATTGGCAGGCCCGCGGCGTGATCGACGAGGCTTTCCACGCGTTCGCCGAAGGTGCGCGCTGGACGTGGTCGGTGCGTGCCCACGACGACCTTATCCCCCCGTAGTTGCGCGCGGTGGAGCGGATTGCGCCCAATCGCACGTCACATCCGCGACGGATCTGGTAGGCTATTGATCTATAACCAACCCATTACGCCAGACCTGAGCGGAGAGCAACCATGCCCGAAATCGGCGCCAACGAGTTCAAGCGACAGTTCGCTCAGCTACTCGAACGGGTTCGGCGCGGCGAACGATTCACCATCACCGACAATGGCGAGCCGATCGCCGCGTTGGTGCCGGTGGCGGACGCGACCGCCACCGTGCCCGAGGAGAGCACGGAGGAAGCGCAATCCGCGCGCCGAAAAATCCGCAAGCGCGGCATTCGTCTGCTGGATGTCTAGCCCGTCGCCAATACGCTGAAATGAAGTCGCCAGGCTTGGATTGCTGGCGGCGGATGACCAGCCGTCGGGTAGCCGTGCGGCGGTCTGCCGAACGCATCACGGCGACATCGCAAATCCGCGCCGGGTGATGGTGCGACGCGATATTTCAATGCTAATAATGGCCGCATGATATAAATCAGTGGCGTGACCGACCGCCGACCCGCCGTTCGACCGGCAACCTGCTTGAGGGAATAAGCATGCTCGGCTTCATCGATAATCTGAAACTGGTGCGAAAATTCGCGCTGATCGGCGTGCTGGCATTGTTGTCGGTCGCGATTCCGACGACGTTGAGCGTGAAACACGCACTCGACCAACTGGGGACCGCCCGCGGCGAGGCAAGTGGTATCGAGCCCGCGGGGGCGGTGCTGCGGCTGATCCGGCTGACCCAGCAACACCGCGGTCTGACCGCCGGCATGCTGGGTGGCAACGAGGGTCTCAAGGCCACGCGTGAAGCGAAACGACTCGAACTCGATGCCGCGCTGACGGCCGCTCGCGGTGCCGCTTCGTCGTTCGACGGCGGTCAAATTCCAGCCGGCATCGACGCCGTTGAGCGCGATTGGGCGGCGTTGATCGCGGCCGTCGAGTCCGGTTCGATCACGGCGCCCGAAAGTTTCGCCCGGCATACCGCATTGATCGCGGCGCAACTCGATGTGCTGACCGCGATCACCGATGTTTCCGGGATGGCCTTTGATCCCCATGCGGGTAGCTATTACCTGATCATGGGCGTGTTGAACCATCTGCCCTGGCTCACCGAGACCTTGGGTCAGGCGCGTGCGAAGGGCAGTCACCTATTGGCACGCGGCGACGCGGGGGAGACCGAGCGAGGCAACTTGACCGTGTTGGTCGAACTCTCGCGGATGCACCTGCGCTCGGCGCAAGCGTCCTTGCGCAAGGCCATCGCCGCCGATTCCGCCCTGGCCGGCCCGCTGGAAACGCGCTTGAACGACGCGCACACGGCGGCCGAGGAAGCGTTTTCGCTGATCGAGCGCGAAATCACACGCGCGACCCGTCTCAGTTATTCCTCGACCGATTACTTCAACGCGACCACCCGCAGCATCGATCCGCAGTTCGCTTTGGTGGACGCCGCGTTCGAGGCCCTTGGTGGAATGCTGAATCAGCGGGTTCACGCGGCACGGCGGGATTTCGTGATGCTGCTAATGGTCGTGGTGGGATTCGGCGGCCTGGCGTGGTCGATCCTGTGGCGGGTTTCGCGGCGTACGACCGCGCAAATCGAGGCGGCGGTTCAGCTGGCCCAGCGCGTTTCCATTGGTGATTTGACGTCGCAAGTCAGCGTGACCGGGCACGACGAAGTCGCGGAGCTATTGAGTGCCCTGCAAGCCATGAACGAAGGCCTCGCTCGCGTGGTCGGCGAAGTTCGACTGGGTAGCGACGACATCGCCAGCTGCAGTACGCAGATCGCGCACGGCAACCTGGATCTTGCGCAACGCACCGAGGAACAGGCGAATAAATTGCAGCAAACCGCGTATTCGATGGAGCAGATGACCGACAACGTGCAACTGAACGCGGCGTCGGCGCGCAAGGCGAATGAATTGGCGGCGGGTGCGAGTCACGCGGCTCGATCCGGCGGCGAGGTCGTCGGGCAGGTTGTGCATACGATGCGCGAGATCGAAGCCGGTTCGCGCAAGATTTCCGAGATCATTGCCGTGATCGACGATATCGCGTTTCAAACCAATATTCTCGCGATCAACGCGGCGGTTGAGGCGGCGGGTGCGGGCGAGCAGGGCCGCGGATTCGCGATCGTAGCGGCGGAGGTGCGCAATCTGGCCCGGCGCAGTGCGGTCGCAGCCAAGGAAATCAAGGACTTGATAGGCGAGAGTGTCGCGCGGGTGGAGTCCGGAACCGCATTGGTGGAACAGGCAGGTCAGCAGGTCACTCAAATCGTCGAGCAAGTCAAAACGGTGGCGGATTTGATCGATGACATCTCCCATGCCAGTGTCGACCAGTCCAGCGGCATTACCCGAATTGGCGACGCGGTTTCGGAACTGGATGAGGTGACGCAGCAGAATGCGGCGTTGGTTGAACAAAGCGCGGTCGCGACCGACAGCCTGAAGCAATTGGCGGAGCGGCTGAAGGGCGTTGTGGGCCAGTTCAAGCTGCCGGCGCGCGCGGCGAGCCTGGATTCATCCTCGGTACGACAAATCAGGCAGTCGTCGCGCGTTTCGGCTGATACGCCGCGTACCCGCGCGGCGTGAGGCGCGCCACGTCGATGCCAGCGTTAGCGCCGTGGGCCACGGAAATCGGTCGCCGAGGCGCTGGAAACCTACGGTCGATCCCAAGGGGGGAACCTCAGGGCCGCTCCGGCAGCCACGATGGTGCTGCAACGCACAACGTGTCGGGAGTGATTTTTCGTAACCGATAATGCGTTATTAACTGACTGAATTAACGTAAAAAAAGCGAGCGCTGTCGGCATCCATGAGGGACTGTCACAAATGTTTCGCTTCAGTTATGTCAGTGGTTAATAATATACTTATGGATGTCATTCACGGCTTGGTCTGGATCGGAGCGTGCGCTCAGCGTGTGTCACACGATCCGATCCCATCCAGGCCAGCCGACACTAAAGGATTGAAAACTTGTCTAGCGATCACGCCCGTGTTCAGCCCGCGTCCGGATGGCGCACCTCGTTCGTTCTATTCGCGACGCTTTTTCTGTTCTGGCTGATGCTGAACGGGAGTCTGGCGGCCGACAATCTGTTGGTTGGGGCCGTCGCTTCACTGGCGATCGCGGTGTTGTTTCGCGACGGCTTCTCCTTCTTCACTGAAATGCGTCCCACCGGCGCGGCCGTCATCGCGGGGTTCCAGTTTTTTGGCTATTTTTTCAAGGAAATGGTGGAGTCCAACTTTAGGTTGGCGGCGATCGTGGTCGCACCGCGGCTACCTGTCAATCCTGGCATCGTCAAGGTCCGCACCCGGTTGAAGAGTCGCATGGGCCGGCTGATGCTGGCCAATTCCATCACGCTGACGCCGGGCACGCTCACGGTCGAACTCGACGGTGAATGGCTCTATGTCCATTGGGTGGACATGGAGTCGAAGGATGTCGAGGCGGCCACGGCCAGCATCGTTTCCGGCTTTGAACGCTACCTCGAGGTCATTTATGGTTGAGCTGCTTGTTTCGGTGGCCGGCGGTCTGGCCGGCATTGCCTTCCTGCTGGCGCTGTTTCGCTTTCTCAAGGGGCCGAGCGCGGCCGATCGCGTGGTGGCCTTTGACGTGCTGACCATTATTTCCATCACCGGGATCATGTTATTGGCCCTGATCGGCGAGCGATCAATTTATCTGGATGTCGCGTTGGTCTACGCGTTGCTGTCCTTTCTCGGTGTGATCGTGGTGGCCCGTTACCTTGAGCGGGGCTTCCAATGACCGCGTGGCTCGATCTGGTCGGGGCCTTGTTGCTGGTGGCGGGAACCTCGTTTCTGCTGCTGGGCGGGGTGGGCCTGGTGCGCATGCCCGATGTGTTCAATCGCATCCAGGCCGGCACCAAGACCACGACGCTGGGCACCTTGCTCTCCCTGCTGGGGGTAGCGATCCTGCAACCTGCCTGGAGCCTCAAGCTATTGTTGATCGGCGTCTTTTTGCTTTTTACCAATCCGCTATCCGCGCAAGTGTTGGCACGCGCCGCGCATCGCGGTCGTGGCGACCGGAACTCGGTTTCAAGAGTCGATCGCTTGGCCGAGGACCTGGGAGAGAAGTCATGAGTAACATTGCGTTGGCCATGAGCCTGCTACTGGCGCTAGCGATGGTGGCCGCTGCGATGGTGGCGGTGCGGCGCAACAGCTTGCCGGTGGTGATCCTCGCGGCTGGTCTCGTCAGTCTGTTGGCGTCAGTGCAGTTTCTGCTGCTGGCCGCGCCCGACGTGGCCATGACCGAGGCCGCAATTGGCAGCGGCCTGACGACCTTTCTGTTTTTCTTCGTG
>JBHJOI010000056.1:0-13437 GCA_050329935.1 Thiotrichales bacterium | reverse complement strand
GCGGTCAAGGTCGACCTGCCCAAGGCATCAAGCACCGAGAACGAATCGAAACCCGAACACATCCAACTCACGCTCAATGCCGCCGGCGAGGTGTTCTGGAACGGCGATCCCGTCGATGATGCCGGCTGGCAACAACGCATGACTGACGCCGCGTCACAGCCAACGCCGCCCGAACTGCACCTGCGCGCCGACGGCGAATTGGCCTATCGCAAGGTCGTGAAAGTAATGTCGGACGCCGCCAAGTCCGGCCTGACGAAGATTGGCTTCGTCACCGAGCCCGTTGATCCGGATTGATTCAATCCACTAGTCATCGAGCCTTGACGACAGCGTTCCGGATACGCCGCGGCCTGTTTATCGGCAATGGCCGTTACCGCGATCCACGCCGGCAGCGCATGGATGAGATCGAAGCGCTGAGAGGCGAGGCGATTTCCGGTCGGATCGGACCGCACAACTGCCATAGAGTCACCGTTGAAACCGATGGCGCGTGATTTGCACCGAGTCCGAGCGTACGTTCGAAGTGAGTGTCAAGTAGACGCTTTAGCGATCGGAAAAAGCGGACATCGATGAACTCGCTCAAGCGCGCACCAATTTGAGGCGGCTTTATCATTACGACTAGCCCCCTGCTCGCTTCATCGAGTTGGGTAACCGGCGGTCTCGCCCGCGCTGTTTACGTGCATTTAAAAATTAACGCTGCGAAGCCTGTCACAAAAAAAGGACGGACTCACTGCGATTTCGATTCCACTTAACCGGCCTCGACCGTGGGCTGCCGATCCACGATGCTCCCGCCAGAAGGCGCAGGGCTAAGACCGCGACGACCTTGGGATACTGACGCGACGCGGCGCTACCCCTCCGTGCAGCCAACACTCGCCACAATCGACTCAGTCGATCAATATAATCAGCTTTTAATATTATACTGTACTTATATTATCCCCTATCGTGCGTTGCATCAGTCGATACAAACAACTCGCATTCAACTTAAACAGGAGATCAACGATGCAGACTCTGATCAGCAGTGAAATCAAACCCTTCAAGGCTAACGCGTATCTCAACGGCAAGTTCGAGCACGTCACCGACGAAGACCTGAAGGGGCAGTGGTCAGTAGTGTTCTTCTACCCGGCTGACTTCACCTTTGTTTGCCCGACCGAACTTGGCGATCTGGCCGACCACTACGCGGAGTTCAAAAAAATGGGGGTAGAGATCTATGCGATTTCGACCGACACCCATTTCACGCACAAGGCCTGGCACGATACATCCGACACAATCAACAAGATCCGGTTCCCGATGATCGGCGATCCGACCGGCGCGATCACGCGTAATTTCGGCGTGATGATCGAAGAAGCGGGCCTCGCCGAGCGTGGGACGTTCGTGATCGATCCGCAGGGCAAAATCCAGATCATCGAGATCAACGCGGGCGGCGTTGGCCGCGATGCCGCTGAACTGCTGCGCAAAATCAAGGCCGCGCAATACGTTGCAGCGCATCCGGGCGAAGTCTGCCCAGCCAAATGGAAAGAAGGTGAGGCTACGTTAGCGCCTTCGCTGGATCTGGTCGGCAAGATCTGATCAAAGCCTGGCCCCATGGCGCGACTCCTGCGACGAAGTCCGTGCCCTGGGCTGGCCGAGATGATCGCCGATCGCAAAGCGATTCGACACACCCAGCGGGCAGTCAGACTCGATCCGTTGCAGACGGTCGCCCATGCCTGGCATGAGCGACCTGCGTCACGATTCAACCCGAGACGGAATGCGTTACCCGAATCCTGACCCCCTGCGAATACTAAACGCCTTCAGGAGAACACGATGCTCGACGCCAATCTCAAAACCCAGCTCAAGGCATATCTTGAAAAGCTCGTCGTACCGATCGAGCTCATCGCCACCTTGGACGGCGGACACAAATCGGTCGAAATGCGCGAACTCCTCGAAGATATCGCCAGCTTGTCTGATAAGGTCAGCTTGCTCGAAAACGGCACCGATGCCCGTTGCCCTTCCTTTTCGGTGGGCCGCGTCGGCGAACCGGCACGCATTCGCTTCGCGGGTCTGCCGATGGGGCACGAGTTCACTTCGCTGGTCCTCGCACTGCTACAAGCGAGCGGATATGCCCCGAAACTGGAGTCTTCCATCATCGATCAGATTAAGGGCATCCAGGGCTCGTTCCGCTTCGAGACCTACATTTCCTTGTCCTGCCACAACTGCCCCGAGGTCGTTCAGGCACTCAACAGCATGGCCGCAATCAATCCTGCGGTACAACATGTGATGATCGACGGCGCGCTGTTTCAGGACGAAGTCAACGCGCGCCAAATCATGGCCGTGCCGAGCCTCTTCCTCAATGGCGAACCGTTCGGCAACGGACGCATGACGATCGAGGAAATCGTCGCAAAACTTGACACCGGTGCCGCCACGCGCGAGGCGGCTCGCCTCGCGCACAAGGCGCCGTTCGACGTCCTGATCGTTGGCGGCGGCCCTGCCTCCGCGGCCGCCGCTATTTACGCGGCGCGCAAGGGCATTCGCACCGGAATTGTTTCCGAACGCTTCGGCGGCCAGGTGCTCGACACCCTCGCGATCGAAAACCTGATCTCGGTCCCACACACCGACGGTCCGAAACTGGCACGCGCACTCGAGGAACACGTTCGGGAATACGAGGTGGACCTGATGAATCAACAACGCGCCGCGGCCTTGATTCCCGCGACAGCCGGAAACCTGCACGAGATCCGCCTGGCGAACGGCGCCGTGTTGCGATCCAAAACCATCATCCTCGCGACCGGCGCGCGTTGGCGCGAACTCAATGTACCCGGTGAGCAAGCCTATCGCGGCAAGGGCGTGGCCTATTGCCCCCATTGCGACGGCCCATTGTTCAAGGGCAAGCGCGTTGCCGTCGTGGGTGGCGGAAACTCGGGCGTCGAAGCCGCGATCGACCTTGCTGGCATCGTCGGTCACGTCACCCTGCTCGAATTCGCCGAGAATTTACGCGCGGATGCCGTCCTGCAGAACAAGCTCCATAGCCTGCCCAACGTCACCGTGATCAAGAATGCCCAGACCACCGAAATCCTCGGCGACAATGGCAAGGTGAACGGCCTGGTCTACGCCGACCGAGTGACTGGTCGCCACCAGACCATCGCGCTTGAAGGCGTGTTCGTCCAAATCGGTTTGATGCCCAATACCGACTGGCTCAAAAACACAGTTGCGCTGTCACGATTCGGCGAAATCGAGATCGACGCCAAGGGTCAAACCAACCTACCGGGCGTATTCGCCGCCGGCGATTGCACCACGACACCCTACAAACAGATCGTGACCGCGATGGGCGACGGCACCAAATCGAGCCTGTCGGCGTTCGACTATCTGATACGCAACGAAACCACGCACTAGCCGTGGAACGCGGTCACGTCGCCTAGACTCCGGCACGTGACCGCGCCTTGCACAAGTAAGTTGTGGTTGAGCCGGCGAGTGAACGCAGGTCCGCGTTTTCGACCCGCCCGTGACGATGGTTATGAATCAGTGCGCGGAATTCCTCGTCACCGACCTCAATGCTGCCCAGGCGGGCGACGAACTCCCGGTCGGCGGTAGTCAGGGTTGGCGTGTTACGCAAGGCAGCAACGCTTGGAAATGCGACCAGCTCAATTGTTGTGACGCTGTCACGACAATCGCCTCGTCCGGGAACAGCTGGGCAGAATCAAATAGCCTCGGAAACCACGACAACGTCGCAAGGCGGTTTCGGCACCACGCTTCGGCGTTTCACTGTGCTTTGCAACAATCTGTCGATGTGAATCCAATCCAGGCCTATGTCCCCGATCCAATCAAGACGAAAACATCGTCACTATTCAGCGGCATGTTCATTCTCGTTAGCTGCCGCGCTTTGTCTGTTGCCTAAGGATAGCGCGCTTGTTTAGCCCGAAACGTGACGGGCATCTCGTTACCGATAGCAATGCGACTGCGGTTGCGTGACGACTTCCGCACGCACCGCCATCGCCAAGGCTCATCCTGGCCGGTACCGGCTGGGGACGCCTACTGACACAATGCTGTCAGGAAGCCGTGTCTATACTCTCAACCGTTGATTCCCCTTAACCCTTTCACCGCAGGAGTTACACGATGAATACCAATCCCGTTGCCTGGTTCGAGATCTACGTGCCGGACATGAATCGCGCGAAGGCGTTTTACGAGTCGGTTTTTCAGTGCACGTTGAGTTCACTGCAAGACCCGACCGGGGGCGATGCGCCGACGATGGAGATGTGGGCTTTTCCGATGTCTGATCAAGGTTATGGCGCGGCCGGCACGTTGGTGAAGATGGAAGGTGTGCCGTCCGGCGGCAATAGCACGCTGGTGTATTTTGGTTGCGAGGATTGCGCGGTGGAAGCGGCGCGCGCCGCGGCCAACGGCGGCGCGCTACAGCAGGAGAAAATGGCGATCGGCGAGCACGGTTTTATCGCCCTGGTGAAGGACACCGAGGGTAATATGATCGGCTTGCACTCGATGACTTAAGCCCGAACCTCATGCGCCGTGCCGATCGCCTGTTTCGTCTGGTCCAGATCCTGCGTAACAAGCGCTTGGTCACGGCGCGTGAACTGGCCGAACGCCTGGAGGTTTCGGAACGCACGATTTACCGCGATATCCAGGATTTGAGTCTGTCCGGGGTGCCCGTCGCGGGCGAACCCGGTGTCGGCTATCACTTGCGCTACTCGCTCGACATCCCGCCGCTGATGTTCACCGCCACCGAGATCGAGGCGCTCGTGGTCGGCGCGCGAATGCTGGAGGCCTGGGGTGGCAGCCAGCTCGGCATCCACGCGCAATCGGTCCTCGAAAAAGTCTACGCGGTCATTCCGGCGGAACTGCACCGTCATCTCGATGAAAGCTGCGTGTTCGCGCCGCGCGTCGGCCCGCGCGAGGATCTCGACACGACGCTCGATACCTGCCGTGAGTCCATCGCCCAACAACATTATCTGCATTTGAGCTATCGACGCGCCGACGGCGTCGCCAGTGAACGCGATGTCAAACCGCTGGGGCTGTTCTTCTGGGGCAATTTCTGGACGCTGACCGCCTGGTGCGAACTGCGCGCGGGCTTCCGCAATTTCCGACTCGATCGCATCCTGCGCTTGGAGCGCCTGGAGCGACCGTTCGAGTCGATCGCGGGGCAAGGGCTCGCGGACTTCCTCGCCCTGGTGCGGGACGAGTGTCCGGGCGGATTTGTCGATCGTCGATCAGTTTAGAGGCCAGCCAGCTTCGCTTGACCGCGCTGCCGGAGTATGTGGCGTCTGCCATCAAACCCAACGTCGCGGTCATCGTCACGCTTTCCGCTCAGATCGAACTTCTTGCGCGGCGTCTTCAGGAACGAATTGTGGAGCGACTCCCTCACTCGCCCGTGCAAACCACGTCAGCCGGCGCCTGACTGTCAAGATCATCCCAATAAGGGATGGGGCCAAACCGCCGCAGCAAGTGCTCAATAAATATCCTGGTTTTCTTCGGCATCAAGCGCCGGCTTGGGTACACCGCATTGATGGGATAGGCGGGCGGCGTATAGGCAGGCAGCAGCCGGACAAGCCCGCCGTCGCGCAGATCCTGCCAGACATCCCACAGTGGGCGCAGTGCCAGTCCGAGGTCGGCATAGATCGCCTCGCGCAGGGCATCGCAATTGTTGGTATCGAGGTTGCCGCTGACCTTGATGTTGACCTCCTCTCCACGCGGGCCCTTGAAGCTCCAATGGTCCGTGCCAGCAAACAACAGGGCATTGTGCCCGGCCAGCTCCTGCGGAATACGCGGCGCACCGTATCGGGCCAGATAGGACGGCGTGGCGACAACCACCCTGCGATCCAGACCAATCGACTTGGCGACGAGGCTCGAGTCCTTCAGCTCACCGATGCGCACCGCAAGGTCATAACCCTGGTCGATGATGTCCACGATACTGTCGGTGAGGTGCAAGGTGAGCTTGATCTCTGGATAGCGCGTCAGAAATTCCGGCACCAGCGGTGCGACATGCAAGCGCCCAAAGGCGGCGGGCACGGTAACCTTGAGGTTGCCCTTGGGCTCCCTGCTACTCCGCGTCACAAGCTCCTCGCCCTCTTCCAGTTCAGCGAGAATACGAACGCAGTAGTGGTAGTACTCCGCCCCCTCGTCGGTGAGGCTGAGCTGGCGTGTGGAGCGATTGAGCAGCCGTACCCCAAGCTGTTCCTCTAACCGCTGCAACCGCTTGCTCGCCACCGCGAGCGACATGCCAAGCTCTCGCCCGGCCGCGCTGAGGCTTCCCCCTTTTACCGCCTGGGTAAACACCATCAGGTCGGAGATGTTCTCAATCAACATATTCTCAACCAATCAGAAACATTACGTTAACCGGACGATGGATTATCAATTCACCAAAAACAATAGATGATGAAGTTCGTTTCAACAAGCCGCCTCGACGACCAGCGAACAGGAACATCAAATGAATAGATCAGACGCAACGGTACCCCCCGAAACCTTGCCGCGAGAGCAGTTCAACACTTGGTTTCGCGAAGAGCATGACCGCCTGAAAAAGGAGCAGGAAGCGGCCCACACGCCATCCATCGCCATCGTGGCGACTAAGGGGACGTTGGACTGGGCCTACCCGCCATTCATTCTCGGTACCACCGACGCAGCGCTTGGTTGGAACGTCAGCATATTTTTCAGTTTTTACGGCCTTGAGCTGCTTAAGCGCGAACTGGACCTGAAGGTTTCCCCGCTGGGTAATCCGGCCATGCCCATGAAAATGCCGATGGGGCCAGAGTGGTTTCGTAAAATCAACTGGAATATTCCAAACGCAGTCATGGGTAATGTGCCGGGTTTTGAGTCGCTTACCAAAAGCCTGTTTTTGACCACGCTCGACAACCACGGCGTGGCAAGCATCAAGGACCTTCGCGATCTGGCCGTCGAGGCAGAGATCAGGCTTATTGCCTGCCAGATGACGGTGGATCTGTTCGGCTAGGAAAAGGAGGACTTCATTCCTCAAGTCACGGAGTGGAGCGGCGCGACCAGTATGCTGGTCTTGGCCCAGAAAGCTGACGTGACATTGTTTATTTAACCCGTTTTCTCAGCACCCAAGCAAGGAGCCCATCATGAATCAGCCCAGCCGCGTTTTTCTTTATGCCGAATTTCAAGTGTCCGCGCCCTTCAACGAGGGCGTTTGGCGAGAGGCGAATCTTGCCATGCACACTGTGCGAGGGTTACGCAGCAAAACCTGGTTGAGCGGCATCAATACCCACTCGGTCGGCGGCTTCTACGAGTTCGACTCTGTGCAGAACGCCAGAATCTATGCCGAAGGCATGCTGTCCGACTTCGCGAAAGCAGCGGGTGCCAGCCTTACCGTGAAACTTTTTGATGGCGACGTAGTGGCCGAAGCCAGCAAGGAAATGGCTTCGCCCTATTACCTCGCCTGATTGTTGCATCGGTGCGAAAAAACCGCAGGGTAGCGCAGCCGATGACCAACAAAGTCGATCAACACCAGACGTGCGCCGCAAAATCAGAATGACCAAGACCATGATGGAATCACACAACGCGTCAAATCCGTCTATTCGACCAGTGGCCGGCACGCTTGCCGGCATTATTGACTGGCATATCCTCAGCCAGATTTTCAGCACCATCGAGCATTCGGACGATTTGAAATGGCAACTTCATGTCAATGACACGCCACTCCCTGGCGAAAACCGATCTAACGACGTCGACACCGGTGGTGACCTCGCGTCTTCACTTCAATCGCTCAACGCCTACCTTCGGCAGGCACACCCCCGAACCTACTGCGGACTCGCCTTCACCGATTCATTCACGGAACCGACACTCATCCGCATTTTCGACCCAAAATTTCTCACCTCCATGTGTAACATCTACGGCAATATTCCAGCGCCAAGCTGGACGCTTTCAACGATGGATGCCTCACAGCTAGCCGCCAGCGCGAGAACATCACCGAAATTGAAAAACTATAGTCTAGGAAAATCTCTGCCGGCCGTACCCAAACATCCACAGATTGCTGATTCTCTGGATGCCCGGCGTATGGGATGCCCACTTCCTCTGGTACATACTGCCCGCTCCCTTCGTCGATTGGCAGTCGGCGAAGTGCTCGAAATTGTTACGATCGATCCCGGCTCGGTCAACGATATTGAATATCTATGTAAATGCACTGCCGCAAGGCTCTTGGCATTGGCCGAAGGGGAATACGGTTATTCCTATTATGTCGAGCGCGGACCGATCCAACTCACATAGCAAGCTCAAGGATCTCAAGGATTCAAGTGCCAAAGTGTACCGTTCAGCACCGCCGCGAAACTCACCCAAGCCAGGTACGGCACAAGCAGCCAGGCCGCGGCACGGCTCACAGGGCGAAAGGCCAGCAACGTCGCCAGGATCGCCAGCCACAGCAGGAGGATTTCCGCGAACGCCACTCCCGGTTGGCGCAGGCCGAAGAAGAGCGGCGTCCACAGCGCGTTAAGCGCCAACTGCGCAAGAAACAGCCTGAGCGGACGGCGTTGCACGGCAAAGCCTCCGCGTTGCCACACCAGCCACGCCGCCACCGCCATCATCGCGTAGAGCGCCGTCCAGACCGGCCCGAAGATCCACCCCGGCGGATTCCACGCGGGCTTGTTGAGTCCGGCATACCACTCCCCCGGCATGAACAACGCTCCCATCGCAGACGCCGCAAAACACAGTAACAACCAGCCCAAGAGTCCAAAAATCGTTTTGTTGCGGCTCATGACGGGTCTCCTAACGTTGTCTGGTGAAGGCTTGGTGCAGTAGTGATTTTTAAATGTTTCCCGCTGGCCCAAAATCCGAAGAAACCCGGTCCTTAGACTTTGATCCGCGAGGACGCGCGCGTCTCAGCTCACTTTGTCCTACGCGTGAACACGGTCCAAGACAGGAAACGTAAAGACTTGTCACCGAGATGGCTAGTGCCAGTGGTGCAACATAGTCGTGCAGATCGATCACAAAGTCTCTTATAATCCCCCAGTACGGCTGATCAATGCTGCCCAACCTGTAAGACTAAGAACCGACAGGAAGCAACGCTTCGCGGCGGTCGCGAGAAGCGAGTGAAGCGAATCGAGCAAACTCGAACGCCTTGTTAGCTGACCATTTTTCCACGACGTTTAAGTAATAGGGCATAAGAGACAACCGTTAGTATGCCAAATAAAACTGCCATGAAACCGTAAAAAACAACGGCACTATCATCGAAAACAACCTCGCCATCAAAATATCGCCCTTCTTCGTTGTATGGTAGTTGCGACCGCTTTCTACAAAGCCATGAAAAAACGCCAGCAAAAATTCCGAGAAAGAATGGGAGTGGAGTGAGTACAAGCTTCAATATGCTATTAAATTTCACGGTATTTTTTCGGTGACGCCTAACGACAAGCATGTGAGGGTGTCAACTTGATAACGCAGCGACGCGGTTGGCAGTCCCACACGAAGCGCCTGTTATGACACAGAATTACCGATTAAATCTATCACGAACATCGGCAGAAACTGGCCTGAAATGCTCGACGAACTAGCTCGGAGGCACGAAGCCGACTTGTCAGGAATCAATTTCCTCCCAAGCCAAGCGCTTTCATTTTTTGTACTGCTCGTACAGATCACGCGGCCAGTAGCGCAACGGCTTGACGCCGTCCGCCTCGATAAGATCTGCCTTGATACGCTCATATTCGTAGCAGTTGAGTTCGAAACTGTTGCCCCAGGGGTCGGCGAAGTTGTAGGCCCAGCACATGTCCAAGTCGACAACACCATTGATATTAAGCGGTTGACCAGATGGACTGTCGATACCGTTCGGGAGCGATCGAGCGAAAGCTATGAAATTTTCCGCATCGAGGCTGAACGCGATCCCCGTAACTTGCGGGACCATTGGGTGTACATCACTTGCCTCAAAAAGCGCGAGCATCGTTTTTCCGCCATCTGCGGATATTTGAAGCGGGCCGCCATCGAACCCCTTCGCCCAGAACTCGTACTTCTTGACGGGCTCTAAGCCCAAGTGGTCTGCGTACCACTGCGCCG
The DNA here is from genome assembly GCA_050329935.1 of Thiotrichales bacterium. Taxonomy (GTDB): domain Bacteria; phylum Pseudomonadota; class Gammaproteobacteria; order UWMA-0217; family UWMA-0217; genus CAYSFW01. Next base: position 3,477 of record JBHJOI010000056.1, on the reverse strand, counting down.
CCACCTCTCGATCGGGTACGCGAATATGAACGTGGTCGAGTCGTCCCGCTCGAAATTTCGTTTGGTTCATGACGGCCTCGTGTTTGGAATCCGCCTCATTCTAACGGAGGTTTACTCAGTGAAATGAATCGGCTATGGGATAAACCACAATTTTATCACTTAGCGAACCGGCAAACACTACGACCCCAACCTGCACCAGCACTTGACCGAAACCGTGGTCTGTCCCCTTTTTTGTCCCCTTTTTTGGACGAACCCACCGAGACACCCCGTGTCTATCCGCCGCGCGCGCCGCCCGACTGGCCGGAAACGGAGCAGACCATCACGCTCGACGAAGACATCAACCAGGACCGCTACGACTGCGAGTTCGATCAGTCGGTAATCTGGTAGCACCCATCCCTGTCTTGACGCTGTGTAACCACACGTCGGGAATTCGTTCGGTCTGAAGCGAGCCTATCGATGGCCGAAACGCTCGAACACGCTGTCTCCCGGCGACTCTTCAGTCACGGATTGAGCGGTTGGACGGAACGGCTGCTGACGAGGCTTAACTTGCGAAGTGGGCTTGGAATTCCTATCCTTAGGCCGGCGTGATCGTATCGAGCGATCCGTTCATCGCCTGACCGCCCGCAGACGAATCGGGCGTCCCTGCCAGGGGAAGCGCCCGATACCGATTGCCAGCGCCGATTTTCAATCGCGCGTCAGCGGTCGTATCCCACGTCCTTGATGCCTTCCGGGTGGTCGCTCACGTCCGTTCCGGTCGCAGCGGAAAGCGGATCCCAAAGCAAGGGATGAACGACAGCCGCGTCGATCGGCGCGAACGCTGACTGCAGACCCGCGGCGTCGATCGCCTTCTCCGCCGTCGCATGCACGCCCTTGAAGAAGTTGCCAGCCGCGCTGCCCGCGCCGCTCGATTCCCCGCTCGTACACGCACCCCGAGCGCCATTTCCGCTCGCTCCGCCGGAAGAGCCGGACCCGCCGCCGAGCAGGCCGCCGAGCAGATTCGCCTTCGCTCCGAGCAAGCCGCCGAGCACGCCGCTCGACCCGCCTTGCGAACCCATCGACTGGCTTTGGGAAGCATGTCCACGCGAACCTCCCTGGGTATCGATGGAATCCGCTTGACGCTGCGCAAGATTCGAAACGGCGCCGGATGCCGCGCCGCCCTGACCGTGGATCGAATTTCCGCTGCCCGACGCCCCGGGTCCGGCGCCTCCTTTCATAAGGTCGCCGAATCGGGATGCGCTGCCGGAGTTTGATGAATGCGTGCCGGTGTTGCTCTGGTTACCGCTGCGCTGCGTCTGACCCGCACATCCGCAGGAATTGCCGCCGAACAGGCCGGATAGTAGACCGATAGTCATTGAAACTTCTCCTGTAGATTTGTTGTTGACGTGAATGAAATCGCCCGTAATCCGGTCCGGCAACGATTCGCGCGACTCCGCCCGCTATCTGACGATTTCGACACCATTTTCAACAGAAGAAAATTGGACGATGTATTTGGCATCGGGCCTATATCGATCGTGCTACACGCGCCGCGAAAGGCCTTTGTGACTGACAAAGGATCAAAGCGCGACCAACACGTCCTCGCGCCGAGGCAACGTACTATTTACCCGGCACAAAGAAAAACCTGATTAGCAAAGAACATCAGCCAACCGGATCGAGCGAAGCGGCTGGGGTGGCGAACTGGCGGTGGCGACGAGAAGACGCTGGTGGAGCGTACGACGATCAATGCGCCGATTGAATCGGTAGCAGAAGGCGGCCAAGTAACGTGCCGCGTACTTTCGGAAATCGAAGGCATGGCAGCAACCCGACAGACTGGTCTTGAGGTTATCGAGCACGGTGTTGATCCACTGGAACTCGGGGACCTCCCTCGGCTTGCGCCCGGCCATGACCGTCGGGTGATGCGCGCAGCCGACCGCGGTGACCGCGCCAAAGCAGGCCCAGCCATCGGAAAACACCGCATTACCCGGGGCCAGGTGGTCCTTCGCCCAGGCAGCAACCGCCTGGAGGGTAAAGCCCGGCGCGGGGGTCAATCGCACGCGCAGCGGGCGATCCTCCTCAGTCAGCGAGACGGCGGCCAGCAGGGCACATACCGAGCCGACGCCGGATTTCCACCGGAATGACAACCCGGAAAGACAGCATTCCCGCCCGGATCCTCGACGCGGCATGGCAACTCGCGCTTGTCTCCATGTACTCCACTGGGTTGCTCGTCGAATACCGTGAAGTCGTATCACGGGTCGTCTCAGAAAACGGAAAAAATCGTACGCTAAGCCTGCGCTGAGGCAGGCACCCAGCGATAGAGCGTAGGAATTGACACGCCGAGGTTCTTGGCCACGTCCTTGGGGGGCACACCGCTGGCCAGTAGCTTCTTGGCCGACTCGATTATGCTGTCGGTCATCTTCGGCTTGCGGCCGCCCTTGCGACCGAGTTGCTTGGCGACTTCCAGCCCGGCGCGGGTGCGCTCGACGGTCAATTCGCGCTCCATCTCGGCGAGGCTGGCCATGACGTGAAAGAAGAAGCGGCCGGACGGCGTGCCGGTGTCGATGGAGTCGGTGAGGCTCCTGAACTGGACGCCTTGCTTGTGCAGATCGCCAACCAGATCGACCAGTTGCTTGACCGACCGACCCAGCCGGTCGAGCTTCCAGACAACCAATGTGTCGCCCTCGCGCAGCATTTCGAGCGTCTTGGCCAAACCGGGCCGGTCTGCCCGCGTGCCACTCACCTTGTCCTCGAAGACCTTCGTGCATCCTGCCTTGGTCAAGGCTTCGCGTTGCAGTTCCAGGTTTTGATCCTGCGTCGAGACACGCGCATAGCCTATCAACATGGCTTGTCTGGCGCCCGGCCGATGCGTTCCTGCACTTCGGCGTGCGCCTGGGTGAACTCGGCGTAGCCGTCCAGCACCTTCGTGGCGGCCTCGCCAATGACGATCAGGCTCATGATGACGGCCTGCTGGGTGCGCTTTGTCGGCCAGGAAATCGTCCTTGGCCATCCCTTCCACGAAGCTGCACGCATCGGTCGCGGCCTGCTGGATGTGGTCGAGGTAATCGGGCAATCGGTTCTCGCTCATACCGGCTGCGCCTCCGCGAGCACCTTGGCCCGGAATTTCGGTGGCAGGTCGCCGGGCGTCAACAAGTCAACAAGTCAACAAGTCAACACCGATGCCGAGCAGCGACTCCAGCTCGTCTTGCAGGCCGCCCAAGTCCGACAACGTGGCACCGACCAGAAGATCGAGGTCGCTGCCCTCCCGGTCGGTGCCATGCGGCACCGAACCGAATACGCGGGGGTTCGCCGTGCGGAATCGGCCCACCGCTTCGCGCACCGCGCTTCGCTTCATGTCAAGCACCACGGACGGTCGCATGCGCATCCTTTCTTATCGAAACTCGTTGAAATGATATGCAATCAAGAATTGAGTTTCTAGAACTGTTTTCGAGAATCGCAATGCCATGATTTCCGGTGCGGGCTTTGTCGCTTTCAGAAGGCAAATGC
>JBHJOI010000055.1:0-5002 GCA_050329935.1 Thiotrichales bacterium | reverse complement strand
ATTCATATCGATCCTGGTCGAATGCCTCATCCAGGGTGATCGTCTGATCGAGTTCCAGCCAGCCGGGCCAAGCGCGGGGTGGGATGGTTGCGTGGGGGCTGTGTCGGTTCGCCAGTCGCAGCCAGAATGCGCCGGATGGATTCTGGCGCCGCCTTGATAACCGCGATAATCCGCGAGACCGCGGCGCGGTTCGAGGATCAGTCCATTGTGAAGATGGGGCTGCGCTTGCGACGCATTTTATGTCGCGATGGCCGTGAGCGCGGGTGCAAGGCTGCTGACGCTGAGGATAAGTTTAGCGACGCGCCGCACCTCTCGTGCCCGGTGACGGTGTGCGCTTAGCCGCCTCGCGAGATGCGAGCAGGCTTCGTTTCTAAAACGGAACCCCTCAGATCCGCCCTTCAGTGGTGACACGGGTTAGACTAGACTCGAGAGATCGATACACGATGCGGTTGGGTGGTTCACGCAGTGCAGTTCGAGCAGGAATTGGAGAAAGTTCTCGCGCGATACCCGGAAATCAAACTGGCTATCCTGTTCGGTTCGCTGGCCAGTGGCCGGGCGACGCCGGGCAGTGACCTCGATCTCGCGGTTCAAGCCGACAAACCGCTGGATACCAGCCTGAAGGCGGCGCTCATTGCCAGTCTCGCGGAGGCCTTCGGACGACCTGTCGATCTCGTGGACCTGCGCAAGGCGGGCGAACCCTTGCTGGGACAAATCTTCAAGGGCAAACGCATTCTCGGCAACAGCACCGATCACGGCAAACTGCTGGCAAAACACCTGCGGGACGTCGCGGATTTTCTCCCTTATCGCGACCGCATCCTGAAGGCCCGGAGAGACGCATGGATCAACAGCTGATCGCGCAGAAACTGGAATCTCTGCGCCGCTGCGTCCTGCGGGTTGAGAGCAGACTGCCGGCCGATGTTCAGACCTTGAGCAACGATCCTGACATTCAGGACATCGTGGTACTGAATCTCACGCGCGCGGTGCAACTGTGCGTGGACATAGCCAGCCATATCATCGCGGATTCGCCCGAAGCCGCCCCGGCGACCATGGGCGAATCCTTCTCCATACTGGAGAAGCTGAACATCATCGACGAAGGCACGGCTACGAGCATGAAGAAAGCGGTTGGTTTCCGCAATGTCGCCGTGCATGACTACGACGAGATCGACTGGGCAATCGTGTTTGCCATCGGCACCAAGCACCTCCTGGTCTTCCGTCGGTCCGCTCGACAGGTGATGCAGGCGAGCGACAACAGCGGTTTGCTCTGATCAGGCTCCAAGGCGCAGCGACGCGGACTGCGTCGAGCAGACGTCAACACCCAAAGTCAAAACCCCAGATCACCCTGCACCGTGTTCCTCGGCGGGGAATCCTCCCGCGCCTTGCGCGGGCGCCCTCGCGGCTTCGGTTCCCGGCGCTGACCCGTCACCGCCTCGATCTTTGCGTAAAAGCGCGAATCGCCCAGTGGCTGACTCTGGTTCAGCGCGAGGCGGATATCATCGATCGCCTCGCGGTCCAGTTGCGATCGAAACAGCGCGCGGTAGGCGACTAATCGCTCTTGCGCATCGGACGCGATGGCGAGATACAGCGGGTGAGGCGTGAGGTAACCATTGGCCTGCCCCAGGGCGTTGTGCCGATAGCTGCTCCGGCGGTAATGGGCAGGATCGTCCACCATCCCCGCGCGCACCGGGTTGAGTTCGATGTAACGCTGGCAGGCAAGCAGATAGGTTTCCGCCTGAATGACCGAGGACTTGTAACGGCTGTCCCACAACGTGCCGGTGCGACGGTAGGTGGTGTTGATGTACTGCACATAGCGGCGCCCCAACGCGATCATCAGTCGCGGGACCGACTCGGCACGCTCCGGCGTGATCAGCAGATGAACGTGGTTGGTCATCAGCACATAGGCATGCAACGCGCACTGCTCCCGCTTCAGCGCATCGCCCAGCCAATGCAGGTACGCCTGATAGTCCTCCTCGCCGAAGAAACACGGCTCGCGGTTGTGTCCGCGCTGCACGATGTGGAGCGGGACGCCATCAAGGTGGATGCGGGGGCGGCGCGGCATGGGGGAGTATAGGGGATGAGGCGGGAATAAAGCGAGCCTGGCCCCTTTAATTCTTTAATTGGCAAGATCGGAAACGGGGTATTCACCGACACCTCCATGTCGCCTAACGTTCGAGTTAGGCGTCGCTATTGGGCCTCGGCAAAGGCGACTTTGCAAGATGCTCAGCCATGCGTGTTTGCCAACCGGGACCCGTGGCACGCCAACGCGCGACGACTTCTGGCGGCAACCGCAGACTGATGAGTTGACGCGGGTTCTCCGACTTCGGACGGCCACCCTTATTGACCACCGCGCGCGCAAGCATGGCATCGGTGAGTTCGGGCAATTCCTTGTACTCATGCGGCTTGACCTTGTGCGCATCGACGCGCGCGAGATCAGTTTCCGAAGTACGACGCGAGGCGGGCTTGTTCACGGTCGTTGGCTTTTCGCATGCTGAAGATATGGCGTTCCGCGCCACGCGGGGTGTAGCCCACCACGACCATTCGGCCCTTCAGCTTGCCGAAGCAGATGATGCGGCGTTCACCATATTCCTTGCGAACATCCTCGACTTCGACCGTTACGCCCTTGAAGACCAGCGCGGCGTCCTTGAAGTCCAGGCCACGCTCATCGAGCGTCTTCTGGCGCTTGGCCGGATCGTAGGTGATTCGCACCCAGATAGTGTATCTACACTAACCAGATGCTGCAAGAGCGAGAGGCGGGGGTACCCGCGACGCCCAACGTCGAAGCTCAGGGGCGCGCGCCTTGCGACGCGTCCCCTGAAGCGCAGGGTTGGACGGGAACGAACATGTATTTGACAATGCTTTCGGCCTGGGGCTCGGCAATTCCGTCCTCGCGGAGACCCTCGAGATGGAATTGAATCGCCGAGAGCAGTTCGCTTTCGGTTTCTTCAACTGTGGCGCCCGTTGCTACACAACCCGGCAAATCAGGCACATAGCCGGAATAGTTATTGCCGGCTTTTTCGATCACGATTGCATAGCGCATAGCCTTACCCCTTCAAACCTGCTTGTTTGAGAATGCTGTTGAGCGTCCCGGGCGCCAAATCGTCACTCGGCTTCCCAGCGACTGTGACTCGCCCTGGTTTGGTCGGATGCTTGGATAAAGCGAGCCTGGCCCCTTTAGCCTGGCCCCTTTAATTCGCGCATGAGCGCCGGAATCGTGGTGGCCCTGATAGCGCCGGGACGCGGCATCGCCGACTCGGCGAGGCGAAAGCCGGAGTTTACGTCATCCGGATTTTCAATGTAGAGATAGGCTTCACGGGGCCACAAGCCCTGTTTAAGCGGCGTGACATGGGGGAGGTGATGGACGTTTTGTTGCAACTGCAAGAAATTGGATTCCTCAGGCTCGATCGAGACAATCTTTGCAGCCGGGTGGCGTGTGGCCATAAACAACGACGTGTAACCAACGTTGGCGCCCGCATCAACGATGAACTTCGCCGGCGGGCTCAGCGGCAGGTCGTATTCGCGATCCAGAAGCACGTCGCTAAACATGTTGCGGTCAGATGTTCTCGGGCGTATCCAAATCGGTTGCGGGTAATCCGGCAGGCGGACTTGGAAGGGGACTCTCGAGAACTTAGAGAGTGCATAAAGCCGCATACCTTGGCCCAAGCCCATGCGGCGGACATAATTGGTTACGCTCGCTGTCATGTGTTTCGGTCGAACTATCCACGTTAAATTCACAACGACCAGGAGTTTACCTCAGGAATGTGAACTCGATGGGTGAAAGGTAGAAACCAAGGCAATCCGCGCGAACCCGAGATAGGTCCGACAACCAGCACGAGGCCGACGCGTATGCACGACCACCCTGCCGCCGAATCCGACCCCGCCGCCGATCGCGCATTCATCCACTCGCGCCTGATCGACGCGCCCCGCGAACGCGTCTTCAAAGCCTTCAGTGACCCCGCGCACCTCGCGCGCTGGTGGGGGCCGAGCGGCTTCACCAACACCTTTGAAACATTCGACCTGCGCCCCGGCGGCGTCTGGCGCCACGTCATGCACGGGCCGGACGGAACCGACTACCCCAACGAGAGCGTTTTCGTCGAAGTCGCCGCACCAGAACGCATCGTCTTTGAGCACCTCACCGGCCACCACTTTCAGATGACCCTCACCTTCACCGAACAAGGCCACCGGACCCTGGTCGGCTGGCGCCAGGTTTTCGATACGGCAGAGGAACGGCAGCGCATCGCGGAGTTCGTGACCAAGGCGAACGAACAGAACCTGGATCGGCTCGCCATGGAGGCATCGAAGGTAACTTGAGCATGAACCGCGCGGCGGTCGCCGTGAAAGTCGCAACGGCGTGAATTTCCAGGCCAATGCGGAGATAAAGACGGGCGAAAGCGGGCAATACTCTCCACTGGTTGCACGATACGAGAACTGACCCCTAATCTCCCCCCGTACTCGTCTGGAGCACGGCCCCTTTCTTAACGCGCCACCTGCGCGCCCACCAACACCTTGCCCGCCCCCCTGGCGGGCGAGTTCGAGTGCGGCGCGCATGTAATCTTCGTCTTGAGTCATGCTGTCGCCCAGCTTATAGTATTACGCTATGGTAACGTAATACTTAAGGAGCCTCGTATGACAACCATCACTGTATCTCCCAAATTTCAGGTCGTTATCCCGCGCGACCTGCGGCGCCTGCTCAACATCCAGCCCGGGCAAAAACTCCGGGCACGCATTCAGGGCGACCACATCGAACTGATCCCCGAGCAGCCCATTTCCGCCGCGCGCGGGTTCCTGCCCGGGATCGACACCCGAGTCGAGCGCGAGGATGATCGCGTATGAATGTGGTCGATTCCTGCGGCTGGTTGGAGTATTTTGCCGACGGCAGCAATGCCGGCTTCTTCGCGCCCATTCTCGAAGCCACGGAATCCCTCATCGTCCCCAGTCTTTCCGTCTTCGAGGTTTGCAAACGCGTCGCCCTGCAACGCGGCGAACAACCCGCGCGCCAAGCGGCCGA
>JBHJOI010000054.1:0-11377 GCA_050329935.1 Thiotrichales bacterium | reverse complement strand
CTCGGACGTGCAAAGAACCGTCGCGTGGAACTGGTAGTGGACAACTATTAGTCATCGCACCTTCGTGGGGTACCGCGGTAGGCCGGGCGTCCCTTGGGCGCCCGGTTTTTTTTGGTGGATACAAAAAGGTCGGTGCGAACGGCGTTCGCACCGACCTTTTTGTACTTTCGATCCCGCTGCATCTAGTCCCGCGAGACCACGGCAATCCTGAGTTATCTAGCCGTTGGAGCGGGCGATCCTGCTCCACATCTTCAACATTTATTGGATGATAGACTAAACCCTCAATACGGCATTCGGTATCCGGCTTTCGACATAGACCAAAAGCGCTAGATCCCGACCGCCGCCGCAAGCCGCTATTCGCCAACCGGCATCGGATCGACCTCCCAGATCTCGCGGCAGTATTCGCCAATCGCGCGGTCGGACGAAAAATAGCCCATGCGCGCGGCATTCAGAATCGAGCGCCGAGTCCATTCCGCCGGGTGTCGAAAGCAGCAACCGACCTCGTCATGGCGGTCGACGTAGGACTGAAAGTCAGCGAGCAGCATGTACTCGTCGCGGCCCAGCAATGAATTCATCAACGGCCGGAACAGCTCCGAATCGCCGCGCGAGAATTCGCCCGAATCGAGACGATTCAGCACTTCGCGTAGCTCCGAGTTGCCGTGGTAATACTCCCACGGTTGATAGCCACGGGCCTTGTGATCACGCACCTCGTCGGCGGTGAGGCCGAAGAGAAAGAAGTTCTCGCGCCCGACGGCCTCGCGAATCTCCACGTTCGCGCCGTCCAGGGTGCCGAGCGTGAGCGCGCCGTTCATCGCGAACTTCATATTGCCCGTGCCCGATGCCTCCTTGCCGGCGAGCGAGATCTGTTCCGACAGATCCGCCGCCGGGTAGATGCGTTGCGCGAGCTTCACGTTGTAATTGGGCAGGAACACGACCTTCAAGCGGTCGCGGATATCCGGGTCGTTGTTGATGACTTCGCCGACGCTGGTGATGAGCTTGATGATCAGCTTGGCCATCCAGTAGCTCGGCGCCGCTTTGCCGCCGAAGATGAACGTGCGTGGCGTCAGGTCGGCATTGGGGTTGAGTTTGAAGCGGTTGTAGCACTGAATGATGTGCATCACGTTCAGGTGTTGGCGCTTGTACTCGTGGATGCGCTTGACTTGAACGTCGAACATTGATTCCGGGTCGACCACGATGCCGGTTTCGCGTTGAATGATGCGCGCCAGTTTGGCCTTGTTGCCGCGTTTGACGCGTTGCCAGTCGGCCTGGAAACCCGCGTCCTCGGCGTACTGTTCGAGCGCACGCAGGTGTTCGAGGTGCCGAATCCAGTCGTGGTCAATGCGTCGTTCGATGAGGTCGGTGAGATCGGGGTTGCTGTGCGCGATGAAGCGGCGCGGCGTCACGCCGTTGGTCTTGTTGGAGAAACGCTCCGGCCATAGCTCAAAGAAGCAATGCAGCACGTCGCGTTTCAACAGTTCCGTGTGCAGCGCGGCCACGCCATTGATCGCGTGGCTGCCGACACAGGCGAGATGCGCCATGCGCACATTGCGCGGACAACTTTCGTCGATCAGGGACACATGCGACAAGCGGCTTTCTTCGCCCGGAAAGCGCGCGCGCACCTCATCGAGAAAGCGGCGGTTGATCTCGTAGATGATCTCAAGATGACGCGGCAGCACCCGCTCGAACAGCGGCACCGGCCATGTCTCCAGCGCCTCGGGGAGCAGGGTGTGATTGGTGTAGGCGAAGGTCGCGCGGGTGGTCTCCCAGGCCTTTTCCCAGTTGACGCCGTGTTCATCGACCAGTAGCCGCATGAGTTCCGCGACCGCGATCGCCGGGTGGGTATCGTTCAGTTGTACCGCGAATTTGGCGGCGAAGCTCTCGGGATGGTGACCGCGCCGCAGATGGATGCGCAACATGTCCTGCAGCGAGCAGGAGACGAAAAAGTACTGTTGCTCCAATCGCAACTGCTTGCCTTCGAGCACTTCGTCGTTCGGGTACAACACCTTGGTGATGTTTTCGGATTTGACCTTTTCGTCGACCGCGCGGTAGTAGTCGCCGACGTTGAAGGCGCGGAAATCGAACGATTCGGTGGCCTCGGCCTTGAACAGGCGCAGCAGGTTCGCGTTCTTCACGCCGTAGCCGAGAATCGGCGTGTCGTAGGCGATGCCGTTGACAACCCGGGTCGGCACCCAGCGGACCCGGTGCGCGCCATCCTGGTAGTGTTCGGTGTGGCCGCCGAGCTTGACCTGGAACCGGATGTGCGGGCGTTGAATCTCCCAGGGATTGTCGGTTGCCAACCATTTGTCGGTGCGCTCGACCTGCCAGCCGTCCTTGATCTGTTGTTCGAAGATCCCGAACTCGTAGCGAATACCGTAACCGATCGCCGGAATTTGCAGCGTGGTCAGCGAATCCATGAAGCATGCGGCCAGACGTCCCAATCCGCCGTTGCCGAGGCCGGGTTCGGGTTCATGTTCGGCGAGATGTTCGAGGTCCAGCCCCAGTTCGCGCAGCGCGTCGCGCACGTGATCCTGGATGCCGAGATTGAGCAGGTTGTTGCCGAGGTGCGGCCCGAGCAGGTACTCCGCGGAAAAATAGCATACGGTCCGCGCGCCTTGGCGCTTGAACGTCTGCGAGGAGGTCAGCCAGCGTTGCAGCATGCGGTCGCGCACCGTATAGGCCAGCGCGCGGTACCAATCTTCCGGGCTGGCGACGTCGGGGTGTCGCGCGGTAATGAAAAACAGGTTGTCGAGCAGTGCCCGCTTCAATGCATCGACGCTGTCGCCGGTGCGCGTGTGTTCGACGGGCGCGATGCCCGCGCTGGACGATTGGACGTTGCTTGACTGACTCATCTCTGACGGTTCCGTTTATGCCCTGACGGAGTTTAGCCTCATTCGCCGGCGCCGGTCAGTGGCGGCGATTATTGTCTCCAACCTGGATCGGACTTGTCCTGGTCCGATAGGTTACTTCTCTGGCGAGTGTGGCCGCTCCCCGCCGCCGCGCGTGTGAACCAGGTGTGCCAGTTCCAGCGAGTTGGAGCAGCCGGTTTTTTGCAAAATGTGGCTACGGTGCACTTCAACCGTGCGATGACTGATGCCGAGTACGCGCGCGATTTCCTTGTTGGTCATGCCGATGACGATGTGTTGCAGGATCTCGTTCTCACGGGTTGTCAGGATATCCAGGTGAACGCGGCGCGACGCCTCGGTGGTGGTGCATTCGCCGAGGGCTTCCTTGACCCGTCGCAGCAGGAGCTGGCTATTGATCGGCTTGGTCAGGAAATCGATCGCGCCGCGTTTGATCGCTTGTACGGTGGTGGGGATGTCGCCGAAAGCTGTCAGAAAGATTATCCGCAACTGGCAACCGCGTCGGCTTAATTCCGTCTGAAGCTCAATGCCGCTCATGCCCGGCATGCGCAGGTCGAGCAGCAGGCAACCTGTCCAACCGGGTTCGAACGCGTCGAGGAATTGGCGCGCGTCGGCAAAGGCGCGGGCTTCCATGCCCTCGGTTTCAAACAGCATCAACAGTGCGTCGCGCACCGCCGCATCATCGTCGACCAGATAGACTGCGGAAGTATTCATGCTTGATAGGGGAGTGTGAACTTGAATAGCGCGCCGGCGTCGTTGGAGGTATCGAGCCACAGCTCGCCGCCGTGGGCCAGGATCATCGATCGACTGACAGCGAGGCCCATGCCCAGTCCCCCCGACTTTGTGGTGTGAAAGGGTTCAAATAGTGTGGAGATCACCCGCGGATCGACCCCGGGACCGTCGTCATGTACCGAAATCTCGATGCGATCGCCCAGGTCCCGAAAGCCAATGCGGATCTGACCCTGTTCGATGCCGCCTGCGTGCATGGCGTCGACACCGTTACTCACCAGATTCGCCAATACCTTTTCGATTTGAATCCGATCGGCGAGCACCGCCGGCAGGGCTTCGTCGAGATCAGTGACGATGATATGACCGCCCAATTGGTCGTCGGCGCGCAGGGTCTCGGCCGCGTGACGGATGAGTTGATTGAGATCCAGAGCGGTCATTTCCGTATCGCCATCGTGCAGCAGCGTGAGCAGATCGCGCATCGTCTGGCCGGCGCGGTGCGCCTGGATGGTGCTTTGACGCAGCGCGTGTTCAAGCCGTTCCGGGCGCGGGTTGCCGATTTCAAGCAAGCGCAGCGCTGCGTCGCTGTATCCCGCGACCGCGTTGAGCGGTTGGTTCAATTCATGCGCGATCGCGGCCGCGGTGAGACTCGCGACCTGCTTCTTGATCAAGCGTTCCAGCTCATGCCGCTGCGCGCGCAGCGCCGCCTCGGCGAACTTGCGCTGACTGATGTCCATGAAAATGCCGCTCGCGCGGAGCGGTTTGCCGTCGCGATCCTGGTCGGTGACGCCGCCGCTGCTGAGATACCAGTTCCACTCACCTTGGCGGGTTCGGACGCGCAGCTCGACATTGAAGTACTCGGTGATCCCGCGCAGGTACTCATCCCATGACTGTTCGAACCGCAGGTAGTCCTCCGGATGGCATAGCGACCCGCAACCCGAGAGTGATCCCTCCACTTCGCCCGGTGCATAGCCGAGTGCGTGCAGCCAATCATCGTCTAAGCGCAGCGCTTGCGTCGTCAGATCCCAATCCCAGGTACCGAGGGCGCCCCCCATGATCGCGAATGCCAGACGCTCGCGACTTTCGATCAGCGCGCGCTCGGCCAGCTTGCGGGTGTGGATATCCTGCTGGGTGCCGACCGCGCGCAAGGCCTCGCCGTTTGGCGCGCGCGCGATGACCTTGCCGCTGTCGTTGACCCAGCGCCAGTCGCCGGATTTCGTCGCCATCCGCATTTCGCACACATACTGCTCGCGCCGGCCGGACAGGTGTGCTTCGAGTTGGGTACGCGCGGCCGGAAGGTCTTCGGGATGGATTCGCCCCCACCAACTTTCGATCGTCGGCTCGATTTCGGCTCGGTCGTACCCGAGCATCGCGGCCCAACGCGGGTTGATTTCGATCTGCCCCGTGCGAATATTCCAGTCCCAGGTGCCGAGATCGGCTGCCCAAAGTGCTTGCGCCAGACGTTGTTCGCTCAGGCGTAGCGCCTCGTCGACGCGCTTTTCGTCGGTCACGTCGCGCGCGACGCCCACGCTGCCGTAGCGACGGCCATCGGCGTCAAAATACGGGACGTAGCAGAAATCGATATACCGGCTCGCGCCGTTAGATGTCTCGAAGCGTCGGGTCGCGCGCGCGGGTTCGCCGGTCGTCCAGGCGCGGGCACGGACTTCCGCCGCCGCAGCGAAGCGTGGGTGTAGTGACGGGTCGACGCGCGGCAGCAGTTCGGCGTCCGACCGGCCGTGGTAGTCGTTCGTGCCCAGGCCGAGAAACTTGAGAATTGCGGTGTTGGCGTACTTCCAACGATCGGCGGCGTCGCGAAATAGCATGAAGTCGGGCGAGGCGTCGATCAGGCGGCGGATCAAGGTCTCGTTCTCGCTTTGGGTGCGCGCGGCCGCGAGCTTGTCGGTAATGTCGCGCCCGAACAGAATCAGGCCCTTACGCGCGCCGCCAGGGTGAAACAGCGGGGCCTTGAGGAACTCGATCTGGCGTTGTCCACCGTCGTCCATCGTGACGGTTTCGAGGGAGCGTGTGGGACCGTGTGCCTGCCAGGCGAGCTCATCGGAGTCCGCGCATCGTCGCAGCGTCGATTGGTGGTCCGGTAGTTCCGCCTCCAGTTCGCGGTCCGTCTTGCCGAGCAGCAACTCGGGCGCGATCCCCAAGGTGTCTGAGGTGGCGGTGTTGGCAAACCGATAGCGTCCCTCGGCATCCTTGAACATGATGCAGTCGGGCGCGGCGTCGAGCAGTTCGCTGAGAAAGCGCTCGCTGGCCTTGAGTGACTCGCGTGCCTGCTCAAGCTCGGTGACATCGCGACCCAGGATGACTAGTGCCTTGCGTTGCCCGTCGGGCTCGAACAGCGGGATCTTGTATACATCGGCGTGGCGGCATTCCCCGGACGCGGTCGTCACGATCTCGATGCTGCGTACGATCTCGCCGTGGCGCCAAGCCGCCTCGTCGGACTCGCTGCAATAACGAAGTGCGTCGCGGTAACACGCTGCCGTCAGTTCGGCGAGCTCGGTATCGGTTTTGCCTTGATAGTCGATGCCGCCGAGCTGAAACAGGTCTAATGCGGCATGATTGGCGATCTGCCAGCGACCGGCGCCGTCCTTGAAATAGATGTAATCGGGCGAGGCGTCGATCAAGGTCACCAGTCGCTGCTGATGTTCGTCCAACGCGCGTTGTGCATGCCGCGGCTCGCTGGGATGCAGTGTCACCAGTATCCAGGTGTCGTCAAGCGGGCTGAAGGCAGATTCGAACCGACTGGGCGGCTCGCGATTCGTACGCGCCCGCACGGTGACTCCGGAGCGGGGGTGAAGGATCGCCCCGGACAGTGTGTCGGGGATGGTTTCAAACGCATCGATCGGGTCGATGAGCGTGTCGACGCGCAGTCGGCTAAGTTGATCGGCCGATCGGCCAAACAGGGTTTGCGCGGCCGGATTGCTCGCCGCGATATCGCCATGCTGGTTGCATATCAATTGGGCGTCCAACGCGGCATCGAACAACCAGCGGAAGTTTTTGTTCGCGATTGCATCCAGCATACTGCGTTCCTCGGGTAATCAATGGGCCACGCTGGCCCGCACCGCACTTAAGAGTTTACAACGTTCAACCGGCTTGACCGGCGACCTTACAAGGACGGTGTGGAATTTGCCAGCGTCCGTGACAATCCTCACAATCCGGGCCCAATACAGCGAGCTGTTTCATAACCAACCAGAGAGGTGTGCATGGCAATCGTGGAAGGTGACGCCGCGCCCGCGTTCACGCTTAAGGACGCACAGGGCCGTTCGGTGAGTCTCGCCGATCTGCGCGGTAAGCAAGTGATCGTTTACTTCTATCCCAAGGACGATACGCCGGGCTGCACCAAGGAGGCATGCGGGTTTCGCGACCATTGGGGCGCGATCGAGGCCTTGGGGGCGGTGGTGCTCGGCGTTTCGCCGGATGATGGCGCCTCGCACGAACGATTCATTGCCAAGTACAGCCTGCCGTTCACGCTGTTGAGCGATCCGGACAAGTCCATGATGACGGAGTACGGGGCGTACGGAGAAAAGATGATGTACGGCAAACCCACGGTCGGCGTGATCCGATCGACGGTGTGGATCGGGCCGGACGGCAAGGTCATCAAGCACTGGAAACGGGTCGCCAAGGCCGAATCGCATCCGGAGCAGGTGCTCGCGGCGCTGCGCGCGGCGTGAGCCGCGGGCGGGGTTTCCCCACGCGTCTACCGCGGTGAGGCGCCGCTTCAGGCGCCCCGTTCGCGCGCTCCGAAGGCGCGCTGCGATGCACCTGATACGTGACGCCGACGGTGTCGAATCAGGGCGCGGCGAGTAGTCGTTCGATCGTGCGGACGACGCCCTCGTCGTCGAATTCGCGGCCACCGATCGCGGTATAGGCGAGGCGGCCCTGTTTGTCGATAATGTAGGTCGTCGGCAATCCACGCACGGGCCACGCCTGCATGCCTTTGCTGTCGGTGTCGAGCAGGATCGGGAAGGTGGGCGCCGGGTCGAGTTGCCCGATAAACGAAAAGATCGTCTCGACCGATTCGCCGACATCAACCGCGAGCACGCTAAAGGGTTGATCCTTCAGCTTTTGGTGTAGCCGCTCCAGCGACGGCATTTCGCGCCGGCACGGTGGGCACCAGGTCGCCCAGAAATTCACCAGTACCACCCGGCCTTTCAGGCGCTCAAGCGAGTGCTCTTGATCGTCCATGTCCTTGAGTATCAGCGCGGGCGCCGGTTTGTCACCCTGCGTCGCGGTCAACGCGGTCGTGAGTGCCGGTGGCGCGGTCGTGTCGGCAAAGGCCAATGGAGCGGCGATCAGCGTCACCGCGGCGAGCGCGGGCAGCGCGAGGCTAGGGCGAGTCCGACGCGGGTGCGCAGCTTGCGCCTTCGAGTTTGCCTGCATGTGTGTTGTCTCCACTTTGCCATTGATAATGAAGGTCGAATGATTCGCCGCGCGGCAGCGAGAAGGTCGTCATGCCCTGATTCCAGTCGCCGGGCGCGAAGGTTTGCTCGGTCGGAAGTTGCGACCACGCGAACGCGATGATCGCGGCTTCCGGCAGACCGCGTGCCTGCCATTCCTCCAGCCAGTGCTCCTTGACCTTCATCGGCCGAATTGCCGCGCCGCGCGGTTGGTAGCGCCACTGCCTAAGGTCGAAGTCGAGCGGTTGCGCGCCGACATTCCGTACCACGCTCATGAAGACGCAGGTGTCGGCGTAGCGGCGTGCGTCGTCACTGGAAAAGCCGCGCGCCTCGAAAAAACTGTAGGTTTGGTCGGGACCAAGCTGGGTCAGGCGCACGGCGAACCCCGCGTTCTCGGTCACCCAGGTCGCTAGACCGGTTTCCCGATCGGTCGCGAACTGCGTCTCGGCCCGCGCGTTCGTGGCGACAACGAGCGCAACGGCGATACAGCAGCCGAAGCGCGTCGCGAAGGTCGAGCTATTCAATTGCGCGGTCATGGGGCGGCCTGGGGTTCAGACGATCGGGCGCCGAGTGTAAAGCGCCGGACTTCGAGCGTCCAACCGGACGGGGCGGCGGTCAACAGGATGCAGGACGGGCCGCCGAATGTGCGCTCGCGTCCCGCCGCGCCAGGGTTCAGCACCCAGGGCAGGGCCGAGGTATCGAGCGCAAGGCGATGGCTATGGCCATAGACGATGGCGCGCGCGTCGGGATGTTGTCGTCGCAACCGTTCATGGCGTTGGACCGCGGGCAAGGCGCGATGCCCATGCACCAGTACGATCCGCCCCCCGGCCAGTTCACAGCTCGCGCACCAGGGAATTCGTTCGAGTTCAGCGTGATCGGCGGCGGGCCATTTGCGCGGTAGATCGTTGTTGCCGCGCACGGCCAGCACCTGCAATCGCGGTCGCAGCGTGCGCAGTACCGCGGCATTGCCGATATCGCCCGCGTGCAGCACCCAGTCGCAGCTGCTGGCGATCTCCGCGATGCGGGGATCGAGCTGACCATGTGTGTCCGACAGGATGAGCGCGCGCATAGGTGAAACCAACCCGGGAATCGAAAGACAGTAGCGGAATCTGCGGGACTTAAACAGAAAAAGTGCTACTATCACGCGGATTTCAAAGACTTCTTCTTCAGGAATAACAACTGATCCGCATGGTGGAATCGGTCGAGCCGCGGGTGATTTCCCGGCGAGAACATGGCATCTCCCGCACGCAAATCGATAAGTTTGCGCTCAAGGTTTTGTATCGCTTACAAGAAAACGGGTATCGGTCGTGCCTGGTCGGAGGCGGCGTGCGCGACCTGCTGCTCGGGCGCGAGCCCAAGGATTTCGACATCGCGACCGACGCACTGCCCGAGCAGGTGCGCTCGCTGTTCGGCAACTGTCGTCTGATTGGGCGTCGTTTTCGGCTGGCGCACGTGCATTTCGGCCGTACCATCATCGAGGTCGCCACATTTCGTGCACCCCACGACCACGCCGAGGACGAACGTCAGGCCGAGGTCGAGGAAAACGGGCGCATTGTGCGCGACAACGTCTACGGCACGCTGGAGCAGGATGTCTGGCGCCGCGACTTTTCGGTCAACGCGCTGTATTACGACATTCGCGACTTTTCGGTCATCGACTACGTCGGTGGTTTCGACGATCTCCAGCGTGGCGTGCTGCGCCTGATTGGCGATCCCGACACGCGATATCGCGAGGATCCGGTGCGAATGCTGCGCGCGGTACGTTTCGCCGCCAAGCTTGGGTTTCGGCTAGACCAAGATTCGGAGAACGCCCTGCACGATCTGAATGGACTCCTGCGCGACGCTTCGCCGGCACGGCTGTTCGACGAGGTGCTGAAGTTGCTGCACGGCGGCGTGGCGCACGAGACCTTCGAGTTACTGCGACATTATCATCTGTTCGAGCACTTGTTTCCCGCGACCGAGACGGCGCTCAATGCGAGCGACGGCGAGATGCTCGGTTGGTTCATCGCTGGCGCGCTGGAGAGCACCGATGCCCGGATCCAGGAGGGCAAGCCGGTCAATCCGGCGTTCATGCTGGCCGTGATGCTTTGGGGTGACGTGCTGCGACGGCGCGACGCGATGATTGCGCGCGGCATGAGCGAATTCGAGGCCCTGATCGCGGCCAGTCGCGACAGCATCGCGGCGCAAAACCGGCATGTGGCGTTTCCGCGGCGCTTCAGCGCGCAGTCCCAGGAGATCTGGACACTGCAATCGCGGCTACGCAAGACCAAGGGCTCCGGGCCGATGCGCCTGCTTGAAAACGGTCGCTTTCGCGCTGCTTACGATTTTTTGTGTTTGCGTGGCAAGGCTGGTGAAGGCGCCGAAATCGAAGCGCTGTGCGCATGGTGGACTCAATTTCAGGCGGCGAATCCCGACGATCAGCGCACGCTCGTGTTCTCCAGGGAAAGTGCCGGTGGACGGCGCAGACGTCCACGCAAGCGCAAGCCGGACGCCTGAGTGGCGCGGGCGTACATCGGGCTCGGCAGCAACCTGGCGCGGCCGATCGCGCAACTTCGTCAAGCCCGCGACGCGCTGAATCGATTGCCCGGTTCCACGCTCGACGCCATTTCCGGTTGCTATCGCAACCCGCCGTTGGGGCCGCCGGATCAGCCCGATTACGTCAACGCCGTCGCGCGCCTGATCACCGATCTGGCACCGCTTGAGTTACTGGATCACTTGCAGGCGATCGAGCGCGCCCAGGGGCGTACCCGTGCCGGCCCGCGTTGGGGCGCGCGGACGCTGGACCTCGATTTATTGCTGTACGATGATCGCGTCATCAACGAGGCGCGCCTGGTGGTGCCGCATCCCGGTATCGCCGAGCGTGCGTTCGTGCTTTGGCCGCTGGCGGAGATCGCGCCACCCGGGCTTCGGATCGGCAGCTTGGGTCGGCTGGCCGAGCTGTTGCGTAACGTCCCGCGGGATAGTTTGATTCGAGTGGAAGATGAGCAAGAGTGAACATCGTTTGATTGTCGTCGAGGGGCCGATCGGGGTCGGAAAAACAACCCTGAGCCAGCGCCTTGCGTCCGACTTGCAGGCCCGGCTGATGTTGGAGCGCGCCGACCAGAATCCATTTCTGGAGCGGTTTTACGCCTATCCGCGGCAATTCGCGTTGCACACCCAATTGCATTTTCTGATGGCGCGAGTCGCCGCGGTGCGCGAGCTGCGCGCGGATCATCCCGCGCCAACCCGTTGGGTGACCGATTTCCTGCTCGCCAAGGACCGACTGTTTGCCGAAAACGCGCTCGACGAGCAAGAGTTCGAGCTCTATAACCAGGTCTGGAACGCGATCGACCACACCATGCCGACGCCCGATCTCGTCGTGTATCTGCAGGCACCAGTCGAGGT
>JBHJOI010000053.1:0-40269 GCA_050329935.1 Thiotrichales bacterium | reverse complement strand
GCGCTGGCGGTGAAATAGATTTCGTCTGACCGAGCCCCGATCAGTGCCGCGACCTGTGCGCGTGCGTGCTCGATCGCCGCCCGCGCGTGCCGACCCGGTGGGTGATCGGAGGAGGGATTACCGTAGCCGTCGCGTAACCACGGAAGCAGGGCGTCGAGCACCCGGGGATCAATCGGCGTCGTGGCGTTGTAGTCGAGATAGATCAAGGTATTCATGGCAGGGCGCGATCGGACAGCTGGGTTGGGATGTGCCGCACGAGTGCGCCCGCGCGCCAGATGCGGAGTTCGCCGCGGGCGAACGGGATCCAGTCGGGGCGGCCGCACAGGGGCTCGGTCGCGACCTCGACAGTGTGTTCGACCCCGGTCGTTTCCCGGTAGTGCAGACGGTCGTGGCCGTAGGCGATCAGGTGCTCGCCGTCCGACAGCAGAAAATTAAACTGGCCGTGGCGGGCGATCAACGCGCTGACCGCGCCCAACATCGTGGGCCAGTCGTCGGTCGTGGTCGCGAAGTGGCGAGTGGCGTGGCTTAGCAGGTGGCAAAAGGCGAACTCCGAATCGGTCTCGCCTTCCGGTTCGCAGACGCGGTCGTTGTTGCTCGCTTCGAGCGCCACCACCGCGGGTACCAGCCCGTTGTGGGCGAATGCCCAGATTCGACCGCAACAGGCGCGCAGAAAGGGATGAGTGTTGCGCGATGTGTTGACGGGTGGAAAACGGGCCTTGCGGACGTGCGCGATGATGAGGTCCGAGCGCAGATGGTCGATCAGTTGGTCAAATGTCTGACTGCGAAAGGCCGGTTCGGGGGCCTTTTCCAGCCGAAACGCACCCATATCCGACCAAGCGACGCCCCAACCGTCCGGATTATCAGCGTTGCCGCCGCCGCGCACGCGGAAATCCGGCAACGCTGACGCGCGTCCCGTCCGTGCTCGGTTCGATGACAGGCCGTAGAGTTCACACATGTGTGATGGGTCGTGCTCGTTAGATTCGAAAGTTGCTCGGACCGGGTGCCGGTCCTCGCGCCGTCCGGGTGTGGAACCCTGCTCGAAGTCTACTGTGAAAGTCAGCGGAATGCTGGTCGCGATGGCGGGTCGGTATCTACTCCGCGCGAGATTTGACGTGAAGCTTCGGGTTCACCGCGTCCCGCCGACCCTGCCCAGAGCGGCTTACATTTCTTGGGCGATCAGGTCAGCCACAAGCGCTCGGAAATTCATAATGCCGATGTAGCCATCCGTTTTCCTCATCACTGAAACGCTCGCCGCCGAGGCGACCCGCCTGACCACGTCGTGGCGGACGTCGCCGGCCGCGAAGATACCCGGCACGCTGGTTTCCAGCAGGAACGGGTAGCGTTTCAGCGTCCATTTCTTAGGCAGCTTGCCATCGCGGATCAGGTCCGGGCCGGTGAGGATGAAACCCGCCTCCGATCGTTCGACGATGTCCGCGACGATATCGGAATGCGGCACCGCGCCGATGAATACAAAGATCGCGTCGGCGGCTATGGTTTCCGTCTCTCCGGTCTTGCCGTCCTTCAGGGTAATGGTCTCGAGATGGTCGCTGCCGTTGCCGCTGCCGCTGCCGCTGACGCTGGCGATATGGGTATTGGTCCGTAGCGTGATCTTTGGGTTGGTTTCGATCTGCTCGATCAGATACTGCGACATGTTTTTCGTCAGCGAGTCGGCACGGATCAGGATCGTGACTTCGTGCGCGAAGCGCGACAGGAACACCGCGCCCTGGCCGGCCGAATTGGCGCCGCCGACGACGAACACGCGCTTGTCCTGGTAGTGGGTGGCCTCGGAGATGGCGGCGCCGTAGTATACCGAGGCCCCGACCAAAGCTTCGATGCCGGGTACGTCGAGCTCGCGCACCCGCACGCCGGTGGCGATCAATAGCGCGTGGCAGCTCAGCTCGCTGCCGTCGTCGAGGGTCACGATGCGGTAGGGATCCTCGACTCGCAGCCTGGTGACCCGTTGCGCAGTGAGGATCTCGGCACCGAGACGTTTCGCCTGCGTCGTTGCCCGCCGCGCCAGATCGGCGCCGCTCACCCCCTGCGGAAAGCCGAGGTAATTCTCGATTCGTGCGCTGGTGCCGGCCTGTCCGCCGGTGGCGTCCTGCTCGATCACGATCGTCTTCAGCCCCTCGGACGCCCCGTAGACCGCGGCGGCGAGCCCGGCGGGGCCGGCACCTATGATGATCAGGTCGTAAAAGGGTCGCTCGGCGTGGGTCGTCATGCCGACCTTGTCCGCCAGGGTGCGCAGGTCCGGATCCACCAAGGTGCTGCCGTCGGGGAAGAACAGGACCGGCAGACGCGGCGGTCCTACGGGGGTCGCTTCGACCAGCGTTCTGGCCTCGGAATCGCGTTCGATGTCCAGCCACTGGTAGGCGATCTGGCTGCGCGCGAGGAATTCCTTGACCTTGTGCGAACTGGCCGACCAAAGGGTGCCGGCGACGCGAATGCCGTCGTATGGCACCGGCACGCTGGCGAGCCAGTCGCTCAGCAATTCGTCCAGAACGGGGTAGAGCCGGTCCTCCGGCGGGTCCCAGGGCTTCATCAGGTAGTAGTCGAGACCGATGGCGTTGATGCTGGTGATGGCGGCATCGGTATCTGCATAGGCGGTCAACAGCACCCGTTTCGATTGCGGATAAAGTTTGATCGCTTCGCCCAGGAATTCCACCCCGCTCATCGCCGGCATGCGCTGGTCGGCGAGCAGCAGCGCCAGCGGTGCATCGCGGCGCTTGAATTCCTGCACCGCCTCCAGGGCTTCCGCCCCGGAACTCGCCTTGACGATGCGGTAGTCGTTCTTGTAGTGCGCCTGCAAATCTCGTGCGATGGCGTTGAGCACGTGCGGCTCGTCGTCGACGGTCATGATGATCGGTTTGTTCATGGCGCCCTCTGCTCGGTCGGCAATCATTCAGGGGGGTTGAAATCGATCGGCAGGCGCACGGTGAAACAGGTTCGGCCTGGTTGCGACGCCATCGAAATCTGGCCGTGATGTTTCTGCACCACCAGGTTGCGGCTGACGTTCAGCCCCAGCCCGGTGCCCTCGCCCGGTGCCTTGGTGGTGAAGAAGGGGTCGAATATCTTCGACTTGATCTCGTCGGGGATTCCGCGGCCGTCGTCCTCGATCTCGATAACGATCCACGGATCCTCGCGGCGCGCTCTGACGATCAGGGTGCCCTTGCCGTCCATGGCATCGATGGCGTTGTCGAAAATGTTGGTCCATACCTGGTTCAACTCGCTGACGTAGGCCTGGATCACCGGCAGGTCTGCGGCATAGTCGCGGACCACCGTGACCGCCTTCTTCAGTTTGTTGTGGAGAATGATCAGGGTGTTGTCGAGCCCCTCGCGCACGTCGACCAATTGGATCGGTGCGCGATCCATGTAGGTGTAGTTCTTCAGCGCCTTGACAATTTCAGCGATGCGGCCCGTGCCCAGGCCGATTTCCGCGACCAGGCTGTAAATCGTGTGGGTACAGCTCAGCCAGCCGATGACCAGCGGGAACTGCTGCGGTGTGAAGCGGTGTGCCAGCGCCTCGAGGTCTTGCTCGGCATAGCCGAGGCTGACGAAAGTCGGCACCAGGTCCCAGGTGTTTTCGATGCCGCGCGCGCTGAGCCAGCGCTCGAGGACGACTTCCCGGTCGCTGCGGGCAAGGGCATTCAGGTCGGTGGGTCTGCGCGCATGCTCGCGGGCAATCTGGTCGAGATCCACCAGGGTCGCCAGCTGCTCCGGATCCAGCTTCTGTTCGCCCATCCGCAACTGCAGGCTCTGCCATTCCAGAAACTTCGCCTGCAATTGCGCGGCGCCGCGCTGGGCCGAAGCTGCGGGATTGTTCAGCTCGTGGGCCATGCCGGCACTGAGTTTGCCGAGGGACGCCATCTTTTCCTGGATGATGAGCTGGTTGTTGGCTTCGTTCAGGCGGTTGAGCGTTTCTTCCAGTACTTCGTTCTTCCTTCTCAATTCCTCCGATTTTTCACGCAGCGCCTGCTCGCTGTTACGCAGCGCGACATCGGCGCGCTTGCGCTCGCCGATGTCGCGGATGATGCCGGTGTAGTAGCGCTCGTCGCGCACCATCCAGGTCGACAGCGAGAGTTCGATCGGCACGTTCTCACCGCTACGGGTGCGCGCGAACAGTTCGACCGTGGTGCCGATCACGTGACCTTCGCCGGTGGCAGTGAGTCGCGCCATGCCGTTGCGATGCGCTTCGTGGAAACGCTCAGGGATAATCAGCTCGAGGCGCTGGCCGACCGCTTCCTCTTCCGTGTAGCCAAGGATCCGCGTCGCCGCTTTGTTCCTGCTGACGATATTCCCGCTGTGGTCGGCGGAAATGATCGCGTCGATCGCCGATTCGGTGACCGAGCGGAACTTCTGCTCGGCCTGTTTGCGCTCGCTGATGTCGCGGATGATCCCGGTGTAGTAGCGCTTGTCGTCGAGCAGCCAGGTGGCGAGCGAGAGCTCGACAGGAAACTCGTTGCCGTCGTTGCGGATCGCGGCAAGCTCGACGGTCTTGCCGATCACGTGGCTGGGCCCGCCCGCACTGACCCGATGAATGCCCTTCTGATGGCTTGCGCGGTAACGCGCGGGAATGATCACTTCGATCGGCTGGCCGATCACCTCGGACTCGGTGAACTGGAACAGGGCCGTCGCCGCGCTGTTCCAGGAACGGATCCGGCCCTCGGCGTCACCGGAGATGATGGCATCGATTGCCGATTCCATGACCGAGCGGAACTTGGCCTCCGATTCGCGCAGCGCCATGCGCACCTTCGAGACCGTCACCTGGCGCTCGATCCGGGCCAGCACCTCGCGCGCGTCGAAGGGCTTGAGGATCAGGTCGTCCCCCGCCTCGAGTTCCTTGACCCGGGCATCGGCGTCGTCGAGCCGGGTCATGAAGATCACCGGAACGTCGCGCGCTAAGTGGCTTTGCTTGAGCTCGGCGAGCAGGTCGAATGGATTGGCCCGGGCTTGATGGACGTCGAGCAGCACCAGGTTGGCCTGGTTCGCGATGGCGGTTTCGAGCACGTCGCTGCCGGTGGCCGCCATGTCGACCGCATAGCCGTCCTTTTCCAGTAGTTGCTGCAAGCTCCTGGCGCTGGATGCGTCGTCGTCGACGATCAGGATGAGCCCACGTTCGGACAAGGTCGATTCTCCATGCGTCCTTCAGCCAGCGCCTTGGTCGATGCTCGACTGCTCCAGCAAGCTTGCATGTGTGGCCGTTGCTGCGGACCGTATCAGGGCTGGAAAAAGATTCAATTTCTTTCTGGGAAAATAGATGCGTCTTTAGGGAAATGCGAGAAACAATCGCGATGAAGTTGCTTTTCGTCTTCCTGAACCAAAGGAATTGCTTAGACGAGCGCCGGGACAGTGCCTGGATGCATTGCGGGATTAAGCCTGCTCTCCAGTCTTGATAATCAATGGTGCTTTACTATTATCAATTGGACAGCGACAGTCACGAATATTCGCGATTAATGCCTGATTGAGGAGGGTAATAGCGATGCCAAGATTCCTGATCGAAGTCCCTCACGAAGAGAACACCCTAGCCTGTGCGAAGGTAGTAAAGGTCTTTCTGGAGAGAGGCTCGCATTTCCTCACGCATGCAGACTGGGGATGCAAGGATGGCGACCACAAGGCATGGCTCACGGTCGACGTGGACAGCAAGGAGCAGGCACGGGCTATATTGCCACCCGCCTACCGCCATGACGCCAAGATCGTGCAACTCAACCATTTCACGCTGGAGGAGATCGACGAACTGCTGCGTTATCACGGCGCTTAAGTCGGGGGAAACCTTGGCGTTAAGCACAATCGCCGAATCAAACGGGAATGCAGAATCGACCCGGCCATCAACGACTGCGGAGCCCGCTAGATGATACAGCGGTCAATCGGCGATGGGCCGTAGGACGTTGAGCTTGAAATTGCGCAGCGGGTCCGAGCGGTGGCTCAGCTCAAGCTACGTGGCTTCGGCGAACGTTGAGCGCTAAACATAGGCGATCAACCTGCCACAGGTGATGACCCCAATCCAGAGCAAGATCGACGATGCGGCATGCAAGCGGGCGGCGCGGGGCGCGGGTACGCCCTGGTTCCAGTGCTCGGCGTCGCGGAATGCGCCTAGGTGGAACGCGGCAGCGTTAGTCAGCGCCAGCGTCAGCAAGATCATCTTGACCACGAAGGCGCGGTTGTCGATCAGCGCGGTCGCCTCGGTGGCGAACAAGAGCACGCCGGCCGGGACGATCAGCAGCAGCGCCGCCACCGACCACGGCAGCATGTGCCGGGCCAGCATCCGTACCGGTACCCTTTTCGAGACCCCCAGCACCCGCAGGTCGAACAGGATTACCGCACCGACCAGGATGGCGAAGCCGACGATGTGCGCGATCTCGATCAGCGGATATAGCCACATCGCCTCGCGGATGGTCGAGGCGACGCTGCCTTCCTCCAGGGCGCCCAGCAGCGCCGCGCCCGCCGCCATCAGCGCAGTTCGATGGTCTTGCCATTCACGATGATGCGCTCGGCACGCATTTCAACTGGGTCGTTGCGGCTCGGGTAACCTTCCACCGTGGCCTTTATGCCGGTCTGAAGTTCGGTGCTCGACAGGCCGCGAGCCGACATCCGTGACGGTGGGGCCAGCACGGCCAGCCAAGTCTTGCCGTCGGCCTCCAGGCGGATGGTGCCATGGGGTTGGGTGTACGACACCTCAGTGACAGTGCCCGTGAGCGACACCCTATTGCTGCTGTCGTAGTTGCTCCACCCATGGTGGGCGGCCGCCGGCAGTGCCAGCGCCACGGTTATAAGTCCGATCGCGATCGGTGTTCTCATCAGGTCCTCCGTCTCGAGAAAAAAGTCGGGAAATCGCGCATTGGCACGCGCGCGAAACCAACGTCAACAATCGTTCGACACCTTAAATAGAGTAGTGCTTGGTGCGTCGTGGACGCGGAATTCCCGGCCGGACCGCGATGAATTCCGCCAGTTTTCCGGTCGCAGTCGTTCCGGAGCGACGGAAAGCTGCAAGTCAGAAGTCGTCGTGACGCGGGGAGACGCGCGGCGGTGGCGTGTCGCCGAGCCCGTATGCGCCGACGGCGCGGTCGGTCCGCGCGCAACGCGAACGATCATGACGCGCCGACGCGGTAGCTGGTGGAACCACGCCCAGGGAGAAATTTACGCTTGTACAGTAGGTTACGTTCGACCGCTGGCACTCAGGCGAGGATTCCGGGAGAAATGCGCGTGTCAGTCGACGGTTCGGCTACAATGGACGATACACGCCCAGCGCCACCATCGCTGACCACTGATATCACTGACAAATCGTTGTGGCGATCGGCATCCCGTGACGTGATTTCGATGCGATAAAACAACGATGCGGCCCGCAGGCCGCCCGAGGAATGCATGAGCAGTATCAACACCAAAACCATGGCGCTATTTTGTGATTTCGAAAACATCGCGCTCGGGGTCCGCGATGCGAAGTACGCGCGTTTCAATATCCAGAAGGTGCTCGAGCGTTTGCTGCTGAAGGGCAACATCGTCGTCAAGAAGGCCTATTGCGATTGGGAGCGCTACAAGGAGTTCAAAGCCTCGATGCACGAGGCCGCGTTCGAACTGATCGAGATTCCGCATGTACGCCAGAGTGGCAAGAACTCGGCCGACATTAGGATGGTCGTGGATGCCCTCGACCTGTGTTACACGAAGTCGCATGTCGACATGTTCGTGATCATCAGTGGCGATTCGGATTTCTCGCCGCTCGTGAGCAAGTTGCGCGAAAACAACAAGATGGTGATAGGGGTTGGGGTCAAGAAATCGACGTCCGACCTCCTGATCGCGAACTGCGACGAGTTTATCTATTACGACGATCTCGTGCGCGAGGAGAAAAAGCCGCGTCGCCGTCGGACCAAGACCGCGACCATCGCCAAGACCAACGGCAAGTCCGTGACCAAGGCCGATACCGAGGACAAGAGTGACGAGAACAAGCGTCAGGAGGCTGTCGACCTGCTGATCGAGACGGTGGAGGATCTGTTCGAGGAGCGCAGCGCGGAGGAAAAGGTTTGGGGTTCAATGGTCAAACAGGCGATCAAGCGCCGTAACCCCGGTTTCAACGAGAGCTATCATGGCTTCCGGACCTTCGGCAAGTTGCTGGAGGAGGCGCAAACGCGGGGCTTGTTGACGCTTGAGTTCGACGAAAAGTCGGGCGGATACATCGTCGCGAGTTTCACCGCCGACGATTGACCGCATGCCACCGATCGCCAACGCCGACCCAAACCGCCACGTTATCGTTGACTGACATGCCGCCAAGCGAGCATCGAGCACTGGCTGAATTCGTGGCTGCGGCGGGGCGCGATGGCGAGGTATGGCCGGGTGCGTGGTACGAGGCACAACTTGCTCGTCTGCGCGCGGGTATCGGCCAACGCGTTTACCTGATCGAGATTCACGAAAGTGATATCCACCTGGCGGTACAACTCAACGACAAACCGCTCGAATTGCTCGCGGTGGTCAATTTTCCGAAACCCGATCCGGCGCGCCATCTGTTGCCGCATCTGATCGTACTGAGCGACGGACGTGGACTCAATCTCGGGCGGGTGACCCGCATCTCCATCGGGCAACCGTTTCAGCCGGCACCCGAGGAGGTGCTGTATCAGAACGCACCGCTCCATCGCGCGATGCTCGGCGGTGAGCGGACGTTGACGCGGGAGCGGATCAGCGCGATCAGCCGCATGAATCTCGCCGAACTGCTAGCTGGAACGACGATCGCGCCACGGATCACGGCCGAATCCGACGCCGCGCCCGCGGGTGAGGAGGCCGTGCCTCAGCCGCGCGACGCGAGGTAGGGATTCGACGATTGCGCCGCGCTCATGGCGTTGCGGAGCAGCTCGTCGATCAGCGTCTTCAAGGTGTCTGGATTGCCATTCAACATCCGGGCGCGTATCGCGAGTGTCATTGCCAGACTTTGTAGCACGTCGCCGTCACTGATGTCCTTGCGCTCCGCGAGCGTCAAACTGAGCGTATCCAGCATCCGTGTGACCAATCGCGAAACGCCATCCTCGGAGCGGGTTTGAGGATGCAACGGAAACTCGATATCGAATGCACGACCGCTGGCGGACAACGCGGTGATGGCAAGCGTCTTCATCGGCGAAACCTCCGGTTTTATTGTTCTACACGGTGATTCTCTCCCCGACAATCGCAATCTAAGTTAAAAACCAGAACGCCGACGCGGTTGTTTTTCAGCCGTGTCCTACAAATTTCCTGAATCTCGGTACAGGGATCGCGGCCGCGCGCGAGCAAGGTGTTAAATCATAATGGAGTGACGAAAACGCGAGGTAGGCAGTAATGACGACACCCATCAATCGGCGGCGGTTCATGCTTGGACTCATCGGGTTCGCCGCGTCCCCGGGCGTATTCGCCGTAGCGGCCCCACACGCAACGCCATCGCAGTCTCGCGGGCCATTTTACCCGGTGACGTTTCCGCTGGATGACGACAATGATCTCACCCGCGTCGAGGGTCAGGGCGGGAACGCCGAGGGTGAGGTGACCGATCTCGACGGCCGCGTGCTCGACCTCGATGGACGTCCGATCCGCGCGGCGCGCATCGAGATCTGGCAGTGCGACGCGCGCGGTTTCTATCACCATCCCCAGGATCGCGGTGGTCAGGCGGATCCGCGCTTTCAGGGGTTCGGGCACACGGTGACCGATGACGCCGGCCGGTATCGGTTTCGGACCATACGCCCGGTGCAATACCCGGGCCGCACGCCGCATATTCATTTCGCGGTGTATCCGTCGGGCGAGCAGCCGTTTGTGACCCAAATGTACGTCCAGGGCGAGTCAGCCAACGCGGGCGATTTTCTGTTCAGGCGGATACCGTCCGAGCGTCGGACGCTGGTCGAGGCGCGGTTCGAGCCCGCGGGTGAAGGCGGAGGCTCAAGCTGGCGCGCCGCGTTCGATATCGTATTGGGGGCCGTTACTTGAATGCTGCGCGGTTCATGGTCACCCAGCTTGTCATCACCGTCTCATCCAGCTCGGCCTCTTCGATCAATAGATCGTTCTTGCGCGTTTCGGTGTCCATTTCCTTGAACAGCTCGCTGAGTTTTTCGAGATCCTGATTCGCGCGCGCCAGCGTCTTTTGTCGCGCCTGTAATTCGCGCTGGGCGGATTCGAGATTGTGATAGGCCGTCTTGAGGTCGGCCTCAAGGCGCAGCTGTTGTAGCTTGAGCTTGTCGAGCGTGTGGCGGAAATCGCTGATTTTGCTAGAGGCGACGGGCTTGCCGAGCATCGCGATAAACATCTCGTGCTCGGTATGCGTCCGAAACTCGCGGAAGGCGTCGAACTGACGCGATTGTTCCTTCAACGCATTGATACATTCCTCGAGCTTCCGCTGGGCTTCGAAAACCCGACTTCGTGCCAGGCGTTCGCGATGCTCGCGAATACGCAACAGCATGAGCGGCTTGTCGGTCATCCCGGTAACGGCTCGCACGGACGAGGCGCGGTAGCTACCCGAAGTCGCGTCTCGGGCGCGTAACTGGTGGCGCGGCTACCTGGCATTTATCGCCGCCTCGGCGCATTCGTAGCGACTGTCATCCGGCGAGCTCAACCAGTTGCGCGATCGTCGCGTCGAATCCGGCGTTGTGGAATACGTCCTGTTGCAGCAGCGCGCGAATCGCGTGGATTTTCTGTATCGCCTCGTCCGCCTCGGCATCGTGTCCGCGTTGATATTCGCCAACCCGGATCAATAACTCGATCTCGCGGTATTTGGCGAGCAGGTCGCGAATCTTGCCCGCGGCGGCGCGGTGCTGGGGCGAGACGATTGTCATCATCACGCGGCTCAGGCTTTGCAGTACGTCGATCGCTGGATAGTGATTTTTCGCCGCGAGTTCACGCGATAACACGACGTGCCCATCCAGAATCGAGCGCGTCTCGTCCGCGACAGGTTCGTTGAAATCGTCGCCTTCGACCAGCACGGTGTAGAACGCGGTGATCGAGCCCTTGTCGGAGTTGCCGGCGCGTTCCATCAGTTTCGGGAGCGCCGCAAACACCGAGGGCGGAAATCCGCGACGGGTGGGCACCTCGCCGGCGGCAAGCCCGATTTCGCGTTGCGCACGCGCGAACCGGGTCACCGAATCCATCAACAGCAGGACCCGTAGGCCCTGATCGCGAAAATACTCCGCGATCGCGGTCGCGACATAGGCGGCCTTGACGCGTTCCATCGCCGGACGATCGGAGGTGGCGACGACGAGCACGGATTTCGCCATGCCCTCGTCGCCCAGGTTGTGCTCGATGAATTCCCGAACTTCACGGCCGCGCTCGCCAATGAGGCCGACGATGGTGATGTCGACCTCGGCGTTGCGCACGAGCATTCCCATCAGGGTGCTCTTACCCGCGCCGGCGGCGGCGAAAATTCCCATCCGTTGCCCTTCGCCGCAGGTGACGAAGGCGTCGAGCGCGCGAACGCCAAGCGGCACCGGCACTTCGATCATGCGCCGCAGGAGCGGATCGGGTGGATCGGCGTTGACCGGATAGTTGTCGGTGCCAATGATCGGCACCGATTTGCCGAAGTCGATGGGCTGGCCGAGGCCATTGAGCACGCGACCACGCAGCTGCGGCCCGACCGGAACGGAGAGCTTGGTCCCAGTGGTACTGACCTGGGTGCTAGGCGAGATGCCGGTCATGTCCCGCAGCGGTGTTAGCAGGGCCACGTCTTTCTCGAAGCCGATCACCTCGGCGAACGCGGTCGAGCTATCGCCCGGGGTGTGCAGGATGCAAGTCTCGCCGACGCTCGCGCCCGGCGCGATTGCTTTGATGATGGTGCCCGCGACTTGTATGACGCGGCCGCGTGGCACATAGGGTGTGTAATTACGTACCGAGTCACGCAGTATCGCCCCCAGGTAGTTCAAGGTCATGCGCCGCCTCCGGCGGGCGCGAGGCCGATCTTGCCCAGCGGCTGAACGGTGATCTCGGGTGCCAATTCCTGGAACGAGAGTACCGGCACTTCGTGAAATTCGAGTTCGATCAGTTTGCGCAGGTGTCGCCGCAGTTCCATCGTCGTCAGCAGCACGACGCGTGAGTAGCTCGCCAGACTGGCGCGGACGTTGTCGCGAATGGAGCTCATCAGCTGTGCCGATACCTCCGGATCCAGCGCGAGGTAGCTACCGGTCGGGGTTTGCCGCACGCTATTGCGCAAAGTGTCCTCGATCGCGGGATCGATCAGGTACACCGGCAACAGATTGTTGCCCGCGCTGAAACGGTAGCTGATCTGACGCTTGAGACTGATCCGCACGTACTCGCAGAGCTGCTCGGTGTTTTGTTCCTTCGGCGCCCACTCCACCAGTGCCTCCAGGATCATGCGCAGATCGCGAATGGATACGTCCTCGGCCACGAGACGCCGCAGGACGTCCGCGAGTTTGCCGAGCGGCAGGGCGCGCAGCGTTTCCTTGATCAACTCGGAATACTGCTGCTCGATTTGTTGCAGCATCTGGTGTGTTTCCTGAATGCCCACGAACTGACTGGCGTTGCGGTGCAGTACGTGCGCCAGATGGCGGCTCAGAATCGCCGACGGCGACAAAACCTCGATCCCGTGCGCGTTGAGCTGCGGTCGATATTTGGAATCGATCCAGACCGCCGGCGGGCCGGGCAGAAAGCCCTGGCTGTCCTGAGCTGGAATGTTGAGGATCTCGAGATCCTCGGCGCCGTGGGTCGACAGCAGCCGATTGATACCGAGCGAACCCTTGCCGACCGGTATTTCGTGAACCGTGATGACATAGCCGTCGTTCTCGACCTCGGGCGTGAAACGCATGTGCACGCCCGGAAACGGCACGCCCAGGCGTTGATGTAGTGCCTTGCGCACCTTGGCGAGTTCCGGATTCAGCACTGTCGGCGCGAGGGCCGCGCGCGCCGAAACCGAGACGTCGAGCAGCACCGGCACGTTCGGTATCTGATCGGCCTTGCCATCGCTGAGCGCGGCGCTCGGTTTGCCATCGGAAGCGGAAAACCCGGACACGTCCTCGACCAGCGCATGTGCCGGCGTATCGCGCATGCGGGTTAAGGTCAGACCGATCGCGCCGGTGACTGCGCCCAGGACCAGAAACACCGCCGCCGGAAACCCTGGAATCATCGCGAATCCGACCATGATCGCCGCGCCGATCAGCAGCGCATTGGGTTGCGCGAGTACCTGGTTGCCGATGTCGGCGCCGAGATTCGAACCGTCCTCGGAGGCGACGCGGGTGACAATGATGCCGGCGGTGATCGCGATGAAGAGCGCTGGGATTTGCGTCACCAAGCCATCGCCGATGGTCAGGATTGAGTACAGCTCAAGGGCTTCGCTGGTTTCCATGCCCTGCTGGAATACGCCAATCGACAGGCCACCGATGATGTTCACCAGAATGATCAGGATGCCCGCGATCGCATCGCCCTTGACGAACTTCATCGCGCCATCCATCGAGCCATAGAGCTGGCTTTCGCGCTCGAGGTTGGTCCGCCGTGTGCGTGCCTGCTCGATCGTGATCAACCCCGCGCGCAAGTCGCTGTCGATACTCATTTGCTTGCCCGGCATACCGTCGAGCGAGAACCGGGCGCTGACCTCGGCGACCCGCTCGGAGCCCTTGGTGACCACGATGAACTGAACCAGTGTGATAATCAGGAACACCACCAGGCCGACGATCAGGTTGCCGCCGACCACGAAATCGCCAAAGGTGTAAATGATCGCGCCGGCGTCGGCCTGGAGCAGGATCAGGCGCGTGGTCGTGATCGAAAGCGCCAGGCGAAACAGCGTCGTTAGCAGCAGCACCGCGGGGAAAGCGGAGAACGCCACCGGTGATTGAATGTAGACCGCGACCATCAGCAGAATCACGCTGGTGCCGATATTCACCGCCACCAGGGTGTCGACGAGCCAGGTGGGAATGGGCAGGATCATCATGAAGATGATCGAGACGAGCATGATCGCGAGCGCGATATCGCTGCGCCGGGTCAGCGCGAGTAAAGGTGCTTGCAAACTTAGGAACATCGGCTTTTTCGTTGCTCGTGGATAAAGGTGGCCATGCTTTGGTGGGCGGCCGTGCGGCGCGCCTTGCCCGAGAGCGCCTTGGCGCGTAGCGCGTGAACGACCGCCGCGGGTGGCTCGACACGGGGGTAGATCTGTTCCAGCAGGTTCAGAACACCGTTGAAATCGCCCAGCTTCAGCATCGCGAAGCCGAGTGACGCGGCGATCTGGGGATCGTCGCCGCGTAAGGCGTGCAAGGCCGCGAACAGTGCCTTGGCTTTTTGATACTGGCCGTGGCGCAGGAACACGTAGCCGAGTTGCCGCATGGCGTCGACCTGCGGCTGGCTCAGGTCGAGCGGGTCGAACGCGCGTGCCGTGGACCGCTTGCCGTTCACCGTCATTGCCATCGAGCCGAACGGACGCACGCGCTAACGACGACTCGCCGGGCCGCGGAATGCGCCCACGGCGGCCAGTAGCCGCAACTCATCGTCCAGCAAGCGCGATGCCGCCTCGAACTCGGACCGCCCGGACGTCGCGCCCAGTCGATGCAATTTGGATTGGGCTTCGCCCAGCTGGGCGATGTACTGCGACGGCAGCATCAGGTATCGATCCGCGACCGGCGGCCGCAACATGGCCAATAAATAAGGGTCGGTACTGGCCGTGCGCCGGGTTCGCCGCGCGGGGTCCGGGCGAGCGGGCGCCGGCGGTTCGCGATGCGTCGAATTCGGCGCAATCTCGACCCCGGCCTCGTCGCGACGCGCTGTGGTTTTCGCTATTGAACCTGCGTCGGCCATGCAAGGCTTTCTCCCTGAGTGTTGTCAAATCTGGGCACGGTATTCAGTCCGGGTTGCGCGCGCGCCCCTCGCTCCATTCCGTCGGTAGCACCGAACAGACGGGTAGCAGTCGGTCCATGCCGACGAACCGAAGCATGTTCTCCGGATCATGCGTGGCGACCACCAGCATCGATCCATGAGGGCGAATCGCGAGAAAGGCTTCCAGAATGGCCTTGAGTCCCGCGCTGGTCAGGTACGCAAGTTCGCTGCAATCCAGGGCGATGTGCCGTGCCTCGCCCCCGGCCAGCGTGCGTGTGATGTGATCCAGATCCTTGCTGGTCGCGGCGTCGAGCGAGCCGCGCAGGCGTAGGATCGCCCGCTCACCCAGATGACTCGTTTCGATCGTTAAACCGGTCATGTATTGCAATCGCTGGATTGATTGGGGAACGCCTCGCGTAGCACCGATCCGATGTCATGCGGAACGGGCCGTGCCGTGGCGATGTATCCGCTCGTATGGTGCTCGATCAATCGATTAACGACGATCGCGCCGCGGCGTGAGGTCCATTCGAAACGCGAAATAAAACGTTGCTGGCGATCAGACCGCGCGAGCGACAGGTTGGTTCCCGAGTGCCGTGCGAGTTATATATCGAAAGCGATATCCACCAAACGGATTCGAGCCCCGCGTATCGGGTGGAACCCATCCGCGCGGGTAATTCTTCACTCGTTATTTTGATTGCGTCGCTTGGGAACTAATGACGGTGGGGGTAGTCGAAATCAGCCACAAGCAACCCGATAAATTGATCACAGAAGCAATGAATGGCGTTTCTAGACTATATGCGCGGACTGGCTGGATGCTGCTCGTCGCATTTTTCGCCAACTTAACGCTCATGAATTCGACATGGGCGGCGGAGATACCCTGGGCGTCCAAGTCCTATTCGCATTATTCGAATGGCGAACCGCTGCGTAACATGGTGAACAGTTTTTTTGGCAGTCATGGCATACCCGTCATCGTCAGCAAGCGGATCAAGGACGTCGTCAGCCTGAGCTTCAACGATGTGCCCAACGACGAGGTGCTGGAGCGGCTGGCCAAGACCTATCACTTGACCTGGTACTACGACGGCAATGTCGCCTACGTGTACCACATCGACGAAATTCAGACCGGATCACTCATGCTTAAACACGTCAGCGTCAAGGAATTCACTGACGCCATCGAGCGCATGGGGATTTATGATCCCCGCATTTCCTGGACCGTGTCCGAGCGCGACGGTCTATTGCATTTCGCGGGTCCGGCACGATTCGTCGAAATGGTCATGGAATCGGCCAAGGTGATCGATCGCCCCGCTGTCGTGCAGACCAAAGGCGTTGCTTACCGGTGGGTCGACGCGCGCGGCGTCAGGAATCTGAGTTCGTCGCCACCGGCAAAAGATGTCGCGAACTACGAGGTGGTGGATCTTGGCACCTTTCAAGTGCAACGGCGGTAATCGAGCATGGCTGCCAGAATACACCGGACGGCCAGCGCGCCTCGTGGATCGGAGGCGTCCGTGGCGGGCACACCGGTGCGGCGAAAATGCTTCATCCGAGTTTTGAGCGGCCCCAACAAGGGGGCGGTCGCGATGGTGCGCGAGGGGACTCATCAGGTCGGATCATCCTTCGAATGCGATTTCGTGTTGATGGGGGCAGGCGTACAGGAAAGACACCTCGAAATCAGTTTTGTCGACGGCATGGTGACCGTCAAGCCGGTAGACGGCGAAGTGGAGGTTTCCGGACGCAAGGTGGGCGATAGTCCGGTCAACGTGTTCCCGGGGTCCATCATTTCGCTCGGTGGCGTCGATCTTCTGCTCAATTTGAAGTCGATTGCCAAGCATAAGGAACAGTCCGGATCACGGCAGGGTTTCGGTCGTTCGTTTGCATCCGGTGCGGAGTGGTTTCGCGGTGCTCGCTTGCTCGATGACTCGCAACGGCAGGCTACCCGCCGAATTTTCCGCCCCGACCTAACGCGTCTCGCGGTGTTCGCGATTCTTGCGCTGTTTGTGCTGGTCTCGCTCACCGGAAAGGATGTCGTCGGTAGCGGTCGCGTACCCACGAGCCCCGAAAAGCCGAATTTCCAGCGCTTGAATCAGGCGATGGCTCAATTGCCGGACGGGTCCGACGTTGCCCTGCGACAAAGTAGTTCGGGTCGAATGCAGGTGGTGGGGCATGTGCTCACATCAGACCAAGTTCGAACGTTGCGCAAGGCGATCGACGGCGAAGGAAATAAAATCGATCTGCGGGTGACGAGCGCCGAAGAACTGGCCGCGGCGACCCGAAAGGTTCTGGACGCGATTGGTTTGGGTGCACTCAAGGTAACACCGGTCGCACCCGGCAAGCTGGCATGGTCTGGATTGGTCGCGAGCCCGGACGAATTACATGCTGCCTTGGTGACGATCAAAAGCGATATTCCGCGAATTCTCGATATCGACGTCAAGCATGTGTTGACGATGCCCCAGCTCGCCGACGAGCTGACCGCGGCGTTGACCGAGGTGGAGTATTTCAGGCATTTAAACGTATCAATTGATGACACTCGTTTGAATGTCAACGGCGTATTATCACACGTGAATCAACCCGAACTCGAAGCCTTGCTGGCGCGTTTCATGTTGGACCGTAACGGCACTCCGGATGTCCGCAACCAGACCAGTTTCAAGCAATCAAATGGCTTCAAGCTCAATATCAAGAGCATCAGCGTCGGTCCGAGTGCAACACTGGAGCTCGTCGACGGACAGAAATATAGCGAGGGTGCGACGTTGGCCAACGGCATGGTGCTTGAGAAAATATCCATGCAAGCGTTGATCTTGAAAGACGGTACAAATTCAATTGAATACCCAGTAGGTGAAAGCAAATGAGTCAGGTAGACGGGGCATACTTGAATCTGGAGGTTCAACTCAAGGAGGATCGGCAGGGCGCGTTGCGCGACCAGATCATTACTGAACTCCAGGAGGAGTCACGCAAGGTTCGATCAATTATCAACGCCGGCGTTAGCCCGGACGATTACAAGCGTTTGAGCACCGTGCTGATCGCCTTTGAAAAGGCATCCCACGTGGTTGAGCAAATGTGGCCCCGGTTGCAAAAGTTGAATTGAGCGCGCGGGATTCACGGCGATCACACGCCGAGCCGTCGAGTGATGGGTGTGCGGGTCAGGCAGTCGTGAATGCGGTTGAGTGTGCCAGGGCCACGGCATGGGTTCCTGCCGTCGATTTATGGAGACTCGATGGAGAAGTACGGCGTGATTGAATGTGGCAATGACCAGGGTATGCCGTTATCGGTATTCCAGAATTCCATCAACTTAAGAGGTGTAGCAATGGGTAGTGAACTATCAGGTGCGATTGGCGCGGCTGAGGCGAACTTTAGTCAGATGTTGAGCGCGCAAACGCAGATGCAGAATGCGGCGATGAATTTTCAGATGCAGTCGACGGTCGAGAAAATGAAATTCGACACCACGAAATCGGGCATCGAGCGTATCGCGAGCGTGGCCGAATCCATGTCGCAAATGACCGATCAGCAATCGCAACAGATTGCACGGTAATGGGTAGTCGACAATCCTGCCCGGCGGCGTGAGTGCTCGCTGGGCAGGGTTGAAGATCAAATGCAGATGCAGGCAGGAGTCATTTATGTACGACGTTGATGTCGAGATTTTGCGGCGCTTATCCGAGATTGGATATATGGCGAGCTTCAAGGGATTTCCGCAGGAAGGTGAGGAGATCATGGAGGGCGTGTATGCGATGAAGCCGGATCAGGTGCCGGTGCAGATCGGTTTGGCCGTTGCCAAGATCTCATCGGCCAAGTACGCCGACGCGATCCGTATTCTCAGTGAAATCGTGACGACACGCGAGCCCGATAATCTAACCGCGAAGTGTTTTCTGGGCTTGGCGCTCAAGGAATTCGGCAAGGTGAACGAGGCGGGCGAAATCCTGCGCGATGTCAGCACTCGCGGCGATGTCAATCAAAAGGCAGTTGCGTCCGTTTATCTGCAGGATTGATGGATCGTTGAGTGGTGTCGGCGCGTACGATGACTGATTACGGCAGGCACGCCTCGATCGAATGGGGCGAGGTACGCGATGCGCGATGTGGCAACGGCGTGACGAAACAGGTTCAAGCATATGATTGAAGGTATTTCTCCGCAGCAGTTACTGACCGATTCGTTTCTGTCCGGGACGACGGCCGGAAACATGCAACCGCCTTCTCCGGCGGCGATCGAGTATTTCGAGCGCCAGGTTTCCGGTGCGAACGCACAGGATCGGGGCGCCACTGGCGTGGGTTCGATCGAGCGCGGCGCGCATTCCAACCCACCCGCCTCGACGACGGAGGGTGCGAGCTTCGACGTCATGAATCGCTTGGCGGGTATCAACGACGAGTACAACGGCGTCGTGGACCGGCTACGCGACTGGCCCACGTTCAGAACCTATATGGAACAGCACGGCGTGCTGGATGATAGTCCGCTAGCGGAGCGCTCAGCAGGCCCCAGGCACCTGTCGAATATCGAGGAGGCGACCGGGTCGGATCTCGCCCGCAAGGCGACCATCGAGGACCATGTTCGCGAGGGCATCGAGCGCATGGAAAAGATGCATCAGACAACCCAGGCGTATTACGGCGCGGGTTCGGAGTATACCCAGGACTCGGCGCGGTGGTTCATGAACACTGAGTTCTGGCTGACCAAGATCAAGGTATTGACGTCGGCGGTGTCGCAAGCGGGGACTGCGGTACGGACGCTATTCACCAGTCAGTAGCCTGCTGGTTGACGTAGGCGGTGCGCTTTTCCTTTTCGGGAATCGTCCCAGCTGGATTGCAGAGTGCTCACGGTGACGGGCGCCACATACCGATGGTTCTATAACGTATTACATATTTGGCGGTAGCCCGGAGTCAGGTAGCATCATGATAGGCGACAAAGGCGTACCGTTCGGTGTCGTCGCAATGTTGAGTGCACGTAAGCAAGAGACGGATGGTGATCCGAGGTTGATATGAGTAACGTACTGGACCCCAATGACCTGCCATTAAAGCAATTGCTGAATATTTATCAGCCCAAGGAAGGGGGGGATACCCGCAAATTGTCGAAACCCTATCAGGCCGCGCGAAACGAACGTGCCGAATCGCGGACGCAGGTGTTTATGGAACCGACCGGGGCGTTCGAGCGGGACGTCGATATTCATGCCGAGATCAATAGTCTCTTGATCAAGGTCGTTCAGGATATCAAGTAATTATTTGCGGTGACGCCAGAATGGGCGCGGATTCACGACGCAAACGGTATTGCTCAGTGAAAGTCCCTCGACGTTGTGACGAGTGTGCCCAGCCAGTCGGTGTGATCCACGAGTTTGTCGGCAATGATATGGATGACCATGCCTTCGCGTTCGACCTTGCCTTGCACCAGCAGCAGTCGACCCTGTAATACCTCCCTTCGATAGCGTTCGCTGATCCGTTGCCAGATGATCAGGTTGGCGACGCCGTGTTCGTCTTCCAGCGTGATGAAAATAGCGCCACTGGCGCTGGCCGGGTGTTGCCGGTTGGTGACCAGGCCCGCGAGACGGATTCGGCTGCCGTATGGGCGTTCGCTCAGGTCGCGGGTCGAGATCCAGCCGCGATGCGTGAAGCGCGCGCGCAACAGCGCGAGTGGATGCCGGCGCAACGTCAGTCCCAGGCTGGCGTAATCGTTGGCGATGTCCTGTCCCTCGCTCGGGGCCGGCAGGAGGGGGCGCTCGTCATGCACCGCGGTGGGTTCCAAAAGCCCGGGCAGGCGTTCGCTGCCCAACGCCTGCCAGCGTGCCTGGTGACGGTGTCCGGCGATACTGGCAAAGGCATCGGCGGCCGCCAGCGCGTCGCGATCGCGTTGATCGAGGCGCGCGTGGCGTATCAGTTCGCCGAGATCACTGCAAATGGGCTGTGGATCCTGTTCGGTGGTGCTCGCTTGACGCGCTCGATCGGGTTGCGCCGAGGGCACCGAGTCTCTCCCGGCGCCACGGGCGTTCAGTAGGCGGTCGGCGCCATCCCGGCTCAGCCCCTTCACTTGATGCAGTCCGAGCCGGAGCGCCCAGCCGCCAGCGGCGGCGGGTTCGAGCGTCGATTCCCAAGCGCTATGCAGCACGTCCACCGGGCGGACTTCGACCGCGTGGCGGCGCAGGTCCTGCACCAGCTGCGAGGGAGAATAAAACCCCATCGGCTGGCTGTTCAGCAATGCGCAGGTGAATGCGGCGGGATGGTGGCATTTGAGCCAGGCCGAGACGTATACCAGCAGGGCGAAGCTTGCGGCATGTGATTCAGGAAAGCCGTATTCGCCGAATCCCTTGATCTGATTGAATATCTGCTCCGCGAAGCGGTCAGCGTAACCGCGCGCGCGCAT
Organism: Thiotrichales bacterium; assembly: GCA_050329935.1. GTDB lineage: Bacteria > Pseudomonadota > Gammaproteobacteria > UWMA-0217 > UWMA-0217 > CAYSFW01. The sequence continues at coordinate 19,202 of JBHJOI010000053.1, read as the reverse complement.
ACCCTCGACCAGGCGCTGGTGGAAATATTCGAGGCGGTAGCTGCGTCGCCACGAGCCGATCGCCCGCCGCAATTCGTCCGCCTCGCCGCCGCTGAAGCCGGCCGCCACCATCGCCAGTTCGATCACCTGTTCCTGAAACAGCGGCACGCCGAGGGTACGCGACAGCACGCGCCGGACCGCGTCGCTTGGGTAGGTTACCGGTTCCTCGCCGCGGCGCCGGCGCAGATAGGGGTGCACCATCTCGCCCTGGATCGGACCCGGGCGCACGATCGCGACTTCGATGACCAGGTCGTAATAGTTGGCGGGTTTCAGTCGTGGCAGCATGTTCATCTGCGCCCTCGATTCGATCTGAAACACGCCGATCGTGTCGGCGCGCTGAATCATCCGGTACACCGCCGGGTCTTCCGCCGGGACGTCGGCGAGTGTGAGGTCGGGGCCGCCGTGCCGGCGCAGCAGATCGAAGCAGCGCTGGATCGCGGCCAGCATCCCCAGCGCGAGGCAGTCAACCTTGAGCAGGCCGAGTGTGTCGAGATCATCCTTGTCCCACTGGATGACCGTGCGTTCGGCCATCGCCGCGTTTTCCACCGGCACCAGACGCGAGAGCCGATCGCGCGCGATCACGAAGCCGCCGACATGCTGTGAAAGGTGGCGTGGAAAGCCGCGCAGCTCATCGACCAGATGCAGCAAGCGAACTATCACCGGGTTGTCGGGGTCGAAACCCGCTTCACGCAGCCGCGCGGGCGGGATGCCGTCGTCCCACCAGGCCAGGGTTTTCGTCAGCCGGTCGACCTGATCGAGCGTCAGCCCGAGCGCCTTGCCGGCGTCTCGCAGCGCACTCTTGCGGCGGTAGGTGATCACCGTCGCCGCGAGCGCGGCGCGATGGCGTCCATAGCGCTCGTAGAGGTATTGCATGACCTCCTCGCGCCGCGCGTTGTCGAAATCGACGTCGATATCCGGCGGTTCGTTGCGTTCCCGCGAGATGAAGCGTTCGAACAGCATCGAAACCCGTTCCGGGTCGACCGCCGTGATGCCGAGGCAATAACACACCGCGGAGTTCGCGGCCGAACCGCGCCCCTGGCAGAGGATGCCGCGGGTGCGCGCGAACTCGACGATGTCATGCACGGTGAGAAAATAGGGCTCGTATTTCAGTTCCGCGATCAACCTGAGTTCGTGTTCGATCATGCGCCGCACTTTTTCTGGTTCGCCGCCGGGCCAGCGCCGGCGCACGCCGACCTCGGTGAGTCGACGCAGATAGCCGGCCGCGGTCTCGCCTGCGGGCACGAGATCGTCCGGGTACTCGTAGCGCAGCTCGTCGAGGCTGAACGTGCAACACGCCGCGATGCGCACCGACTCCGCGAGCCAGGCCGGCTCATACAGCTCGGCGAGCACCGGCAGCGGTCGCAGGTGCCGCTCGCCGTTGGGGCAGAGCGCGAATCCGGCCGCCGCGACCGTGGTGTTGAGGCGAATCGCGGTCACCAAATCCTGCAACGCGCGGCGCCCGCGCTTGTGCATGTGTACGTCGCCGGCGGCGACCAACGGCACTCCACAAGAGGCGCTTGCCTCGACCAGCGCCGCGACACGATCCGCCTCGCCCGGCAGATGCAGGCGCTCCACCGCCAGCCAGGTGCGCGCCGGAAAGTGTGTGGAAAGCCAGGTCAATCCGTCCAGCAGACGCGGCACGAACCCGGCCGAATGCGTTGGCGACGCCCAATCCTCGTTGCCGTCGACGAACGTCGTTTCCGGCAGCATCAGCGCGAGGCAGTCGCTCAGGTTGCCTTCGAGATCGGCGCGTCGCAACGCATAGCGTCCCTTCGGACTGCGTCGGCGCCCGGTCGTGATCAGCTCGGCCAACTGCGCGTAACCCTCGCGATTGCGAGCCAGCAATGCCAGCCTTGGCCCGTCCTCAAGCTGGAGCTCGGTGCCGATGATGAGCTTCAATCCGTGCGTTTTAGCCGCGGCGTGCGCCCGCACCACCCCGGCGACGGAACACTCGTCGGTGATCGCGAGCGCCGCGTAGCCCAGTTCCGCCGCGCGCTGCACCAGCTCCTCCGGTCGTGAGGCGCCGCGCAGGAAAGTGAAATTCGTCAGGCAGTGAAGCTCCGCGTAAGCCGGTCCACGGTCGCGTGTGGGTGTGTCCATAATAGTGTATAAATATACACCAATTTGCGACGGAATGTCGCGCCAACGTTCATGACGAGAAACGCGCCCAGGAGAATGTGCGCCGCCGCGGGTTGGGTAGGTGGGAGCGCGTCGGCCGCGGGGGAAGCGGCCGTCGAGTCCCCAGGGATGGGTTCACGGCGTCGCCCGCCTACCCAACCTGCGGCGGCACCCCGCATGAATTCGGCATTGCGTTTAAAGCTCGCTCAAGGCGGATCGAAGCGGATGATGGGTTCCGATTTTTCGTAGACGTGGGTGATTCTTTCGCCGTTCCAGACATAGACGAGGTGCGCGCCCTGGGTCGGTAGAGAAACCGCGGGTGGGCGCAATGCGGCGATACATTCGCCGCCGGGATGGCGGACGCTGTTGTATAGGAGGCCCCAGGCGCCGGCCGCGCGCAGGGCCTTGCCGTATGCTTGCGCCAGCGGATGATCGGCCGGATCCGGCGCCGGGTCGTGCAACGGGGCGTAGACGGGCGCGCGCAGGTCGTGCAGTGGTTTGCGCGGCGTGCCGACCCAGGCGCGCAGACTGAATTCCGTCGCGCTCAAGGCCGCTTGACGGGCGATGCGTTCACGATGATGCACCGTCTCGCGAATCGCGGTCTCCAGCGATCGCCCCGCGTAGTAGACCCCATGACCGCCGTCGCTGAAACGCGACGGCCAGCCGATGTGCGTGAACGCGGCCATCACGATGCTGGCGCCGGGACCGGAGACCCGGTCGACTTCCGCGACTCGGCGCAGGTCGCCGGTTTCCTCCCGCAGACGCGGGTTGGTTTGTGCCTCCAGCGCCCACAATGCATCGAGCATCCCGGCCGGCACGTGGCGTTCGAAAAAATCGATCGGCGGATACCGGGTCGCGATGACGCGGAATTGCTTGCCGGGCGGCCGATGAGTCGTTGGCGGCGGCAGTGCGTCGAGGGCGGAACCACTCACGGGCGCGCTAACCGCGCGCGGCGTCGAGATAGCGGCGCACATCCGCGAGCGCGACCAGCGAACCGGTCAGCAGGTAATCCAGCGGCGCGCGACCCTGGAACAGGGGTTCGTCATTGCGATTTTTGAGCCACTCGAGCGCGGTGCGATCGGAAAACAGGATGTGCAGCGCCTTGTAGATACCCAGCAGGTAACTGATGCGATCCAGCGTATCGCGTGACAACTGGCCGTCGCGATATTTTTTCCACTTGAAGAAGGTCGAGCGGCCCGGGTCGCCCAGCAACACCCGCTGTTGCTCGCTGTCGAGACCCCATTCGCCCGCGATCGAGAAAAACGCGGTCAAACCCGCTGCGGCCATCTGCGTATCGGTGATGCGCGGCGTGGCCAATGTGTAAACAGCGCGGTGATCGGCGATATGCATGGAATGTGCTGGTAGTCTATTTGTAAACTATTATAGCAAATTGGTTTTTATTTGCACTCGTGTCAAGGCGCGGCTTCCAACACCGATCTGGCGGGACACGCCAGCGACGATACCGATCAAGTCGTGCCCTCGAGAGCGAGGTTCGGAATTTCGGCGCGCCGATACAGCAACCAGCGGTAGCAAAGCAGGCAGATCGTCCAATCGAGTAGCAGGGTCCAGAGGTTGTGCGATAGAAAGTGCGCGCCTTGCAGCATGCGTCCCAGCGAAAACACCACGCCGAGCCCCAGCGCCACGCCCAACGCAATTCGAGCAGCACGGGACCGGCGATCGCGCAAGACGAAGAAAAACGCCAGCAGCGAAAAGCCCGTCGAGGCATGTCCACCCGGCCAGCAGTGGCCCGGGTTGAGGGTCGGCGCGCGCTCGGCGAGCAGTGGCGTATGTGTTTCCCGGCCGCCGAACTCGATAAGATTCCACGGACAATGCACGGCGCTCACGTTTTTCAGCGGCGGGACGACACTGGTCGATAGACTGATCGCCAGCACCAGATAGCCGAGTTGCAACCGCCAGGCACGCAGCGGACTGTTTGTCAGACTCACAATGAATGCGACAACGATCAGCAGACCGAACAGGACGATCACCCGTTTGGCCCAGACATGCAGAACGGGCTCCAGCCAAAAATTATAACGCCAGGGAAAACCCTCACCCGGGACGTAGATCAGGCGGGTGATCGCGAAGTCGAGCGTCGATGGATCGAACACTAGCAACGCCACCATCAGCGCGATTGGTATGCCGAGGCCGAGACGAAAATCAAACGCGCGCGATGGGAGCCGGGGGTTCATGGCCGAAGTTCGGTGATTTGTTCGCTGGCGACGGTATCCGGCCGCCAGTCGAGCAGCCGATTCTTGAACGCGTGACTCGCGCCTTGATAATAGGCGATGTTCCGGCGCATCAGCGTGTCCTCGACGTCGACGGTCGTCTCCACGCTGATGCCGAGCGCGTCATCAAGTCGGCGCAGGCTATGGCGGGGGCCGAGAATCGCGAGGCTGTTGCCTTCGAGCAAACCGAGGTTCTGATAGTTGCCGATCAGCGCACGCCCTTGCGTCGGGTCCGCGCGCAGCAGGTCGCGACCAAAGAAAGTCGAGGTGTAGTCGAAGTTGAGCAACCCCAGCAGGGTTGGAGCCAGATCGATCTGGCTCGCGACCGTCGTTACCTCGCGCGGTGCGATCGCTGCCGGCGCGTGAATGAGCAACGGAATATGATAGTTGCCGACCGGCAGATCCTCCTTGCCCGCGCTACTTGCGGTGTGGTCGGCAACAATCACGAAAATCGTACCGTCGAACCAAGGTTTACGCCGAGCCTCCTCGAGAAACTGGCCGATCGCGTGGTCGGTGTATTTCACCGCGCCCGCGCGTCCGCTGCCGGACGGAACGTCGATGCGGCCCTCGGGATAGGTGTATGGGCGATGGTTCGAGGTGGTCATCAGTTGTAAAAAGAATGGCCGGCCGGCTGCGTGATCGGCATCGGCGACTTTGAGCGTTTGCCGGTACAAGTCTTCGTCCGCCATGCCCCAGGCATTCTTGAAACTGATTTCCGACTCGGCGACGCTGCTTTGGTCGACAATGCGGTAGCCATTGCCGCTGAAAAACGCGTTCATGTTGTCGAAATAGCCGCGCCCGCCGTACAGAAACACGCTGTCATAGCCCTGGGCCTGGAATTGGCGCCCAAGGCTCGCGTGGCCCGACTCCCGGCCAAGGCGTTTGACAATCGAGCGGCCGGGCGTGGGTGGAATCGAGAGCGTGACTGCTTCGAGGCCCCGGTCGGTGCGCGTGCCAGTCGCGTAGAATTGGGTGAATACCAGGCTATGCGCGCGCAATGCGTCGAGGTTTGGCGTCAGGCCGCGCGAATCGCCAAGGCTACCCAGGAACGATGCGCTCAGGCTCTCGATCATGATCAGGACCACGTTCAACCGGCGGGGTTCGCCAGGACTGTCGATCCGTCGGCGAATATCGATCGGGTCGGCGGAGATGAAGCGCGCGTTGGGTTCGCGCACCTCCGCGCGCAGCAGCGCGGCGACGGTGTCATCGGACAAGGTTGCGTAAAATTGCGCGTAGTCCAGTTCGTTGTTGCGGAAGGCGGCGAAGAATTGATAGGGGCCGTTTCGGGCCAGTTCGCGCTGGTAGGTGTTGCCGTCGAAGCCGCGCGGCCAATCCTGCCCGATCCCGAGGCTGACCGCGGCCGTGCCGACGAGCAACGCCAGCGCGACCATGACCGCGCGGGATCTGGGTAGCCGCGGCGCCGCCAGCGCCGACACCAGCGGTTCGTGCAGCAGGGTGTGTACCGCGATCGCGACGATCGCAATCACTGCGAGCAACGGATAGACCGGGTAGGATTCGAGAATATTGGCGATGACTTCCTTCGAATACACCAGATAGTCAACCGCGATGAAGTTGAAGCGCACGCCGAATTCGTCCCAAAACAGCCACTCCGCGACCGCGGTGAACAACATGAGGTACACCGCTAGACCCGCCAGCCAGCGCAATCCTTGGCGATGCCAGCGTTGCCGCCAAACGCGATCGGGGCACGCGAGCAGGTAAAGCGCGAGCGGGAGGGTCGCGTAAAGCACGAAACTCAGATCGTGCACGAGCCCGACGCCGAAGATGTGCGGCAGATCCAGCAACTTGACCTTGGCTTGCCCGAGGTGAGTCAATAACAGGACGCCGCGTGTAAGCTGGAATACTGCCAGCCAGGACAGCGTGATGATGGATAGGTAGCGGAGCTGGGCGTGGCGAAGTCGGGGCATGAAGGAATCCTGCGTCGATGAACAGACCGCAGTCTGCCGAACGACCTGTCGGACGCTTGTCAACGCGATGTGAAAAAACCGTCAAACCGCCCACGCGAAATCATTGGATGCGAATTCTGGTCATCGAAGACAACCGCGATATCCTCGCCAACGTGCTCGACTATCTGACCCTCAAGGGTTACGGCGTCGATTGCGCCCAGGACGGCCTGACCGGTCTGCATCTGGCGAGCACCGGACACTACGACCTCATCGTGCTGGACATCATGTTGCCCGGCATCGACGGGTATCAGGTCTGCGCGCGTTTGCGCGAGGACGCGGCCAACGACGTACCGATCCTGATGCTGACCGCGCGCGACGCGCTCGATGATCGCTTGCAGGGGTTACGCGCCGGCGCGGACGACTACCTGATCAAGCCATTCGCGCTATCCGAGCTGGTGGCGCGGATCGAGGCCATACTCAGGCGTAGCCACGGCACCCTGAAACGAAGGCTCGAGGTCGCGGACCTCGTTTACGATCTTGATACCCTCACCGTCAGCCGTGCTGGCAAGCCGATCAAGCTCAATCCGTTGGGCCTTAAGCTGCTCGCCGTGCTGATGCAGCGCAGTCCCGCCGTGGTGCGGCGCGAGGCATTGGAAGAAACGCTGTGGGGCGACGAATGTCCGGACAGCGATAGCCTGCGGAGCCACATTCATCAGCTCCGCCGGGTCATCGATAAACCCTTCGACAAGCCGCTGCTGCATACGATTCACGGCATCGGTTTTTGCCTCGCCGAGCGCGCCGATGACGACTAGGCAACCGTTCGCGCGGCGGATCGTCATTGCCTTCGTGCTGATGACCGCCGTGGTCAGCGGCGCGTTTTCGCTCAGCATCGTCGGCGTGGTGCATTTCGTCGAGGCACACCTCGTTTCGGAGGAAATGCGGCGCGAGCTGAACGCGGTGTTGCAGGAGGATATCAAGCAGGATCATCGACCACGGCTCGATTCACGGACCCGATTTTTTGCCTCTGACCTGCCGGAGTACGCGATACCCGCGCCCTATGCCGAGCTGGAAGAGGGTTTCACGGAGCTGGTCGACGGCGATGACGCGCACTATGTCTACACCCAGCAAATCAATGGTCGGCGCTACCTGTTGGTGCAGGATCAACACGAATTCGAGGCGCGCGAACACGCGCTGTTCAACATCGTGCTGGCCGGCTTCCTGCTCACGGTCGCGGGTGCCTGGATGCTCGGCTGGATCATGGCGCGCCATGTGATGGTGCCGATCAGTCGGCTCGCGCAACGGGTGCGGGATCTGGACCAGTCCCACCCCGCGCGGTCCCCGTTGGCGGCGGATTACGCCGACGACGAGGTCGGACAATTGGCTGCGGCGTTCGACAATGCGCTTGGGCGACTGCGGCAGGCGCTGGAGCGCGAGCGCTTGTTCACCAGCGATGTCAGTCATGAACTCCGCACGCCCCTGATGGTGATCGGAGGCGCCTGTGAATTGCTGGCGACCGCGCCGCTGAGCGAACGGCACCGCGAACAACTGGCGCGAATCGAGCGCGCCAGCGCGGAGATGCAGGATCTGGTTCGGACCTTTCTGCAGCTCGCTCGAGACACTTCCAACCCGGCGGACGACGACGGCGCCGGTCTCGCCGAGGTCGCCGCCGAGCAGGCCAGCCGCTGGGGCCAGTCGTTTCGCGACAAGGGCATCGCGTTCGAATGCGTCGAACAAGCGCGTGACCGGGGCCATTACAATCCGACCCTGCTTGGCGTGGTGATGGCCAATTTATTGCGTAACGCGCTCCATTACACGGAACGGGGCTCGGTCCGACTGGTCCTCGAGTCGGGCGGTTTTCGGGTCGAGGATAGCGGCATCGGAATTCCGGTGCCCGATCGGGCGACGCTCTTTCAACCCTTCGTGCGTGGCGAACGGGCGCGCGGCGAGGGCCTGGGGCTGGGCCTGTCGCTGGTCAAGCGCATCTGTGTGCGGCAGGGCTGGACGATCGCAGTGCATGACCTTGAGCCCGGTGGAACCCGCTTCGAGGTATCGCTCGCGGGTTCGGCGCAGACGCCCGGCGGTCAGGTCGAAACGATCGAATCCATTCAGAAACACGCATGATCCGAGCCCAAGCGCGCGCCACCGCTGTCGCATGGCATCCAGGCGCCTGACCCGATGAGCGCGATGGACGAAGCTCATACCGCCGATCGCCACTGGATGCGTCGCGCGCTCGCGCTCGCGATAGAGGCCGAATCGGCGGGCGAGGTGCCGATCGGCGCGGTGTTGGTCGCCGACGATGGGCTGATCGCGGAGGGCTGGAATCAACCGATCGGCACCCACGATCCGACCGCGCACGCCGAGATCGTCGCGCTGCGGCGTGCCGGCATCGCGCTTGGGAACTACCGGATGCCCGGCACCACGCTATACGTCACGCTCGAACCCTGTCCGATGTGCGTCGGCGCGATGATTCACGCGCGTGTCCAACGGCTGGTGTTCGCCGCGAACGACCCTAAAACCGGCGCGGCCGGCGGCGCATTTGAGCTGTTGCAAGACCCCCGGCACAATCATCGGATCGAGGTGACCGGCGGCGTACTGGCCGACGAGGCCTCGACCCTGCTCCGCGCGTTCTTCCGCGCCCGACGTTAGCCACCAAAGGAGATAATTCCATAATGAAATCAATCTGGTTTGTGATCGCCGCGTTGATGTTGCACGGCTGCGGGCAGGAACCGCAGGACGCGAGTCCGCCCCCCGCCGCGCCGGTTGAAAAATCGGCTGCAAGCGGGGTCGAGGCGCCCGCCGCGAGCGCGGCGCCGGCGCCACCGGCCGAGCGCGTCTACGCCGAGGCCACGGTCGCCATGGAGTTGGCCCAGGTTTCGCCGCATGTGTATTACGCGATGGGTGCGCCGGGCACCGCGACCGACAATCAGGGCTTTATCTCCAACGCCGGGGTCATCATCACCGACGATGGCGTTGTGGTGCTCGATGGTCTCGGCACGCCGTCGCTCGCGGAGAAGCTGCTTGGCTTGATTCGCGAGAAGACCGACCAGCCGATTCGTTACGCGATCGTCACCCATTATCACGCCGACCACATCTACGGCTTGCAAGTGTTTCAGGACGCCGGTGCCAAAATCATCGCGCCGCGTGGCGCCGATGCCTACCTTGCCGCCGCGAACGCCGAAACCCGGCTCAACGAGCGTCGTACCTCGCTGTTTCCATGGGTCGACGAGCGCACTCGTCTCGTCGTGCCGGACGAATACATCGATGGCGAACGCGAACTCACCGTGGGCGGCGTCACGCTGCGGCTTGAATATCTCGGCGCGGCGCATTCGGATGGCGATCTGAGTCTGTATGTGTTGCCGGACAAGGTGTTGTTCACCGGCGACCTGATTTTCGAGGGCCGAATTCCGTTCGTCGGCGATGCCGAGACCCGGCAATGGCTCGCCACGCTGCAACGCCTGGAGCAAGAGCAACCGGCCGCGCTGGTGCCGGGGCACGGCCCGGCCGCCCGCGATCCCGTCGCCTCGGTGCGTGGGACGCGCGAATATCTCGCCTACCTGCGCGAGCAACTCGGCGTCGCCGTGGCCAACTTCACCCCGTTCGACGAGGCCTTCGACGCGATCGACTGGTCGGCGTTTGAAAAGCTGCCGGCCTTCGCCGAAGCGCACCGGCGTAACGCCTATCAGGTGTATCTCGCGCTGGAGGCGGAAGGGTTCGAGTGAGCACGCCCGCGGCCGGTTCCGCCCGACGGATCCGGCCGCGTCCAGCAGCCGCGCGCGCCGCATCGTTTCGACGCCGCGACCCGCGCGCACCGCCGACCGCTCGGCTATTATCCAAGGGGTGAAATCCCCGCAGCCGAGCACCGTCGTAATCCATCGCCAACGCATCGCCGATACGTTGTCGATGCTGGGTCGTGGCCTGATCGAGCGTCGGCGCGAGGTCCGCCTGCTATTGCTTGCCGCGTTGGCCGGCGAGCACACCTTGTTGATCGGTCCGCCGGGCACGGCGAAAAGCGAGTTGGCGCGACGTCTGCACTGGGCGTTCCGCGACGCGCGCTACTTCGAGCGTCTGCTCACGCGCTTCTCGGTGCCGGAGGAGCTATTTGGACCGTTGTCGATCGCCGCTTTGGAACAGGATCGCTACGAACGCCAGACCGCCGGGTTTCTACCAGAGGCGTCGATCGCCTTCATCGACGAGGTTTTCAAGGCGAATAGCGCGATTCTGAACGCGCTGCTCACGCTGCTGAACGAACGCGAATTCGACAACGGGGCAGGGCGGCAACGCTGTCCGTTGATCAGTGTCGTCGGTGCGACCAATGCGGTTCCGGAAGACGAGGTCGCCGACGCGTTCATGGACCGTTTTCTGCTGCGGTTGCCGGTGCGACCGGTCAGCGCCGAGGGCTTCATGCGCCTGTTGAGTCCGACCAACCCGACGGCGCCGGACGGCCACGCGCCACTCGACGAAGCCGAGCGCCGCGCGATCGGCGCGGCCGCGCGGCGGGTGGTCCTGCCGGACGCGGTCGCGGCCACGCTCGCGGCTTTGCGCGCCGCGCTCGAGCATGAGCCGTGCTACGTCTCGGACCGGCGCTGGGTGAAAGTGGCCTGGTTGCTCAAGGTCGCGGCGGCCACGGACGCGCGCTCAGCCGTATCGCACTGGGATCTCTGGTTGTTACCGTGGTGTCTCGCTGCCGACGCCGAGCGCCAACGCTGGGTGGCTGACTGGCTCGTGGCGCGGCTCGGTGTGCGCGAGGGCGTCGGGCCCGAGCGCCTGACCCGGATCGTCGAGGCGTTCGAGGCGCAATTGCAGGCGGAACGCGAGGCCAACGATCTCGACTACGACGAGGCCGGCCGGCTCAAGCTCGGTCCCGATCTGGCGGACGAAGTCGGCGACGCCAAGGGCGGCGCGCGGGCATTGCGCCTGACCTACACCCGCAAGCGGCGTTACGGCGAATGTCATGTCCAGGCGCGGATCGGGCAGATCGACGCGTTGCTCGAACGGATCGGGCGCTACGCGGCCGAGTTGCACGCCTGGCGGGATGAACTCACCGCGCTCGCGGCGACGAGCCTGTGGCTCGATGAGGTGTTCGCCGCCGACGCGCGGGTGCGTCTCGACGTGCTCGACGCGGGGCTGGAGCAATTGACCGCGCGGGCATTGGCGGCCCGGGCGGGATTTGGGGACTTGCCGCGCCTCGCGCGCGATACCGGCTGGGTGCCCGAGCCCGTCGCACATGAGCCGCTGCCGCTATGACCGCGTCCACGACCCGGCCGCCGTCGCTGTTGTTCGCGAACGAGGAGGCGCGGCTGGCGGCGCTGAACGAACTGCCGCGCGGGGCGTGGTTAGGCGCGTTGGTCAACTCGCACGGTGGGCTCGAACCGAGGCTCGCGGGATTGCTGCAATGGCGCGACGCGCTGTTGCGCGGCGAGTTGCCGGAAGCGCCCGACACCCTTTGGCCGGAGCCGGCGCTGGCGCAGGCGTTGCGGTCCGCGTGCGCGCGGCTGGAGCTGCCGGCGTATTGCCGCGAACAGGCCGAGTTGACCGAAACCGTGTTGCGTAGCCTGGTATTCCATCTCGACCTGATTGTCGATTATCGCGATCGAGGCGCGAGTCAGCCCGCCGCGCGAGCGATGGCGATCGAGGCCTTCAGCGCCGATTGGCAGGCGCGGCGCGGCGAGATCGACGAGTTGGTCGAGGTCTTGGGCGAGCTGGGCGAGCTGTTCAAGAATACCCATTGGGACCAGTTGCGAGGCGTGCTGCGCAGCGCCGGCTGGCAGGAAGCGGTCCGCATTCGCCGTTTGCTCGAACGCCTGCCGGAGCTGACCCGCATTCTGCGCCGGCTTGGCCGGGTCGTGCCGAGCGATGAGCCGGACGCCTCGCGATCGGCGAGCGAGAGCGCGACGGCACTCGCACCGACTGCGCGTCAGCGTCTGCTCGACGCGCGTATTCCCGAGTTGCCCGGCGAGACCCGCGGCATCCATCGTTCCGGCCGATTCGCGCGGATGTTGCCGAGCGAGGCGGTGCTTCTCAATCACCCGCGCCTGCGTCTGGTGTGGCACGCGCGTCATGCCGAGCGCGCGCTGCTGACCTACGAGGACGACGACCGGATGCGCGAGGTGTGCCAGACGCTAGCGCCCGAGTCGGCCCCGCAGCCGATGCCCGCGCGCCGGCTGGAAGCGGGTCCGATCCTGATCTGCGTCGATACCTCGGGCTCGATGAGGGGCGGTGCCGAGGCGGTCGCCAAGGCGGCGGTGCTGGAGGCCGTGCGCACCGCGCGGGCGCAGCGGCGTGCCTGTCACGTGTTCGCGTTCGGCGGTCCGGGTGAGATTCTGGAGTTGCCGCTCATGGCCGATGGGGACGGAATCCAGCGGCTCGCCGATTTCATGGGGCAATCCTTTCAGGGCGGCACGGATATCTGCGGCCCGCTCGAACGGGCGCTGGAACGGCTCGAATCGAACACCTGGCACCAGGCCGACCTGCTACTCGCCACCGATGGGGAATTCGGCGCCACCGCCGCGATCGTGGAGCGTCTCGAAGCGGCCAAGCGCACGCGTGGCTTGCGGGTGCAGGGTTTGTTGATCGGCGATCGCGAGACGATCGGCCTGCTCGAACTCGCCGACGCCATTCACTGGGTGCGCGACTGGCGCCGCTTCGGCACCTCCGACGCCGACTCGCCGGTGCACTCCGAACGGCTGACCGCGCTGTATTTTCCCGGCGCCCTGCGCTCACCCGAGCATCGCCAGTCGACCCGGAGTGGGGCGGACGCGGCGGCGATGGTGCGCGCCGGCAAACGCACAGGCCGTGATGACTAACCCCCAGGCGCTGATCCGGATCAAGTCCAGACGCCTCGCATACGACTACCGTTGACCGCCATGAACTTCGCGAATCAAATCCTGGATCTCCTGAATCGCCGGCTCGACGGCACGCCCGTGCCGCCGGTGCGCGCGTTGCATCTGCCCTCTACGTTGGCGCCAAGCGATAGCAAGGATGCCGAGTTTTGCGCGCTGGAGCTGGCCGACGGCAGTCTGGGGCTGAGTTACGTGCTGCTCGACGATACGCTGACGCAACTGGGCGCGCTGGATCGATTGGCGCTGGCCGGTGCCGATCCGTTCGCGATCGCCCGGGCGTTCGCGGTGGGCGCCGGCGTGCGGCGCACGCTCGGATTCGCCGCGGTCAATGCGCTCAGCCGGCACTGGTTCGACCGCGTGGGGTACGTGCCGCCCAAGACGGGCAATTCAATCGGTTTGCTCGACCCTCAACCGGGCGACCATATCGGGATGATCGGGTTGTTTCGCGGGCTCACTGGGCAGATTCTGGCGACTGGCGCGCGTCTCACGGTGGTCGAACTCAAGCCCGAACTGGCGGGTGAGCGCGACGGCTACCGCGTCACGCTGGATGCGAGCGAACTCGCCGGGTGCAACAAGATCCTCTCCACCAGCACGATCCTGCTGAACGACACCCTCGACCGAATGCTCGATTTCGGCCACCACGCGGAACGCTTCGCGATGATCGGTCCGGGCGCCGGTTGCCTGCCGGAACCGCTGTTCGCACGTGGCGTGACGCTGCTCGGCGGCGCCTGGATTGACGACCGCGACGGATTCCTGGCGGCGCTGGCGCGAGGTGAGCCGTGGGGGCGGTTCACGCGCAAATTCGCGATTCAACGCGAATCGTATCAGGCCTTGAATTTCCCACCCGGCTCGCCGCGGGCGCGGGGAGTCGGGTGAGGCGCTTGAGGTTCGGTTCGTGCGCTAGGCAGCAACTTGCCTTGCGGACACCCAATCAGAACGTGAAGTTGTAGTTCACCCGCAGCACCGATTGGGCGTGGCTTGAGGTGATCTGCGTGTTCGGGTTGGTTTGCGTTACTTCCGGGGCGTAGGCGAACGAGGCCGCGAGCGAGTGCGCCGGGGTGATGCGCCAGCCGACACCCAGGGTGTAATGATTTTCCACGATCGCGGGGAACAATGGATTCACGGTGCTGGAGGGGATCGGATTGCTCGCGAGGTTCATGCCGGCACGCAGCGCGACGTCGGGCCGGAGCTTGTATTGACCGCCAAGCAGCAGCACGGTTTGGTCGTCCCACTTTTGATCCATCGCGACTTCCAGTGTCGCGCCGCGAAAATCGCCCATCGGACCGAAATTGTTGCTATCCGCGTTGTTCGCGCGGAACCCGACACGGAAGTCATCCATCGTACCGGACCACATGATGCGCTTGATGTCGCCCGCGAGCAGGATTTTGTCGTTGACGGTCCAGGCGACGCCGAGGCCATAGGTTTCCGGCCACTGGAAATCGCGAACGAAGAAATCGCCGCTGAGCGGAACCGGCCCCATTCCCGTGCCCATGACGATGCGCCCCGAACCTTCCATGTCGGAGATATTGGTTTTGCTGTGGTAGGTCGCGCCAATCGCCACCGCGTTGTTGAGCTTGTAGTGCGCGCCGAGTTTCAGGCCGAAACCATCGCCGGTGGCCTGGCCGGTGAAATCGCTCGAGTTCGAAAACTCGAACCGCGCCCACGACGGCTGGAAACTCGGCAACGCGGCCGCCAGCGTGCCGCCGACGCTGCCGCCGTTGCCCATCGCGAGCTGGTTCAGGCTCGCGCCGTCCATGTCCATCGCCAGATCCATTCCGGCCCAGACGTAATCGAGTTGACCGGCGATCGACAATTCGTTGTTGACCTGATACGCAAGCGGCAGCATGAAACGACCGAAACCAACCTCGGAGCGGATTTCCTCGCCGCTCAACGAGAGGAACGAGTTCCTGCCGTATTCGGTTCCCATCCCGCCCTGGGCGACCAGCGCGGCACCGTAGGCGAACTGATCGCGCTTGCGGATGTAGGACAGGGTCGGCATCAGGTAGGAGGTGCCGTCGGAGTCATCCTGGGCCGGCGTGCCACGCACTTCGGCGGCGACATCGGGCATCAGCACGGTGAGGCCGACACCGACGTCCTGTTGATCGGCGCGCAAGGTCAACGTCGCCGGATTGTTCATGACCGCGGAGTTGCCGGAGTCATAGCCGAACGAGGCGCCCCCCATACCGCCTGCCTTGGCGCCATAGGCCTCCATGTTCATGCCGTTGGTGGCGAAGGCGGGTGATGCCATCAAAGCGGCAATCGTGGTGGTGAGCAGGGCGCGCGGCGGCAGGGATCTCACGGTCAGTTCTCCTTGGTGTGCGGTAATAAGAATTATGTGACGCTTCGATGAATTCGAAGTGGCGACGAACCATCGCAATCCAAACCGAATTTGTCAATTGCGCCGAAGTTGGGGTTTCGACTTACGTTCGGCGAGGGGGAATGACTCAAGGTGACGCCGTGGCGCGCGGCCGGATGCGGAGTCAGGAAGGCAGGAAATAACGGGCGCGTTCGCGGCCTCGTCGCGTGGCGGATTCGGCCGCGACCGGCCTCAATCCGAGATCGATGGACGCCGAGCCGACTTGGGTCGAAACGCCTTGATCAGCGCCTCGCGGCATTCGAGGTAGGGACCGCCGATCAGGTCGACGCCGTAGGGCACCGCCGCGAAAATGCCGTCCAGGGTCTCCTTGATCGCCTTGGGTTGCCCCGGTAGATTGAGAATCAGGCAGGCACCGCGGGTGACGCCGACCTGACGCGACAGAATCGCGGTCGGCACGTACTTGAGGCTCACCGCGCGCATGGCCTCGCCGAACCCGGGCAACACCTTGTGCGCGACCGCGAGGGTCGCCTCGGGGGTCACGTCGCGCGGCGCCGGGCCGGTGCCGCCGGTGGTCAACACCAGACAGCACGCTTGCCGGTCGGCCAGGTCGATCAGCGTCGATTCGATCTCCGGTTGTTCATCCGGGATCAGCCGTTCGACGAAATGCAGCGGGTTGAGCAGCACGGCGCCGAGCCAGTCGCGCAGCGCGGGAATGCCTTCGTCCTCGTAAACGCCGCGGCTGGCGCGGTCGCTGATCGAAACGATACCGATGGTGGCGGGGTCGTGCATGGTGGTCTTCCGGGTGATTGTTGGTTTTTGACGGAACGCTTCAGGCGCGGCGCAACATCGCGATCCAGCGTCCGATATTGAGCAGGCTGGCGAGCGACGCGGCGACATAAGTGTAGGCCGCCGCGCGCAGAATGCTGCGCACCGCCGTCTCGTCCTCGGCGGCGATGTAACCGCCTTCGCGCAAGATCGGCAAGGCCTTGTTGAAGCTCGCGTCGACCTCCACCGGCAGGGTGATGAAATGCACCACCGTGGCCATGCCCATGCTGGCGAGGCCGATCAGGAACATCAACACCCCAAGCCCCGGCGCGCGCGTGATCGCGACCGCGAATGGCAGCACCACCATCGCCGCCGCGCCGAGTTGTTGCGCGGATTGGGCGAGCGTGACCATGCGCGTGCGCAGGGCGAGCCGCGGGTCATTGGTGTGGTGCTGAATCGCATGGCCGACCTCGTGCGCCGCCACTGCGACGGCGGTCAGCGAGCGTTGATCGTGGTTGTCCGGGCTGAGCCGAACCGTGCGCGTCATCGGATCGTAGTGGTCGCCGCCGGGCTTGGTCGCCTCGACCTTGACGTCCTTCATCCCCATGCGGTCCAACAGGTGACGCGCCAGCTCGGCGCCGGTGCCGGGAATGCGATCGAGCGGCTCCGCATGGCGTTTGAACGTGCGCCGTGCCCACCATTGCGGGGCGAACACGAGCAGCGCGAAGAGTAAACCGAGCATCACGAATGGCATGAGGCAAGTCTATCGCATCGGCGCGAAAACCGGATCAAGGCCATGACGCGATCAGGATTTCAGCGAACCTCAGGCGCGAATAGCCGCAGGGTTTGGCGATAGAGCTCGCTGCGCGCGCCGCCGAGCTCGACCGCGCGCAGCGCCGCGCGATGGCCTTCGTCGAATTGTCCGGTGGCGTGCAGCGCGCGGGCGAGATTGTTCCAGGCGTCGGCGTGATCGGGGCGCAGTTGGCTCGCGGCGCGAAAGGCGTCGGCCGCGGCCTTGGGGTCGGCCGCCGCGTGGGCGGTGTTGCCGAGCCCCATCCAGGCCGGATACAGCGTCGCGTCGCGTTGAACCAACGCCGCGTAGGCGAGACGAGCGGCGGCGGCATCGACCGGTTCCAGCGCGACGGCCGCGCGCAGCAGCGTGGTGGCGTCGATATGCGCGGGCAGTTGGTCCGGCGCGGATGCGATCATCGCCCAGTGCCGGCTGCGGCCCCAGGTGTATTCGAACACGGCGAGCGGTAGCCGCAGCCGCTCATTCCGGCCGGAATGGAGCACGATCGCATCGGCCGCGAGGTGGTAGCCGACCACCACCGCATAGTGCCAGCGCGGAAAAACCGGCAGCGACAGGTTTTGCAACACGATCACCGGCCAACCCGCCGCGACCGTCTGCAACACCGCGTCGAGGCGCGGCGGCAACACCAGCGCGAGCCGCCCATGACGCCGCGCGGTCGCGAGCATTTCCGGTTGCAGACTGCCGCCGCGTGCCGGCAGAAAAACCTGCTCGCGTAACGCATCCGGCGTAATGGAATGACCGCTCGAGCCGAGCGCCATCGCGAGCGCCGCCGGACCGCATTGGTCGCGGTCCTGCGACAGGAAAGGCACCTGTTCCAGCAGCGCGCGCGGCGGCAGGCTCGGCGGCGCGGCCTCGATCAGGGCACGGGTTTGCGGCGGCGTGGCGCAGCTCGTGAGTGCGACCGCGAGCGTCAGCAGCGCCACGAGCGGGATGATCCGCCGAACCTGCCGGATGAAGGCGTTGGCGCCGGAATGAAACAAACCCGGGCTACCCGCGGTACACGCGCCGCTCGCCAATCGTCGCCCCGACGGCGGGGCGCGCGCTCAGTTGATCGAACGGGTGAACGGAAACACCTTGGTCAGACCCAGAATATCCGTCACCAGCAGGATCACGAACACCGCGAACAACACCCCGACGATATCGGCCGCGCCGGCCGGCAACTCGTCCAGACGACTCGACAACAGGCGCAGCTCCTCCGGCGTCAGCCCCGCGAGCCGGGCTTCGACCGCGGTCGGATCGACACCGCGCTCGAGCAACGCGGCGCGGACCTCGGTGCGCGCCATCAGATCGGCGAGCGTGGCGCGGTCCATGCCGATGACCTCGGCGGTCGTGACCAGTCCGGCGGGCGCCTCGGGCTGGGCCGCGACGGGGAGGGGCAGGCTCGCCGCGAGCAGGCACAGACTCGTGCTAACGGCGATGACACGGCGTAAACGATTCATCTCAGGCATCCCTAGAAACGTGGTCGGGTTGAAAGAGGGCTTGCGCGGGGCCGCGGAGCGCCGACTCGAACACCGCGCACTGTTCAGTGCGAAGCGTCGCCAATGTGCTCGGCCCAGCTGTGATCGAGGCAAAACGCGCGCGCATCTAGCAACAACGCGTAAACCAGATGGAGTTGATCCGGGATCAGCAACATCCCGTCCTTGTGCGCATACTTGCGCGTGAAACACTCACGCTCGCGCGATGGTAGATCATAAAGATCGACCAGCCGCATGTTCCACTCCTCGAAATAAGTCGGGCCGATCGGCTCGTAAGCGATCAGATTCACCTCGTGGTGGCGCGGGTCACGCATGATCTTGTCGAACAGACGATTGACCGCCTTCTCCGGCCCCTCCAGCACCTGAAGAAAACGCTTGCCCGTCAGGAGCAGGAGCCCGTTGATACGCTGCTCGCGGTTGCTCGCCGCGCTCAAAAGCATCAACTCGTTCAACGCCTCGTTCGACAGCAACGGCTCGGTCGCGAGACTCTTGTAGATCAATCGGCACTTGCTCATCGACGCGGTTGGAAAGGTTGCACGGATGTGCCAAGAATTTAGCACGTTCACACCCGCCGGTGGCCAGAATCCCGCGCCCGAGGCCCCCCAACCCACGCGCAAGCCATGACCGCCGCGCGGAAAACCCCTATAATCCGCCCCCTTCGTCCCCGTAGCTCAGCTGGATAGAGCGCACCCCTCCTAAGGGTGAGGTC
>JBHJOI010000052.1:0-2280 GCA_050329935.1 Thiotrichales bacterium | reverse complement strand
GCCATCCCTGGCATCCGCCCTTCGGGCCAGCCACGAGCTGTCCAAATCCGCTCCAGGCGGATTTGTACCCTGCGCCACGAATACCGCACACTCCGGCACGTCCAACCGAGGATTCTAGGTTGAATTGCGTATCAGTGGATTGCCATTTCGGCGTCAACCATCCGTATAATCGCGCGATGACGAAAGCCAAGCCCAACACCCCAGCCAACATCGCGCAGAACAAGTCTGCCCGGTTCGACTTTTTTATTGAAGAACGGTTCGAAGCCGGCATGGAGCTGCTAGGTTGGGAGGTGAAGAGCCTGCGTGCCGGGCGCGTGCAGTTGAAGGAGAGCTATGCGCTGCTCAAGGACGGCGAGGCCTTTTTGTTTGGTTGCCACATCTCGGCGCTGAGCTCGGCTTCAACCCATGTCGTCGCCGATCCGACCCGGACGCGACGTCTGTTGCTGCATCGTAACGAGATCAATCGCCTGATCGGCGCGGTGGAACGCAAGGGCTATACCCTGGTGCCGTTGGCGTTGTACTGGAAAAACGGCCGTGCGAAGCTCGAACTCGGGCTCGGAAAAGGCAAAAAGCAGCACGACAAGCGTGCCACGGAGAAAGACCGCGACTGGCAGCGACAAAAGGAGCGCTTGCTCAAGAAGTAATTCGTCGGCGTCGGGATCATTGCCAGATCCGCTTCCCGGCACCCGCCTTTTCGATGACCTCCAGCATCCGCGCGTGGCGATCAAGCTCCGCAGCATCTGCCCGCACGACGCGAATCGGCGCGGTCCGTTGCACATTGCGATGAACAATCGCATGGGTTTGTCCCTCGTCACCGGCCTCGTCGCTCAAGCCAAGCGCGGTTTGTCCGCCCGTCATCGCGAGATAGACGTCGGCGAGGATGCGCGCGTCAAGCAGCGCCCCGTGCAACTCGCGGTGAGCGTTGTCGATGCCCAGACGTTTGCACAGCGCATCGAGGTTGTTCTTTTGCCCCGGATACCTCTCGCGCGCCATCTGCAAGGTATCGACGACCGTGCAATAGTCGGTGAGTCGACCCCAGCGCGCGCCTAGCCGTCCCAGCTCGGCATTGAGAAATCCGACGTCAAACGGCGCGTTATGGATGATAAGCTCGGCGCCACGGACAAATTCGACAAACTGCTCGGCTACGTCGCGCATCCGCGGTTTATCCGCCAGAAACTCGTTGCTGATCCCGTGAATCGCGATCGCGCCGTCCTCGATATCGCGATCTGGCTGCAGGTAATAGTGGAAGTCGCGCCGCGTCACCCGTCGATTCATCAGCTCGACGCAGCCGATTTCGATCACGCGGTGCCCCTGCTCCACTTCGAGTCCGGTGGTTTCAGTGTCGAGTACGATCTGTCGCATTGGCTAAACGTTTAGCGGTAAGTAGTCATATCATCCGCCGGCTGGCGTCAGCGCCGCCCGGATAGCATCCGATCGATCGCTTGATTGGCCAGTTGGTCCACCCGTTCATTCTCGGGGTGCCCACTATGCCCTTTGACCCAACGCCAGTCGATGTCGAACTGCTGCGCGAGCGTGTCCAGTCGCTGCCATAAATCGACGTTCTTAACCGGCTGACGGCTCGCGGTCAGCCAACCCCTGCGCTTCCAGTTCGGCAGCCATTGGCTGATTCCATCCTGCACATAACGCGAGTCGGTGGTCAGCACCACGCGAAAGCGATCCTGACGCAGGCTCTCGAGCGCCGCAATCGCGGCCATCATCTCCATCCTGTTGTTGGTAGTCGCCAACTCGGACCCCGAAAGCTCCTTGACGTGATCGCCAAATCGTAGCAACGCGCCCCATCCGCCGGGGCCGGGATTGCCGCGACACGCGCCGTCGGTAAAGATCTCGATCACCTCAGCCATGATTGCCGTTCCTCACCGCGGGACGCGTGAACCCGCCGGCAACCAGACGTGGTTTGAGTCGCCAACGCATGCGTACGGTTGTCATCGTGGTGGTCCGCTTTTGCGCCATGATCGCGTACCCGCCGGCAACGTTCGACGCCAACAAGTTGCCAAGCTCACGGGTCTTCGGCCAACGCATCAACCAGCCGGGCAGCTCCCAGCGCGAAACCGGCAGCAGCTCGCTGCGCTCCTGTTCTAGCCCCAGTAAATCAAGCCAGTCCTTGATTCGCCCCTGGGTGTGAAATGGGTAACGCCGCCCCTGGAGACGCTGCAGCGCGTTCCAGAGTGTCCACGGGTCCATGCCGATGATCAGCAACCGTCCGTCCGGCACCAGCACGCGGTCCGCTTCGCGCAGCACCGCCCTGGGGTTTTCAGACAG
>JBHJOI010000051.1:0-56563 GCA_050329935.1 Thiotrichales bacterium | reverse complement strand
TCTCCAGCATCGCCCGCACCGTATTGATGCGTTCGCTGACGCAGGAACAGTTCCAGCAGTACACCGCGATCGCGCCGACCCTCGGCATGTTCTCGGTCGGCCAGTTCTACTACACCGCGCAGGAACCCGCCCTGCTGCACTACACCCAGACCGTGCTGTGCATCGGCGAGGGTTCGCGCTCGAAACCACAACGCGAGCGCGATCGCGACCGCGTGAGCTTCTCGCAGGACACCCTCGAGATGCGCGCGATGTCACACCTTGTCTTTACCACGGCCCGGGAACTCGAGGACGCCAACAAGACGCTTGAACGCCTCGCGAACACCGACTCGCTCACGCGCGTTTACAATCGCCACAAGGCGCAGCTGCTGCTGGAGCAGGAATACCGTCGCGCCCAGCGTTACGCCCGGCCGCTGACCCTGATTCTGTTCGACGTCGATGACTTCAAGCGGGTCAATGACACCCTCGGCCACAGCACCGGCGACGAGGCGCTGACGCGAATAGCCGAGGTCGTTCGGCCGCTGATTCGGGACACCGATTTTTTTGCCCGCTGGGGCGGCGAGGAGTTTCTGATCATTTGCCCCGAAACCGACATCCGCGGCGCCAGTGAAATCGCCGAACGAGTGCGGGTGGCCATCGAATCCGCCCAGATCATCGACGGCAAGCGCATTACCGTCAGCCTTGGTGTTGCTGGTTTCCGCCCCGAGGATTCACTCGAAAAGATCATCAACCGCGCCGATCGCGCCCTCTACCTCTCGAAAGATAAAGGCAAGAACCGCGTCAGCAGCAGCGATTAGGGTGATGCCCAACGTAACGCTTCGCGAGACGGCCGCTTTCGGACTCAAGGCGCGTGCCCCGCAAGCCAGGCATCGATGATGCTCAGGGTTTCCTCCAGACAACGCGTCAACTCATCCGCCAGATCGCGATCCGCACCCGGATTGACTGGCCCCTCGGCAACGCGCTTGAGCAAGCGCTCCAACCGTGCTGAGCCATAAAGACTGAACGCCCCCTTGATGTCGTGCGCGATCGCGGCGGCCTCGGTCCAATGCCCGCCATTCAGGGCCTCCACGAGCGTGGTTTTTGACGCGGCCAGATAGGTTTGGGTCTCGATCAGCAGCGCCTTGCCGCGCGCCTCGCCGAGGGTTTCGTAGAGCTGCCCGAGTCGGGTCTCGATCCGCGCATGCACGCGCTCTGACGGTGGCGCTTCGTGGTCCGCCAGCCGTCGACCACCTCCGCGGCCCCACTCGTCCACCACGACGGCCAGGTGCGCGGGCTCAATGGGCTTCGTCAAATAGTCATTCATCCCCGCCGACAGGCATTTGTTCCGCTCGCCGGCGATGGCGTGCGCCGTCATCGCGACGATCGGCAGATGCGCCCACGCGGGATTGCGACGAATCCGGTTCACGGCCTCGTAACCGTCCATTTCTGGCATCTGGAGATCCATGAGGACCAGATCGAAGGTGGCTCGTTCGAGCCATTCGAGCGCCTCGACGCCGTTATTTGCAATCGTGACCACCGCGTCGAACTGCTCCAGAAACTCACGCGCCACCCATTGATTCAAGGCATCGTCCTCGACCAACAGCACGCGAACGGTGCCACGCTTCGCGCCCGCGTCGACAACGGCGAACTCGACCACCGCTTGATCGTCGCAGGCGCGAAAGTTCGCCACGAACGAAAATGTGCTCCCGACGCCGGGTTGACTCGTGAGCACCACCTCGCCGCCCATCATCCGCGCCAACGATCGCGAGATCGCCAAACCGAGTCCACTGCCACCGTGACGCCGTATCAGCGAGTTGTCCACCTGGGAAAACGGTTGAAACAAGCGCGCCTGGTCTTCCTCGCTGATGCCGGGCCCGGTGTCCTTGACGTGAAACGCCACACCGATGTGACCAGGGTCCGCGACCACTCGGCCGACGCGGACGGTGACGTCGCCCTGAAGGGTGAACTTGACGGCGTTGTCCACCAGATTGATCAGAATCTGCGCCAACCGTCTGGGATCCCCGAGCAGACACTCGGGCACATCACCGTCGCGTTCGATATGAAACCCAAGCCCTTGTTGCCGCGCCTTGTCGCCAAACAGAAACTTGATTTGCTGAAGCACGTCGTCGATACGAAACGCGATCGAATCGAGCGTCAGCTTGTTCGCCTCGATTTTCGAGAAATCGAGAATGTCGTCGATGATGCCCAACAACGTCGCCGAGGCCGAGTGGATTTTGTCCAGATAGTCAGTCTGCCGCGGCGTCAGCTCGGTCTGTCGCAGCCGATGCGTCAAGCCGATCATTGCATTCATCGGCGTGCGGATTTCGTGGCTCATCTTTGCGAGAAAGTCGCTCTTCGCGCGGTTACTGGCTTCGGCCTCCAGTTTGGCTAGCTTGAGCGCCTGCTCGATCGAACGTCGTCGAGTGACTTCGCGCGCCAGGCGACGATTCCAGTACAGCACGATCGCGACGATCAATCCTGAAACGGCAAGCAACTGCCAGATTCGCGTGTAGTCCACGCTGTGCTTGTAACTGATCGATATCCATTCGTTGTAGATCGCATCACGCTCGCTCTGCGGTATCGCATCCAGGCCTTTCTGGAGAATGCCCGCGAGCAGCGGCGCGTCCTGACGCACGGCGATGCCCAGCCGGTTCGAATACGGCGTTTCACCCGCCACACGTACGTGGGCAAGCCCGGACTTTCCAATGTAATAGCTGGTCGTCACCAAGTTGTCGATCAGCGCGAAGGCCTCGCCGGCCGCGACCCAACGCACGGCCGCGTCGAGACTGGGGGCCGGCGCCAACTCCAACTCCGGATAATCGCGCTTGAGCCAGTCGTGAATGGCGTAGCCCTCGACCACGGCGACACGCTTCCCCCGCAAGGCCTTGATGCTGCCCAGGTAGGCGACATCTTGCGCCGAGAAAATATTGATCGGAATCGACAGATAGGGCTCCGTGAAATGAAACAATCGCCTGCGTTGTGACGTCTCGGAGATCGCGGGTAGCATGTCCAGCTCGCCGCGCTCGAGTCGCTCGTGTGCTTGCAGCCAGGTCAGATTGGACGCGATCTCGAATTTGACCCCCAGCAGGGTCTCCAGTCGTCGCAGATAGCTCAGGGAGATCCCCTGCGGGACGCCCATTTCATCAACGAACTCCACCGGTGCCCACTGCGGATCGATGCCCACGCGAATGGTCGGATGCGCCTTCAGCCACGCCCGCTCCTCTAGCGTCAGGTTGACGACGTGCGCACCCGACCCTGGCTTGACGAACAGAAAATCCTTCAAGCGAGCGAGGTCGTACGCGCCGCCGCGCTTTTCCAGGATCACCGCCGCCACCGTTTCGATACGGTCCGGGTACACCACGCCCAGCGGAAAATCCAACGGCAACACGCGCTCCAAGACTTGCTCCGCTTCGTATCGCAACGCCTCGCGAGACTTGCGTTGACTGTATTTCTCGAGGATCAAGTCGATGATCTCGTCAGGATGGTCCAGTGCGTATTGCCAGCCCTTGTGACTCGCTTCGACGAACGCCATTGTGCGTTCGGGATTGTGGGTGGTCTCGTCGTCGGCCGTGAAAAGATACATATCGCCCGCCGAAGGCAGATACTTCGCCAGATCGATGACTTCGAAGGGAATGCCGCTGGTTTCGATCTGGAAGCGTTCGTTGGTCACGAACGCCGTGGTGGCGTCCACCTCGCCGTTGATGAATGGCGACGGATCGTAGGCATGCGGCACGATTTCGAGATTCTCGCCCGGTATCAAGCCCGCGTCCTGAAATGCGCGCCAAATGAGCGGCGAGTCGAGATCCTTGTGATCGATCATCAGGCGTTTGCCCGCAAGTTCGCTCAACGAGCGAACACCCGGTTGGGCCACGATGATCAACGCGGAACGTTTAAAATAGTTAGCCAGCAGTCGCACCGGCATTCCGGCGAGGCGCGCTTCGACCACGCGACTGTTCGTCAGCCCGTAAGTAGCCCTGCCCGAAACCACATCGCCGAGAATGTCCCTGCCGCCGACGTATTCCCTGATCTCGACGTCCAAACCGTGCTCACGGTAAAAGCCCTTCTCGAGCGCGGCATAAAATCCGGCGAACTGAAACTGATGTTTCCAGATCAGCTGCAGGCTCACTTTCTCGAGCGCCATCGCCGCTGCTTGGGCATCCGCCTTCTGCGTCGATTCCGGCGTGGCGGCAGCCGCGCCCGGGACACCGAAGACCATTAACACACCGGCGAGAAGCCAATAGCGGAGACAGCTAGCTAGTTTTGCAGTGCTCATGAGGTCGATCGAGTCATGGTAGGTTCCACGAAAACAAAGCACCCGCGCCCCACGCCACTCAGCGCCGTCGTGGGGACCGAATTCAACCGGATCATACCGGTGACGCGCCCGGACAGACACTGATTCGGTACGACAGATAACCGCCGAGCCAGTAACGTTCCGCACCTCAACGGGGTTAACATCAGCGGTTTGAGTCAACCGGATCGATTGCTTGAAGCCCGCGTTCACCCCGCTCAGTCAGGACAGCATCATCGCCCTCTGCGGCCGGCAGGCGTTTATCCGAGGCCGCACGTACTTTCGCGAGGGACGAGTCGGCAAGCTGACCGTTTCGTTCGCGGGCGGTCACCTGCTGGTTCAGGCCAATGTGCGGGGCAGTGATTTCGAACCGTATTCGGTCAGCGTGGCGATCATCAATCAACGCAAGCGCGTCATTCCGCTGGGGGAATGCACCTGTCCAATGCGCGCCAATTGCAAGCACGTCGCGGCGGTGTGTCTCGCCTATATCCAGGAATACATCAAACCCGACGCGGATTTCACGGTGCGCGCCGATCCGGTCGAGCAGTGGTTGAAACGTCTGCGCGAACCGGACGCGAAACCGGGCGCCGAAACCGCCGAGGAGTCCCGGATCATCCTGTATCTGCTCCAGCCGGACCAGAACGCCACCTATCGTTACCGGGTCGCGACGGTCGCCTCGCGCAGGTTACAAAAGGGCGGCTTCGGCAAGGCGCAAAACGTCGCACTCGAGCGCGTGCTGGAAAGCTATGGCAGTCTCAGCTTCGCGACCGACGCGGATCGCGAGATCGCCACCCTGCTAACGCGCGGTCAACGCTACCTGTATCACTATGGTCATCCCTTGAACGGCGATCTCGGCGCGCTGGCATTTCGCAAGATGCTGCAAACCGGCCGCTTGCATTGGCAGAGCATCGAAGGACCGACCCTCCATGTCGGTGAGCCGCGCGCGCTGACCTTCATCTGGATGGACGAGACCCACGGCAAACGCCTGCGCCCGGCGGTGACGCCGCCCGCGAGCCATCTCGTGCTGATCGACCGGCTGCATTACATCGACCTCGAGGCCAATGAGGGCGGCGCGCTGCAAACGCATCTGTCGAACGCGCAAATCGATCAACTGCTCGATGCGCCAACGATCCCGGGCGATCGTCTCGAGGACGTGAGTCGGCGCCTGGTGCTGGAGGTCCCGGAATATGCGCTGACGCCGCCGGTGCCGGTCGACGTCCGCATCGAGACGCTGATGGGCCTGACGCCGACCCCGCGCCTGCGGCTGCGCGCGGACCCGGAGACATTCTCGGACTTTGGTGGCCATGCGGTGGACCTCGGGTTCGTTTATGCCGATTGCGCGCTGCCGCCGACCGATCACGAGACCTTGAGCTGCGAGGTCAGGGACAACGTTCAATACCGCATCGAGCGCGACCTTGAGACCGAACGCGCGGCGCTGCGCCAGTTGCGCGACTGCCAGCTGCAACCGATCCCCGCCGGCCCGCCGGGCGCGTTCGCGTTTCAGTGGGGCGGCGCGCTGCGCAACGCGCAACATTGGGACCGGTTTCTGCAACACGATGTGCCCAGACTGGAGGCGCAAGGCTGGCGCATCGAGCGCGACAGCGGGTTTCAACTGCGATTCGACGACGTCGACGAGTGGCAGGGCGATTGGGCCGAGACCGAGGAAGACGGCTGGTTCGCGCTGAGTCTGGGGGTCGAGATCGACGGCGAGCGGGTCAATCTGCTGCCGGCATTGGTGGAACTGCTGAAGCAAAGCAGCGACCCGATGACGCTGCGTGCCTGGCTGGTTGAACAACCCTACATCCTGGCGCCGGTGGACGATCAGCGCTGGCTGAAACTACCGACCCCCAGAGTGCTCGCGATCTACGACACCCTGGTCGAGCTCTACGATCAAGCGCCGCTCGACGACGACGGCCGACTCCGCTTCAGCCGCGCCCAGGCACTGCAACTCGGCGACTTGCTGCTGGACGATAGCGTGTCCTGGCATGGCGGCGGCGACCTCAACGAACTCACCGCGCGGCTCCAGGCGTTCGCCGGCGTCGCCACGGTCGATCCGCCGCGGGGCCTGCGCGCCGAGCTGCGCGGCTATCAGCGCCTTGGCCTCGATTGGCTCAATTTCCTACGCGAATTCGGCTTCAACGGCATCCTCGCCGACGACATGGGCCTCGGCAAAACGGTCCAGACCCTGGCGCTGCTGTTACGCGAACAGGAACTCGGCCATGCCCAGCACGCGAGCCTGATCGTCGCGCCGACCAGCCTGATCGGCAACTGGCGCCGAGAGGCGGAGAAATTCGCGCCGGACCTCAAGGTACTGGTGCTGCACGGCGCGGAACGCAAACAACATTTCGCCGCGATCGGCAACCACGACCTGGTATTGACCAGCTACGCCCTCGCCCGCCGCGACTGGGACACCCTGCGCGAACAACCCTGGCACTACCTGATTCTCGACGAAGCCCAGGCGATCAAAAATCCCAAGGCGTTCACGACCCAGGCGATCAGCGGTCTGAAGTCCGCACACAAGCTCTGCCTCACCGGCACGCCGATGGAGAACCATCTTGGCGAACTGTGGTCGATCTTCGAGTTTCTGATGCCGGGCCTGCTCGGCACCCAGGACCGCTTTCAGCGCCTGTTCCGCCGTCCGATCGAACAGCTCGGCGACACCGATCGCAGCGCCCGCCTGCGCAAACGCATACAGCCTTTCCTGCTGCGCCGAACCAAGCAACAAGTCGCGAGCGAATTGCCCGAGAAAGTCGAAATCGTGCGTTCGATCGCCCTCGAAGGCCGGCAGCGTGATCTGTATGAAAGCGTGCGCCTCGCGATGGACAAGAAGATCCGCGAGGCGATCAGCAAACAGGGGTTCTCCCGCAGCCACATCATGATCCTCGACGCCCTGCTCAAGTTGCGCCAGATCTGCTGCGATCCGCGCCTGGTCAAGCTCGATCGCGCACGCCAGGTTAAGACCTCGGCCAAGCTCGAGATGCTGCTCGAAATCCTGCCCGAGATGATCGAGGAAGGACGCAAGATCCTCTTGTTTTCGCAGTTCACCAGCATGCTGAGCCTGATCGAACCAGAACTCGACCGCCTGCGGGTTCGCTACAGCAAGCTGACCGGTCAGACCCGCGACCGCGAACGCGCCGTCGACGCGTTTCAGCACGGCGACGCAAAGGTGTTCCTGATCAGCCTCAAGGCCGGTGGCGTCGGCCTCAATCTCACCGCCGCCGACACGGTGATTCACTACGACCCGTGGTGGAACCCGGCGGTCGAACAGCAGGCCACCGACCGCGCCCACCGCATCGGTCAGGACAAAACCGTGTTCGTCTACAAGCTGATCACCGAAAACACCGTCGAGGACCGCATGCTCGTGCTGCAACAAAAAAAGCAGGCGCTCGCCGACGCCGTGCATGGCAAGCCCGCCGCCGGCGCGCCAACCTTCAGCGCCGATGAACTATTGGATCTGTTCCAGCCGCTCGGTTGACTCAGTGATTCGGGTATTTCGCGTTAAAGTCCGGGCACCCGGTAGTTTTGCTGCGTCATCAGGTCGATTCCACACTCCAGGCCGGATATCCATTCGAGGAACTGTCGGACCATTTTCTTGCCGCGAAACGGACGGCCGTGTTGCGGCACCATGCTTTCGATATCGAGATCCTTGACCATGTTGGCCCAATAGCGGCAGACCTTGTTCGAGTTCATGTAACGGCGGTGGAACCCCTCCATCGCCGGTATCGCGTCTTCGAAGCGCTTGAACGGGGTATCGAGGTCGGCCTCCCCGAGGTTTGCGCCCATGTCGCCCGAGAACAGAATCTTGCTGATCGGATCGTAGAACTGAAAATTGCCTTCGGCGTGGAGAAAGTGCGCCGGCAGCGCGATGAGGCGCATTTTGCCCAGCGCGATGTGACTACCCTGATCAGGGATCGTGACGAGGCGACCGCTCAGTTTGTCGGTGCGGGTAAAATGCGGAATGAAGCGCTGCCAGAGCTCTGGCACCACGACCTTGCATTGCGTGCCCAGCAGCCAGCGATTGATCGACGCGACGATATCCGGATCCTGGTGGGATGCGATGACAAAGTCCAGGCCCTTGACACTCACATAGTTGCTGACCGCCATATAGAGTCGGGTATAGGTCAGCTCGCCGCCGGGATCGATCAGCGCCGCATGTTCGTTGTCGATAATCAGAAACTGGTTGGCCTGAACCGCATCGCCGGTGACGAGGTCCGAAAACGAGACGCAGATGTGGCGTCCGTCATTGTAAAGCTCGATAGACATAAGGCGCGCTCCAAGGGATTGGCGACCACCTCGACGGGTGACGGGTCAGTCCGCGACCAACCGGTGGCTAGCCCGTTAGCATAGCGAATAAGGCGGCGCGCGATACGGCATCGGTCACGAAATCGGGTTCCGACCGACCGTTCTACGAGTCCGCGTGTCCACGGACGCGATGACCCGTTACGGTTGCCGCGACTTTGGCGGGGTCTTACACTGGAATCCGACCGGCTGACCGGTCACGATCGCTAGTCGCACGTATTCACGCGCAGGAATTCCCCGGGGCAAAGGAGGCTCGCTGACGCGCTAGCCAGAACGAACGCCCCGCCCGTAATTCGTCAAGTTTCAACAGCACCGCAACAACGCCTATGTACACTTACACCCAGATTCGCCGCCTGTTACCACTCCTCATCCTGCTATGCGCACCAGCCTGGGCCGCGGCTCAGACGTGTTCGCGCGAGGATATCGAGCATTATCTTCAGCGTGGCTTCACGCACGACCAAGTGACCAAGCTGTGCGGTAACGCGCCGCTCGACGCCGCGCCGGTTTCCGCGCCGCCCGCCGCCGACGGTACGGCCGCTCCCAGTGCTGCGCCGCCCCCGATCGTGACCGATCGGATGAGCGACGACCTGCTCGTGCTCAAGTCCTCGATCGAGGCCAATGACGTACAGGTCACGCCCACCGCGATCGTCTATCGTGTGGCGGAACACTGCGTGTTCCACGGCACAGAGAATCACCTTGGGCTACGCGATCGCGCCTGCCTGCCGCTGTCAGTCACGATCGCGCGCAAGGGACTCCGCGTCACCCAGGCCCGTGAGCCATTGTTCCTTATACGCGAGGGTCAGTTCATCGTCGCCAGCGACGTTGAACGCAGATTCGATGGATTAGATCGACTGAATCGCCATCAGCGCGCCGAGATCGAAACGGAGTACCCGGTGCGGATCAACGAAATCAATGTACCATTTCGCAAACGCGCCGATTTGAACCGTCTCAAGGAAACGTTCGAGCGCTTGGCGGACTAGGCGCCAGGGCGCCCACGCACGTGGCGATGGCCGATGGCTCGGCATATCGCCACGTGCGCTTTTTCCTGCGCTACTGCGGTAGACGCGCGAGCTCGGCCCGGGCGTCATCCTCGGCGTAGAAACTCTGACCCAGGTTCAGCGCGGTTTGCAGCGATGCCCGCGCGTTGACCGCGTCACCCTGCGCGAGGTAAGCCTTGCCCAGGTGGTACTGGATGACCGCGACCTTGGGCGCTTTCTCCGCCGCGCGCCGCAAATGATCGATCGCCGCCTGGGTTTCACCCGCCTTCAACTTCACCCAACCTACCGTGTCGAGCTGCGCCGGGTCGTTGCTTTGTTTAAGCTTCTCGACGAGTTGCATGGCCCGTTCGATGCGTTGGCGGTCATCGCTCTGAGTGGTCAACACCATCGCCAGATTATTCGCGGCGACGCTGTGGTTCGGGTTGCGCGCGAGGATCGACTCATAGAGCTCGATCGCCCGCTCCGGTTGCTGTTGCTGCTCGAATAGCAGCGCGAGATCAAGCACCAGCGATTCCGCCCGGTCGGTCGCGGCAAGCCCCTGCTCGTAGGCGGCGATGGCCTGCTCCGGACGGCCAGAATTACGGTAGGCCAGCGCCAGATTGCGATACGGCACCCACCATCCAGGCCTGAGTTCGATCGATTTAGTGAACGCATCGATGGCCGCTGGATAGGATTTC
Source organism: Thiotrichales bacterium (assembly GCA_050329935.1). Lineage (GTDB taxonomy): Bacteria > Pseudomonadota > Gammaproteobacteria > UWMA-0217 > UWMA-0217 > CAYSFW01. The sequence goes on along the minus strand of JBHJOI010000051.1, from coordinate 46,325 downwards.
TGCGCCAGATAAACCTCGCCCAGTAAATTGCGGGCCACGAAATGTTCAGGCTTCGCGCGCAGGGTTTTCTCGATTCTGGCAATCGCCGCGTCGAACTGCCCCTTGGCCAGGTAGTTGCTGACCAGCATTGTGAGCGGCTCGACCGCCGCAGGATTTTTCTGTAAAGCCAGTTCGAACTGTTCGATGCTGGCACCGAGATCGTTGCGACTACGGTGCATCAGCCCCGCCATATAGTTACCGATCGGTGAGTCGGGATTGAGTTCGCGCGCCAGTTCGACCGTCTTGCGCAGGCCGGCATCGTCTTTTTGCGTCAGTTGCAGTTTGAACAACGCATCGAGCGCGATCGGGTTGCCGGGCTTCCCTTTCAGGATCAGTTCGAGATTCTCCTCGGCTTGGGTGTACTCGCCCGCGCGCGCCTGGAGAACGGCCAACTCGTAGCGCGCATCCCAGTCCGCTGGATTCGTGGTAACCGCCTTCAGCAGGTTCTCGCGCGCAAGCTCGGGCTCCTGATTCTGCAGGTGCGCCCGCGCCAGCATGCGTCGCCCTTCGGAAGAATTGGCGTTACCCTGCAACACCGAACGGAAATCGGCGATTGCGCCCTGGGTGTCGCCGGCGGCCAATGCCAGCCTGCCTCGCAGCAACAACGCCGGCTCGTTCCGCGGACTGGCCTTGATGACCACCTCGAGCATTTGCTTGGCGTCGTCGATTTTGCGGTCTCGCACCAGCATGTTGGCGATGCTGACGCGCGCATTGATCACGGATTGATCGTCCGCCGTCGCGTAGCGATCGCCGATGATCTCCTCGTAGACCGCGCGCGCCTTTTCCGGTTGTTTCAGCGCCTCGTGAAACGACGCCAGCATCACCTTCATGCGCAACGGCGTCTTTGATTCGCCGATGAACGCCCGAATCTGCTCCTCGGCGGCGGCCTGCCCGCGTGAACGGTAGATCAGATCGACCAGCGTGGTCTTGGCCTGATCATTCTCCGGCAGATCCTGGATCGCGGCCCGCAGGGTCTGTTCGGCGCCGGCGTTATCATTCTGTTTGAGCTGTATGCCCGCGAGCAGCAAGCGTAGTTTGAGATTCTGGGGTTGCAGCCCGATTGCCTGCTGCAAGGGCGGGATCGCAGCCACGTAGTCCTCGTTCAATACCTGGACCTGGCTGAGTTGCAGCAACAGCGCGGTGTCGTCCGGGCGGTTTCGCAACGCGTCGCCGAGTAGCGCCACGGCCTTCGAGTAGTCGCGCAATTGGGTGTGCGTGCTGGCGAGCACGGAGATAACGTCAGTGCTATCGCGCGCGGCCTCGTAGGCGGCGGTGGCATCCTTCAACGCGGCCGGAAGGTCGCCCGCGCGCGCGGCGAGATGGGCGCGAATCGCGAGTGCGTCCGGATGACCGGGTTCAAGCTGGAGCAGACGTTTGACCTCGGTATCGGCCAGATCGACCGCATTCGCAAAGGCATAGAGGTAGCCCAATCGCACCCGCGCCTGAACATCGTTGTCGTCCAACTTGAGCACATTGCGGTATTCACCGACTGCGGACCCGATATCGCCGAGCTTTTCGTGGGTCTGTCCGAGCCAGAAATGCGCGCCTTTATCCTTCGGGTCGATATAGATCGCATTCTTGAACTCGAGGCGAGCCTTTTCGTAGTTAGCCTCTTGGTACAGCGCATGCGCCTTGCTGAGATAGGCGTCCTTGCGCTCCGCAGCGCCGCCGCACGCCGCCAGCGCAACCACCAAGGCGGTGATGGCGACCCATTGAAATCTTGATCCAGTCATTTTCGGTATCCGGCATCGGTAGGGAGTTGGCCGGATAATAGCCGAGCACCCTACGCCGCGCCGGGACGAACATCTCAAAACGGGCAGTAAACGCGATGACCGTGGCGACTAACCCCCGGTCTCGCCGCGCTCCAGCCACGACTCAAGTGTCGGGTAGCGCAGTTCGATTCCGAGTTCCTCACGCAGCTTGCGGTTATCGATCCGACGCGACTCTTCGATAAACGACAGCATGGCCGGTGTCAGCTTTTCCCGCGCCTCGGCCAGACTGACGGCTGGAGGTCGCGGTAAACCGAGGTGGTCCGCGATGCGGTTGAAATAGTGACTCATCGTGGTCGGTTGATTGTCGGCCACGTTAAAGACCGAACCCGCGGGCGCCCGTGCCATCGCGACGCGGCAGATGTCGGCGAGATCCTCGGCGTGTATCCGGTTACTGTAGGGCGCCTCTGCCTCGATCAACACCGGCAAACCTTGCCGCAAGCGGCTGACGGGCAGCCGCCCGGGTCCATAAATCCCCGGGACGCGTAACAACACGACGGGCACGCCCGTTGCCACGCTCCAGGCGCGCAATGCGGACTCGGCGGCGAATCGACGCTTGCCCCGATCGCTACGCGGATTGACCGGCTGCATCTCGGTGATCCAGGCGCCGGCGCAATCGCCGTAAACCCCGGTCGTGCTGATATAAACGAGCTTTCGCGGCCGGTTGTCACCCTGTGCGATCGCCAGAAAATGGGCGATCCGCGGGTCGTCGACGCCCCGATCCGGCGGCGGCGCGAAATAGTAAACGTCGACGTCGCGCAGATCGAGGTCGACGAGACTCGCGGGATCATCCAGATCGCGACGTTCGGGCGTGATCCCCACGGCGGACAACGCATCGACCGCGGCAGCCGAGCGGACCAGTCCGCGCACACGAACACCGTCACCCCGATAGCGTTGCGCAACCCTGAGCCCAATATCGCCACAACCAACGATCAGAACGTCCATCGTCATCATGTGCCTCGCTGTATTCATGCTGAATTGGTTGGGGCTTTAAGTGCCATTCGCACTGCTCTCGGCGGTCGCGTCTATGGCCAACGCGCGTCGCGCTTGCTTCGGCATGCCTCGACAACGGTTGCTCGTTGCGTTCAGAACCAGTTTTTCCGCTTGAAATAGTAGATCATGCCGAATGCGATGCCGAGCATGACGCCCCATAACAAGGGGTAACCGTAATACCAGTTGAGCTCCGGCATTGCCCACGGGCTGTCGGACTTGTTGCCGAAATTCATCCCGTACACACCCGCGACGAACGTAAGCGGAATAAATATGGTCGCGATCACGGTCAGAACGCGCATGGTCTCATTGAGACGAAAGCTGACGCTCGAAAGGTAGAGGTCCAGCAGGCTCGTGGTCATTTCGCGATAGCTTTCGAGCAGATCGAGCAACTGCACGGCATGGTCATGGCAATCCCGAAAATACACCCGGTTACGTTCGTCGAGCACCGAGTACTCATCGCGCAGAAGCTTCGCGACCGCCTCGCGCTGCGGCCATAGCACCCGCCGCAGCAATACCGCGTCGCGTCGCAACAGATGCAGTCGCTGCATCGCCGCGTGGCCGGGCGTATCAAGCAGCCCTTCTTCGAGCGCCTCGAGCTCGGCGCCGTAGGCTTCGAGTACCGGAAATCCGCCATCAACCACGGAATCTATCAGGGCATATAACAGGTAGTCGGCGCCACGCTCGCGGATCTTGCCGCGACCCAGCCGCAAACGCTCGCGCACCAACTCGAATCGATCCTGCGCGCCGTCGTCAAAACTCACGACGTAATGCTGGCCGAAAAACAAGCTGATCTGGTCGAAGCCCAGTGCGCCGTCGCGTAGCCAAGGTTGGCTCAACACAACGAACAATTGCTCGGGAAACGCATCGAGCTTTGGCCGCTGACCGCTGTTGGCGATATCCTCCAATGCCAAGGGGTGCAGCCCGAAACGCTCGCCCAACACATGCAAAGCGTCAACCGCGACTGGACCCTGCAAATGAATCCAGGTGATCGTGGGCGATTCCAGGTATGCACTACAGGCATCCGGCGGGAGCTCGTGGTGCTCCTCGTAATGCTCCGCGTCGTACTCGATCAGGTGAAACGTGGCCGGCGCGTGCGGTGCCCTATGCTGACGCAGGGTGCCGGGTGTTGTCCCCGGCGGATGGAATCGCTTGTCGAAGAACGGCATGCCGCACGCTCGATGGATTTAGGTTTGAAAAATCGTTGGGACATGCATCGCGCGACGCGTTCGGGCCTTAAGTGACTGAGTCACTGACCCCGGCGCCACGCTGCCGCACAATGTTGCCCACATTCTAACCCCGAGGAGTTCCAGCATGACCCAAAACGTAGGATCAATTGACAAGGCCTTGCGCATCATCGTCGGATTGGCGCTGATCGCGATGGTGTTCGTTGGACCGCAAACACCGTGGGGTTGGATCGGCCTGGTGCCGATCGCGACGGCCCTGATCGGCATCTGCCCGGCCTATAGCCTGCTCGGTCTGCGCACCAACAAGCGCTGATCGCAGCGCACCGACTACGCGACGGGGCGGGTTTCCCGCCTCGATTCGCAATGGCCATGGATTGACTGCCGACCTCGTTCGCGCGGCTTCGTTCGCGGCCGCCACGCGTGGCATCACTTTGCCGCGACAGGTGCTTGCCCCCACCCGTTCGCGAGCGACGCCAACGGCGGGCTCAAGGCCTCGAATACCCTGTTCAAGTCCGAACGGCGCTCACGCCGCCAGCGCCTGCTTGAATCGTACGCTACGCGCCGGGCAACCGATCACGAAACATGAAATACACCGCGCCCAGGATGCACAATGCCGCCCATAGATAATCGAGCTTGAGCGGTTCCTTCATGTACAGCCATGCGAATGGCACAAAAACTGTCAGAGTGATGACCTCTTGCAGGATCTTAAGCTGACCCAGCGACAGTACCTGGTAACCAATGCGGTTGGCCGGCACCTGCAATAAATATTCGAACAATGCGATGCCCCAGCTCGCAAACGCGGCGACGATCCAGACGCGATCATTCAGGTTACGCAAGTGCGCATACCACGCGAATGTCATGAACACATTGGACAACGTCAGCAACAGGATCGTCGTGACGATCGGGTTCATGTGCGTCTAGCGGGGCAGTTCGATCGCGCTCATCCCGCCGAGATAGGGGCGCAGCACCTCGGGCACCGTGATGCTGCCATCGGCCTGTTGGTAATTTTCAAGCACCGCGACCAGGGTGCGTCCCACGGCGAGCCCAGACCCGTTCAGCGTATGCAGCAGTTCGGGCTTGCCGCTCTGCGGGTTGCGCCAACGGGCCAGCATCCGCCGCGCCTGAAAGTCGAGAAAATTCGAACAGGACGAGATCTCGCGATACTTGCCCTGGCCGGGCAGCCATACTTCGAGATCATAGGTTTTCGCGGCCGAAAACCCAGTGTCACCCGCGCACAGCGTCATTCGTCGGAACGGCAACTCGAGCCGCTTGAGGATCGTTTCGGCATGCGCCGTGAGTACCTCGTGCGCTTGCCACGAATCCTGCGGTTTGACCATTTGCACCAACTCGACTTTTTCGAACTGGTGCTGGCGGATCAACCCACGTGTGTCCTTGCCATAGGCGCCTGCTTCGGAGCGGAAACACGGGGTGTGGCAGACCAGTTTCAGCGGCAACTGATCGGCCTCGACGATCACATCGCGCACCAGGTTGGTCACCGGCACCTCGGCGGTCGGGATCAGATAAAACACGCTGTCGCCCGCCGTGGTTCGAAACAGATCCTGCTCGAACTTGGGCAATTGGCCCGTGCCGCGCAGACTGTCAGCGTTGACCAGATAAGGGGCGTAGACCTCCTGGTAGCCGTGCTCGGTGGTGTGTGTGTCGAGCATGAACTGGGTCAACGCACGCTGAAGTCGGGCCAGCGTCCCACGCAACACCGCGAAACGTGCCCCGGAGATCTTCGACGCGGCAGCGAAATCCATGCCTCCGAGGGCCTCGCCGAGATCAACGTGATCCTTCGGCGCGAACGCGAACGCGCGCGGCTCGCCCCAACGGCCGACCTCGAGATTGGCGTTCTCGTCGGCGCCGTCAGGCACCGACTCATGCAACAGGTTCGGTATGCGGAGCGCAAGATCCTGCAACTCGGTCTGCAACGCATCGAGCTCCGCCTCCGCGGCCTTGAGATCGTCCCCCAGCTGCCCGACTTCCGCCATCAACGGCTCGATCGGCTGACCCGCCGCTTTTGCCTGGCCAATCGACCGGGAGCGCGTGTTACGTTCGTTCTGCAGCGCCTGGGTGCGCGTCTGGAGCGCCTTGCGCCGCGCTTCAAGCGCCTCGAACGCAGCGACATCCAGGTTAAAATTGCGCCGTGCAAGCTCGGTGGCGGTCCGTTGCAGATCGGTTCGAAGCAGTTTTGGATCGAGCATTTGGAGTATCCGAAAAGCTGTGCGAAAAGGCACGAAATCTTAGCATACGATGACGTTGCCACCAGTGGACGGGCGACGCGGGCGCGAATGGAAACCTTCCGGACGCGCGGCCAACGCTGGCGAACGCCGCCCCGACCGGCGCATACGTGCCGGATTGGTCCTCGTCGCGACAGGCATGGGGAACCCGCGCCCGGAATCGGGTACCATCGCGGCGTTCGCGACTTTCCGGCGCCGCACGGTGCGAGGCTGACGAGCAATGCCGCGGGTAAAGACGCGGGCCGTGACCACGCACGAACCCGAGGCGACGTCACGGGCGTTACGCCAACAGCGGCAGATCCCGCGAAAAGACCGCGCGGGATAGTCCGTCGCCCGATGACGCGAACCCCGAGGCCGCCCGTGACGGCCCGATCGAATAGGCGAATTACGAGCACCCAACCCCGATGACCGCAGCCAAAACATCCCCCGCCGCCACGACCACCGACGACGGTTGCTTCCATTGCGGCCTGCCGGTGCCCCAGGGGGCGCACTACCCGGTGGATTTCGAGGGTCAGGCGCGGCCTTCCTGCTGCCCGGGTTGTCAGGCAGTCGCACGCACGATCATCGACAACGGACTCGGCAACTATTACCACCACCGCACCCAACCCGCCGGCGCCCCCGGTGAAGCGTTGATACCGGATGAACTCCGAAACCTCGAACTGTTCGATCAGCCGGAACTACAGCGCCAGTTCGTCACCGAAGCGGCCGCTAGCGCGAGCGGCAAGCCGACGCGCGAAGCCGCGCTGATTCTCGAAGGCATCACCTGTGCCGCCTGCGTCTGGTTGAATGAGCGCCACGTGCAGGCATTGCCGGGCGTGGTCGAATTCACGGTCAACTACTCGACCCACCGCGCGCGCGTGGTGTGGGATCCGGAGCAGCTCGCGCTGTCGGAAATCCTGCGCGCGATCCGCGCCATTGGTTACCATGCCCATCCATACGACCCGGGCACTCGCGATCAAGCGATGCGGCGCGAACACCGCCAGGCCTTGCGTCGTCTCGCGGTGGCCGGATTGGGCATGATGCAGGTGATGATGCTGGGGCTGGCGCTGTGGCTCGGGGCCGACGACACGACCCAGGCCGAGTTGATGCAGTTCATCCGCTGGGTGGCCGCGGGCCTGACCACGCCGGTCGTGTTCTACGCCGCGTTGCCGTTTTTCCGCAGCGCCTGGCGCGACCTGCGCCATCGCCAGCTGGGCATGGACGTGCCGGTCAGTCTGGCCATCGCAAGCACCTATGTCGCCAGCCTGTACGCGGTGTTGCTCGGGCATGGCGAGCATGTGTATTTCGAGTCGGTCGCGATGTTCGTCTTTTTCCTGCTCACCAGCCGTTATCTGGAATCGATGGCAAGGCAACGGGCGAGTCACGCGATCGACCGTCTGGATCGACTGATTCCGACCCTGGCGACGCGCATCGAGGCCGATGGATCGGAACGACAAGTGGCGGTCGTCGAGTTGGTGGCCGGCGACCGGGTAAGGGTCAAGCCGGGCGAAACCATCCCGGCCGACGGTCAGGTCGACGACGGCGAATCGACCGTGAATCAGGCGTTGCTGACCGGCGAACCTGAACCCTGCCTGCGTCGACACGGCGATGCTGTGGTCGGCGGCACCGTCAACGTCGACAGCCCGTTGGTGATACAAATCACCAAGGTCGGAGCGGAGACCACGCTCGCCGCCATTCAACGTCTGCTCGACCGGGCCCAGACCGAAAAGCCGCGCCTGGCGAAAATGGCTGAGCAAGGCACCGGTCTTTTCGTCACCGTCGTCCTGATCCTAACCGCGCTGGTCGGCCTGGTCTGGTACTACCTGATCGCACCCGATCGGGCGTTGTGGATCATGGTCGCGATGCTGGTGGCGACCTGCCCCTGCGCGCTGGCCCTGGCCACGCCGGTCGCCATCACCACGACCACCGGGGCGTTGTCGCGCCTCGGTTTGCTCGTGACCCGCGGCCAGGCCATCGAGAATCTGGCCACGGTCAAGGTGATTTGCGTCGACAAAACAGGCACCTTGACCCTGGGGCAACCGACCTTGCTGCGCACCGAGGTGCTCGAACCCGGGCTGAGCGCGAGCGATTTGCTGCGCCAGATCGCGGCGCTTGAACGGCACTCGGAGCACCCTATGGCGAAAGCGCTCGTGCGCGCCGGGGGCGACACGACATTGACCGCGACCGCGGTACGCAACACCCCCGGACGCGGTTTACAGGGCCTGGTCGAAGGCCGGCTGCTGCAAGTCGGCAGCGCCGAATTCCTTGGCATCGAACCGCGCGCCGACCTGACTCAAACCCCGCCCGGGCAGCTCCACGCGACGCCGGTCCATGTCGCGGCGGATGGGCGACTGCTTGGCGTCTGCTGGTTGGCCGATCAACCGCGCCCGCGGGTGCGCGAGACCGTCGCGGAACTCCACGCGCTGGGGTGCGAAGTGGTGCTGCTCTCAGGCGATCAGCCGGAGGCGACCGCACGTTTCGCCGACGCGATGGGGATTTCGGCCGCGCATGGCGGGCTGTCGCCAGAGGAAAAACTGACCTATGTGCGCACACGCCAGGCGCGCGGCGAAACCGTGATGATGGTCGGTGAAGGCATCAACGACGCGCCGGTGCTCGCGGGTGCCGACGTCTCCCTCGCGATGGGCAGTGGCACCCGAATCGCGCAGACACAGGCCGACCTGATCCTGATGACCGACCGCCTCGCGACGCTCCCCCAAGCCATCGCGCAGGCCCGCCAAACCCTGCGTATCGTGCGCCAGAACATCGCGTGGGCGATCGGCTACAACGCGCTCGCACTGCCGATCGCCGCCATGGGCTGGCTGACACCCTGGCTCGCCGCACTGGGCATGTCGTTGAGTTCGCTGTTGGTGGTCGGCAACGCGCTACGCTTGAGCGCGAGAAGAGAAACCGCACGCGCACCGGATACGCCGCCGACGAAGGCCTTGCTCACGGCTTCGCGCGAGCCGTAGTTCAACCGCATCGTCGCTCGATCGGCAACGGACAAGTCATCCGCCAAAGCGCTTGGGCCTTTTAAATGCGCGCGTCCGGTCACCGCTGAAATACCGAGTGGCGCCAGACGATGGCTCCGGACGGTGCCCCCGATCGTCGAACCAATCAGTCGCGCGGTAGTACCATCCGAAGCATGAATACGGAATCCCCCACCGATCGCCTCGTGCCATTGTCCCGTGCCCAGGGCTGCCTCCTGGGCCAGCTCGCCGGCGACGCTCTTGGCAGTCTGGTCGAGTTCCAGTCACCCGAGCGAATTCGCCTCGGCTATCCCGATGGCGTACGGATGCTGGCCGATGGCGGTACCTGGAGCACCCTCGCCGGGCAGCCGACGGACGACTCGGAAATGGCGCTTTTGCTGGCCCGAGTGCTGACGGAGACGGAGCGGGACGTCTACGACGCCGTTGCCGCGCGCAAGGCCTATCGGTTCTGGCTCGACTCCGGTCCCTTTGACTGCGGCATGACCATCGCCACTGGACTGAGAGGGACCCCGAACCCCGATAGCCAGGCCAACGGAGCCATGATGCGGGTCAGTCCTCTCGGCATTTACGGTGCCCGGCGCCCATTGGCAACGGTGGCCGACTGGGCTAGCCAGGACGCCGCGCTGACGCATCCGAACCCGGTTTGCGTTCAGGCCAATGCGCTATTCACCATGGCGATCTCTCACGCCGTTGCCACCGGCTGCGAGGCCAGTGAACTCTACCAGTGCGTAACTCGATGGGCCGGTGACAGGGCCGTCGAACCCGCGCTGTTGGACGCCATCGAGGGCGCGGCGGATGATCCTCCGACCAACTACATGCGACAGCAGGGCTGGGTGTTGATCGCGTTTCGCAACGCCCTGTGGCAGTTGCTCCACGCGCCGAATCTCGAGGCAGGCGTCGTCGATACCGTCATGCGCGGCGGCGACACCGACACCAACGCCGCCATTTGCGGTGCGCTGCTGGGTGCTGTGTACGGTCGCGATGCCATTCCCGCCCAATGGGTCGACCGGGTATTGAACTGCCGCCCCAAGGCCGGGCATCCGGGCGTCCACCGCCCGCGCCCCGAGTGCTTCTGGCCAGTGGATGCCTTGACGCTGGCGGAACGGCTGCTGGGTCGGTTCGACTCCGGAAACTAGATCGGCATCCGGAAACGAGACCCGCCTCGCCACGAACACTCGCGACCACCTCGTGGTTCGCGCGTGCCACGGTGCTACCGCCGCCGGTCAACGCCCTGACCCGATCCCGCTCGGCGATATTGCCCGTATGGAACCGGCGCATCTGGTTCAGCCCGCGCACAGTGACTACACTGGCGCGACTCGTAGTCGAACCGAGGCAACCGATCCCGATGTCGATTCTCCCGGACCATGTACCGCAACATTTCGAGCCCGCCCGCCGGTCGCAGCTGATCGCCGGTTTGCAGGCTCTGCTGCCGACCGGTTATCTATTGAGCGCCCCTGAGGACATTCGCCCCTATGAGTGCGATGGGCTCTCGGCCTACCGCCAAATCCCACTCGCGGTCGCGTTGCCGGACACTATCGAGCAAGTCCAGGCGCTGCTCCGTTACTGTCACCGCGAAGGAATTCCGGTCGTGGCGCGCGGTGCCGGCACCGGCCTCTCCGGCGGTGCGTATCCGTTGTCCGATGGTCTGTTACTGAGCCTCGCCCGTTTCAACCGGATTCTCGAGTTGGACCCTGATCGACGGCTCGCGCGGGTCCAACCCGGCGTGCGCAATCTGGCGATCTCCGAGGCCGCGGAACCCCACGGTCTGTATTACGCGCCCGATCCCTCGTCGCAGATCGCCTGTTCCATCGGCGGCAACGTCGCGGAGAATTCAGGCGGCGTGCATTGCCTGAAATACGGCCTGACGGTGCATAACGTGCGCGCGGTCAAGATCGTCACGATCGAGGGCGAATTGCTGACGCTCGGCGGTGCTGGATACGACGCGCCGGGCTACGACCTGCTCGCATTGATCCATGGCTCGGAAGGTCTGCTCGGGGTGATCGTCGAAATCACGGTTGCATTGTTGCCGCGCCCGGAACGGGTGCAGGTGCTGCTGGCTGCCTTTGATTCGATCGAACAGGCGGGCGACTCGGTGGCACGCATCATCGGCGCGGGGTTTCTGCCGGCCGGACTGGAAATGATGGATGGCCCGGCCATCGCCGCGGCCGAGGCCTTCGTGCACGCGGGCTACCCGGTCGATGCCACGGCCCTGTTGTTGTGCGAGATCGATGGCACCAACGCCGAGGTTTCCGAGCAGGTCGCGGCTGTGCGCCAATTGCTGCTCGACCAAGGTGCGCTTGAGGTACGCACCGCCGTCGACGCCGACGAACGCGCCCGCCTGTGGGCCGGTCGCAAGGCAGCGTTTCCCGCGGTCGGCCGACTGTCACCCGATTATTACTGCATGGACGGTACGATTCCGCGCAAGCACCTGGCGACGGTGCTGCGGCGCATCGGCGAGCTAGCGCAACGGTACGCCTTGCGGGTCGCGAATGTCTTCCACGCCGGGGACGGCAACCTGCACCCACTGATCCTGTTCGACGCCAACGCGCCCGGCGAACTCGAACGGGCCGAACAGTTCGGCGCCGACATTCTGGAACTGTGCGTCGAGGTGGGCGGCACGATCACCGGCGAACACGGTGTGGGCATCGAAAAACTGAACCAGATGTGCGTGCAGTTCCAGCCCGACGAACTTGAGCAACTTCACGCGCTGCGCGCCGCGTTCGACCCGGCCGGCTTGCTCAATCCCGGCAAGGCCGTGCCGAGCCTGCACCGCTGCGCCGAGTTTGGCGCAATGCACGTGCACCACGGCCAACTCCCCCACCCCGAACTGCCACGCTTCTGACATGAATGACCAGGACCATAGCGAGTTGCTTCAGCAGCGGGTACGCGCGGCGGCGCGCGACAGCACGCCACTCAACATCACGGGCGGCGGTAGCAAGGCGGGGTACGGCCGCCGCCCCGACCCCGCGCATGCGACGCTCGAACTCACGCCACATCGGGGCGTGATCGCCTATGAACCGACGGAACTGGTCGTCACCGCCCGCGCCGGCACGCCACTGGCGGAGATCGAACGGCTACTCGACGCCGAGCGGCAACAACTCGCCTTCGAACCACCGGATTTCAACGGCAACGCGACCATCGGCGGCCTGGTCGCCGCGGGCCTGTCGGGTCCTCGGCGACCGTTCGCGGGTGCGGTGCGCGACGCGGTGCTCGGCGTCACCCTGCTGAACGGCCAGGGGCAGATTCTGCGCTTCGGCGGTCAGGTCATGAAAAACGTTGCCGGCTACGATGTCGCGCGGCTGCAATGTGGCGCGCTCGGCACCCTCGGCGTGCTGCTGGAGGTCTCGCTGAAACTCCAGCCAAAGCCCGCGATGGAGCTGACCTTGAGCTTCGAACTCGACCATGCCGCCGCGCAGCGGCGCTTCATCGAGTGGAGCCGCCTGCCCTGGAGCATCACCGCGACCGCATCCGACGGCACGCGCGCCTGCGTTCGCCTGGCTGGCGTGGAAAGCGCGGTGAACGCGGCGCGCGTGGCGCTCGGCGGCGAACCGCTGGCGGACGCCGATGACTTCTGGCTCAGACTGAAAAACCATTCGCTGCCATTCTTTGCCGGCGACAAACCGCTCTGGCGATTGTCGCTCCCGCCCGACGCGCCTTCGCTCGAACACGAGGGTCCTGAACTTCACGAATGGAACGGCGCACTGCGCTGGTTGCGATGCGACGCGGCGCCCGCAGATGCCCATGAAATCGCGCGCAGACTCGGTGGGCATGCCTGCTTGTTTGGCGGCGACACGGTCGGCGACCCATTTCAGCCGCTGCCACCCGCGATGCTGGCGCTGCACCGACGCTTGAAGCACGCCTTCGATCCGCGCGGAATACTGAACCCTGGCCGCCTCTACGCGGAACTGTAACGATGCAAACTCACCTGTCCGAGACCGCGCGTCGCAGCGAAAGCGGTCCACGCGCGGAAGAAATCCTGCGCGCCTGCGTCCACTGCGGCTTCTGCAACGCGACCTGCCCAACGTATCAGCTGCTGGGCGACGAACGGGACGGACCGCGCGGCCGCATCTATCTGATCAAACAGGTGCTGGAAGGTGCGACGCCGACCGCGAGCACCCTACGACACCTCGACCGCTGCCTGACTTGCCGCAATTGTGAAACGACCTGTCCATCCGGGGTGCGTTATGGGCAATTGGTCGACATCGGTCGCCAGGCGGTCGAACAACAGGTGCCACGACCGTGGTTCGACCGTCTGCGGCGACGCGCGTTTCGACTGGTGCTGCCGCATCGGGACCGCTTCGCACCGCTGCTTCGCATTGGGCAGTTCGTGCGTCCCCTGTTACCCGCGAGCCTGCGCGCGACGGTGCCGGAGCCGCGCCCGGCCAAAGGCAACTGGCCGAGCCGCGCGCATCCGCGCAAGGTGCTGTTGCTGGAGGGTTGTGTACAGCCGGCGTTGCGTCCGAACATCAATCAGGCCACCGCGCGCGTGCTCGACCGGCTCAGCATCGAGGTCATTCGCACACCCGCCGCGGGATGTTGCGGCGCGGTCAGTCATCACCTGAACGCGCACGACGAGGCCTTGCGACAAATGCGCCGCAATATCGACGCCTGGTGGCCGCGAATCGAGGCTGGCGCCGACGCGATCGTCGCCAACGCGAGCGCATGCGGATTACAACTCAAGGAATACGCCGACCTGCTCCGCCATGACCCCGACTATGCCGCGAAGGCCGCCCGCGTCTCGGCCTTGACCCGGGATATCGCCGAGATACTCGTCGATGCCGAACTCGCGCCGTTGCGCACGCAACGATCGCGCCGAATCGTGTTTCATCCACCCTGCACCCTGCAACACGGCCAGCGTCTCAAAGGGATCGCCGAGGCGATTCTGCGCAGTGCCGGCTACACGCTCCTGGCCTTCAACGAGAGTCACCTCTGCTGCGGGTCGGCTGGCACCTATTCCCTGCTGCAACCCGAGTTATCCGGCGGCTTGCGCGAGCGCAAGCTCGGTCATTTGCTCGCGCCGACGCCGGAGCTGATCGCATCGGCGAACATCGGCTGCATCGAACACCTCGCCGCCAAGGCGGACGTGCCGGTCGTACACTGGATCGAACTGCTGGCCGACAACCTCGATTGAGATCGCCGCGCCTGGTACCGCCGGGTCGACGACGCTCGGCGATGGATGAGTGTCAAAACCCGGCGACGCTAGCCTTTACTGCGAACGACCCAACGCCCGACTCACGATCGGCGGCACCCAGTCCTTCGCCACGGACTTCAGGCGCTCGCGCAAAGGCGGTTTGTCGGTGAACAGCAGTTCGCCCGGACGTTCAACGAAAACCGTGCTGTGCTCCGCGGCCTGTTCCGCCTCCGGACGACCCACCGTGTAGTAGTACAGCGCGATCGAGCGCCGCGCGCGCCCGGGTGGACAAGTCAACGGGTTCGGGTGGCCATGCCAGGAGATCTCGCTGGTCGAGAACAGCGCCATCCGATTGAACAAAGGCAAGATTCTCACCTCAGCCCTCGTCATATCACGATTCCAGAGTTCGAAATGGCCGCCATAGGACTCATCCCAGTCTCGATTCAGATAAACGAGCACATTGAGCCTGCGTTCGAGATTCAAACGCTCGTGACGGTTGAAATCGATATGCACCGAGAGCTTGCCGCCTGGCAAGATCTGGTGCATGCCACCGCCGGCAAGGTGTGGATCCGGAATCAAGCCCTTGATGCCGGTGAGCCGCTCGAGAAACTCAATGAATACGCCGGAATTGAGATTAGTGATGAATGCCCGCGCATTGGGTCCCAGGCGGTCGTCGCCCTTTGAGGCCAGCTTGATTTCGCGCGGATTGTTAAACTGGTGCCAGCTCGGATCGCCGGGTTCTGGAAACTCATTCACCACCGCGTCCAGGACTGCCTCCGGAAACACGTTGTCGAGATAGATATGCGGAAACGGCGCCGCCGATTGGTAGTTGGAAGCCTGCTCAGCTGCAATGGCCGTGAGCTTCGCCACTGGAAGCACCTCGTTATACCGTTCAAATCCGACCGTGCTCGCCATGCGCGAATACCTCGATATAAAGTTTAGGACTACTCCGCCCAAGCGTTCATGCTCCCCGCGTTGATCGACAACCCTGCACAACAGCCCCTTGTTTGAAGCGCATTCGCCACCAGGGCAAGCGCGCGGTCGACCTGTTTCCCGTTAGTGCACCGCTGAACGTTGGAATTTAGCAGACTAGCGACATACTCACGCCAAATGCGTGACCGATACCCGGTTCTCACACGAGTTCACAATTTGGTGGCGAAACCGATAGCCCAAGGCAACCACCGGGCGGACTCGCAACGACTCAGCCATACCGGCGGCGGGTCACCATCAACCCGTGAATGCCGAATATCAACACGATCAAACCACCCCCGATCATCCAGGCCGCTCGGTCGATCTGCCACATGAAAAACACACAGGTTGCGATACCCAGTACCGGCACGATCGGCACCCGGCCGACGGCGCCGCGGATCCGGAACGGACGCGGTCGATCCGGCAACCGAAAGCGCAAACCGATCACCGCCGCGTTGATGATCGTGAAGGTGACGTACAGTGTGAAATTGGCGAGCAACGCGACGTCACGTAAGGTGCCGACCATCAGGAATAGCAGTGCCGCGGCCGTTACCAACAACAGCGCGATCGTGGGTGTGCGCGTGCGCGCCGACACCCAAGCCAGACGCTCCGGCAGCGACCCGGCACGCGCCATGCCATAGATGAGCCGTGACGCTGCGAGCAGCATTACCAGCACCGTGCTGGCCGTCGCGACCAACGCAATGAATGTGAAAATCAATCCGGTACGCGCGCCGGCGACGCGCTCGACGATGACGGCGAAAGGCGCGTCGGCGCCGGCGAGCAGCGCCGCGCCACCGACGCTGACGGCCGCCAGCGCGACCAGCACATAGAGCAGCGTGGTAGTGATCAGCGCTAGAATCAGGCCGCGTGGAATCGCGCGCTCCGGCTGAACGGTTTCCTCGGACAGTTTCACCACATCCTCGAAACCCTGGTAGGCGAAGAAGATCAGGGCGGCCGCCTGAATGACGCCTCCGAGGCCGTGTGGCATCTCGAAATAGTCAACCGAGCCCAGGTACGGCAACCCGATGACAATGATCCCGACCAGTCCCGCCGCCTGGATCACGGTCAGGATGACAATGACTGCGGTCGAATTGCGAATCCCGCTGGCAATCAATAGCGCCAACGCAACCAGCAACATTGCAGCGAGCGCCGGCCTCGGCAACGCGACATAGCCGTGCAAGTAACCGGCGAAGCCCAGCGCCACGGTCGCCGCGCCGACGATAGCGGACAGCACCACCAACGCGCCGACGACAAACGCCAGCCCGCGCCCAAACGCCTGGTCGGTGTACTCGTACTCCGCGCCCGCCCGCGGAAACATCGACGCCAGTTCGGCGTAGCTCAGTCCGGTGAACGCGGCGATCAGGGCCGCGAATACAAACGCCAGCCACACCGCATTGCCCGCGGTCGCTGCGGCCTCGCCGATCAACGCGTAAATCCCCGCGCCCAGAATCACCCCAACGCCCGAGAACACCACGGCCGTGGTCGTAAGGGTGCGGCGCAGAGGGAGACGATCGGACATCGGGCCTACCGGGAATTCACGCGTCAGGGCATCACATCCCGCAACCAGGCGGGACCCAATCGAGCCATTTGAGCACGAATCCAGTCGGCCCGCGCATTCACATGGGGCGTGGGCGCATCCACGCGAAACTGCACCGGGTTGGGCAGCACCGCCGCCAGCAACGCGGCTTCACGCCGATCGAGCCGGTCCGGCGTCTTGCCGAAATACGTCTCGCTCGCCACGCGCGCGCCATAGATATGCTCGCCCCACTGGGCGATATTGAGATAGACCTCGAGAATGCGACCTTTCGGCCAAAAGGCCTCGATCAAAACCGTGAAATACGCCTCCAACCCCTTGCGCAACCAGCTCCGTCCCTGCCACAGGTAAAGGTTCTTCGCGACCTGCTGCGAAAGCGTGCTGGCACCGCGCAGACGCGCGCCATCCTCGCTCGCCGCGACCGCGCGCCGAATCGATTTGATATCGAATCCGGCATGCTCGGGAAAACGTTGATCCTCGGCAGCCACGACGGCGAGCGGTAACGCTGTCCCCAACGCGGGCAACGCGGCCCAACGGTGCCGGACCAAAAACGGCGACTCGCGCTCGAGAATCAAGCCGAGACGATGCTGCAGGATTACCGCGGAGGAAAACGGATCCAGCCATCGCACCGGCAACACCAACGCGATCGGCAGTGCGATCACGACCACCGCCAGCGTCAGAACCATCCGGCGGAGCAGTAAGCGACGGGATTTCGAGATACGCATCGACCTTCGGCGTGAAGTAAATCGGACTGGAATTCTAACGCCGAATCGGAAGTCGATCGGCTTGAGCGTCTACACTTCGAGTCAGTATGCCTCATGCTCCGCTCGTCCTCGCCATCGACCAAGGCACTCACGCCACCCGCGCGGCCGTGTTCGACGCGACTGGCGAGATTCGCGCCCAGGCCCTGCGCGCCGTAGCCATTCACACGCCGCGCGATGGCTGGGTGGAACAAGATCCAGCCGAACTCGTTGCCTCGGTCCGGGCGGTGCTCGCCGCGATCGCCGCGCAACTGGGCGTTGACGGGGTCGAGGCCGTGGTCAGCGCCGGCCTCGCGACTCAACGCGCCTCGATCGTCTGTTGGGATCGCACGAGCGGCGAGGCTCTCACGCCGCTGCTCTCGTGGCAGGACACGCGCGCCGCCGACTGGCTGGCGCGTTTCGAGCCTCATGCGCGCGAAATCGGCGAACGCACCGGCTTGCGCTTATCGCCGCATTACGGAGCGAGCAAGCTGCGCTGGTGCCTGGACCACGTGCCGGCGGTGCGTGCCGCGTGCCAACAGACACGCCTCGTCGCGGGTCCCTGGGTCAGCTACCTGCTGCACCAACTGCTTGAGAACCATCCGACCGTGTGCGATCCCGGCAATGGTTCGCGTACCCTACTGTGGAATCTGCGCCGGCGACGCTGGGATCCGATGCTGCTCGCGCTATTCGGCATTCCCAAGGCGATTCTGCCCGTCGCGACTGCGAGTCGCGGTGAATTCGGCCAGCTCCGATTGGGCAACCGGCGCGTCCCGATGACCTGGGTGATGGGCGATCAGCCAGCGGCGCTATTCGCACAGGGACCGCCCGCGGCCGACACGCTGTATGTGAACCTCGGTACCGGCGCGTTCCTGCTGCGGCCAGTGCCCGCAACGGCCCCGACCGACACACCCTCCAATCTACTGCTGACCACGGTGTGTACCGATGCGCAAGCGATCACGCTGGCGCTGGAAGGCACGGTGAACGGCGCCGGCCGCGCGTTACGGGATTTCGCGATCGCGTACGGCGTGACCGACGTCGAACAGCGGTTGCCGCGGTGGTTGCGCGAGATCGACGCGCCGCCGTTATTCCTGAACGGGGTCGGCGGGCTGGGTTCGCCGCTGTGGCGCCCCGCCTTTCCGAGCCAGTTCAGCGGTGACGGCAGCGTCGCCGCGCACGCGGTCGCGGTCATCGAAAGCATCGTGTTCCTGCTGCGACTCAATCTGGATGCGATGCGGTCGATGCAACCAGAAATCCCGGCCCGCATCCTCGCCAGTGGTGGACTGAGTCACCTCGATGGCCTCTGCCAGCGTCTGGCCGATCTCTGCGAAACCCCGGTGTGGCGGACAACTGACCACGAAGCGAGCGCGCGCGGTTTGGCGTATCTGCAGCAGACATCCACCGCCGACTGGCGCCCGCAACCGACTACGCTCTTTCAACCGACCCACGCACCCGCACTCCAGGATCGCTACCGCCGTTGGCGCGAACTGATGCTCCGCGCCGCGGGGGTCAACCGAGGATTCTAGGTTCAATCCACCGGCATGAGCCAGATCGTGCGGGTGTCGGCCTTGGGACGTGGGCGCGGTTCGGGCAAGGCCTCGATCAACCGCCGCAACACCTTTTGCGCGGTGGCACGGTAGGTGGTGAGCTTGCCGCCGCAGACCGTGAGCAACCGCGGCGGGCTTTGCGCGTTGCTCGCCAGCAGGGTCTCGCGCGAGCGTACGAACGCCGCGCCGGAGCCGCTGGGTAGCATGCGCACACCGGCGTAGGCATCAGTCACCTCGCAGGCGCGCGTGGGGAAGTAGTGTGCGAACACCTCGCGCAGATAGTCGATCTCCTCCGGCAAGGGCCGTACGTCACCCGGATCATCGGGGCAACGCGATTCGGTCGTGCCGACCAGCGTCAGGTCGTCACGCCAGGGCAGCGCGAATACGCCGCGCCGATCCCGCGGCGCCTCGAGGTAGTAGCCACCCGCCGCCATCGCTCCGGAAACCAGCAAGTGCGCACCCTGAACCGGTTCCAGCGCCAGCGGAGCCTGGCGCGGCCGAACCCGCGCCAACACCTCGTTGACCCACGGCCCGGCGGCATTGACCACCGCCGAGGCATAGCGACCGTGGAGCGTGTCGCCTTTTCGATACTCGACGAGGTAACCTCGCGTCATGTGCTTGATCTCGACGACCTCGGCCGGGCACTCCAGCTTGGCCCCGAGCCCCATCGCGGACCCGAGCACCGCGCGCGTCAACGCGGCGTCGTCGGTCTGCGCGTCCTGGTAAGTGAACACCGCCTCCAGGTCGCGCGTATCGAGATCGTCTGGATTTTCCCATTGCCGCAACGGCACACGGCGAAATCCTCGGTGGTTTCCGAGCAGGGTGTAGAGCATCAGTCCCATTCGCACCTGGTGCGAGCGGCGGCCGGTATTGCGGTAGATCGGTAGATAGAACCGCAACGGCCGCACCAACTCGGGCGCGTTGCGCAATAGCAATCGTTGCTCGCGCAGCGCCTCGCGCACCAGACGCACTTGGCCGGTCTCGAGGTACCGCAGACCGCCATGGATCAGCTTGCTGGAACGGCTTGAGGTGGCCGCCGCCGGCGCGGTGCGCTCCACGACCAGCACGCGATAGCCGGCGGCCGCGGCTGCCTGCGCCACGCCGGCGCCGTGAATGCCCGCCCCGATCACAACAATGTCGAAAAGCTCCATTTCAGCCATCGGTTCCGTCCTGCAATGCCGCCAGCATCTCCTTGATTGCAAAGGTCTCGATCAACGCGATCCCGCGTGCCGCCAACGCCCGAGCACGAGCGGGGTCATCCACTTCATAAGCCACACCGCGCGCGCGCCCGAAACGCAACTGACCGCCGCGCGGTAGATCCCGCTGGTCGCAGAAAACGAACTCCGGCGCGATCTCGCGGACAAAGGGGTGATCCCGCTCCGCCCAACGCTCGAGGACCACACCGAGTCGGGGCCACCCGCACCAGCGCGCGGTGAGCAACACATCGAAGTCGAACGATATCAACGGCGCGCGGTCGCGTATCGGCACAAGTTCGCGCTCGACCGCACGGTATACCGCATCGATCCCGAACCGTTCCAGCGCGACGCGTTTGATCTCGACAAACAACGTCGCGCCCGGCCAGTGCCGAAACAGCGCGACGATCTCCGCCAGCGTCGCCAGGTGCACGTCCATATACCGCGCGCCAAACCGGGCGACCTCGCTGGCGCGAAGCTCACGCAGGTCCGCGGCCGGGTAATCATGTATCGCACCGGTGCGGCCTGTCATTCGTGCCAAGTCGCGGTCGTGAAACACCATCGGCAGCTGATCCGCGCTCAACTGCACGTCGATTTCAACATGGCACGCGCCCGCGACCAGCGCCGCCTCGACCGCCAGCACGGTATTCTCGGGATAGCGCAGGGCGTAGCCGCGGTGGGCGATGAGCTCAGGGTGCATGACACGGACTTTATCATTTCATGGCAACAGGCGGAGGGTTGAACGGCTGGTGCGCGACAACGCGAAAACCCAACGATAACCGGATACTTACGCATCGCTGGATCGCGCGACTCACCGTTGATCGCGCATTTGCATTAGCATGGAACGCACGAGCCGATCGGCTGCCCGAATAGCCCGACGAAATGCTGCAACGCCGGTCACGCCTTTGGTACAACTCGCACCCATAACTATGAACGCCGTTCCGACTAAGGATCATTCACCGCCCGACACCAGCGTCGCGCTCCGCGCGGCCTCGCTGGACGATCTCGATGCGCTGGTTCGGATCGAGGATCGGTGCTTCGAATCGGATCGCCTGTCACGCCGCAGCTTTCGCCACATGCTGACCAAGGGCCACGGCGCGACCCTGATCGCCGAACTGGACGGCTTGGCGGTCGGTTACGTCATGGTGCTGTTCAGCCGCGTCACCTCGATGGCACGGATCTATTCAATCGCGGTGCTCGCCGAGTACCGCCGACACCATGTCGCGAAGGCCCTGGTCGAAGCGGCCGAAGCGGTGGCCCAACGCGAGGACCGGGCGGAAATGCGGCTGGAGATTCGACGCGACAATCCGGCGTCGATCGGGCTATTCACCCGCCTCGGTTACGAGTCCTTTGGTCTGGTCAGCGACTACTACGAAGACCACATGGACGCGTTGCGGTTTCAGAAATCGCTCGCACCGCAGCTTGGGCTCGACATGGTGCGGGTGCCGTTCTACGCGCAAACCGCCGAGTTCACCTGCGGACCGGCGACGCTGATGATGGCAATGGCTGCACACGAACCCGGGATGACCTTCGACCGCAAGCTGGAGCTGCGGCTCTGGCGCGAGGCAACCACGGTGTTCATGACCTCCGGCCACGGCGGTTGCGGTCCCTACGGCTTAAGTCTTGCCGCCTGGCATCGAGGCTTCGGCGTGGAGGTCTTCGTCAACGCCGAAGGGGCGTTGTTTCTGGATTCAGTTCGCAACCCGGCCAAAAAAGAGGTGATGCGGCTGGTGCAGGACGACATGCTCGATGAGATGCATGCGGCCAGTATTCCGCTGTACCACCAGGCGGTCGGGCCGGATAAACTGGAAGCCATGTTCAGCCGCGGCGGCATCCCGCTCGTGCTCATCAGCTCTTATCGGATCTACAAGGAAAAATTCCCCCACTGGGTGGTCGTTACAGGATTTGATCAACGGTTCGTCTATATGCATGATCCTTACATCGACGTCGGCGAGGGCGAGACGCTTGCCGATTGCATCAATATGCCCGTGTCACGGCGCGACTTCGCGGCGATGGCGCGCTATGGCCGCTCCAATCTCAAGGCCGTGGTCGTGATCTACCCGCAACGGGAGCGCACGGAGTCTCGCCGTGCCTGAGCTGCTCGTGTTGATTGAGGATCTCGAGGATTGGCGTCCCGAGTATCCGCAACTGAAAGTCATCACCGCCGAGGCGTATCTCGCGTCGGATGAGCGCGTCAAGGAACGACGGACGACCGTCATCAATCTGTGTCACAACCAGAAGTACCAGGGCCTCGGCTACTACTGTTCGCTGCTCGCCGAGGCGCGTGGTCAGCGCGTGATTCCATCGGTTCGCACCGCGCTCGACCTGACCCGGCCACCGCTGTTCAATCCGCGCGACGGATTCAGCTCGGGCGTGCGTCGGTACCTGAACAACCTGACGCTACGCCGGTTCAAGTTCGACATCCTGTTTGGGCAGACCACCGAACCGGCACTGGCCGGGCTCGCGCGCGAGATCTTCGATACCTTTCGCGCACCGTTGCTGCGGGTCGAAATGCGCCGCAACGGTCACTGGGGTATCCATTCGGTACGTGCGTTCGCCTTTGACCGGCTGCGCAAGGATCAACACCAGACGTTCGCAAACGCGCTCAATCAATACCTGACTCGGCGCTGGCGCGAACCGGAGGAAGAAGACAGCTACCGCTACGACGTCGCGATCCTGCACGACCCGAGCGATCCGATGCCGCCTTCGAACACGCGCGCGTTAAACAAGTTCATCCAGGCCGGACGCAAACTCGGGCTCGACGTTGAGTTGATCACGCCGAAGCATTTTGGTCGTCTGTTGGAGTTCGACGCCTTGTTCATTCGCGCGACGACCCAGGTGAATCACTACACCTACCGTTTCGCGCGCCGCGCCGAGCGCGAGGGCATGGTCGTGATCGACGATCCGCTCTCGATCCTGCGCTGCTCCAACAAGGTCTACCTCGCCGAACTGCTGCGACGCCATCGGGTGCCGGTCCCGACCACGGTGATTCTCACGCCGCGCAACCTCGATATCGCCGAGACCCGGTGCCGCTATCCAATGGTGCTCAAGACGCCCGATGGCTCGTTTTCACGCGGGGTGGCCAAGGTCAACAGCCGGCTCGAACTGGAACAAGTCGCCAGCGAATGGTTTAAGGTCTCCGAACTCATTCTGGCGCAGGAGTTCACACCGACCGAGTTCGATTGGCGGGTTGGCGTCCTCAATCAGGAAGCCTTGTTCGCCTGCCGTTACTTCATGGCCAAGAAGCACTGGCAGATCGTCAAGCACGGTCCGCACGGCGGCACGGATTTGGGCGACTCCGACACGGTACCGATCGACCAGGCGCCTCCCGCGGTGATCGAGATCGCGCTCAAGGCGGCAAAACTGATGGGCAATGGACTCTATGGCGTCGACCTCAAGGAAACGCCGAGCGGCATCAAGGTCATCGAAGTCAACGACAACCCCAACCTCGACGCGGGTGTGGAAGACGAGGTTTTAAAAGACGCCTTGTACGACAAGGTGATGGGCGAACTGCTGCGTCGACTCGACGCCCGCGGCAAATCGACCAACAATCAGGGCTAGCCGAACGCGCGACGCCCGCCTGCCGCTTGATTCAGGTCAGCACCGTCACCGACCACCGCGGTAGACTAGCGACATCGATAACTCTGGGCACCGTATCGCGTTGAACACACCAAGAATGCCGCGCGCCGCACTGGTGATGATCGTGCTGGCTGGTGCCGTCGGCGGGTTGGCGTGGTGGTTTACCCAGCCGACGCCGGTGGCGGTGACGCTCGCCACTGTCACCCGAGGCAGCGTGGAAGCCACCGTCAGCAACACCCGCGCGGGCAGCGTGGAAGCTTGCCGTCGGGCCAAGATGTCGCCCGCGCTGGGCGGTCAGATTGCCGCGTTGCATGTGCGCGAAGGTGGCAAGGTCAAGGCCGGTGATTTACTGCTCGAACTCTGGAACCGCGATTTGCAGGCGGAACTCGCGCATATCGAACGTCAGGGCGATACGCTGGCGGCGCAAGTCAAGGCGGCCTGCTACCGCGCCGCGGCGGCGGAACGCGAGGCCGAGCGGCTCGGTCGCCTGGCGACCACCAGCGCCGTCGCGGTGGACACCCTGGACAAGGCGCGCACCCAGGGCCGAGCCTTGCGAGCGGAATGCGACGCGGCGAGGGCCGGGATCGCGGTCAACCTTGCCCAAGGCGAAACGATCCGTGCCAACCTGGAGCGGACCCGGCTATATGCACCGTTTGACGGTGTGGTCGCGAAGATCAACGGCGAACTGAACGAGTACGTCACACCGTCACCGCCGGGGATCGCGACCCTGGCGGTGATCGACCTCATCGATACCACGTGTTTCTACGTGAAGGCGCCAATCGACGAAGTCGACGCCGCGAGGATCAAGCCTGGAATGCCGGCACGGATCACGCTCGACGCATACCGCGATCGGATCTTCACCGGCACGGTGCGGCGTCTGGCCGATTTCGTGCTCGACGTGGAGAAACAGGCAAGGACGGTCGATGTCGAAGCCGAATTGAGCAATCCGGACGATTTGCACCTTTTACTCGCGGGTTATAGCGCCGATGTCGAAGTGGTCCTGGAGCGAAGGGACGATACGCTTTCGATTCCGACCGAGGCGATCGTCGACACCGACCGCGTATTCGTCTATCGCGATGGCGTGCTGGAGCGGCGCGCCGTCACGCCCGGGCTCAGCAACTGGAAAACCACCGAAGTGCTCGACGGCCTGGCGCCGGATGAACGGATCGTGCTTTCGGTGGGACGTGCCGGCGTCAGCGACGGCGCGCTTGCCCGACCGGACCCCGGTTCATGATCCTGCTGGAGCGGGTCAATCGCGTGTTCATGGTGGGCGATCAGGCGGTGCCGGCACTGGTGAACGTCGACTTGCGGATCAAGCCTGGCGAGTACGTCGCGGTGATGGGGCCGTCGGGGTCGGGCAAATCGACCTTGCTCAACATCCTCGGTCTGCTCGATCAACCCGACAGCGGGCGCTACCTGTTCGACGGCGTGGACACGACCCGGATGAATGACACCGCGCAAGCCCTGTTGCGCGGTCACCGGATCGGGTTTGTGTTTCAGGCGTTCCATCTGATCGCGCGCCTGACCGCGGCGCAAAATGTCGAGTTGCCCCTGACCCTGACCGGAGTCGCGAAGCCGGAACGCGCCCAGCGTGTCGCCGCGACCCTGCAATTGCTTGGACTGACCGATCGCGCGGGGCACCGTCCCGATCAACTCTCGGGCGGACAACGTCAACGCACCGCGATCGCCCGCGCGATTGTCATGCAACCAGCGCTATTGCTGGCGGATGAACCCACCGGCAATCTCGACAGCCGCTCCGGCAACGAAGTGGTCGCGGCGCTCGAGGCCCTGAACAGCGGCGGTATTACCCTGATCGTGGTGACTCACGACGCGGCTTTGGGTGCCCGCGCCCGGCGCCTGCTGCGCATGGTTGACGGCGCGATCGTCGAGGACCGCGCGCAGCGAACAGTTGATACGCCAGCCAGCACCGCCGAACCGGCAACGCCACCCCATGCGCGTTAGCGACGCCTTGCGCTTCACTTGGCAGGCACTGATCGGGTACCGCGTCCGCTCGCTGCTGATGTTGCTCGCGATGAGCATCGCGGTGAGCGGCGTGCTGTTGCTCTCGATGCTGGGCGACAGCGCGCGCCTGTACGTGGTCAATCAGTTCGCGGCGCTCGGTACGCATATGCTCTATGTGCTGCCGGGCCGTTCCGAGACGACCGGCGGGCAACCGCCGATGCTCGGTGAAATCCCGCGCGATCTGACCTTGGCGGATGCGGAGGCCTTGTTGCGTAGCCGGCACGTCGCCGCGATCGCACCGCTGACGCTGGGCCAGGCGCCGGTCGCCCACCAGGGCAAGCATCGCGAGGTCACGATCATCGGGACCACCGCGCCGTTTCTTGAAATGCGCGGGCTCTCGATCGAGCGCGGCCGATTCCTGCCACCCGGCGAGCTGCACGAGGACGCGGCGATTTGCGTGTTGGGCCAAACGGTTCACGAGGAACTATTCGGTGCCGAATCGCCGCTCGGGCAGTCGGTGCGGATCAATGATCGTCGCTTTCGAGTGATCGGAGTGTTGTCCGATCGCGGTCAGGCGCTGGGTCCAAATATCGGCGATCTCGTCATCATCCCGGTCGCCGCCGCGCAATCGATGTTCGACAGCACCTCACTGTTCCGGATCCTGGTGGAAGCCCGCGGTCGCGACTCGATTACCTTGGCACAGGACGACGTGCGCGAAATCATCCGGGTCCGACACGATGGCGAGGAGGATGTCACCGTCATCACCCAGGATGCGATGCTGGCGACCTTCGACCGCATCTTGCGCGTGCTGACCCTGGCGGTAACCGCGATCTCGGCAATCAGCATGGTGGTCGCCGGTATCCTGATCATGAACGTCATGCTGATCGCGGTGAGCCAACGCACCGCGGAGATCGGGCTGCTCAAGGCCATCGGCGCACCCGCACGCCGAATTCGCAATCTGTTTCTGCTGGAAGCCGCGCTGCTGGGCCTTGCCGGCGCGCTCTGCGGACTCGCGTTCAGCGCACTGGCGCAAGCCGCGCTGCAGATCGCGTTCCCGGACTTCCCGCTGCAGCTGCCGCTTTGGGCCGTGACGGGCGCGTTACTGGTCGCAATGACCACCGGTATCGCATTCGGTGTCGCGCCCGCGCGCCGCGCGGCGGCCCTGAATGCCGTGCAGGCCTTGAGCGGCCGGGCTCGTTAGAACGATGCGCCTGCTTGACCAGCTCCAGTTGATCGGCCAATCGCTCGCCGCGCAGCGTCGCCGCACCGCGCTTACCAGTCTTGGCATCATGGTCGGAATCGCCTCGGTCGTGCTGTTGACCGCGCTCGGCAAGGGCCTGCAACACTATCTGCTGGATGAGTTTACCCAGTTCGGCACCCACCTCGTCAGCGTGACCCCGGGCAAGACCACCACATTCGGCATACCCGGCGCGATCCTTTCGACGGTGCGTCCGCTCACGCTAGAGGACGCCCGCGCGCTACTCGGCGTGCCTGGCGTCGAAGCCGTGACGCCGGTCGTGCAGGGTAACGCCAAGGCCGAGTTTGGCCAACTCGGGCGGCGAACCACTGTCTTTGGCGTCGGCACCGATGCGGTGCGCGTCTGGCGCTTCACCCTTGCCTATGGACGCTTTCTGCCGGACGACGACCTGACCCAACCGCGCGCGTTCGCGGTGCTTGGCGCCAAGGTCGCGGACGCTTTGTTTCCCAACCGCTCGGCGCTCGGCGAGAAGATTCGCGTCGCCGGGGAGAGTTACCGGATCATCGGCGTGATGGAAGCCAAGGGGCAATTGTTGGGTTTCGATCTCGACGACGCGGTCTACCTCCCGGCGGCACGCGCGTTGTCAATGTTCAACCGTGACGGCGTGATGGAGATCAACGTCCTCTATCGCTCGGACCTGTCCGGCGCCGAAATAAGCGAACGCATTCGCGACCGGCTGGTCGAGCGTCACGGGCGCGAGGACTTCACACTCACAACGCAGGAAGAGATGCTCGCCACGCTTGGCGATATTCTCGGCATCTTGACCGCCGCAGTGGCCTCGATTGGCGGTATTTCGCTATTGGTCGGCGCGATCGGCATATTGTCGACCATGGTGATCGCGGTTCGCGAACGCACGCCCGAGATTGGCTTGTTGCGCGCCATCGGCGCCCGACGCGCCCAGATCATGGGTTTATTCATCGGCGAGGCGATCGCGATCGCGGCGCTGGGCGGCACGGGCGGACTGGTGTGTGGCATCGCCTGCGCCGAACTCATCGCACTATTGACGCCAATACCGAGCGATTTGTCGTTGTTTTTCATACTACTCACGGCCGCGGTCACGCTACTGATCGGAGTCGCATCCGGCGTGCTTCCGGCATTGCGGGCCGCACGATTGCGGCCACTCGACGCGCTGCGCGACGAGTAAGCGATGCGGATCGGACGCGATGTACAGTTGTCGTCGATGCAGGTTTGGTCGCAAGCCGGGCGCGCGGACCTGCCCGCGTCGCGCGCGATACCGCGTTTTCACGAGAAATCGGATTCAATCGAGCGGCACGCACGATCACGACTCGAATTCGTGTTGCGATTCCGCTACATTCAGATTCCATACCAGAGCCCGTCGCGGGTCGGCAGACGCGCGCTTCGGGTGATCAATCAATATGTTACGGGGGACGAGTGGCGATGGTTCATAATCCAGTCATTATCATCGGCATTGGGGAGATTGGCGGCGTCATCGCCCGCGGTTGCTTGAAGTTGGGCTATCCCGTGGTGCCCGTTACCCGCGCCAGCAATCCGCAAGCATTGGCCGGCATTCTGCATTCGCCGCAGATGGTCATCCTCGCGGTCGCTGAAAAGGATCTGCACCCGGCATTGAAATCCCTGCCCAAGGCTTGGTGCGAGCAATTGGTCCTGGTTCAGAACGAAGTGCTGCCCGCGGATTGGGCGCAGCACGGCCTGACCGATCCGACCGTGCTCTCGGTCTGGTTCGAGAAGAAGCCGGGACGCGACGTCAAGGTGATTGTCCCATCGGTCGTGTACGGTCCGCGTGCGACGCTGATAAAGCAATCACTGGGCGCACTCGGCATCCCCGCCGACGTACTGCTCGATGAAGAACGACTGGTGTTCGAACTGGTTCGGAAAAATCTCTACATCCTGACCAGCAATGTCGCCGGGCTGAAAGTCGGTGGCACGGTGGGCGAACTTTGGAGTCACCACGAACCGCTCGCGCGCGCGATCGCAAACGAGGTTGTCGCAATTCAAAGCTATCTCACCGGTTACACGTTGGATGCCGAGGCCTTGATAGCGGCGATGCTCGTGGCCTTCGAGGGCGACCCCGAGCATATATGCATGGGTCGCACCGCGGCTACACGGCTTGAGCGCGCGCTGGCGATCGCGCACCGAGCGGGCATTCCGACCCCGACACTGGCTTCAATACAACAGGGGCTGATCGATCAACGCTCGACAGCTTGAACGATCGCGGGTGACGGGCACGCGCGGCGCGGTGGATACGGCATCGGCGGCGCGTCCAACGCAAGGGACATATTCCGACGCTTGCAACGGCGCCAAGGCGGGCGTTCCATGTCGAAGATACCGCCCCCGAGGCAGAAAGCACGCTTTGGATCTGGTTTCGACAGCTTACCGACAGCCGGTCAGACCGGTTTGTGAATCCGCCATTCGGCTCGTTTCCAATCGTGAACTACCGCAAGAAGACCTGCCGCGCGCGCTTTCGCTGCACGCGGCAGGCACAACGCTTAGAGGCTGACCTTGAGGGCGTCGAGCGTATCCATGGTCAGGCCGCCGCGCGCCAAACCATTTTTGACCTGATACTGATCGATTGCCTGTTTGGTCATCACACCATAGATCCCGTCGATCGGCCCTTTGTAGAAGCCTGCCTCCTGTAACGCCGTTTGCACGTTACGCAGAATTCCGGAGGTCATGTTGGTCTCGCACAGAACGCTCTTCCATTCGATACGTTCATCGGCCACCTGTACGCGCTTCGACACGGTCTGAAACTTGGCGGGAATCTCGATCTTGCGTTCGGTCGCCGGGGACACCAGCTTCTTGACCTTCACAGTCGAGTACTCGGCGGGGATCTCGACGCGTTTGGAACCGGCTTGCGTCTTCGTGATGCGCCGCGTCACATTCTCGAAAACCGCGGGCATTTCGCGCAGACAGAGTTCATTGCCGGTCGGGCGACCGTCGGCGGGACCCGCGCCTTTCGGATACCAGCCTACGGTCTCCTCGCCGACCTTCACGGTGCGACTGATCTCCCCCATTTCGGCGGGAATATCCTTGCGCACTTCGCGCGCCGGCTCGACCAGCTTGCGCACCTTTTGCGCCTTGTACTCGGCCGGAATCTCGACAACCCGGGTCGACTCCGGCGACTTGACGATTTGTTTCGTAACCGTTTTGTACTGAGCGGGCACCTCGACCAGGCACACGATCTCACCCGTGGTGTTATCGATGCGCTCCACCAGTCCGCGCCCTTGCTTCCACATCGTGGTCGCTGGCGAGATCATGACTTGCTCGCTGACCGTTTCGTATTCAGCGGGCACCTTGATGACTTGCGTCGACGCCTCCTTGACCATCACCTGCTCGTCAACCGTCTCGTAGCGCGCGGGTATGATTTCCACGCTTTCCGAGGCTTCCCGCTTCACGACCTGCTGCTTTTCAGTACGGAATTGCGCTGGCGTGTAAAACTCTGCGAAGCAATCGCCCGGCCGGGCCGAGCCCTCTGGCAGGCCAACGCCCTTGGCATAGGCTACGACGGAGGCATTGGCCTCGCGCGTCTTGCCGCCGGTGGTCAGTGTCCACGAGCGACTGGCCGGTCGGGTTTCCACCCGCTCGGTCACGGTCTCGTATTCAGCCGGCACTGGAATCAGTTGCTCCGAGGCTTCCTTGACCAGCACCCGTTCCTCGGCCCACTCGTAACTCGCGGGAACGATCTCGATGCGTTCGGAGGCCTCACTCAGAACGACTTGTTCCTCACGCGTTTCGAATCGGGCCGGAATGACAACCTTGGCATAGCATTCACCGGGTTTGGCATCGGGCAGCGCGTCGCGCTCCGCTGCCAGGCTGGCACCACTCGTGATCAAGGCCGCGCTCACTAACGTCGCTAGACGCAATTTCTTAAACATAGTTCAGTGTCCTCCAGAGATTTCTAAGTGCTACAAGATGTTAGATCGCATGGTGACTGCTGTCACAGCGATCAATGTAAACTATCGCTAAATGTGTAACCTCCCGACGAAGCCAAGCAGCGCCGCCTAATGCCGCGGTCTAGCCTCAAAACTCGATTCGCACGCCCGTTTCACCGTGCCGCAACCGAAGCCGCCCCGCGAACGGAACATGGATACGGTAGAGCGTGGCAAGTGGCGAATCGAGCACCTTGGCGAGCGCGACGCGCAACACGCCCGCGTGCGCCACTACCAGTACTTGCGAGCCCTGATACCCCATCGCGATTTCATCGAGCGCCGCTGACACGCGCCCGAAAAACTGTTCGAGCGGCTCGGCCCCCACTGGCCGCATGCGCACGGGATCACTGTGAAAGTTTGAATATTCGAGCGGCCGATCGCGTTTTAGTTCCGCGCGGGTGCGACCTTCCCAAGTGCCGAAGCCGACCTCCCTCACCCCATCGTGCACCGCGAGCGGTAACGCGTGGCGTTCAGCGAGCCGTGCTGCGAAGTCGCGGCAGCGCGCCAGCGGCGAGGTGACCACGGCCGTCCAGGGCACCGGTTGATCCGCCGCGACCGCATTCCACATCTGGGTCCAGCCGGTTTCCGACAAGGGATCGTCGATGCCGTGCCCACGATAGCGCGAGCCGCCGATCGGCTCGCCATGGCGAATCAGATCAATGATCGTGTCGGGCATGATCAAACCCAGCGCAGCAGGGTTAGCAGCGCGAGCAGGACGATCCAGACGATCAGCGCGCGCCGCAGCACAACGCCCGCCTGTTCGATCACGCCGGCTTCCAGGAGCTGGGTGTCGACCGCGTCATGCGCGCGCCGATCGAGCTCCACAGCCGCGACCCCGGCATCGCCGAGCAAACTGCGGTTGTCCTCCTGAATCCGCTCAAAATACTGGGTAAACCGTGACTTGCAGACCGGCCAGATCTGGTCGAATCCAGCCACCAGCGCGAGGGTGAAGGTCAAGAGTCGTGCAGGCAACCAGTTCAGCACCCCGAACCAGACCTCGGCGACGTCCCTCAATCGTGTGAGATGCTGACGGTCGACCTGATACAGCTCCTTGGACAGGCGATACAGCAACGCGCCCATCGGACCCGCGGCGACAAACCAGAACAAGACGCCGAATAGACGATGATCGGCCTCAATGAATGCGCCTCGGACGAGTCCGTCGAGCCGCGCCCGGGCGTGCGCGGGCATCGCCTCGCCGGTCATATCGCGATAAATGCGGCCGCGTGCCGGATCGTCGGGCGCAACTTCGAGGTAGTCCGCGAGCGCGCGATCAACATCGCGTGGCCCGAGACTGAATATCAGGACCACGACCCCCAGCACGATGCCAACCACCCCGAACAACCAGCCGTCAAATACGTCGTAGATCCAATCGGCGACCAGAATCAGCGGTAACAACATCGCAACCAGCCCAGGCCAGCCGTTGAAAACCTGATACTGACCCAGGCGTTCATCCATCCATGCGAACAGTCGCTGCAACAGATCGTGTTGCCGCAGGCCCTCCGTCACGCCGTCGACGCGCTCGATCAACAGCGCGATCAAAACCGAAAGAAACGTCATAACATGTGCTCCTGAGTCGAGTAATCATCGGTCGCGAACGGCGGCCACAACCGCGCGTCGAGGAGGTGATGCAAACGCGCCCAATCGAACGCGGGGCCGGGATCGGTCTTGCGCTCCGGTGCGATATCGCAGTGCCCGACGATGCGCTGCCGCGAGAGCGTCGGATAGGCGTCGAGCAGTTGAACGATGAGCGCCGCGAGTCGGTCGTATTGTGCCGCGGTGTAGGGCACCGTATCCGCGCCTTCGAGTTCGATTCCAATCGAAAAATCATTACAGCGTTCACGTCCCGCGTAACACGAGCGCCCTGCGTGCCAGGCGCGCCGGTTAAGTGGCACGTACTGCAACAAAAAGCCGTCGCGCCGGATCAATAAATGCGCCGAGACTTCGAGACCCTCGAGGCCCATGAAATAGGGATGCGCGTGAATATCCAAGCAATTGGAAAACAGCGCGTCGATATGCTCGCCGCCAAATTCCCCCGGTGGCAGCGAGATGTTGTGCACCACGATCAATTCGGGCGCGGCGCCATCCGGACGCGCGTCGTGATTGGGAGAGGCCCGTTGCACCGCGTCGGCGACCAGACCATTCAAGGTATCGATTTTCATGTTCGTTGGAACGCAGTCCGGAACCACGGCCGCTGTCTCGCTCACCATTCTGAGCCACAGCGGCCCAGCGTTTGACCGGTACTAGTCTAGCAAGAAAACAGAGACTTACACCGCGAACCTGATCGGTTCGCTGGCCAACGATTCGACTATATCCACTCGTCAAGCTACAGGCGCTCGCAGGCTGCGGGTAAAATGGCGGCATCGAAGGTCCGTCGAGCGCTTGGCGCATGTCGATCGTTCCTGCCGTCACGTCGACACCGTGGTCGGACACGCGATGCAATCAGCCGCTTAATCTCCCCTGGATACCCGCGCCGAATGGTTAAACTGAACCCGCAACAGAAAGCCGCGGTCGAGTACCTGGGTACCCCGGTCCTGGTGCTGGCCGGCGCGGGCAGTGGCAAGACCCGAGTCATCACCGAGAAAATCGCGTACCTTATTCGCCACCATCAGATCGCGGCGCGGCATATCGCGGCAATCACGTTCACCAACAAAGCGGCGCGCGAAATGCGCGAGCGCGTAGGCAAGCTGCTGTCACGGGACGAGGCGCACGGGCTGCACGTGTCGACGTTTCACACCCTGGGGCTCACGATCATCCGCCAGGAGCTCGCCGCGCTGGGATTCAAGCCTGGGTTTTCGTTGTTCGACGCGACCGACAGTCTCACGCTGCTGAAGGAACTCCTCCGCAAGGAAGGCGACAGCGACGCTGACGCCGCCCGATTTCGGATCTCGCTGTGGAAAAACGACTTCCTGAGTCCCGAGCAAGCGCTGGCCGCGGCCGAGGACGTTCAAGCGGAACGCCACGCCCGGCTCTATCAACGCTACCAACGCCAGCTGAAAGCTTATAACGCACTGGATTTCGATGACCTGATCGCGCTGCCGGTCCATCTGTTTCAATATCATCCCGACCTCCGCGAGGCCTGGCAGAATCGGCTGCGTTACCTGCTAATCGATGAATATCAAGATACCAACGCTTGCCAATATCAACTGGTGAAGTTACTGGCCGGAGTGCAGGGCCGCCTCACCGCGGTGGGAGACGACGACCAGTCGATCTACGCCTGGCGCGGCGCGCGCCCGGAGAATCTTGCCCAATTACAGCAAGACTACCCGAACCTTCATGTCATCAAACTCGAACAGAACTACCGCTCGACCGACCGCATTCTCAAGAGCGCGAACCATTTGATCGCACTCAATCCGCATGTCTTTGAAAAGAAACTCTGGAGTGCCCTGGGCGCGGGCGAGAATCCGCGCGCGCTCGCGTGCGACGGCACCGAACACGAGGCCGAGCGTGTCGTTTCCGAGATACTCAGACTCAAGTTCAAACATCGCTGCGAGTACGGCGATTTCGCCATCCTGTATCGTGGCAATCATCAGGCGCGCCCGTTTGAGCGCAAACTGCGCGAACAAGGCATTCCGTATAAGGTCAGCGGCGGTGACTCATTTTTCGAACGGAGCGAAATCAAGGACGTGGTTGGCTATCTGCGCTTGCTCGCGAATCCGGACGACGACGCGGCATTCTTACGGGTGGTCAACACCCCGCGCCGTGAAATTGGCGCGACCACCCTGGAAAAACTTGCTGCCTACGCCAACGAACGCCACGTCAGCCTGATCGCCGCGAGCAGCGAGCTGGGTCTCGCCGGTCGGCTCAGTGAACGCGCCTTGTTCCGATTGCGCGGGTTCACTGACTTCATCACCCAGCTCGCGCGCCGCGCCCTAACGGGAGAGCCGCTGCAAATCACCCGCGAACTCTTGCGCGAACTCGCCTACGAAGACTGGTTGCTCGAGATCAGCAGCCATCCGAAGGCCGCCGAACGTCGCATGGATAACGTGAACGAATTGCTGGCCTGGATCGGTCGCCTGGGCCGCGACAGCGAGAAAGGTCCCGGCAAGGCGCTACACGAGATCGTCACCCACCTCACCTTGATGGACATTCTCGAGCGCAACGAGAGCGACAAGGGCGAAGGCGTGCAGCTACTGACCCTGCACGCGGCCAAGGGGCTGGAGTTTCCACACGTATTCATCGCCGGCATGGAAGAGGAAATCCTGCCGCACAAGAGCAGCCTCGAGACTGGTTCGATCGAGGAAGAGCGACGCCTCGCCTACGTTGGCATTACCCGCGCGCGGCGTACGCTGACCTTCACCTACGCGCGCAAGCGGCAAAAGTACGGCGAGGAAACCGAGTGCGAACCCAGCCGATTTCTCACCGAGATTCCCGCCGATCTCCTCGATTGGGAAACCGAAACCGCCACCCAGACGATCGCCAGCCCGGATGCGCGCCGGGCCTTGCTCGAAAGCCTCAAACAACGCCTGACCGGATGAACGAAACACTCTGGCATACCCATTTTCCCACCCTCGCGGACGCCCCCGACCCGCCGTTGGCCGCGCTGCTCGCGAGCGCGCGAATCGCGCGGTTGACCGCGGGCGAATTTGCGTTTCATCGGGGCGTGCTTTGCCAAAATTACCTGTTGGTCATCGCCGGTCGGATCAAGGTCTCGTTGACCGCGACCTCCGGGCGCGAAGTCACGCTTTACCATGTCAATCCCGGCGAATCCTGTGTGCTGACGACGACCTGCCTGATCGGCGTCGAACGCTATCCCGCCGAGGGTCTGGCCGAGACTGAGGTGACCGCGCTCGCGATACCCCGCGCCTGCTTTGAAACCACGCTCGACAACTCGCCACGCTTTCGTCGGTTCGTGTTCGACAATCTGGGACGACGCTTCGCCGACGTTCTGGCGCGAATGGAACAGGTTCACTTTGGCGACATCGATAGCCGCCTCGCCGCGGCGCTGTTGGCAATCCCGCACGAATCCGGCGCGCTCAGCGTGACCCATCAAACGCTGGCGAACGAACTGGGCACTGCGCGCGAGGTCGTTTCACGCCACCTCAAGTACTTTGAGTCCCGT
Source organism: Thiotrichales bacterium (assembly GCA_050329935.1). Taxonomy (GTDB): domain Bacteria; phylum Pseudomonadota; class Gammaproteobacteria; order UWMA-0217; family UWMA-0217; genus CAYSFW01. The sequence goes on along the minus strand of JBHJOI010000051.1, from coordinate 10,254 downwards.
GGCTGGGTGCGCCTGTCGCGCAACCGGATTGAGCTATTGGATTTCGAGGCCCTGCGCGATGCGTCGCTGACGACGCCGTGAGGGCGCCGCGACCGGCGTCAAACGCGGCGATTTCAACCCTGCCGAGCGGCCGTCAGCCCTGGTCACCCGCCGTTTGCGCGGCCCGCGTGCTGGCGACGCGCAGGGTATCGCAGGGTCCCCGGTAGGCCTCGGGCACATTGTCTGGGCACTGACCGCACATTTCATTGCCCGGCACCGCGAAATCGATTTTTCGTGGATATGGCAGCTTCAGACCATTCATCATCTCGACGAATTCGGCCTCGGTTCGGTTGGCGAGGCGCGGATTACGGCGCTTTTCCTGGCCGATGGTCGTGATCTGACGCTCCTCGTAGTCATGCGCCGGATACACCAGGGTTTCATCGGGGAGCGTGAAGAGTTTCTCGGTGATCGAACGATACAACCGCACCGGATCGCCCGATTGAAAATCGGTGCGTCCGCACGCCTCGATCAACAACGCATCGCCGGTAAACAGCAAGGTATGCGTACCAGTATCAACCCGATAGGCATGGTGAGTGCCCGTGTGTCCGGGCGTGAACAATGGGTGGAGCTGAACGTGCCCGACCCGGAATGGCACGCCTTCCGCAACGCCGATATCGGCGCAACTCAGGCCGTCCATGCGCGGCACAGCAATCCGCGAACCCGTCAGCGCCTTGAGTTTACGTGCCCCCGTCAGGTGATCCGCATGTATATGCGTCTCCAGGGTGTAGCTAAGTGTCAAGCCGAGTTGGCGCAGCACGGCCAGATCGCGGTCAACGGTGTCGATCACCGGATCGATCAATACCGACTCGCCGGTTTCCTCGCAAGCCAGCAGATAGGAGTAAGTCGATGAATCTGACTCGAATAGTTGTCGGAACAGCATGTGAATTTCAGAACCTTTTAAAATGAACCGCGCGAGGAAACCTGACCGATCTCGGCCGGCGATGCAAATACCAAGGTGCTGGGTGCTGTATCCAATGATAGGTGGAACCCTGCGCGACCGTTCGCATACAGTCCACCGCCTCATTCTCCCCTTCGATCGGGATCGCGCGCTCACCGACCCTATCCAAAGGCGACTTCACACTATTTGACACTCTAATCCCCTAGCGAAATCTGTCCTTGGTCCAGATATCGAATTTGTTCCGTCGGTTTGCTTCATCCGAGATTAAGATCCGTTCATCGCCCACCGGATCCCGTTCCCGTACCCGCTAACGTGACAACAATCGGTCGACCATTTCGCTTCATCACATTGTTTATCCGAAATTTTTGCGCATTAAGGGCAGTCGCCGCCACGAGTTTTTGCCCGTCACTCAGTCGGGGCGACCCTTATTTGCCCGACTTTGGCCGTAGGTTAAGGTGCGCCCGTCAACGTGTTTCGTTACGTGAAACCACTTAGACCTGACGGAATGTTCAGGGACGACACAGGGACAACCGAGTCGGCGAATGGCCGGCTCCGCCACGGAAGGCGCAAGGATGCACTTTTTTGCTTACGATTCGGACGGTCTGTGACGTAGGAAACGTCCCGATCGGACGACAGGCCAAAGTCGACGCGGCATCGACCGCGGCCAAGACGAAGACCTCGGACCCGGCACCGCCTAGCCGAATTCATCGACACGCCTTTGTCGATTCCCGGCCGGGTGTCCCAGCGTGGCCGACTCGGCCCGCGCATCGACCGATGCCTGCCTTGGCGCTTAAGCGATAGCCCCACCGAACATCGCCCGCGTCGACCATCAATCGCCTATCATGAACGCTCGCGGCCGCGTGGCTCTGCCTGTCCGCGATGCCCGGCAACCCTGACCGCTCGCCCATGCACCGACAATCCTCAACCACCTCCGATATCGCTTCTGACCGTCCGCGTTCGCGTAATCTCGCGCCACTGCGCCGTTTGCTGGGCTTCGTCCGCCCGTACACACGTCAGATCTTCGGCGCGGCGTTCGCGCTGCTGCTGGCGGCGGCAGCGGTACTTGCGTTCGGCCAGATCTTTCGCGCGGTGGTGGACAACGGATTCGGCAGCGGTTCCGCAGAGGAGTTGAATCGAGCCCTGGTCGGCTTTCTAGGTGCGGCCATCATACTCGCCGGCGCGATCATGGTTCGCGTGTACCTGTTGAATTGGCTCGGCGAACGGGTGATCGCCGATATTCGCCGAGCGGTGTTCGATCGGGTGTTGACGCTGGACGTGGGCTTTTTCGAAACCACCCGCACCGGCGAGGTGATATCGCGCCTGACCAGCGACACGGCGCTATTGCAGGTCGTGGTGGGCAACACGCTGGCCGTCGCCTTGCGGACCAGCATCCTGGTCGTCGGCGGCCTGGTGATGCTGGCGATCACCAGTCCACGGCTGGCGGGTCTGGTGCTGATCGGCACGCCACTGGTGGTCGTTCCGCTCTGGTTGCTGGGGCATCGCGTGCGCCGGCTCGCGCGCAACAGCCAGGATCGGGTCGCCGACGTCGGCGCCTACATCGACGAGGTCGTGCACGGCATTCGCACAGTACAGGCGTTCGGTCACGAGCCGATCGACCGCCTGCGCTACGGCGCGCACGTCGAGCGCGCGTGCTCGACCGCCCTCCAACGCGTGCGCGTGAGCGCAGCACTGAGCGGCGTCGCGGTCCTCATCACCTTTGTCGCGATCGGCACCGTGCTGTGGATCGGCGGACACGAGGTGCTCGCGGGGCGCATGAGCGCGGGAGAACTCTCGGCGTTCGTGTTCTACGCCGTGCTGGTTGCAAGCTCGGTCGGTACCTTGAGCGAAATCGTGAGTGAGTTGCTCCGCGGCGCGGGCGCGAGCGAGCGTTTGATGGAACTGGTGCAGCAGCAACCGGCAATCCGGACCCCGGCACGCCCCACGCAACTGAATTCACCGCCTCGCGGCTGCGTCGAAGCTGTGAACCTTCGTTTCGCCTATCCCTCAAACCCAAACGCCCCCGTGTTCTCGAACCTCTCGTTCGCACTCGAACCAGGCGAGAAAGTCGCATTGGTCGGGCCATCGGGAGCGGGCAAGTCGACCGTTTTTCAACTACTGTTGAGGTTTTTCGACCCTCAGGCCGGTGCGTTGTATTTCGATGGCGTGGACCTTCGTGAGCTCGCGGTGACTGAATTGCGCCGAAACATCGCGATCGTGCCACAAGACCCGGTGATCTTTGCCGACAACGCCTGGGAGAACATTCGCTACGGGCTCGAAAACGTCACCGAGGCCGACATCCGCGCGGCGGCCGACGCGGCTCACGCAACCGACTTTATCGACCGACTCCCCGACGGCTTTGATACCTTCCTGGGTGAACGCGGCGTTCGGCTGTCGGGCGGTCAGCGCCAACGCATCGCGATCGCGCGGGCGATACTGCGTAACCCGAAACTCCTGCTGCTCGACGAGGCCACCAGCGCGCTTGATGCCGAGAGCGAACGCGTGGTCCAGCAGGCGCTCGAAGCGGCCGCCCGTGGCCGCACGACCGTTGTCATTGCTCATCGATTGGCGACGGTGCGCAAGATGGACCGCATCCTGGTGATGGACCACGGCCAGATCGTCGCCAGCGGCACGCACGATACGCTGATGGCGGAAAACGGACTGTACGCCCACTTGGCCACGCTTCAATTCCAGCGCGAGTGACCCACTCGCCCCGCGGCAGAGATGATTTAACGTGAAATGCCCGATTCGATTCACAGGCGTTGCCGCTCCGGGCTGGGTAGGCGGGCGCGTTGGTCGCCGGGACGCGGCCGTCGAGCCCCCAGGCATGGGTTCACGGCGTCGCCTGCCTACCCGGCCCGGAGCGGCTTTCGTCCTCCGCCGCAGCTTGCTCGCCATGAAAATCAAGCGCGAGCAGGTTCGCGCCCGAGCACCTCAGCTACCCCGGGCTAAGCATCCGCGCCACAGCACTTCTTGAACTTTTTTCCAGATCCGCAGGGGCACGGATCGTTTCGCCCCGTTTTGACTTCGGCGCGTCGAAATGGCGTCGCCACGGCCGCGCTCACGACCTCCGCGCGCATCGGCGCGAAATACCGCTTCAGTTCATGCAACAACTCGGGAATCGCCGCGATCGCCCCGCGCATCGCGTCCGCGGGATTCGGGTTTCGCGCCAAGGTAGCGAGCCCGTGTTCGGTGCCGAGCAGCAACATCGGCGCCATCAGCTCGACGCGCTCGCCACTGGCGCGCGCCCAGTAGGGCTCGTAATAGAGGTTCACGCCCAACATAAAGCCCGCGCACCAGCCGCCCGCATCGAATTGCTCGCGACCCTCGGCATCGACTTCGACATCGAGCACCGGATCGAACCGGTCACGCTCGATCGAGCTCACGACCGTATTGTAGTGCCGCAGAATCAGACCGAGTAGCTGCGACGCCTCGTCGCTCGTTTCGAACGAAGGCGCGTCGGTGGCGCTCTCGCGGTCCCAAACCCACGCCAGCCACTCGCTTGGGGGAATGATCGCCGGATTGACGGCGAGCGCGGCCAAGAACCCGTCCAACACCGCGAGGTCCATCGAACCCTCGGGCATGCGATCGGATAACAACCAAGTATCCAACGCATCGAGCTCATCATCGCTCAGAGGCAGTTCTACCGAATTCGTCATGGAGAAATCACTCACGAGTCAGGGGTTCGATCGTCAAGGCCGCCGTGAAACCAGCGCCGAGGTGAAGACCGGATTCGGTCCACGATGTGTACCCGGCCGGCTTCGGGTAGTATAAGCCGCTTCGCGTTTTACTCGCATTCGCTATGTTTCTGCCACCGCTTGCGCGCACCCTGGGACTTACCGCTTGCACGATAGACCCACGGCGCCCCCGCGCGTGGGTCGTGCTACTGTGGCTCGCGCTGGCGGCGATCGGCGGTGGCGAGTCGGCACTGGCGCAGGGCGACGCGGGCGCGACGGGCAAATCCGCGCCGCACGAAAGCGGCAAGCTGGCCGAGGCCGAACGCGCCTCGCTGAACAAGCTGCGCGCCCAGAAAGCCGAGGAGCTCGCCGCCTTTGACGACCGACCGGTGTCGTCGCAAGCCCTCGACATTGCGGCGGTCGAGGTCGAAACCGAACAGGTTCGACTGCAAGGCCTGCAACTAGAGCTTGAGTCGTTAGGCAAGTCGCGCGACGAACTCGCCACGGAGATCCAGATTCTGGCCGGAAAGCTGGACGAACTGGCCCGTACGCGACCGCCCATCGACCCCGACACACTCGCGTTGATTCAACTGACTCTTTCCAACACGCTCGAGGACAAGCGCCAGGAAGATGCACTGCAGGCGGAGCGACAGCGTGAGACCGAGGCAGTCATCGAGCTTTCGAAGCAAAAAATCGATACCCTGAAACAATGGAGAAAAGCGCTCGACGAGCGCCATGCCCAGCATCAAGCCCAGGTTTCCGAAAAGTCGTTCCAGGAAAAACTGCGGGATCTGGAGGAACAGCGTCGCGGCCATATCGAGAAAGCGGTCGGACTGCGCGGCTTGATCTCAAGCGAGGACGCCGCCGTACGCCAACTCCAGATCCAGCTCGACATTCTGGATGAGGAGCAGCACGCCAGTATCATCGGCATCGATATCCGCCTTGCCCGGATTCGAGAAGAGATGCGAGTCCTACTTCAGCCCGTCGCGCACGACGAGAGCGGCTCGCTCGCGCAGTTCGATACGCTGGTACAAAAAGGCACGGTACTCGCCACCGAAGTACAAGCCGTGATCGACTCGATTCCGAGCCGCCAACAACTCAATGCGAACTACCGTTCCGTCACCGAAAAAATTCCGGTTGACCGCGATTTCACGGAAGCGCAAAAGCGCACCGAACTCGAACGCCTCGCGCGCCTGAGCGCAGCGCTGGACGAAAAGCTGACCCAGGCCAGCCAGTTGACCAGCGAGCTCACTCGAATCCGCGAGTCGCTTCAACAGCAAAAGCAAGCACAGCTCAGCATCGAGCTCTCCGAACGCCATGCGTGGCCACGCTCGATTGAGGACTGGAGCAAGCTCGCTCGCGACTTCACGCTGACGCTTCCGGCAGCGTTCTTCGTCGGTTTGACCGATATTGTCGACGCGATTCGCGCGGCGAGCCTGCCCCGCATATTCGGTGCCCTGGTGATTCTCGGCCTGCTGCTCGCGGGCACCGCCGAACTACGCCGCTACATGACCCGCGTGTTGCCACCGATTGATCGGACTGCCACCGGCTTCTCGGTCTGGACCCTGGTCACACTGGGATACCTGATCAAGCACAACCTGTGGACGATCACGCTGATCCTGGTGTTGACCACGAGCCTGCGCGCACTCAAGGTACCGTTCGAGTCCTATCAGCCGATGTTGATCGTGGCGCTGGTATTCGTTGTCTTCAAACCCGCGCTGACGCTCAACAGGTTACTGTTTCAGCAACGTTTCGCCGGCTTCGAGTGGTATGACCGACCGCTGTTCGAGGGCCTGAAGTGGACCTTTATCCTCGGCTTCGTGATGATCAGTTTGTCGGCCCTACTGCATCATCTACCGGTCAATCGGATCACGGTCGACACCGTTGATCGCGTATTGCAGCTCGCACTGGTCGCACTGTCGGTGGTATTGCTGTGGCGTCGCCACGTCATCCTCGATTTCTTCGCCGAAGGACTGCGCGAACGGCCTCGCACCCTGTTCGTGCTGCGGGTGCTGACCCTGGTGATCCCGATCGCCAATCTCGTCATGGCGCTCACCGGAATCGCCGGTTACGTCAATCTGGCGCGCGCGATCGCCGGATACGAAGGCTGGTTCCTGCTGGTATTTTCAGGGTGGCTGATCGCGCGCGGGTACGTGCTCGACTTCTACCAGTGGCTCGGCCCCTGGATAGCCCATCGCGCGCCGAACGGCTGGCTATGGCAGGAGGCCGTGATTCGTCCGTTGGACTTCTTGAGCCGGTTGGCACTCATGATCATCGCGGCACTCGGGTTGATCTGGCTATGGGGGATCGCCGGCGATTTTTCCCTGTTCGAACCACTCGCGGCATTCGCCAACCTTGAGTTGTTTCGAGTTGGTGATGCCCGGATCCAGGTCAAAAGCCTGCTGCTGAGCGGCGCGCTGGTGATGGTGTTTCTATGGGCGACCCGTTGGAGCCGGGAAATCGCCTATCGCTGGTTTTTCCGCAACATCGCCGACCGCGGCGCGCGCAATAGTCTGTCGGTCTTCACGCAGTACGCGGTGGCGCTGATTGGCGGATTCACGCTGCTGAAGGCGCTCGGCATCAATATGACCGCATTGACCGTGGCGGCGGGCGCGATCGGCGTGGGTATCGGCTTCGGCCTGCAGAACATTGCCAACAACTTCATCAGCGGCATCCTGCTGCTGATCGAGCGACCGATCCGCAATGGCGATATCGTGAACATCGGCGCCCACGAAGGACGCGTGATGCGCATTGGCATTCGCTCGCTGTCGGTGCGCACCTGGGACAACATGGAAGTGATCATCCCGAACACCGAGACGATTACCTCCCCATTCGTCAACTGGACCCACCAGGACAACATCGTGCGCACCAAGTTGATGATCGGCACCAGCTACAAAGCCGATCCCCATCAGGTGCGCGAACTCATCCAGGACATCCTGGTACGTCATCCCGGCGTGGCCAAGGAGCCGCCGCCCAATGTGTTTCTGAACGATTTCGGTGACTCCTCACTGCTGTTTCATACCGAGTACCACGTCGACGTGAGCCAGTTCAGTCGTCTTCAGATCAAATCGGAGGTGCTGTTCGCGGTATGGGATGCATTCGTTGCGAAGGGTATCGAGATTCCCTACCCACAGCGCGACGTGCATCTGCGTATCGACAAAGACGTATCCGACGCGGTGCTGCCACGCCCCGCCGGCGGCTAATATCCGCGCGCCGATCGAATCAAATGAAATCGATGCAGCGCCCCTTGTACATGATTGGACCCGTCGGCGTCGCGAGCGGCGATCCGCCCTTGGGTTCGAAGCTGACCGCGAACGTTTCCGCGTCACGCAAGACACGCTGCCATTCGGGTTTGCTGAATCGAAATTGTGCTTCCATGCTATCGCGCGGCACCAAGGCCACCGGCATCGGTTGCTGCGTGCCCCGACGGATCGCCCACAGCTGAATATCGCGATCCGGATCCAACGCCGGCATCTCCATGAAACGCACCGTGACGACGCCGGTTTTACGATCACCGAGCGTGACCATCATCGGCGTTTGCGTATCGCTCTCCAAAACCGCGACATAGCTCGGCAGGTCCATGCTCGGCGCGATCTGGGGTTGCAGCAACGTTACCGCCAACAACATCGACGCCACTGCGGCGGTAGCCTGCCAAAATCGCAGATGCCACCCTTTGGACGCGGCCCACGCGGGTCGCGCCGAATCACCCTTGATCTGCTGCTGGATAGCCTGCCAGACCGCCGGCGAGGGTTGGGTATCGGGCAGAAACTCGACCATCGTACCTAGCCGTTCCCGCCAGACGTCCACCGCGTAACGAATAAAACGATGTTCTCGTGCGAGGCGCTCAAAGCGCCGTCGCGCCCGACCGCGCAGCGTTCCGAGCACATACTCGGCCGCCAGACGTTCGTACAACTCGGGATTCTGATAGCGATTCATTCTAGGCACGCCCGTAACTTCTCAACCCCGCGCCGCACCCAAGCCTTGACCGTACCCAGCGGCGTATCGAGGTAGGCCGAGATCTCTTCATGTGTCTGCCCCTGAAAATAGGCCATATAGATCGTCTGACGCTGGTTTTCGTGCAGGCGCTTCAAGCACGCATCCAGCCGTTGCGCCGCGGCACTGCGCAACACTCGGTCGTCCGGCGCCTGATCGGACGCGTCGAATTGCAGTCCTTCCGCGTCAATATCGATCTCTTCGGGACGGGACTTGTTACTGCGAATGCGATCAAGCGCCTGGTTGCGAACGATCGTACTCATCCACGTCATGGCCGAGGCCACCAACGGATCGTAGTCGCTCGAAGCGCGCCAGATTTTCACGTAGCCCTCCTGCAGGACCTCCTCGGCAAGTTCACGTCGCCGCATCATTCTGAAACAAAGGCTCAGCAATCGCGGTGCCGTCTCGCGGTATAAACTGGCGAATGCCTGCTGATCACCCGCGCCGCAGCGTAGCAACAGCCCGTCGAGTTCATTTCGCTCAAGCATGTTCAGGAAGCCTTAGGTGCGTTCAGTGCGACAATTATGATACCAAACCGCCGCTTGCATGCGTTTTCGCTCTTTAGCCACCTGCTGGGATCATATACGTGACCGCGGCGGATCGGGATGCAATGGCCCGGCGCAAAAAAAAGGCGGAAATAGGCGCGCGTCCTATTTCCGCCCCGAGACTCGTGCGAACTAGGCTTCGTCGACTGCTTTCATGCTAAGACGAATACGTCCCTGACGATCCAGTTCCAGAACCTTGACGCGAACGACGTCGCCCTCGCTCAGCTTGTCGCTGACCCGCTCGACGCGCTCGTTAGCGATTTGCGAGATATGAACCAGGCCATCCTTCCCAGGCAAAATTGTGACAAAAGCGCCAAAGTCCATGATCTTGTTGACGCGACCTTCGTAAATCGCGCCGACCTCGATCTCCGCAGTGATCAGCTCGATACGCTTGCGCGCTTCCTCGGCCGATGCAGAATCCACCGAAGCGATCCGCACGAAGCCGTCGTCGTCGATATCGATCGTCGCGCCGGTTTCCTCGGTGATCGAGCGGATAGTCGCGCCACCCTTGCCGATCACATCGCGAATCTTCTCGGGATTGATGCGCATCGTCAGGTAACGCGGCGCGAACTCGGAGATACCCGCACGTGGTGATTCGATGGTCTTACCCATTTCGCCGAGGATATGCAGACGCCCAGCGCGGGCCTGATCGAGCGCGCGCTCCATGATCTCGCGCGTGATGCCATCGATCTTGATGTCCATCTGCAGCGCGGTGACACCTTCTGTCGTGCCCGCCACCTTGAAATCCATATCGCCGAGGTGGTCCTCATCGCCCAGGATGTCGGTCAATACCGCGAACCGCTCACCCTCTTTCACCAGCCCCATCGCGATGCCCGCGACGGGCGATTTGATCGGTACGCCGGCATCCATCAACGCGAGACTCGAGCCGCAAACACTGGCCATGGAACTGGAGCCATTGGATTCAGTGATCTCCGATACCACGCGCACCGTATAGGGGAAATCCTCCACCGAAGGCAGCACGGCCTGCACACCTCGGCGGGCGAGCTTGCCATGGCCGATTTCCCTTCGTTTCGGACCACCCATGAATCCCGCCTCACCGACGCTGTACGGAGGGAAGTTGTAGTGCAGCATGAAGTGGTCCTTG
>JBHJOI010000050.1:0-8000 GCA_050329935.1 Thiotrichales bacterium | reverse complement strand
TCCATACTTACCACCGTGGCACCGAGTTCGAGCCTATCGCCCGTAGCTTCGAGGCGGTCAACCTAGTACGCGAGTTCTCAAAGGGCTTCTACGCGCTGTCCGACATCGACGGCATCTTGCGGATCACGGACCTGAGGATGGGGCAGTATCCGTACTACGTGTTTTCGTTCGGCTACGCGGAACACCAAAGCGCGCCCGCGCAGGCGATCGAGCCCGTGCATTTCATCGCGCGGGTACCGATCCGCGAGGGCCTGGCCTGGCTATGGCGCCGCATTCTGGGCGAGGCGCTGCCGCCGCCCGGCGCATCGCAGTCATGAGTACGCAGAACGCCTGGGCGCCACCCCTGCCGTAACCGCAGTCGAACGGTGCGCCAGTCCGCGATTAGAACCGGCGCCCGCGTGGCATCCAATCCGAGACGGACGCGCGCTGCCAGTTCAACTGATCGTCAAGCCTCGTGTTTCGACGGCAAGTCCGCCGGATTGCCTTCCGCGCGCGCATCCTCGCGCCGCGCCGCTTTACCCCGGCTTAACCATTTAAAAAACAGCGGTATGAACAAGGTCGCGATGAACGTCGCCGCGAGCATGCCGAACACCACGCCGGTGCCCATCGAGCGGCGCGCGGCGGCGCCGGCGCCGCTCGAGAGCGCGAGCGGCAACACGCCGAGGATGAACGCAAGCGAGGTCATGATGATCGGCCTGAACCGGAGCCGCGCGGCTTCAACCGCGGCGTCGAATGCGTTCATGCCCTCGGCCTGCTTCTGCGAGGCAAACTCGACGATCAGGATCGCGTTCTTGGCCGCGAGGCCGATCAGCACGATCAGACCGATCTGGAAATAAACGTCGTTGGGCATGCCGCGCAGGTACACCCCGAGCAACGCGCCGGTCAACGCGAACGGCACCGCCATCACGACCGCGATCGGCAACGACCAGCGTTCGTATTGCGCGGCAAGGATCAGAAACACCATCACGATCGCGAAGCCGAACGCGAACACCGCGGTATTGCCGGTGCGTTTCTCCTGGAACGCCTGGCCGGTCCAGTCGAGCACGAATCCGTCCGGCAAGCTTTCGGCAGCGACCTCCTCGATGATGCGTATCACCTCGCCCGAACTCATGCCGGGCACGCCGCTGCCGAGTACCTTGGCGGCGACAAAGCCGTTGTAGCGCTCGACGAATTCGGCGCCGTACACGGTCTTGACGCTGACCACCGACGCGAGCGGCACCATGTCGCCCGCGGCATTGCGCACGTAGGGCTTGGTGACGTCTTCCGGGCGCATGCGGTACGGCGCGTCGGCCTGCATCTGCACCCGATAGGTGCGCCCGGCGCGGTTGAAGTCGTTCACGTACAACGCGCCCATCGTGCTTTGCAGCGTCTCATAGATGCTGGTCAGCGCGATGCCTTGCGCGAGCGCCTTGGCCTCGTCGACCTCGACGAACAACTGTGGCGAGTTGGCACGGAAAAAGCTGTTGACCATCGCCAGTTCGGGCCGCTTTTTCAACTCGGCGGTAAATGCCTCCAACACCTCGGCCAGCCGTTTCGGGTCGCCATCGGCGCGGTTCTGCACGTAGGCCTCGAAACCACCCGCGTTGCCGACGCCTCGAATCGCCGGCGGATTGAATACCAACGCCATGCCATCAGGCAGGCTCATGCCGATGCCGGTGAATTTTTTCGCGAGATCGCCGGCGAAGGTGGTGCGCTCATCCCACGGAATAAAAGTAATGAACGTCGTGCCCGCGCTGCTGCGGTTGTTGCCGGTGATGAAGTCGAGCCCACGCACCAGAAACACGTTCGCGACCGAGGGATCCTTCGACACCGCCTGCTGGAACTGGTCGCCAGTGGCGCCGGTGCGGTCCATCGTCGCGCCGTCGGGGAGCATCAGCATCCCGATCAGCACGCCCTGGTCCTCCTCCGGTACGAAACTGCCGGGCACGACCCGCAACATGCCATACGCGGCGGCGATGACGCCGATGAACACCAGCAAACCGAACACGCCGTGGCGCAGGTTGAAGCGAACGATCCCGAGATAGCCGCGCGTGATCGCGTCGAACGCGACATTGAACGGGTGAAACAGTTTTGACTCCCGGTGCGGCTGCAACAGCAACGCGCACAGCGCGGGCGTCAGGGTCAGCGCGACCAGCCCCGAGATCACCACCGAGATCGCGACCGTCACCGCGAATTGCTGATACAACAGTCCCGTGATCCCACCGAGAAACGCCACCGGCACGAATACCGCGCACAGCGTCAACACGATCGCGACCACCGCGGTCGAGACCTCGCGCATCGCCTGGATCGCCGCCGCGCGCGGGCCGAGTTTATCGACCCGCATGTGCCGCTCGACGTTCTCGAGCACGATGATCGCGTCGTCGACCACGATCCCGATCGACAACACCATCGCGAACAGCGTCAGGGTATTGATCGAAAATCCGAACGCATACAACCCGGCGAAGGTGCCGATCAGGCTCACCGGCACCGCGATGATCGGGATCAGCGTCGCGCGCCAGTTCTGCAGGAACACGAACACGACCAGCACGACCAACAGCGCCGCCTCAGCCAGCGTCATCACCACTTCGGTGATCGAGGCGTCGATGAATTTCGTCGTGTCATAGGGGACGAGGTAGACAACGCCGGGCGGGAAGCTCTTCTGCAATGCGTCGAGGCGGGCCTTGACCGCGGCCGCGGTGTCGAGCGCGTTCGCGCCGGTTTGCAGAAACACCGCCATCGCTACGATCGGCTCGCCGTTGACGGTCGCCTTGCGCACGTAGCTCTCGGCACCCAACTCGATCCGCGCGATGTCACCAAGCCGCACCACGCCTTTCGGGCCGTCGGCACGAATCACGATCTGTTCGAATTCCTCCGGCTCGAGCAACCGCCCCTTGGCGGTGACGGTAAAGGTAAGTTGCTGGGATTCGGGATTCGGCGCCGCGCCGATGCGGCCTGCCGCGTTTTGTGCGTTCTGCGCGCGAAGCGCGGAGGCGACGTCACCGGTGGTGATGCCGAGCTGCGCCATCCGGTCGGGCTGAACCCACACCCGCATCGCGTAGCCCGAATCGAACAACTGTGCGTCTCCGACGCCGGGCACGCGCTTGAGCTCGTCGAGCACGTTGAGCTGAGCGTAGTCGGCGAGATAAAGCGTATCGAACTGACCATCGGTCGAGTTCAACACCGCGACCAACAGGATATTCGCCGAGCGCTTCTGCACCGTCACGCCGTTGCGCCGTACCTCCTCGGGCAGACGCGGCAACGCGGTCGAAACGCGGTTGTTGACGTCGACCACCGCGGCATCCGGGTCGGTATCGACCTCGAAGGTCAGGGTGACGGTCACGGTGTTGTTCGCGGTCGAGGCCGAGCTGAAGTACATCAGCCCCTCGGCGCCCGAGAGTTGCTCCTCGATCGGCGCGGCCACGGTCTTGGCCAGCGTCTCGGCGCTCGCGCCCGGATAGGTCGCGGACACGACCACGGTTGGCGGCGCGATCTCCGGATATTGCGCGACCGGCAGTGTGAACGACGCCACCAACCCCGCGATGACGATGATGATCGAGATGACCGACGCAAAGATCGGCCGGCCGATGAAGAAGCGTGACATGACGACTCCTCGTTACGATTGCGCGGCGGGCTTGGTCGGCGCTTCGCCGGCAGGCTTCGGCGCCGCGCCCGACTCACCGGGCGGAGTCGGCTTGACCGCCGCGCCTGGTCGCAATTTCATCAGGTTGTTCGTGATGACGCGGTCGCCGACCTCCAGTCCACCGGTGACGACCCAGTCCTTGCCCTGCCACGGCCCAAGCTGTACCGGCCGCATCTGCACCGTGTCGTCGCCGCCGGCCACCATCACGAACTTGCCCTTGTCGTTCTCGATCACCGCGCTTTGCGGCACCAGATAAACGCCCTCGCGTTGGCCAAGGTGCAACCGCGCGCGGACGAACTGACCCGGTAGCAACTGGCGCTCGGGATTCGGAAACTCGGCGCGCATTTGCAGCGTGCCCAGGCTCGGATCGATGCTCGCGGCGACAAAGTCGAGCTTGCCGGCAGCCGGATACACGCTGCCATCGGGCAACACCAGCACCACCTTTTCAACCGTCGCGGGGCTCACCCGCCCGCCCGGCAGGTTCGCGATTTCGTTCGGCGCCAGACCGAAGTTCACGCGGATCGGGTCCACTTGCACCAACGTCGTCAGCAAGCTGTTGTCCGTGGTGTTGATCAGCGACCCGATCGAAGGCACCGCGCGGCCGGCGATGCCCTGAATGGGCGCCCGCACCTCGCTGTAATCAAGATTGAGCTCCGCCTCGCGCAACGCCACCTCGGCGGCCATCACCGTCGCCTTGGCGATATCGGCGGTGGATTGGGCATCGTCGAGATCCTTGCGACTCACCGCCTTCGAGTTGATCAATTCCTGCACCCGTTTGAGATCGCGCTGGGCCTGCGCGGCCTGCGCCTGGGCCTGGGCGACGCGCGCCTGCGCTTGCTGCCGGGCCAGACGGTAGGTCGCTGGATCAATCTGAAACAACAGCGTGCCGGCCGCGACCTCCTGCCCCTCCTTGTAATTCTGACCGAGCAGGATGCCACCCACCCGCGCGCGCACCTCAACCTCCTTCGCACCCTCGGTCTGCGCCACCGCTTCGATCGTCACCGCAACGCCGGTAGGCTCGGCGACAACCACCGCCACCGGTGTCGGCGGCATCGCGCCTGGCCCTGGCCCGGCATTTTTCGGTGCGTCGTTCGCCGGCTGGTTGCATCCGGTGATGACGAACAACGCCAACAGGCCAACGACGCCGAGACGGCGGCGAACACGAGCGCACGCGCTTGACATGGGAAATCTCCAGGGTGTTTTTGGCCGTGCTACGATACATACATTCATTCATGTATGTAAATGCAACCCCATGGTGCGAAGGACAAAGGAAGCCGCCGACCAAACCCGCGCGCGCATCATCGCCGCGGCGCGGGGGGTATTCGCGCGCGAAGGGGTCGGACGCGCGACGCTCGAAGGTGTTGCCGTCGCCGCCGGCGTGACCCGCGGCGCGGTGTACTGGCACTTCACCAACAAGGCGCAATTGTTTTTCGCCTTGAAGGAGCACAGCCTCAGACCGCTTGCCGACACCACCGACACGACGCTGTCCGACCCGACCCACACCAATCCACTCGACGCGATCGAAACGGCAATGTGTCACGTGGTCGAGGTGATGGAACTCGACCCCGAGGTTCGCGAAACCCTTGAAGTCATCACCTTGCGGTGCGAGTTCGTGGGTGCCTTCGAGCCGCTGGTCGCCGAGATCGTCAGCTCGCATCGCCGGCTGCGCGACAATCTTACCGCGGCTTATGGCCGGGCCGAGGCACTGGGACTGTTGCGTGCCGGGCTCGATCCCGAGCTACTGGGTAGCGACAGCATGGTGTTCCTGCTCGGGCTCGTGCACGAGTGGATGCGCGAGGCGGAGGGTGGGACGATCCGCGCTCGGGCGCGCGCCTTGATCCGCAGTCACATCGCGTTGCGCCGACGCTGAAGGGGTTCAATCCCGGCGTGTTGACGGCGTCGCTCGACGCGCGACGGTCAATAGAGCGGTTTGACCGACCCATCATTGAAACGTACCTCGGGCAAGCCGCTGGTGCGGACCAAGGTCCCCAGCGCGACGCCATCGACCCGCAATTCGCCCGAACGCCCGTTCAACGGCTGGAGCAACTCAAGCTCCGTGCCGAGCGGGTTACGGTAGGTCACCGCGCCACCACCGAGTTGCGCCACCCGGAGCACGCTGTCGCCCTGACGGAGGCGTAGCGCGATCATTGGGTCGGCCAACCCCGCCCGAGTCCCCGCGAGCGTGATGCGCGACGCGCCTTCACCGGCGAGTTGCGCTTCCAGGCTCACCGCATATCCGAAGTCGGCGAGATACCGCGGCCGATCGCGCTCGGTGCGCGCGAAGCGGGTTCTCGCGGTCAGACTCGCGGCATTGCGCAGCACCGTGGTCGCGCTCAGTGCAAAGCTGTCACTGGCGTGACTCACAAGGCCACGCAGGTCGAGCCGCGACGCAAGAACGTCCACGTCAGGACCCACCGCGGTTTCGTACGAAACCGGGTGCAGCACGAGTTTCAAACTGCCGGTGAAGTGGGCGGGATTCACGCCAGTGCGCACGGTGACGCGCGCCACGCCGCTCAGACCGATCCGCGCGACGCGCATCACCGGCCGCGGCGCGGCAACGGCCGCCGGGTCTGACGCAACCGACACGATGACCGGAGACGGAAAATCGATGCGAACGTCAGCGCTGGCGATCGACCCGCTCACCGCGAAACTCAGGTCCGAGCCATCGGCCGCGTCCGCGGAGGTGCGGGGTTCCACGGTCAATGCGATCGCCGCGCCTCGTGTCGCGTGACCGCCGAGACGCCATCCGCCGCTGGCATCGACCGCGATGTCGAGCCCACCGAGTTCAGCCGTCGACAGCGCTTGCGCCCGCAGTTGCGCCGCCGCCACGGCCAGCGCCTCGCCGAGGTCGTCGACCACATCGGAGACGCGATCATCCAGACTCCGCACGGCCTCGAGCTTCGGCGCGAACAAATCGGCCGGCCGCTCCAGCGCTTGCCCTAGTCGCACCCAAGGGTGCAGATCGTCAAGCAGGCGATGCGCGCGCGCGTGGGGATCGGCGCTTGCTTGCGGATCGGGACGTGGATCGACGGGTTCGCCTGGATCGCCGTCTGCGGCGATCGCGGTGAGTTCGGCAAGTAACGCGAGTGCCGCCGGAGGCACGCTATTGCCATCGAGTTCGGCCCTGGCCGCGAGCACCAGTTCCTCCAGTGAGTAGCTCGCGGCGACCGGGCCGTTTGGGTCTTCGCGGTTGACCAGCCAACCAGCGCGAAACGAACGCGCCAAGATGTCGAGCGTCGCCGACCATGCGTCCGGGTGACCTCCGCGCTCGGCCGCGAGACGTGCAACGCCCGCGATCAGCGTGGAGTAGGCAACGCTGTCGGGGTCGACATCGATACCCACGACAGCATCGGCCAAGTCGAGCGGCGCGGTGCGCAACACGTCGATTCCGCCCAGCAGCGCGCCGACTTCGTGGTTGGCTGCAATCGCCACCGCCGTGGTCAGGCTCGACTCACCGCGCGCCCGCGCCAGCGCCATGTGCGTGAATGGCGTGACCTGGGCAATCGTATCGGCGCCCGGTTCTACCGACGGCACCAGCGCGGACAACGAAAACGTGCCGCCGGGGTTGAACCACGCGCCGAAGTCGGCAGCACCGCACCCCATCCGGGTCGCGCAACGTATCGATCCACCAACGACCTTGACCTCAAGCGGTCCACCGCTGTAGGCACCGTCGATGACCGCGCGGTAGGATCCGTCCGCGCCGGTGACCGCCGCGCCGACTTCGTTCCGTGCCGCGCCGTCGGGGGCAAGCGCCCAGACCGAAACCGTGGCGCCCGCGAGTACGCCTTGGCTCACTCGACCCGTCAAAGCGATCGGGCCGGCCGCCATTTCTGCGGCGGGGTCGCCCGCCTGAGCGGCGAGCGGGGCGGCGCCGACACCAGCGCCACCACTCGAACCGCCGCCGCAGCCACTGAGCATAACGCCCGCGCCGATCCCGACCAATAGCAGCAAGATTTTGAATTTCAACGACATTCCATGTCTCCGAACCCCACCGATCGCATCAGGGCGCAACGATAGCGGAATCGGGCGCGGCGTGCGCGCCGCATTGCTCGACCTGCGCAGTTTCCGGGACGAGCTCGGGCGAATCGCGCACAAACGGAGTCGGGCGCCGCGCCCGAATGCGGTTGCTCATGGAAACGACGCGACGAGGCCTGCCTGTGTGGCAGGGATGTCGGCGCTCTTGGCTCGGCATTCGCGCGCCTTGTTCCGTTCCACCGAGTTCCAGCAGATGCCTGTGAACCCCGTTTGCGCGCCGCGACCGCTAGCCCGCGCGTATTCTGAATGGCATCAAAAAGAGGCATCATGCAATGTCGATCCGATTTGCAACGGAGAGCAGGCGTCATGCCGAACCTATTCCCGTCTCCGCGTGGCGTCGTCGCCT
>JBHJOI010000049.1:0-9454 GCA_050329935.1 Thiotrichales bacterium | reverse complement strand
CGTCGTAGCAGGTTTCGTCGTTGGGCTTCGGAGTACCGCCAATCGCGCTGGAATCGTTCGTCGATCCGCCATGAGAACCAGACTCGTTGGACGAATTGCCAGGATTGTAGTGCGGATTGTCGAAGCGGAACTCCGCCGACGTGTTCAGAGCCCCATTCAAATTCTCGGCGGCGATATCGTTAAAGTTCCAGGACCGCTCGGATTCCACGAACCCTTTGGGGGTGTGGCTACCGACGCGCACCCAGCCATTGTGAGTCGCGAGAATCACGTTCGGCGAACGATCGAAATTTTCTGCCTTTTCGCGCAGATAGGCAGGAATCGCGAACTCGACCAGTGTTTGCCCTTTAACGACCCGGGCTTTCCACGGCGCCTCGTTCTTGATCTCAAGCTCGGCGCCCAGGGTTTTCGTACCATCTGGATTCACGATCATCGACTGGGCTTCCTTGAACCGCACCACGCCGCCCTTGCTTAGGTCATTCGGATCGCCAAACAGCCTGGCCCTGAGATTGGGCCCCAGGTGAATCGCGGCTGACTCGCCATTTGTCGTTTGCGTGCTCGGATAGATCACCTCGGACAACGCCATCGCAGGCGCCTGGGTCGTCATGCTCGCGTAACCCCAAACCGTGTTGCAGTTGCCGCCGAACTCCGACGCCGATTTGCCGTCGTAACAGGTATCTCCATCGTTCCAATGGTCGATTTCGAACAGATCGCCGAGCTGGGTGAAGGTCCACCGATATGCCCGCGCACCGCTGGAAAAGGTGTGGTCGAGAAACCACTCGCGCTTGCCCATCGGCGCGAACTCGTGCACAGATTCGCCGGCGATCTCGAGTACCGCGCCTTTGACGCGCACCTGATCGGCCCCTTCGTAAAAGGTCAGCGTGGCGGAGTTGTCGTCATGAAAAGCAATCTTCGGTGTCCCCGCGTCCCCACGTTCGATCCAGCCGCTGGCACCGAGTATCGTGCCCACCTCGTCGCGGTCGTGCTCGAACGGGGTCCAGCTGAGCGAACTCAGATCAAAGCTACGTTTCGACTCCACCAGCGATCCGCCGTCGTCGCTAAGACCGATGCGGCCATGCTCGAACTCGTAGCCACAGACCGCATCGTCGCCTTTGCAGTTCGGCCAGGCTTCGAACCAGTTGACCCCGTTCTTCAGGATCTCCCGCATCGACAACACCGCTGCGGTCTGTACCCGCTCTAGCGTCTTGACATCGTCCTTGATCGTACTGGTTTCTACCTTGACATCCTGCTTGATCTCGCCCCGGATCGTATTCGCCGAGAAGCTCGCGTCATCCTTGCGATCGTCAACCTTCTGCGTAATGACGTTGAGTTTTTCAATGACCTGATTGACGACCAGATGAACCAACTTGTCGAAAACGGCCGAAGGATCCAATCCGGCCGCGCTCGCCGCGTCCTTGACCTCGGAAATGTTCTCCTCCAATACCGTGGCGACAACCTGCGCGATGCGATGGACGCGTTCGTATTCGCCAGCCTCACTGCCCGTGCGCTTTTCGCTGACATAGTCCTTGAACAGCGACACGCCGCTCGCGACGCCCATGTTGGTCTTGAGTTCGTTCTCCGCATCCTCGACCGACATATTGGGATTCTGTTCCAGCGTCGAGTGAATCATCGTCGTGATCGGACTCACGAATTCCGGTTTTCCCGGCGGCGCGGACAGCACGTAGGGCTTGCCGACCGGCTGACCGTCGTCCTCGTCGATCGCATCGGCACCGACTTCAACCACGACCGGGTAATCGGCGGCATCAATACCCTCCGGTACCTCCAAGCTGTAGCGACCGCCATTTCCGGACACGGCGAACGGCTCGCCTTCGTCGCAGGCCTTGTTGCGATTCAAATCAAGACAGGCCTTGGCGCCTTGCAGATAGCCGTCGGCCACAGCGCCGCTAACCGCGACTTTCGCGGTCGGTGTCTGGGTACTATTGCTATCGGAGTTGTCGGTTGTATTCGAGTTGTTCGGACTCGGACCGAAGACTTCGGTCGAACCGCCACAAGCGGTTAGCGTCACGGCGATCGCCGACGCGAGCGCCGCTTGCATGAAGACAGAATGGGTTTTTCTCATCGATTGGCTTCCTGAATGCAATTATTATTTTTCCTGGACCGTCGCGCGCGGAACGGACCGGACTCCCGAATTCCGCCCCAGCGCCTGGCGCACTCAACACCGGAAGCGATCGCACCCGGGTCAGTCGCGGTTTGACTATGAAACATTCACGATACAATCACGAGGCAATCCGTCACGTCCCATTGCGAGACAAGATCGCCGTTTGACGGAAAAATCGAACGATTGATTCGAACGACCGCGCGAGGCGTTAACGATCGCGCGAATTCAAGGCGGGCTTTACAATTTCAGCCGCTCAGATGCACGCCTCTTCGAGGCGATTCTGACGACCCGCGTCGTCGCGCCTACGTAACGGCTTGCGTTCGAGCCTTGCGAGTCCTCAATCAATACCCTGGCTGGCTAGGTATTCCTCGTAGCTGCCGCGGTAATCCACGATCTTGCCATCGTTACGGATCTCGATGACGCGGGTCGCCAGCGAGGATACGAATTCGCGGTCGTGCGAGATGAACAGCAGCGTGCCCGGGAATTGTTCCAGCGCGGTGTTGAGCGATTCGATCGACTCCATGTCGAGGTGGTTGGTGGGCTCATCCATCAACAACACGTTCGGACGCTGCAACATCAGCATGCCGAACAGCATCCGCCCCTGCTCGCCACCGGAGATCACCCTCACCGGCTTCTTCACCTCGTCGCCGGAGAACAGCAACCGACCCAGCGTGCCCCGGATCAGCGTCTCGACGTCGTTACCCTCGGCACCGCCCTGGCGCACGTGGGTCGAGATCCAGTCGGTCAAGCTGGTATCGCCATCGAACAGCGCGGCGTGATCCTGCGCGTAATAACCGGTGCGCGCCTTTTCCGCCCATTTGACGTGACCCTTTTGCGGCGTCAACTCGCCCAACAACAGGCGCATCAAGGTGGTCTTTCCGGCACCGTTTTCGCCGATGATCGCGACCTTCTCGCCGGCATCGATGGTGATCGAAAATTTGGAAATCAACGCCCGGTCCATGCCCTCGTAGGCGAAGGTCAGGTTCTCGACCTCGCAGGCCTGACGGTGGAGTTTATCCTTGTCGTCATATTCGAACCGGATCCAGGGATATTGACGGCTCGACGGTTTGACGTCCTCCGGCTTGAGTTTCTCGATCAGCTTTTGTCGGCTGGTGGCTTGTCGCGCCTTGGATTTATTTGCGGAAAAGCGGCGCACGAAGGACTGCAGTTCCAGGATCTTTTCCTTGGCGCGCGCGTTCGCCGCAGCCTGGCGTTGCCGCGCCAACGTCGCCGCTTCCATGTAATCGTCGTAGTTGCCCGGATAGAGCTGCAACGTCCGGTAATCCAGATCCGCGGTGTGGGTGCAGACCTGGTTCAGGAAGTGCCGATCGTGCGAAATAATGATCATCGTCGAGGCACGCTCGTTGAGCGCGTTTTCCAGCCAGCGGATCGTATTGATGTCGAGGTTGTTGGTCGGCTCGTCGAGCAGCAGGATCTCCGGATTCGCGAACAATGCCTGCGCCAACAGCACCCGGAGTTTCCAGCCGGGCGACACCTCGCGCATCGGCCCCTGATGCAGTTCGATCGGAATGCCTACGCCCAGCAGCAACTCGCCAGCGCGACTCTCGGCGGTGTAGCCATCGTACTCGGCGAACTTCGACTCGAGCTCGGCCGCGTGCATGTAATCATCCTCGGTCGCGTCCGGATTGGCGTAGATCGCGTCCCGCTCCTGCATGACCCGCCACATCTCGGCATGTCCCATCAGCACAACGTCCAGCACCCGCACGTCCTCGAAGGCGAACTGATCCTGCCGCAAATAGGCCATGCGCTCGTTCGGATCCTTTGAAACGTTGCCTGACGACGGTTCCAGCAATCCGCACAAAATCTTCATGAACGTCGATTTACCGGCCCCGTTGGCGCCGATCAAACCGTAGCGATTGCCCTCGCCGAACTTGACCGAAACGTTTTCGAACAGAGGCTTGGCGCCAAATTGAATGGTGATGTTGGCCGCGGTCAGCACAGCAATGATCCCTGGTAGTGGCCGGTGGACACCGGCGAAGGGCGGTGATCATAGCGCAAAACGGCGTGACGATCGTGATCTCCAGTCCCAGCCGACACTCACGAGTAAACCCCGTCAACGCGCGTCGGCCTCGCGCCGCTAGCAGCACTCGAACCCGAGTGATAACGATATCAGGTTGTTTTTGTTGATATTTTTGACATGGATGCCGATAAGCCCTATACCAATCCTAGGGCAACTACAAAAGGTGAGCTTATGTCGGAACCACAGCCATCGGGTGTTCTGCTGACGCATTCGAGCCTGAGCACCTACTTTCATGAATCGGTGCAGGACGCGCTGACCCATCAACAGGTCACCGCGCGCGACGACACCACGCACTACCTCGCGGACCTGTTGACGCAATACGCCCGCGTCGAACAATTATTCGACCACACCGAACACGGTCTGCGCCTGCGCGCGCTGGCTCAGATTTATGCCGACGCGGTCGAGGCGCCACACGAGCGCGAGCGGTATCTGTTTCTGCGCCGGCTCGGTGATGTCGCGCTCTTCGTCTCGGGACTGTTTGCCGGCACCCTGGCACGCAAGCCCATCGATGTGGACTACTACATCGCGATGGGGCGCGGCGCTTACAGCAGTCTGTCCGATCTGGCGCCCAGCGCGAGCGGCGCGCGGACCCAGGATTCGATGTTCGGCGAACTGGCGCGAGACTTCGTCCGTTTCGTCGACGTGTTCGCGGAAGTCTCGGAACGCGCACCCTGGAACCGCAATCTCGACATCATGCGCATGTGGGAGATCTGGCATAAAACGGGCAGTCCGCGGCTGGAACGCAAATTGCGGTCGCTCGGCGTCACTTTGACGCAACCGGCTTACGTCGGATAGGCGCGCAGGGCGTCGACGAGCGCCGCGAACTCGGCATCGGGCGCCGCCTCCAGCAACAACGGCTGGCCGCTGAATGGATG
Source organism: Thiotrichales bacterium (assembly GCA_050329935.1). Lineage (GTDB taxonomy): Bacteria > Pseudomonadota > Gammaproteobacteria > UWMA-0217 > UWMA-0217 > CAYSFW01. The sequence goes on along the minus strand of JBHJOI010000049.1, from coordinate 4,422 downwards.
CGCGACACGCAGCCGGGTCGCCGCGAGCAGTAACCGCGCACAACTGAATCGCGCACGAATGAAACGATTGTGCTTGCCGTCGCCATGCGTCGTGTCGCCGACGATGGGATGAAACACATGTTTCAGATGGCGGCGGATCTGATGCTTGCGCCCGGTGCGTGGCGTCACTTCGAGCAACGAATACCGCGCCGAGGCATAACGTCCGACCGCCTCGGGCAATTCGTACCGCGCCAGGGTGCGGTAATGCGTGAGCGCCGGTTGCGCCGGTTTGTCGGGATCGGCCAACGCGTCGCTGATGCGATCGAGCTGCTCGCGTAGCGGATAGTCGATCGAAGCCGCGTCGGGGGTATGGCCGCGCACCACGGCGAGGTAGGTCTTGCTCGCCTCGCCGCTCGCGAACTGCGCGCTCAACGCGCGGGCCGAGCGCGCGTCCAGCGCGAACACCAGCACGCCAGACACCGGCCGATCGAGCCGATGCACCGGAAATACCCGTTGCCCCAACTGATCGCGCACCCGCTGCACCGCGAATTCGGTGGCATGCCGGTCGATCGCACTGCGATGCACCAACAAGCCCGCGGGCTTATGCACCGCGACCAGATGTTCATCGCGAAACAGCACGCGCAAGGTCACGCGCTCAACCCGCGGAACCGTCGACGTAAAGCCACCTGCCGCCGGCGTCGCGCTCGAAACGACTGCGCTCGTGGATGCGCCCGTCCTTGCCGTTGCGCTTGTATCGCGCGACGAACTCGACCTCGCCGTCCTGATCCAACGCGCCACCGCGCAGCGTGTCCAGAATCGTCAGGCCGAGCCATTTCAACGCGAGGTCATCGGCGACACCGAGCGCCTCCGGGCGGCGGTCCGGATGCCAGGTGCGCAGCAGATAAGCCTCGTCGCGCCGCACATAAGCCGAGTAACGCGAGCGCATCAATTGCTCGGCGGACACCGGCGCCTCGCCGTGGAGAATGAATCGCGCGCAACATTGCTCGAACGACGCGTCGGCGCCACAGGGACATGAATCGGCCACCGCCTTCATGCCGCGCCGCCGTCCGCCTCGCCAAGATGAACCGCGAGCCAGACGGTCACTTGCTGCGGATCGGTCCATTCCACCCGGTGGCGTCGATGCGGCGCGATCAGCAGAAAATCCCCGGGTACCAAGCGTCGCTCACCCGCTTCATCCTCGAACCGCAACGCGGCGGAACCCTGGAGCAACGCGACCCACTCGGCGTGTGCCTGGTCGTACCAAAACCCGGGCGGACTGGACTGACCGCTCGAAACGATCCGCTCGATGCGGGCGCCCGGCGCGTCGCACAAGGTGTCGAAACGTTCCGCGGGCGACGCCGACAGCGCCGCGTAGAGATTGCCCGATCGCGACATCGCCGGGCGCGCGCTCAAGGCGTCAACACATAATGCATGAACGCCGCGGCCCGCTGCAGCGCGTCCTTCGACGCCAGATCGTCGGCGAACGTTCGCACGTTGCCGCCGCGAAAATCGAAGCCGCGACCGACCCCGGGATAGGTCACGAGCAGGGCCGGTCGCCCCTTTGCGCGCAATGATTCAATCGCCATGTCGATCCCGCGCTTGCGTTGGTATTGCTCCTGCTCGCCGACAAAAATCAAGGTCGGGATCGTCAGCGCGTCAACCTCGTTCGCATAACGATAGACCTGCATCGGCTCCGGCGCGTTCGGGTCCTGCAAGTGCGGGTAATAGGACACATAACAGGCCGCCGCGTTGTCCTGGCGCTTGAAGCTCACGGCGACCTTGAGCGCGACATAGCCCCCGCGGGTATGCGAATAGAGACACGCGCGCTTGCCGAGCACATCCCCCCGCGCGAGCAGCGCATCCAGCCCGGCGTCGAAATCGCCCTCCAGCGCATAATCGTGCTCGATCGGAAACTTCTCGATGAAGTGCGCCGTGTACGCATCGGGCGCCAGCACCACGAAGCCACGCGCCGCGAGGCGCACAATGTGCTTCTGTAGTAGGTCATCCAGCCCGCGACGGCCGTGCAGGAACAACACCGGCGGATACGGCGCCGCGTCGTCCGGCCGCGCGACCAGCGCCGGCACCTCGACCTCGCCGTTGCGGTAATTGACCTGCTCCAGGCGCACCGGGTGGTTGACCGGCACTTCGAGCGCACCGCGTTCCCACCAGGCGTCGTCCCACCACCAGGCTGCATCCGCGCCTTTCGGCGTCGCCGACCACGCCGAGGTCATCGACCCCGCCGCCAGTAGCCCCAGCGCAAAAAAAGAAGCAACCGCTTTTTTGAACATATCAATGGCCTCGTGCGTCAGAAGCGTCGGCGCGCCCGCGCGCCAAGGTGTTTTGGAGTGATCATCAACGCTAAACAATTTGGCTCTGGCGAACAAGCTGGCTAACATCCGCGTTCCCTCGCCCCGACCCCAGGTAAATCGATGTTCTCGTTTCGAATTCGCGCCGTGATTGTGATTTTCTGCTTGCTTGCGCCGCTGTTCTGGGTGATTTTCGACTCCGACGGACAACGTACCCTCGATCTGCTGTTCCTGCGCATCAAGGGCAATCCGAATATCGAGTTGCACCTGGGCAAGTTGACACCCACGGTGAGCGAGGCGGAGATGCGTCAGGTGATTCCTAAACTGAAGCTCACCTGTCTAGAGCAGGAAAGCGAGTTCGGCCAGCGAGTCTGCCGCGGCGACATCGCGGGTTTCAATGGGCTGCCGGCTCAGCACGCACACCTCTACTACACCAACGATCGTCTAACCGCGCTCAAGATCAACTATCAGCGCCACTATCATCCGGCGTTGATCAAGCAACTCAAGGTCTTTTTCGGAGACCCGGAGAGCATCCAGAATGGCCAACACGAGGTGCTGCGTTGGACCGGACAAAACAGCATCACTCTGATGCCTGGACCAACCCTTGAAGCCGACGAAGAGCCAGCGATGCTCTGGCTTGGCGTCATTCCCCCTACCTGAGTACCTACCAGCGAAGATCTCAGCCCATGCACCTCATCGACTCCCACTGCCATATCGACTTCGACCCGCTCGGCAATGACCTTGACGGCGTGCTCACGCGCGCGGCGGCGAACGAAGTCCGCAATCTGCTCTGCATCTCGGTGACGCTGGAGGAACTGCCGACCGTGATCGGCATCGCCGAGACGCATCCACACATCTTCGCCTCGGTCGGCGTCCACCCGAATCATCGCGAGGGCCGCGAACCCAGCGTCGCGGAACTGGTGGCGCTGGGCCAGCACGCGCGTGTCGTCGCGGTCGGCGAGACCGGGCTCGATTACTTTCGCAGCGAGGGCGACCTCGACTGGCAGCACGAGCGCTTCGCGCGTCACATCGAGGCCGCGCGGCAACTCGACAAGCCCTTGATCATCCATACCCGCGAGGCGGCCGACGACACCCTCGCCGACATCCGCCAGTTCGGCGGCGAACAGCCCGGCGGCGTGATCCACTGCTTCACCGAGGACTGGCGCATCGCGACCCAGGCACTCGATCTCGGCTACTACATCTCGTTCTCCGGTATCGTCACCTTCAAATCCGCCACCAGCATCCAGGACGTCGCACGCCGCATGCCGCTCGAACGCATGTTGGTCGAAACCGATTCGCCCTACCTCGCGCCCGTCCCCCACCGCGGCAAGACCAACGAGCCGGCCTACGTCCGCCACGTCGCCGAGTACATCGCTCAATTGCGCGGCGTCGCGGTCGAAGAAATCGCCGAACGCACCACCGCGAACTTTTTCACGCTGTTTCGTCACGCGAATCCCGCCGTCGTGATGAGCTGACCGGTTAAACCGCGGCCAGCGGTAGTCAGACATTTCGAGGCGGAAGCCGCTATGCTTACGCCGAGATAGGATCGTCGTTGTGTAAAATTGGGGGCGTTCGACCGGGCACCATAAGCCGGTTCGGCATTGCCCCGTGCGTGGCACGTTCGTCGATTTGAAATCCTCTTTGTCTGCAACCGGCAACAAATAAAGAATCCGAAGCATGGATAACCGATTCTTTGAAAAGCCCGCCCTGAACTCGCCTTGCGGCTTTCGTCACGCATCGGGCGCCGCAAGCGCCCGGTCAACCGGAGCAGCGCTTGGCGGAAACACGCCAATGCGCCGAATTCATCACACCGATCCTCGCGCCCGAAACCAGAAAGCACCTGCCGAAGCCGACTTCGTCGCGGCTCAACGAAGGTCTATCGACCACGTGTCCGGCACCATCCCCTTTGACTTAACTCACCGCTGACCATGGCCCGCACCAAAACAACCCGCAACGGTAACGAATCCACCGCCACCATCGGCTTCGAGGCCAAGCTCTGGCTCGCCGCCGACAAATTGCGCAACAACATGGACGCGGCTGAGTATAAGCACGTCGTCCTCGGCCTCATCTTCCTCAAATACATCTCCGACACCTTCGAGGAACACCGCGCCAAGCTCCTCGCCGGCCAGGGCGACTA
>JBHJOI010000048.1:0-33926 GCA_050329935.1 Thiotrichales bacterium | reverse complement strand
CAGGGCGATCAATACCGGGTAGCCCAACGGAAACGCGGCTGAATACGTCTCCGAAAAATAGCTGCGAAACGTATTGAAGCGATAAAGCTCGCCGCTGAATATCGTTTTCGACAACTCGTAATAGGACCAACTGTCGGGGGAATACTGCGTGAGCCCGACCTTGATACCCGTCACCGACAACGCGATCAAAAGCGTCAATGCAACGACGACCCGTAATCCGTAGAACACGGATCGCGAACTTAACCGATACGCGCCCTCGACCCCGGCGTTAAACATCAAAATGCTCCGCGTCCAGTTTTTCGAGCACGTCATAGATATTGTCGATCTTGCCGCCCAGGACCGAAAAGCAGCCGCCCAACTCGGGATGTCTTTCGAATAGAATCGGCCGACCATCATCGCCTTCACTCTTCACCAGCACCGTCTTGACCTCGAATAGCGAGTCCACATATCTCGCCTCGGCGAGCATCGGGACATATCGCGCGGCGTCGCGCCTCATGCGCTCAAAGCGCGATGCCCGACCATGATCACGCAAGCGACGATAAGGATCGACACTGAAATCGTCGATCCAGTGCAGATGGGGCGTATAGCGCACATGGGACAAGGTGTGCAGGTTTCTGGGCGGAAATGGCATCGCGGAAAAAAAAGCGCCATCCATGATCGTGACGCCAAACTCGCGCAGACCTACTGGCATCTCCACCAACGCCATTTCGGTCAACTCGTGTTTCAAGCCACTGGCAGTTCCCGGAAAATCGCCGCCGAGCTGGTTCAACGCGCTGTAGGTACAATTGAATACGTAGCGCGCGGCGACGGCATCCACTGGCTCGTTCGCGGGCTCGAGAATGACGTTCAACCGCCCATCGCCGATTCGACGCACCGCGCTCACGCCGCGCCCCAAAACCAGCTTGACCCCACATTCCGCGAGCGCTTGCCACATCAGTCGTGCAAGTTGCGTCGCATCGAACGCATACTCCTCGACGACAAACACATCCTCGATCAGCCGCGGCTCGAAGTGTTTGCGCAAGGACTCATCCGCCGGTTCGAGTCGAGCCCCGATCTCGGTGCAGAAACGCTGAAACTGTCGCGAGGTCACCTTCGAGTTGCTGCGCGCGATCGCATAGACTTGTGTGAAATCCTGCTTGACCGCGGACGACCAATCGCGGACGAATCGCGGCAGGTTCACCCGACTGCGATAAGCCGTGGTGTAGCTCCGCGGGTAATGGTATCCATTATGGACCCGGGCCTGATTATGGTACGACGCGCGCGAAAGCAGCGCAGCCTCACGCTCCAGCAAGGTGATCTGCTTGAAACCGCGCTGTCGAGCCAGATAAACCGCGATCGCGCAGCCGTAAAATCCACCACCGATCACAACCGCGTCCGCGGTGGAACGTGTGCCGACCGTAATGGCCATTAACGCGAAACGTAGCGCTTTACGACACCCTGAGTCCGCGTCAATGGCACCGTTTCTTCGACATTGAGCCGTTCTTGTCGGGTCATTCGCGCGCTGGTGAATTCCCGCGCGACATGATAGCGGGGCCCTTCGTTGGTTAGGCTCGCCATATTCAGTATGTATTCACCGAGCACCAGTAGTACCAACGAGATCAGGAAAAACATGCCCGACTGCTGCAACGACATGCTGATCCAGCCGGGCGCGACGTCCGCCTTGATCAAACCGATCGCGACCACGTAGATCGAATAAAGCAGATTCGCCACCGCGCCGAACAGTGACAATGTCGTGACGATGCGCATCGGTGCCTGGGTGGTCGAAACCAGCAAGCGCATTCCGTTATCGACACTTTCACCCAGGCGTTTGACGCGAGAAGTCCTGGGTATCGCGGTATAGCTCAGGCTCGCCTTGGCGAACCCACCGCTTGCGGGAAGATGGCGGTAGGTCAAGGCTGGCTGCCGGTGTTGCAAAATGAAGTTGACGATGCTTCGGCTCAATAGCCGGTATTGCGGCGCCTCGCGCGCGAGATGAACGCCATTGAACCACTGATAGGCCCGATTGAATGCCAAGAACGCGGCTCGGTAGGCAAGACCTTGCGGCGGCCGTTGATCATTTCTCGCGAACACGACCTCGGCGCCAGCTACCGCTTGATCCAGCATCTGTGACAAAAAGCCAACGTCATCGATCATCGGGTCGATCACCGCCACGAAATCACCCAGCGCGTGCTCCAACCCGACCCAGATCGCTGTGTCCGCGTTCACCTGCTTGGTCAGCACATAGACTTGTAGATTGGGCTGCCCGCCCTCGCCCGTGAGGTATTTCAGTACCGCGACCGAATCGTCAAGCGACGCATTATCGACAACGATCAACTCGTAATCCTGCACCAGCGGCGCGACAACGGCACCGATTTCCGCCAGCATTGGCTCGATTTGGTCAGCCTGGTTGTGAAGCTGTACTACGATCGAAAGAAAAAGCGGAAACGGTGCCATGGACGTTTTTCACTGCGCGCATCTGACTACTTGGGTTTCGACAGGCGCATCCGCTTAAAGTTGCCTGCCCCACCTTCACGATCACTGCGGTTTTGTATCAGAAACATCGGTCAATTAAACGGATAGTCCGCACGTGATCCGCGACCCATTCGAAATTCGCACCAGATACCGCCGCTGCGAGCGGTCGGCTGGAGGTCTTGAGGCAGCCGTGAATCCACCGCCAATCCTGCTACAAACCAGCCACGCGTTGACGCAGCAATTGGCTGCGCATCGGCCACCCATGCGCCGCAACCGAAGCTCGCCGCGCGAATCGACGCGCCTCGCCATCAGCCTCGAACTCACGCTCCATCCACGCCACGATCGCGAGCGGATCCGTCTCCAAAGAGATGTCGGTACTGGTGCATAGATCCCGCACCTCCGGCAACGGCACGCTGTGGGTCGGCAACCCTGCCGCGAGATACTCGCGCGCCTTTAGCGGATTGACCGCGTCGGTCAGCGGGTTGACAACCATCGGAATCCAGGCGCAACTCCAATCACGAATCGCAGACGGTAACTGCGCGTAGGACACGGCAGGTTTCCAGCGCACGTTCGCGAGCCCGTTCATCGCGGCCGGCTTATAGCGCACGGGGCCTATGAATTCGAGCGTCCAGTCCGGCGCCGCCTTTGCGACCGCGCGAATCAAGTCGAAATCGATCCACTCCGCGATCAAGCCGAAAAATCCCAGTATGCGCTGCCGCGGCGGGCGCAAGGACACTTGACCAAAGTGCGCGGTATCGACGCCTTGCGGCAGGTAGAGCGCATCGCCGCGCCGCGTTGTCGACGGCATGAGCGCTTTCGCCGTCGCAACGACCAGATCAGCGTGTTTCATGAGTGTCGGTTCCGTTGCCTCGATTAGCGCCGGATCGACACCATTCAGGCGACCATAGTCATCGAGCCGAAGGTAAACCAGGTGTTGATGCGGTATTGCCTCCAGGTAGAGATCCACGACCGGACTCACGGTGGCAAGCACCGGATTCCGCAGCCCGAGCTGGGCGGATGCGTTGGCGATTTCGCGCCCGAGCAATGCACGGTTATAGCGCTGAGCCTGGCGATTGAGATGAAACGGCACCACTCGCGGCGCCAACACCGTGACGTCGCGGGTCGCGGCGGCAACGGTGTCGTCGGCGTCGCGCTCGCGCCTACCTTGCGCGAGCTTCGTCACGATCCGCCGCAAGTCGCGTAGGTTAAATCGCGGCGAGCGCATACCGATCGAATTGATCCATAACACCCGATCTTCAGACGGTAGGGCTCGGACCAAATGCTGGGTCGTGGAAGCATGCCCCGCCCAATCGTCGCCAAAGAAAATCCAGTCCATACGCAGTCACTCTCTGGTAATTCCGATCTTCGATGGACCGCGAAATCGCAGGTAGGTTGCGCGAATTACGCCAGAGCGCGATCGACGTCCCGTCGCGTGCGGGAACATGGCAGCATGACGAGCGGTCCAAGAACCGAATCAACCTTAGGAACCGAAACAGGTATTCCATGACCCATCCGGTACTGGCACTCGACCGAACTCGCGCCACCACGGCGCGTTTGCCTCGCGTCATGACGATCATCGACACGATGACCATCGGAGGCGCGGGTAAGGTGGTGTTGCAATTCTTCGAGCATGCCGATCCCACCCGGGTTGAACACGTATTGTGCAATTTTCGCTATAACAAACCGCGCAGCACGGAATTCAACGACGCCGCTCGGCAAATCGGCATGGGGCCAGAATTATTCTCCCAAGCCTCACTTATCGATCCCGCCCCGCTGTTACAGGCGTACCGCCTTGCTCGCGCGGGTCGCTACACTATCGTTGAGACGCACGGCTACAAGTCCAATCTCATCGGTCTGTTCCTGCGCGCCACCTTGGGTCTGCGATGGATCGTATACCTTCACGGTTGGACCGCCGAAAGTCCGCGTATGCGGTACTACCGAAAATTCGATGAATTCTGTATCCGCCGCGCGGATTGTGTGATTGGCGTATCGCCGACACTGGTGTCGACCGCCGCCCGCCTGCGCGCCAACCGAGCAAACACCCATCTGGTACTCAACGGGATCGACCCAAGGGGTATCGCGGGATCGGGAGACGACCGCGAATCGACGCGCGCGCGCCTTGGCATCACGCACAACTCAATACTCGTTGGCTGCTTTGGTCGACTGAGCTCGGAGAAGGGACAAACACAACTGATTCTTGCCTGGCGTGCACTCACGCTCCCGCGACCGGCGAAACTACTCATTCTCGGCGACGGCCCGGACGCGGCCCAACTCAAACAACGCGTCGCGTCCGAAGGTATGGCGGATCGCGTCATATTTGTCCCGCATTCATCCACGATGCGAGAGTACTACGACGCAATCGACATCCTGGTCATTCCTTCACTCAGCGAAGGCCTACCGTTTGTACTGCTCGAAGCCATGGCCCTGGGAAAACCAGTGATCGCCACTGCCGTCGGCGCGATCCCGGAAGTTCTAGTCGACGACGTCAACGGTTGGTTGATTCACCCCGGCGATACCTTCGCACTGACACATCAATTACAGTGTCTCATCGATAACCCGACCCGCATCGACTCGGTATCGCAAAGGGCCCGGGAAACCGTGCTGCGTCGATTCTCGGCACTCAATCACGCCGAACAATTGGTCTCGATCTATGAGTCACTGACCTGACGGCGAAATCAGCGTCTTTACCTTAGGGCAAGGACGCCGCCAACAAACATGGAAGCCGCTCCGGACTGGATAGGCAGGAGACGCCGCCGACTGCCATCACTGGGGGCTCACGGCGCGCCAAATCGCATTCCCTTTACCGAAATCCCCACCGAGCTTCGCGCACTCGCCCGACTACGTAGGAAAATATTTCCTTGTCCGCGGCACGCGCATGTCCGGACACAAAAAACAATCCGACAAATATGATCATATAGAACGGGCCGCCAACAAACACGACCACTGCATTGGGTGCGCCCGAAAACAAATAATAAACCGGGACCGCGGCGAATGCCGCTAGCACAAACACCCGAATATAATAAGTCCACTCGAGTCTTGTCGCCAATAACGTAGACGCATACCACGTATTCACGGTCGCCAGGAACAATTTGGTCATCGCGAATGCGATCAGCGCGCCAGTAATTCCCATTCCGGGTATTAGCATGAACGCAAGCGCGACGTCCATCACGGCACCGATCGCCAGACTTGCCAATAGCACCTGCTGCTTGTCACGTGTCAACAAAACGCTATTCGCGGACCACGAAGCAATCGCGATGCCCGAGACGAATACAATCACCTGAAACGAAGTCGCCGAGGCCGCGTAATGCTCGCCGAATACGAGATCTATGATCTCGCGCGCGAATACCACACCGAAACCAACGAGCGGCGCCGCGAGCAGAACCAAATACCGCGCCACTTCCCGGTACTTTTCCTTTTGTACGTCGTCCCCATCAGCCCGTGCTCGCGCCATCATAGGAATAATCAAGCCGCCGAACACGCCCGGCACCAGGCTCACGGCACTGATTGCCAGTACGAACGCCGCATTGAAGAGACCTGCTTCAGCGGATAGCCCATAGTAATTCAAGACAAATACTTCGAGTTGCTTGTCAACGATGAAATCGAGAATGAAGATCAGTGACATGAACTTGATGGAGCGAACAATGCCGCTACGATAGGCGTCCTCAAGTTGGTTTGATTCTACGACGGCGACCGGTTCGATCGCGCGTCGCAACCACCACCAGGAAACCAACCCATAGATCGATGCCACCACTAAATAGGCAAATACAAACCCCGCGACATCACCGCGCCAAACACCGACGAGAATCACCAGCATTAAATTGATCGGGTTTACGATCAGATTGATATACAGCTGAAGGTGAAATGCCTCCAGCCCCTTTGCCACACTGACATAGAACATATTCAACGCCTTGGGAATGAAGGCAATTGAAACCGCGAACACCAGCAACCAAAACCCTAGTCCGTGGGTTTGGGTATCAAGGGTCGCGACACCCAGCCATAGAATCGCCAGCGCAAACGGAATTGCCGCGAGCAGGACTCGAATATGAAATCTGACGACCGCTCCTACCAGATGTCCGTCGCCTCGCCCTCGGACCTCGGCGACATAGCGCTGAATCGATGTATTCACGCCCCCGGAAACCAGTGCTACCCCCAAAGCCGACAACCATATGAATGAGCTGTAGACCCCGTACTGTTCCGCGCCCAGCGAACGCGCGATAACAGTCGTAATGATGAGGCCTATGAAGTACTCAAGGTATGAGGCCGACGCATACAGGAAGGTATTGTTCAAAACGACTTTTTTGCCGGACATGCCTGTTTGCCGCGCGAGATCATCACTACTGGACGTCACTGTCATTTCAATTAACGCCGGGGCTTTCGCAATCAACCCAGGCGACCGCGTAAGGCTGATCCGTCAACGCGACGTGCGCGTTCCGGCACCACGATGCCATCGGTCACGTAGCGTCCGCGTTGAATAAGGAAATCACGATAGACATTTGGATTTCCCGCCTTCCCGGCCTCAGCCGCCTTGATGATGTTGTGTAGCTCTCGCGCCGAAACATAGTGCAGAGCATAGTGCTTTCCGTCATTGAACTCGGATTCAAGATAGCGCCAAAGCGATTCAAACCCGCCGTTGAATAGCATGTCTGAGTTCTCCTCCATCGCGCCGTGCGTATAACATTTTATGAATACCCAGTCGGGTCGCCCCTGAACCTGAATTGCCGTATCGACCCACATTTTGATTCGACTGGGTATCGGAGGCGCTGCCGCCGACAGGTCACCATTCTCAATTCGCGGAAATAGTCCGTACTTTCGGTTCTTCCAATTCAGGCCTAGCGGACCCTGTACGATCATTAAATCGCCGACGGACTTGCCACCGACTCGAACATCGTCGCCACGATCATGCGACTTAGGCATGCAGGGGTCATCGGTCGCGTAGTAGATACTATTAATCTTGCTCGTTTGCGTTTCGCTGGGCGCGGACGGCAAGGTAAAATCCGCGTAGCATCCGGTTTCCTTCAGAACGATCAATTCGTTATTTACACCACAATAACGGCCGTCGCAGCGCGAGTTGTCCAATGACCAGTTGCCATGAATGAACCCATACACGGGTTTGCCGGTATCGGGATCCACCGAAGCGGCGCCATGGCTATCGTGCAGTGCGCTCATGAAGGTAAGCAGCTTTTCTCTTAGCCTATCCGAGGTGTCATTGTCGTGATGCAAGTGCACCTCGATCTCCCCAAGCCCTTGACGACAAATATCGACCAATCCGTCGATATGCTCGGGCTCATACTCCTCCTGAGGGTAAAAAAAGGTATGAACCGGATGTCGCCCATCGGCATCGACGTGGCGGCGCGCCACCCTGGGATAATGCTCCTTCCAGGTTGCAACACGGGCTTGTTCAACCGCGCGTTCCGGCCGCCCCCACTTGGGCTCGAAATGGTCTCCGATACAAAACATGACATGCGTGACGCCTTCGGATTTGGGTCTACGCTCACGTTTGATCCATGACCATATCCACTTATCCAGATGCTTCGTACGCATCTCACGGAGCAATAGCCCTCCGGGTAGGAGCACGGACAGCAAGAGCCCGCCCAATAGAAGTTGATCTAGCGACATTTTGTACCTCCCGCGAAAAGTTCCGACGTCAATCCGCCCCAGCGCCCGATCCTGGGTCTGCAAGCGTGCAGCGCCGAAGAGGGCATCGCCGGTACTCGCCAACTGACGACATCATACCTAGACTCAGTACAGGCTGATCTGAGCGCGTTCAATTAAACACCCGTATCAACACCCACACCAAAGACACCAACCCTACCACGCTGATCATCGAATAAACGACCGCGTGACCAATACTTAGCTCACAGTTTCCCAGCCACCCGGGAGGCGTATTTTCGATCGCGAGGCGAAGGCTGACTGCCGCTAGCGCGTGAAGCACGAATAAATAAATTGAGTAGCTCTGACTCAAGAAAAATGCGCAGATCATCAGCCCCACGAGGGCTAGAAAGCTTATCTCACCCAGCTCAAGCACTCGCTCGCGTTCCACCCCGACCGAGGTCGTTTGTGTCTCGGTGCCTTCGCGCGCCGATCCCGCTTGCACGGTAGGCTTCCCGACCCGGGACACGCCGTATTTCTGTGATTTCACCACCGACAGTGGAGCCGCGTCAGTCCCGGTAATCCGGAAAACGCGCGCGAGACCAACGGCATTCAACAGCAGCAACGCGGTCCACAGGATATACCCGAGGATACCTGCCTCAGCCAAGATCAGGATGAACGAATTGTGAGCGGTGAGCCAGTTGAACTCAACGAAGCGATCATAGCCAACCCCGAATATCGGATTCGCGAAGAACATATGGACGCCGGCGTACCAGGAATCGAGACGCCCGACCGCCGACGCATCGGATCCGAAGTCCTGGGTAACCCGGACACTCACGACCGCGATAAGTATCGGCAACATCATACCGCCGGACACCGCGACCCAGGTTCCGTAACGTTTATACAAAACGAGTAGAGCGATCACGCCGAGGCCTATCAACGCACCACGCGAATTCGTCAAATAGATGGCATAGGCAAGCAGCAAGAGCAGCAACGCATGAACAACAAGTTCCAACGCACCTTGAGATCGACGCAACCACATGATGTAGACGGGCGCCAAGCTGACCAGAAACATGCCGAGGTCATTCGGATCGCGAAAAATGCCGACGTAAATACCGCGCTTGACGCCATGCTCCACCAAGACCTCGATCCCGGTCCAGCCAATGCCATGGTGATAAATATGTATCGTATGCAGCACGATAAACACGCCGAACAACGCGATTGCCTCCCAATACAGGCGCAAATCGGCGGACGATCGGGCGGAAGTAACGATAAGAAGTAGAAGCCATGCGCCGGGGATGTAGGTCTTTACGACATGGTCCACGCCCGCGACGCCTGAGTTGATCAGGCTCGAAATGACAATGACCGCGCTGAGCAAGCCTACCACCAGAAGCTGCCGCGAATCGAAGCGCTTTCCCGGGGCGACCGCCCATGCGACCGTTGCCAGCACCAGCGCCGAATTCAGGATCGGCAGACCAAACAGAAGCGGCACATATTCCTGCGGACGAATAATTACCAACGCCAGTGCCACGACAATCCAGGGCGTTACGGGACTGAGACCGCTATACCGTTCGCCAACAGCCGCCCGCGAACGACGCATGCCCGGCAAACTCGCCATGACGCGCTCCGATGCCATGGATCAGGCTCGCTTCCAGCGGACGTCGGCCGACCCGGCAAGGTAGCGCGCCAGACCAGCGACTGACGCAAGATTCAACGCCGCGAAGGCGTAGCAAAAGCCCAGTGCGCGATGATTTCGGAGACGTTGCGATACAAATCCCAGCGCCGCCATGACCAAAAACGCGAGCATTCCAATCCAGGCCAGGTCGTAGACCCAACCATCGAGCAACCATGCGGAGACCAACGCCATCACGAAAAAATACGGAATGAGCAAACGCAACACTTTATGCGAGATGAACTGAACCCAGATCGGATTTGCGAGTGGATTGAACAACCAGGGATTCCGCGCGAAGGCCTGATAGTTCCCGGCGAGCGTTCGAATCTTGCGTTCGCGCTCGCGCGCGACACCATGGTGAACTTCGTCGAATGCCTGGGCACCTTCGCAAAGTACGATTCGTTTACCCTTGCGTAGTATGCGTATGGGCGTCTCGAAATCGTCGAGCAACGTATCCTCGGGCAGAGGCGTGAAATCGCCCGCACGAATGGCGTACAACGCACCGCTCGCGCCCGCGGTTGAGTGCACACGGGCCTCGGACTTTCGAATCCAGGCCTCGTATCGCCAATATAAGCCCACATTCTCAGCCTCGTTGGTCGCACTGGCACGCTGCGAGAGCGCTCCGCCCGCGACGCCGACCTCCGGTAGACCCAGCGCTCGCACCAGCGTCGATACGGCGTCGGGTCCCAGCGGTTGCCGCGCGTCGGTAAATAATAGGATCTCCGCATTGGCGTTGGCCGCCGCAAGATTCAACGCATGCGGCTTGCCGCGACGCTCCACGGTGACAAGTGATCGAGCGCGCCACGCATTACGCTCAAGCAACGCGACCGTACCATCCGTAGAACCGTCTGAAACAACCAGGATCGACAGGCGATCCGTTGGGTAATTCTGCGAACTCAACGAATCGAGCTTGCGCTCGAGTGTTTGCGCTTCGTTATAGGCGGCAATAATGACGCAGACGCGCGGTAATTCAGCCGTCGTCGGCGGCAGCTCGCAATCCCGCCGCGCATGGAAACGCGCCACCCAATTAATGAGCAACGGGTAACCCACCAGCGTGTAGATCATTAGCAATCCACTCAGCCAAAAAATCGCCGCTGTCATCAAATGCCTCCGTCAACTCGCATCGTTGGGTTCGCCTCATCGCGACTTGTAATAATCCACCTCGGCGACCTTCGAACGGTTGAGGATAAAGCCGATCGAGCGATCGGCAGGAAGCTTGTCCTCAAGCGCGGCGAGGCTATCCATGGTTGTGTTATCGGCGGAACAGACAATCGCGATCTGCCCTGAGAGCTGCGCCAGTACGCTAGCCGACGTGTGTTGCAGTAGCGGCGGACAGTCAATAATGATCGCCGTTGGTCGCTTTCCACTCGCAAATTGAGCAACGATTTGCTTCATCCTGGATGTGGCAACAAGCTCCTCGGCATCGGTACGTTGGCTACCCGCCGGAATGACGAATAGAGAAGGCAATGCGCGGTCGACATAGAGCGCGTTTCGTATCGCATCGACATCGCCCGCGAGCGCGTCCGCTAGTCCGAATCTTCCCGCGATGCCAAATGCCTTGGATAGACCTCGACACTCGAGATCGCCATCGATGAGCAACACATTCAGCTCCTTTTCCGCGGCGAGGCTGAGCGCGAGGTTCGATGCGACATATGTCTTGCCTTCCCCTGCGTAGGGACTCGTGATCGCAATCACGTTGCGCGCCGTGAGTCCGCTCTCCGCATCAAGCGCCAATCCCAGAATCGCGCGCTTGATTCGTCTAAATTGATTCGCCAGCGCGGCGTCCGTCAGTACGTTGCCGTTGGCTTTCGTACTCCGCCCCAGACCGAGGTTGAAATCGACGACATTGATTGGCAATGGTTCGGCGCGTTGCTCGGCGGGCACTGGCGCTGGACGCATCCGTGCCGCGTTTGGATGAGCCGTTCCGCCACGGACGGATTCCAGGTAAACCACTTCGCTTTCCTGGCGCGCGTGCGAACCTACCTTGTCCATACCCTTGGCAAATATACTCATGGTCCGCCTCAGCCCCCGATTAACGATTGAACCAAATAAAGTTTTTGCGCGATCAGAACGAGCGCGAACATCAAGAACAGTGAAACCCACGCAACCGATAACGAAACATTACGTGCGAGACGCATCGATCTACCCGCGTCAAGCCGCTGATCACTCACGACACCGATTACGACGCCGTAGCCCAACCCGCGGAGGTCTGAGATGTTTCGCACAACCCGCCGCGTCTGACTGAACAGATACGCGCTCAAGAGTCCCAGGCCGAGCGCCGCCACCATGACACCCAGATTGAGAATCAACCGATTGGGACTCACCGGAACGATTGGAACGTTCGGCGTCTCAATGACACGGAACTGCAGGTTTTCCGCGCTGTGGTCAGCTTGTTTCGCGAGTAACGCCGCCTCGCGACGCTGTACCAAACCCTCATAGGTCTTTTTTACCACATCGTAATCACGATCAAGCTGGGCGACATCCGCCTCGACCTTCAGCGCCACGCTAATCTTCTGATTGAGCCCCTCGACTTGTTCCTCGAACGCGACCACCCGCACGCGCGCCGCATCGAGCTCTCCCTGCGCCTTCGCGGACTCGACATCGAGATCACGCATCGAAATCGCCTGTAACGTATCTTCCGCGCGCAGCGTACCGGCCCTTCCAACATCATTCCGGGCCGACATCCTGGCCTGTGCGATCCGTTCCTTAAGCGCCACGACCTCAGGGTGACGATCCGTGTAGCGCGACTGGAGCGCGTTCAGCTCGTGCTCCAGTTGCTCAGCCGGCCCGAGCGAGAGCTTCGATGCGCGCGCCGTCGATTTTTGCTTGAGCGCCTCTACTCGCTTGACGGCCTCGGAATATTGGATGCGTGCCAGGTTCAGTTCGTTGGTACGTTGATTCAAGAGCGAGATGTTGGTCTCGCCCGCGCCAGGCAACAGCCCGAAGTTCGCGCGCTTGAATTCCTTCAGGCGCGTTTCCGCCTCTGCGAGCTTACGCTCGTACTCGGTGATCTCTCGCTGCAGAAAATCTTCCGCCATCTGCGCATCCTTGCGGGTCGCGCCCAGTGTGCCCTCGATAAAGAGATTGATCAGGGTCTGCACGACGTCGCGAGCCACGATCGGATCGTGGTCTCTGAATCCGAACTTGAAAATGCGGCTTTTTACATCCTCGTCAATTCGGAGCTGGCCAACGATTTCACGCATCAGCACCTCCTTTTCACGCTCGGAATTCGCCCGCAAGCCGAGATCGGTGGTCTGAATCAACGTTTCAAGATAGGGCCGGCTCGTGAGCGTGCGATGTATGATGGACACCATTTCATTACGCAGTTCACTCTCAGCGGCCAGACCTTTTAGCAGCGGCCCCATCACGGACTCGCCCTGCATGTGTAGGCGCGCGGTGGATTCATATTTGTCGGGTAGCGCGAACACAGCGGCCCAGCCGACCAAGCAAGCCACCGCAGTGACCCCGAACAGTAGCCAGGGAAAGCGTTTGATGGCGTAAAGGTAGTCATTGATCAGCGCGAAATTGTTCATGTAGACGACAAACCGAATAAAGTTACAAATATCGTGTCGCAAGCGGACCTTCGCCGCGAATGCCGTGGTCTCTGCAAATCAAGTGGCCTGCATACCTCATTGATAGATTCGGATTAGGCAAACCGCGCCTTCCAAAGTTCAGACTCGGGCGCGCCGCGATCGAGGCGTCGAGCGTTTTGGAACCGCGATCGCAGTTAGCCACGAGACGTGGAATTCCGCTCGCGCCGACCGACCCGCCAGCGGATTACGACGGCCAGTATCATCAATGCGATTGCCCAGGCAGGAGGCAGCCGGGGTGCATGCTCCGGTCGGTAAATGAGTGGCTTTTCGGACGAAACGCCATGTGACGACTCGGACTGCTTCGAACCGAATCCTTGCTGCGTGAGATCGGCAAACAGCACACCGATCGATCCCCAAGACCCGAATGCGGTTTGCTGAAAGCTGGTCGCGTCAAACGCCTCCGATGCGATAAAGCCTTGTGTGACCGTGTTCCATACGGCGCCATGACGCGTGCGGTCGAATCTTGCCGCATCGGCCACCAGATTGGGCATTCCACGCGCGATTGCATCCACGTCGTGACTGGGTTTATCACCGCCTGCGCCGCGAAGATCCTCCAGCGCCAATCGCTTCAGCAAGGCGCCATCCACCCTTTCCGCGCGCGCGGGGTCACCCGCCAGCGACCAGAGCGACGCAACCAGAGCCACAATCGCAGGCGGTCCTTCCAAGTCGTCTGATGGTGAGAGTGCCGCCAGCGCGGCCTGCCAGTCGCCGATGGCGATCGCGGTAGCCACGTCCGGAGCGTTGACGCAAGTCTCGATACGCTCGCGTATCGAGCCGGTCTCAGTGACCGCGGCGTCGGTAACGTTGGTGTTGGCAATCAGGCGCAGTGTCGCCGCCATCACGATACAATCGACTTCGCTTCCCACGGTGCCGGGCTTGCCAGCGTTTGCAAGTGTCTGCTTGGCATCGACATACCCAAGCGCGTGATCGACCAGTGCCAACAAGCGCGCGTCGGATTCCCGATCGCGCCGATGTTCGGTCAGCAATTCATGGGCCGAGCGCAGGTCACCGAGCAACACGTGCAACCTCGCCAGGCGACCGCTCGCGTCGGCATCGTCGGGATGTCGATAAACATAGCGCTCGAGGAAATAGGCCGCCTGTTCGAAACCACCCAATTCAATGCCGATTCGCGTCAAGTATCCGAGTGACGGCGCATGGCCAGGAACCTGGCGCACGACCCGGAGCAAACGCTGTTGCGCCCGAGGGTAGTCGCCGCGTTCGACCGCAATCGCACCGCTCAAGAAATTCGCCGCGACATCGTTCGGGTCACGCGCAAACACGGTTACGAGTTGCCGATCCGCGAGATCATATTGTCCCTCGCGCCGATGAAGTTCCGCCAACCATAAACGCGCGACGCGACCACGATTCGATAGCTGGCCCTGATCCGACTCGGCGATCTGCGTTAACTGCGACACCGCGAACTCATGATCGCCCCGCGCGATATAAATACGCGCGGCCAAGGCATCGAGATCGGCTTCACCGGTATGGTGGACACGCGCCGCCGCGACGGTCTTGAGCGCTTCTTCGAAACGACCATCGCGCGACAACGCCAAGGTCTCCGCCATGTAGACCTGTAATGCCTCCGGAAACACCGAACGCGCAGCGTCTAGCGCCATCCGGGCGTCCGCGTCGCGCCCCAGCGCCCAGAGCGCCTGAGCCCGCAGCGCGCCAAGGTCCGCCTGGGTCTCGGCCGGCAGTGCCAAACCGATAACATCCTCCGCCAACAGCTTCGTGTAGGCGCCCTGGGCCAGCAGGGATTTCGCGAGCGCCGGCAACACAAGCCGCGGCGGCCAACCCAACGCCAGCGCCTGTCTCAAATCGCGCTCGGCGCTGATCGGTTCGCCCGCTTCCAGCGCATAAATACCCAAGCCGTACCGCGCATCGGCGCGCTCCGGATCGGTTACCAGAACTTGCTTCAGTCGCTTGGCACTTGGAATCGATTCCGCACGCGCCGACTCATCAGCACGGGCGACCGCCGCACCCGGCGACGGTCGGAGTAAATAAAGCACACCGGCGACGACCACCAACCCGATCATGATTGCCGTGACGATGATTCGTCGCGAGCGCGCGCGCGATGTGCTAGCCATGCGTGCCTATCGCGTCGCCGACACCTGAAAGTGACCCAAGGTCACCTCCCGCGAACGCGGCCAGGTACTCGGACTGCATGATATCAAGCGAGAATCGACAGACCACGTGGTTACGCGACGCTTGCCCGCGAGTCTGTCGCCAACCGGCTGATCCGATTGCCTGACACATCTCGCGCGCCAAGGCCGCCGCGTCCCCCGCCGGTACGAGCATTCCAAGCCCCGAATCCAGCACCTCGGGTATTCCGCCCACTGCGGTCGCGATACAGGGTTTACCGCAGCTCATCGCCTCCAGAAGCACCAGCGGAACGCCTTCGAGGCGCGATGAAGAGACGACGACATCGAGGTTGTTGATGAGATCGGGAATATCGGAACGCGCGCCTAGCAGGTGGACTCGGTCGCGAATGCCCAGTCGATCGCACTGCGCCTCAATCAAACTGCGTTCAGGTCCGTCGCCAATCAGTACCAGCCTGTGACCGTCGTGTATCTCAGCGCATACGCGCGCATAAGCGTCGATCAGCACCGGAAGATCCTTGACCGGCTGCATACGTCCCAGCCACCCGAACATGATCTGACCCCCAGGTAGACCCAGTTGTTCGCGCAGGTCGGTTCGCACCTCGGCCGGCGTGAATCGTTGTGTATCGACGCCGTTGTAAACCGTCAGCACCCGACTCGCGGGCAAACCTATTTCATCGATAAACAGGCGACGCAGACGCTCGTGAATGACCGTGACGCAATCCGCCTTCGCCGCAACCCGGCGGGCGGTTTCGAGGTAGCCCGGCACGTCGCGATACTCATGGTCGGAATGCTCGGTCAGCACAATGCGACGAACACCCGCGAGCCGAGCCGGCCAGTAAATGCGTTGAAATACAAACAAGTGATGCGCATGCACGACATCGAAGCGTTCCCGCTTCAGATAGCGATATAGCTCGTAATTGAACGCATACTTCGAGAAGCGGTTACGAAACTCGAATCCAAAGCCCCGACAGGGGATACCCTGGGCCTGCAACTGATCACTGATCGGACCCAGGTCGGTGTGGGTGGCCATCACGCGCATTTGATGCCCGTCAGCGGCGAAACGCTCGGCCAGCGTCGCGGCGAGACGCTCCGAGCCACCGATTCGAAACGAATAGATCGCTTCCAGTATTTTCACAATGGTGGTTTCCCTTCCGCATCGTCCCCCGACAACACCATTTCCGGAAAATAGTGACGATACTGATCCAGACGCTTCACCACCCGCGCCGGATTCCCGGCGACCACCGTCAGCGGTTCGACGTCGCGCGTCACCACCGATCCAGCGCCAACGATCGCGCCTTTACCAATCGTTACATTTTTTAGAATGATGCTGTGACTACCTATCCAAGCATAGTCATCCACCCGAATTGGGCCGCCTCCGCGCGCGTCCGGCGGCTCATTGTTGGCACGGCGAATCGGGTCCAGCGGATGCGAATCATATCCCGCGAAAAACACCTCGTTGGCGACCAAGACGTGATTGCCGAAAGAAACCTTGTCAGAAATGAAGATGCAGGTCTTGTATCCCAGGTAGGTATCGTCACCGATCTCAAGGGTAGGATTGGGGTGAAGCTTACCCCCGGCCACGACCATTTCGCCCTCTAGTCCCACGCGATTGCCAATCTGGATTTCGACCGCGCCGAAAACTTTCGGAATCCCGTCAAACAGCCGCAGATTGGCGCCGCAACGGCTACAGTACGTGCGAAAGACGGGTTCGTTGTAGATATAGTTCTTGAACCAGCGCCAAGTGAAACGGCGCACGTCGCGTTCCCAGCGCAACGGCTGGTAAAATTGCGTAGGCAGCGGAACATTGGCATGAAACGCACTTTTTGCAAATCGATAGAGTCCGTCAAAAAACGGCGTTTCACGCGCGACGATCTTCCTGCGCAGTTCGGTGGTCAGTCCCATGCCTTCTCCTCTACCCAGTCGTTCAATCGGATTGCTCGTACCCATGCATGATCTGCGTCGGCCGGCATTCAACCACCGGTACTGAAACGAGCGCTCGCGCCGGACTGCGCCCACGCTCGTTGCTCACAGAATTCGACGCGGGATCGCACGGAGAATCTCATCGTGTCTACTTGAGCCGCGAACGCCTCCGGTACCCTTATCGGCAGCTCGACGCGATTGCTTAAGTTCGTCCCACCCGAGTTCGTCCAACGCAGCCTGGACGTGACTTGTTCGGACCTGGTCGGTATCGGCGACGAATGCCGCCGTCAGGGCCGCGTCCGCCAACACATTGATCAGGCGCGGGATGCCGCTGGAAAATTCGTGAATCATGGTCACGGCCGCCTGCTCGATCATGCCTTCTGAATCAGCGCCCGCCAGGGTCAGACGATGCGCAACGTATAGTTCTGTCTCACGTTCGGACAATGCTTCGAGTTCAAAATGCAGCCGCACACGTTGCGCGAACTGCCGCATTTCAGGTGACGCCAACCTCGCCGTCAGACTAGGTTGACCGACCAGAATCAAATTGAAGATCTGCTTCCCGGCGAACTGCATCCCCGTGAGGAATCTCAGCTCCTCGAGTACTCGAGAATCAAGATGTTGCGCCTCGTCCAATATCAGCAACACATCCCGTCCGAGCGTACGCTGATGAACCAACGCACGGTTCAACTCTGTCAGCAGTTGCGCCTTGCCGAAGGTAAACGCCGAAACGCCGAAGCGCGCGAGCAGGAAGCGCAGAAACTCCAATTCGTCGAGTTGCGTCTGGTGAATCGCGATTGCATATACATCCACGGGCATTCGAGCCAGCGCCTGTCGGACCAACGTTGTCTTGCCTGTGCCCGCCTCACCTGTCACGACCGCGATACCATCGCGATTCCACACCGAGTACGCGAGAAGCGCTTTGGCGCGCGCATGTCCGAGACTGGAATAGAAAAAGTTCTCGTCCGGACGGAGTTGAAACGGCGCCCGTTTCAGCTTGAAATGTTTGAGGTACATCGCCTTGAATCAAATGAAAAATATTTATCACATTCGCAGTTGAGTAGACCACCGAACGTGGCTCGATACCCGACAACACCGAAATACGCTGAATCGAATACACCAGCTCGACCGGCAAACCAGTCACCCGATTCAATTGCTACCAGGACACCGGATACCGTTGCACCAAAGCTTCCACTCGCCGTGCGTTCGTAAGATAAGACTCCCTGGCAACACGCAAGTTCTTTGTGTACCGCGGAATTAACGAAGTGTATGGCTTTGTACGACGACTATTCGATTTACATCTCACCGCGCTGTCAGAAACCGACCAACCATCGTCAATGTGCGCCTTTTCCGAACAGAACCACCTCCACGGTTTGCAGGAGTATGTAAAGGTCGAACAAAAGGCTATGGTTCTTGGTGTAATAGAGATCGTACTGAAGTTTTTCCATGGCATCGCGATCGGACGCACCATAGGGATAGTTGATCTGAGCCCAGCCCGTGATTCCGGGTTTGACGCGATGCCGCTCGTTGTAATATGGGATTTTTTGCGCAAGCGTCTTAACGAACTCCGGGCGCTCGGGGCGCGGCCCTACGAAGCTCATCTGCCCCATCAACACGTTAAGTAGTTGCGGCAGTTCGTCGACTCGCAACTTGCGAATAATCTTGCCTACGCTAGTGATTCGATCATCGTCCTTGCTGGCCCACTGCGGCGCGCGGTCTTGCTCCGCATCGACGCGCATGCTTCGGAACTTGAGTATCTCGAAATTCACGCCCGACTTGCCGACCCTCACCTGACGGTAAAATACGGGCGCGTTCCACCCCTCCTCGACCTTGATGGCAAGAAAGGTCAGGACCATGACCGGCCATGTGAGCAATAGCAACACGGCACTCGCGAGGATATCGAACACGCGCTCCAGGGCATTTCCCAACCAGCTCCGCCCGAAACCATCCTCGAAAATCAGCCAACTCGGTGTCAACAGATCGAGCCGGACCTTGCCTTCGGTTTCCTCGAAAAACGACGGCAACTCCAGTACATTAATGCCGCTCAGACGACAATCCAGTAAATCGTCGATCGGCAGACCGTGGCGTCGATCGTCAACCGCGATGACGAGCTCGTTGATGCCCTGACGCCGCGCATACTGCGCCAGCGGCAAATCAGGCGTCGCCACCTTGAGCGCATCGACAGCACCCACCTCGCCCGCCACCGGTACGAAACTCACGATCGAGAATCCGTGCTGCTCCAGTGCCGGCATGAGATTCTCGACATTCGCGGCGCGCATGCCCGATCCATAGACGAGTACGCGTTTGTTGGGAATATGGTGACGAATCAATCTCAGATATGTCGTGCGTACCAGCAACAGCAGTACCAACGACGCCAGCATCGCCATGAACAACGCGCCTCGACCGAGGAAGAAGGTGGGCATTGCGTAAATCACAAGGATGTACAAAACAACCCCCACGATATGGCTCAACACCACGCGCAAGTAGACGCCGCCCTTCTCCAGCGCAAGGCTGCGCACACTATAGAGCCCCATCGACATCAGGCTCAGCAACATCACCGAAGCGAACAGCATGGCTTTCGGCATGAGCGGTCCCGTGATTTCCTCGATTTGGCCCAGGTTCATGAAATGCCATGACTCGAACGAATCGACGAAGCGCAGCACGACACCGAAATAAAACGACGCAACGAGCACCAATGACTCGATCGCAGCCAACACGATATGTCGGCCCGGCACCTGTTCTTTGAAGATTGAAACGCTTTTCACGATTGATTATCTAATTATTATTAACTTTGTTCAGCCCCGCACCGACGTATCTGGCGTCGACTCAACCATATTGTTGCCGAGGCAACAAACCACGACTCACCGGATTCGCGTAACTATTCCATGGCTTTAGAGATTGAATGATGCAGTGGCGAAGCCGTTCAACTCACGCTCTCGGTGTGGCACGACGCCGGCCGTTGACCGCCGCAACGATTCGATACCCTTGTCCAGAAACGCCCGTGAGTCATCGACGAACGTAAACCGCAAGACCGTCTGTCCACCCAAGGAGGACTCGATGAAAACCGGAAACCGCATACGATGAGGCGCCGCGGCAGGATTACCGACTTCGAACTCCACTTGAAGAAACGCGCGGGATGGTAACGCCCTGGGCAAACACGGAATCACGACGCCATCGGCGCGAATTTCAGTAGCTTTGCACTCAGCCAGCGGAAACGAATGGCAGAGGATTTTAACCGTCACACCGCGCATTCCAGCCATCGCTCGCCGCTCAAACTCCTCGCGCAGAAGAGCCGCTTCGGACTGCTCGGAAGGCCCGCTCAACGCGATGTCGGGAATTACCCACGCACTTTTACTTGTCATATCTTTTCGCCGTCCGCGGAAATATACAGTAGCCAGTCAGTATCGACGCGATGGGTAACGCTTGGAGTAAGCGTCGCTCACGCTCCACAGTGAACCAGTTCAAATTCGAACCCAAGCATCGAGCCGAATCGCCACGGCTGCCTCTTCCATTCGGCTCGAACGGGTGTTTGACCTTCACTTCTTGTGAGCTTAGGCATACCCGTACTAGAAAAGTTCATTGCCGATCAGGGTCGCCGGGGTCGAATCGATCAAGCATTTAGGGCAATATGTGATAGCGAAGGCAAATGACGCGACGTGTCGACACGGATACACCGAACGCTCGAATCGGGCCGTTGGAACCCTCGAGCCCACCCCGCCGCGCCGGATGGACTCACTAATCCGAACTCATCGGTTTCAACCCCGCGGTGGAGGATCAATGGCCGTTAATATTCAGAGTTTCCTGCAAGCGGTTTTAACCTCCGAACACTTGCGCGGCGCCGACCAACACCGTCGACCGCTCTGCTCGGGGTGTGTGATCACCGTTTCACGCGAGCGCGGTACGGGCGGGGGCGAAATCGCCGCCGCGCTGGCGAGGTACCTCAACATCCCTTTGTTCGACAAGGCTCTGCTCGAGGCGATCGAGCGCGAAAGCGGGATTTCGGCGGAAAAACTGCGCGCAATCGACGAACAGCTGCGGGGCATGCATACGAACTGGCTGGAACTGCTCTGGACCAACAAGCCCGAGGTTCAAGCGAAATACCGAAAGAATCTGATCAACGCGATCCTGGGGGTCACACGGACCGGCGGGGTGATTGTTGGCCGCGGCGCCAACTTCATTCTCGGCTCGCACGCGCTCAAAGTGCGGGTCATCGGCTCGCTGGAACGACGCACAGCCTGGTTGGCGCAGCACGACGGCATCGACCGCGACACCGCGCGGCGCGAAATCGAACGCGTGGACCGCGACCGCGAAGGCTTCTGTCACGCCTTGTACGGCCGGGACGCGGGTGCCCCGGTTCACTATGACCTACTGATCAACACCGATCGATTCAACCCGTCGCAGGCCGTTGATTTGATTGTTGAGGCATTGCATATCGCTGCGCCGGAAACGACGCACCGCGAGGCGGCGCCCTGACCTGGCATCCAGACAACCCAGCGCACGATCACCGCCGCTGCAACAAACCGAAACCGACCTCGCCCGCCCGGGCACGGCGAAGAAACCCGAATTCGTCTGGCACCCGGGGCGGCGCGGACTCTGGAAACTCGACGTAACACGATCCCCCGATCGCAAGCCCCGGCCAGTTGCGGAGCCTATCCAGGCAGCGTTGTAGCAATTCGGTCGCGAACGGCGGATCGAGAAAGATCAGATCGAACGGCTCCGATGCCGCCGTATCCGACAACAATTCGAGCGCCGACGTCTGGCGCAGCGTTACCCGCGCGGCATCAAGCTGGGCGATCGTCCGCCGCAATCGGGCGACGGTTTGCGGGTTTTGCTCCACCATCACCACAGTTGCGGCGCCGCGCGAGGCAGCCTCGAACCCCAATGCGCCACTGCCGGCAAACAGATCCAGACAACGCGCACCGCAGATACGTGATTGCAGCCAATTGAACAAGGTTTCACGAACCCGATCACCGGTCGGACGCAAACCCTCGGCGTCATCGAACTCAATATGGCGACCACGCAACTCGCCCGCGATGATTCGAACCCGGGCCGATTGCCTCGGGCGCCTAGGTCCCCTCGCCACCGACCACGACCGTCACCATCGCCTCCGGGTTGAGATGTCGCGCGTAAAGCCTGGCGATGTCCTCGCGCGTCACCGCCTCGACCTTCCCGGTGAACGTATCCAGGTAGTCGAGCGGCAAATTATAGAAGCCGATCACCGCGAGATATTCAACGATGCTGGAGTTGCTTGCGATGCGTAACGGGAACCCGCCGGTGATGTTGAGTTTGGACGCCTTGATCTCATCCTCGTCGGCGGAATCCTTGATGAATTCGGCCAAGGTCTGACGCACGACGTCGATTGCGTCATCGACCTGATTGCCGCGGGTCTGCAATCCGATCAGAAACGGCCCCTTGTCCGCCATGGGGCTAAAGCTGCTGTACACCGAGTACGCATAGCCACGCTTGACGCGCACCTCCTTGACGAGGCGCGACGTAAACCCGCTTCCGCCCAACACGTGGTTTCCAAGATATAGCGCATACCAGTCCGGATTACCCCGTTCGACGCCCGGTTGCCCGATTAGGACATGTGCTTGGTTGGACGGATACGCGATCTTGATCGACTCGCCTTTCGTCAATGGCGAAACCGTTGGCACGGGTGCCGGCGCCTCGCCCTTGGGCAATCCGCGGCTCAAGGTTTCAGCCAGTTGCTCGGCCAGTTCGCGACTCAATGCGCCGGTGATCGCGAGCAGACCATTGGCCGCGGTGTAATACCGTTGATGGAAAGCCTTTAAATCGTCGCGCGTGAGCGCCTCAACGCTGGCCGGCGTACCGTTGGAGGGCGAGGCATACGGATGATCGCCGTAGATCGCCTTGTAGTAGGCCTTGCTTGCGATCGAGCTTGGATCGGCCTCCTCCGCCTTGAGCGCGACGAGCGTCTGGTTCTTCAGCCGCGCCAACTCACGTTCCGGAAAGTCCGGGTGCCACAGCACCTTGGCGAAAGTCTCCAGCGCCGGCTGAATGTAGTCGGGATCGGTCAGCGAACGTAGACTCACCCACGCCATGTCACGCAGGGCGCCGGCACCGAACTGGGCCCCCACGCCTTCGAACGACTCGGCGATCGCGTCGACACTCATGCCGCCCGCGCCTTCGTTCAACATGCCGTTGGTCAACGCCGCTAGCCCGGAGGCGCCGGCATCACGCGCGCTACCCGCGGAAAACGTGACCCGTATATCGACCATCGGCAGTTCGGGCGCGGCAACGAAATAGACCCGCATACCATTGCTCGTTTGCCAGTTTTCGATCTTGGGACCCGCGTGAGCGGGAAACAGCCAGGCCAGCGCCAGCGCAAATCCAATAATCCTCAACACCATGACTAACTCCTGTTATCCGTGACGATCGCGGCCATCGCTCTTAAGCGGGCGCTTCGGTGGCTCGGTCTCGTCGATCGGCAGCGGAACCAGCTCGGCCACCGTGCGGTTGTCCTCCACCAGATATTTCCGGGCGACCTCGCGAACCTGCTCGGCCGTGACGGCCTTGATCCGGGCCGCATATTCATCGAGAACACGCCAACCCAACCCGACCGACTCAAGCGCCCCAATCTGGTTGGCCTGACCCTGGACTGAATCGAGCTGGTAGGTCTCGCGCGCGATCACTTGGGCCTTGATCCGGTTAAGCTCGGACTCGGGCACCAGCGTCTCGCGCACCCGCTCAATCTGCTCGTAGAGCACCGGCTCGAGGTCGGCCACGGCGCGCCCCTGCGCGGGCGTCGCGTCGAACAACAACTGGCCGCTGTACTTACCCGAAACACCGTAACTCGCGTCCGCGCTGCTCGCGATCTCGCGCCCCCGCACCAGCTCGCGATTCAAACGTGAACTCGAGCCGTCACCCAGCACGCCCGCCAGCACCTTGAGCGCATAAGGCTCCCAGACTCGATCCGCTGCCACCGTGTTCAACACCGGCACGTGGTAACCGACGATCAGATACGGAACCTTGGCCGGTGCCTTGACCTTGATCCGCCGCTCGCCACGTTGCTTGACCTCCACTCGCGCTTTAAGTTCGGGGACCGACTCCGCCGCGGGGATCTTGCCGAAATACCGGTCAGCGAGCGCGAACACCGCGTCAGGTTCAACATCGCCGACCACCACCAGCGTGGCATTGTTCGGCTGGTACCAGTGCGCGTACCAGTGGCGCAGATCATCCACCTCCAGATGATCAAGGTCGGTCATCCAACCGATCACCGGATGCTGGTACGGACTGTTGAGGTAGGACGTCGCGACGAAGTGCTCGTAGGTCAGCGCGGTCGGCTCGTCGTCGGTGCGCATCAGACGCTCCTCCTTCACCACCTCGAGTTCACGGGCGAATTCATCCTTAGGCAAGGTCAGATTGCGCATCCGGTCGGCCTCGAGCTTGAATGCAATTTCGAGCCGATCGTTGCCTAAAAACTGGTAATACGCGGTGTAATCGCGGCTCGTGAAGGCGTTCTCCTGACCGCCGTTGGCCGCGATAACCTCGGAGAATTGACCGCCCGGATAGGCCTCGGTCCCCTTGAACATCATGTGTTCGAGCACATGCGAGATACCCGTGTACCCATTCGGCTCGCTGCTGGAGCCGACCCGATACCATACCTGCGAGATTGCGACCGGCGCGCGGTTGTCGGGACGGACAATGACTTTCATGCCATTGCCGAGCATACGCTCCACAGTGGGCACCGCGGCCACAGTCTGACCCGTCAGTCCGAGCGGCATCAGACAGATGCCTAGCGCCGCGATGATTCGTTTCACTTTGTTCATGTGCCTGATCAAGATCCAAGGTGTTAGGATTAGCGGGTTATCCCCGAGCGCTCCTAGAGTACGCGACTGATGTTCGGATTCAAGAAGTCCCCGCCCGCCGAACCGCAATCACCGGCCGGCGGCAACGAGAAAAAAGGTCTGTTCGCCCGCCTGCGAGCCGGACTATCGAAAACCGGCCAAACGCTCACCGGCGGCATGGGCGAGGTTTTGCTCGGCCGAAAAACCATTGACGACGACCTGTTCGAGGAACTCGAAACGCGCCTGCTCGTCGCCGACGTCGGAATCGAGGCAACGGCCGCCATCATCGACGGTATCACCCAGCGCGTGCGGCGCAAGGAACTCACCGAGCCCAGCGCTCTCTATCGCGCACTCGGCGATGTGATGCAGGAACGTCTGGCCCACTGCGAAAAACCGCTGGTCATCGACAGCAACCGCAAACCGTTTGTGATCCTGGTCGTCGGGATAAATGGGGCCGGCAAGACCACTACCATTGGCAAGCTGGCGTACCAGCTGCGCGCGGAGGGCTTGAGCGTGATGCTCGCCGCCGGCGACACATTTCGTGCGGCGGCCGTCGAACAATTGCAGGTCTGGGGGGAGCGCAACCATATTCCCGTCATCGCCCAGGGCACCGGCGCGGACAGCGCCTCGGTGATCTACGACGCGCTTCAAGCGGCGCAATCGCGTGGCGTCGACGTTCTGATCGCGGACACCGCGGGACGGCTGCACACCCAGGACCACTTGATGGAGGAACTGAAAAAGGTGAAGCGCGTGTTGGCCAAGCGCGACCCGTCCGCACCGCACGAAACACTGCTGGTCATCGACGGCGGCATAGGTCAAAACGCACTGCGCCAGACGGAAGCCTTCCATGCGGCGATCCACCTCACCGGCCTCACCATCACCAAACTCGACGGCACCGCCAAAGGTGGCATCCTGTTCGCGATCGCCGAAAAGCATCAGCTCCCGATCCGGCACATCGGCGTCGGCGAGGGCATCGAGGATCTGCGAACCTTCCGCGGCGCCGAATTCGTGCACGCCTTGCTGGGCCTCGATCAAGAATCGGCATGATCGAACTGCGGCACCTCGGCAAACGCTACGACAGCGGCCATGAGGCGCTGCTCGACATCAACCTCGACATCCATAGCGGCGAGTTTGTTTTCCTGACCGGGCGCTCCGGGGCCGGCAAAAGCACCCTGCTCAAACTCGTCGCGCTGATCGAACGCCCGACCCGTGGCAGCCTCAAGGTCAACGGACACGAGGTTTCCAAACTCCCCGCGCTATCGGTCCCGCGCTATCGCCAGAACATCGGCATCATATTTCAGGACCACCGGCTGCTGCCGGACCGCAGCGTGTTTGAAAACGTGGCCTTGCCGCTGCGCATCACCGGGCTTGAGCCGCGCGTCATCGCCAAGCGCGTGCACGCGGCGCTCGACAAGGTTGGCCTGCTGCACAAGGAGCGCGCCTCGCCGATGACCTTGTCAACCGGACAACAACAGCGGGTGGGGGTCGCGCGCGCGATCGTCAACAAGCCCGCGATCCTGCTCGCGGACGAACCCACCGGCAATCTCGACCCGGGTCTCTCCGAGGAAATCATGCAGCTGTTCGTCGACTTCAATCAGGTCGGAGTGACCGTCATCATCGCCACCCATGACCCCCAGCTCATCGATCGCTTCGGCGAACGCATCCTCGAGCTGGACTTCGGTCGTCTCAAGACTGACCTCACACTATGAGTTCGCGTTTACACGGCCGCAGCCTGAGCGCGCGCTTCCAGGCCTATCTGCGCCAGCATCTCCAGGCCCTGTCGCGCGCGTTGCAGAATCTCGCGCGCGCTCCCTTGAGCAACCTGGTCACGCTGGTCGTGCTCGCAATCGCGTTGGCGCTGCCGAGCGGTCTCTACGTTGCCGTGACCAACCTGAAGACCGCGTTCGAGCACTGGGAAGGGCGACAACTGAGCCTGTTCGTCAAACTCCATGTGACCGAGCCGCAACTACTCACACTCGCGACCCGGCTGCGCGAACGCGACGACATCGCGAAGGTCGACGTCATGACCCGCGAGCAATCGTTGCAGGAGTTTCGCCGCAGCAGCGGGTTGGGTAGCGCACTTGACCTGCTCGACGAGAATCCGCTCCCCGCGGTCCTGCTGCTCATGCCGGAAAAGCACGTGCAAACGGCAGACCACCTGCGGGTGCTCGCCGACGAGCTGAGCCAATTACCCGAGGCAGATCAAGTGATCGTCGATCAGGAGTGGCTCGAAAAGCTGTTCGC
The DNA here is from genome assembly GCA_050329935.1 of Thiotrichales bacterium. Taxonomy (GTDB): domain Bacteria; phylum Pseudomonadota; class Gammaproteobacteria; order UWMA-0217; family UWMA-0217; genus CAYSFW01. The sequence continues at coordinate 6,550 of JBHJOI010000048.1, read as the reverse complement.
GCTGGTCGTGAGCATCGAGCGCGTGATCCTGGTGATCGCACTGTTTTTCGCCGTGCTGCTCGCGTTGGTCATCACGCTGGTACTGCGCCTGGAACTGGTGCGCCATCGTCAGGAGGTCGAGGTCACCAAACTGGTTGGTGGCAGCAATGCCTTTATCCAGCGGCCGTTTTTGTATGCCGCGCTGTTGCTTGGTTTCACCGCCGCGTTGCTCGCGCTCGGCATCGCCTGGTTCGCGTTCGGAGCGCTGGAGGCGCCGCTATCGCATTTTGTTTCTCTGTATGGCGGACAAATCGATCTGCGAATGCCCGCGAATGTTGCGCTGACGCTTGTCGTCGGCACCTCGTTGATCAGCCTGATCGCCGCGTGGACCGCGATGAAACTCCTGCTATGGCGTATCGAACCTATTTGACCGGAATCGTTTGCGCAACGCCGGTGGCTTCCCCACTCCGGGTTGGGTAGGCGCAGCCGTCGAGCCCCCAGGGCACGAATCGCGGCGTCTCCTGCCGCCTACCCTACCCGATACGGCTTTCATTCTCCGGGGCGGCGTCCTCGCAATGAAAGCCAGGATCCAAGATTTAATAAATGTGAATTTTTGTGACTCATTGAGCGCAACAACCGATCATTTGCCGCTAAGCTAAGGGAATCAAGGGACGTAACGGAACTCGCACCAACACCGCCGGAAATCGCACGGACGCGGACCTCATCGATGGGCACGGTAACAAGCCCCCTTTGGATTCGCAGTAAATGCCCCAACGCATCCTGATCGTTGACAGCTCCAAGCTCGTTCGACGCATCCTCGAACAACGCCTCGACGCACCCGGTCGGATGGTCGCGACCGCTGGCAGCTCGAATCAGGCCCTCGCCAAGTTGATGCGCGATAATTACGACTTGATCAGCACCGCGTTGGATCTACCTGACGAAACCGGGTTTGCGTTTGTCCGCGCCGTACGTGCCCTCCCTGGTTATGCGCGCACCTCGATCATCGTCGTCACCGGCAACACCCTCGAAGCTCGAGCGCCGATCGCCCAGCTGGGCATCAGCGCGGTGATCGGTAAAGGCGGCGGCATCGATGCGCTGACTGCTGCCCTGCGCCGGCGTTGCGATTTGGCGCTTCGGCCCCGAAGTCTTGCGACCTGAAGCCGCGATCGGATCGCGGTCGATACGCGACCGCCGACAGCAACGTTGGCGCCCGGAATGTGATCCGTTTGTCTTGCAAGTCCGCCGAGCCTCGCTATAGTGATTAGCACTCATGCGACAAGACTGCTAAAATAGAATCAAGTAAATCAGATAAACCTTAATACGAGGTAAGTAACAAATCGATGACCAAGGAACTTCAACTTCGGCCAAACACCAATGAACTGCCAGTCGTGGCCGGTAACCTGCAAGGTTACATTTACGCCGCCTATCAACTGCCGGTGCTGAGCCAGGAAGAAGAACACTCACTGGCGAAGGATCTCCAGCTCAACGAGAACATCGAAGCGGCGCGGCAGCTTATCCTGCACAACCTGCGTTACGTCATCAAGGTCGCGCGCGGCTATCTTGGCTATGGCCTGCCGCTCGCCGATCTGGTTCAAGAAGGCAACATCGGACTGATGAAGGCCGTGAAGCGCTTCGACCCCGACCTCGGCGTCAGGCTCGTATCCTTCGCGGTGCACTGGATTCGCGCCGAGATTCATGAGTACATCCTGCGCAACTGGCGGATCGTCAAGGTCGCGACGACCAAGGCCCAGCGCAAGTTGTTCTTCAATCTGCGCGGCCGTAAAAAGCGGCTGGGCTGGCTCAACCGCAGCGAAATCGAGGACGTCGCCAACGACCTTGGCGTCAAGCCAGAAGAGGTCGAGGAAATGGAGCTGCGCTTGAACGGCCACGATATCGGCTTCGACCTGCCCGCAGATGACGAGGACGAGACCCCGCGCTTCTCGCCCGCGGCCTACTTGGCGCATGACGACGCCGACCCGGCCGAATCGCTCGAACAAAGCGACTGGCAGCACTACAGTCACGCTCGGCTCGCGACCGCGTTGGGCAGTCTTGATCAGCGCAGCCGCGATATCCTGAATCGCCGCTGGATCAGCGACGAAAAGGAAACGCTACAGACCCTCGCGGACGAGTACGGCGTCTCCGCCGAGCGCATTCGCCAACTCGAAAACAATGCGATGAAGAAACTGCGCGCCGCGATGGAAGCCTAATCAGCGCCACACAGCGCGAAACCTACGAAGCCGCCCACCCGGGCGGCTTCTTTCGTCCTGAATCGCCCTTCGCCCGCGCCCGCACCTACCCGAGAATCACCTCGACACGGTACTCGTTCGCCTCGCCCGTAAACAAGACTCTGGCCGCGCCTTGAACAATCGCGATCGGGCGCTCGTTGACCTTGGCCGCTACGACGTTCGCGCTACATTGGCGCGGATTGGTGACCACGATCTCGCATTCCAGGTCACGTCCCGGCACGCGCCATCGAACACGGAAGCCCGGCCATGCATCGGGAATGCAAGGTTTCAGCAACAGCTGATTGCCGTTTTCCCAGCGCATGCCGAGGATATCCTCGATCGCCACCCGAGACATCCAGCCGGCGGAACCGGTGTACCAGGTCCAGCCTCCGCGCCCCACATGGGGTTCGACGCCATAGACATCGGCCGCGATCACATAAGGTTCCGTCATGTAGCGCTCGACGCCGGCGCGGTCGCTGCCATGAGTGACCGGACTCAACATCGCGAGCAGCGGCGCCGCGCGATTACGTCGCCCGAGTCGCGCCATCGCGCTCACTACCCACAACGCCGCGTGCGTGTACTGCCCGCCGTTCTCACGCACGCCAGGCACATAGCCCTTGATGTATCCGGGATCGTTCGGCGTGCGATCGAACGCAGGAGTCAGCAAACGGACGATGCCGGCAGTCTGATCGATCAACAGGCGCTCGGCGGCGTCCATCGCGCTCGCCGCGCGCTCTCCCGGTGCGGCGTCGGAAATAACCGCCCACGCCTGCGCCAACGCATCGATCCGGCACTCGTCGCTGGTATGCGAGCCCAGAACCGCGCCGTTGTCGTAGTACGCACGACGGTACCATTCGCCGTCCCAACCGCTCGTGTTCAATGCCTCTAGCAGGCGGTCGCGATATTCGCGGTACTGTTCGGCGCGGGCGATCTGGCGCCGGCGCTCGCACAGTGGGATGAAATCTCCCAGAATCGTGTAGAGAAAAAACCCGACCCAGACGCTTTCCCCCCGGCCTTCGCGTCCGACGCGGTTCATGCCATCGTTCCAGTCGCCAGTCCCCATCAGCGGCAACCCGTGCGCACCCACGGTCAGCGAACGATCGAGCGCACGGCAGCAGTGATCGAACACGCTACCCGACTCGGTGGAACGCTCGGGTAACAGAAATACCTCATCCTCGCCCTCCGCCAGCGGCCGCGCCGATAGATAGGGCTCCACGCAGTCGAACACCGCCCAGTCGCCGGTAGCCTGTGCGAATTGCAGGGTCAGGTAGGGCAACCACAGCAGATCATCGGAAAACCGGGTGCGGATGCCACGCCCCAACGGCGGGTGCCACCAATGCAACACATCTCCCTCGACGAACTGATGGGCCGCGTTGCGCAGAATTTGAGTCCGCGCGACGGACGGGTCGTGGTAAATGAGTGCCGTCGCGTCCTGCAACTGGTCGCGAAAGCCATAGGCACCGCCGGACTGATAGAACGCCGACCGCCCCCAAAGCCGGCAACTCAGATTCTGGTAGGGCAACCACGCATTGACCATCAGATCAAGGGCGGGCTCCGGCGTCTCGATCTGCAACGCACCGACCGTTTCGCGCCAAAACCCGCGCGCGTCGGCCAGCGCCGCCGTGACTTCGCCGGGTTGGCGAAAGCGCGACAAGAGATCGTCGAGTTCCGCCTCGCTATTCGCTTCCCCGAGCAAGAAAGCGCATTCGATCGCGCCATTCGCAGGGATACGCATGCGCTGCGCGAGCACCGCCGCCGGGTCATGGCCCGCACCGACGCGATGCGAGAGCTCACCTCCGTCACGCAACGCACGGGGTGACCCCAGACTGCCACCGACGCCAATAAACTCCTCGCGGTCGGCGGTGTATGACACTGGCTCGGCACCCCCGGCGACCAAGGCCGCAAAGGCAATGCCCGCCGCAAAATCACCCGCGCCGGGATTGCGCGCCAGCAGCGCGCCACGCTCGTCATCCCACTCGGTCACGACGCTGGCCCGGGTCTCCTCGGGCAATACCCCCAACACCCAGCGCGCGTAGCCGTACAGCGCGATGTCGCGCCCCCCGGGACGATGATTTTCGATACGGATGCGCGCGATCTTCAGCGCGCCCTGCGCCGGCACGAACAGCGTGAGCTCCTGCTCCAGATCCCGATAACGCAGCCGATAGGCGCTGAAACCCAGGCCATGCCGGACCTCATATTCCACCGGTGCGGGCGCGGGTCCGGGCGTCAGCGACCAGAACTCATCATGCGCGAGGTCGCGCACATACCAAGCCTCGCCATGCGGATCGGTCACCGGATCGTTGTACCACGGCGTCAGTCGGTGCTCGCGGCTATTGCGCGCCCAGGTATAGCCGGCGCCGGTCTCGCTCGCGATAAAGCCCGCGTCGGGATTCGCGACAACATTGGTCCACGGTAGCGGCGGCAGGCGCATCTGCCCCGTGGCGTCGGGCGCGATCCGTAACAAATACTCCCGTCCGTCGCGAGAAAATCCACCGATACCGTTAAACTGCCGGACCTCGCCAAGCCGCGTTTCGCTGGGCGTGGCCGCCGCCTCCACCGGGTGCACCGTAGCCTTCGCCACTGCCGGCACCGTCATCGCCGCGTCGAGCGATGGTGCAATTGGAAAACCAGCAGCCAACACTGCGAGCGCCGCGTCACGCGGCAATGCGGATTGCGCCGCCCGCTCCAACCGCACCGGCCAGTCGTCTTCAAGCGCATCGAGCAATGCCAGCGCGGCCTCGCGCGTTGCCGCGACGCCGAGCGCGAATATAACGGAGCGCGTTTCACCGGGCGCCAACACCTGGGCCACCTGTAGCGCGAACACCGGGTCGAGCACGTTACCGGTCGTTTGCGTCAGTTCATTCATTTGCACCAGCGCGACCGGATTCAATAGCGAGCGACCGCGGCCAATGAATCGCATCCGGTCACTCTCGTATCCAGCAAGCTCGGTCCCGGCGACCGCGTGTACCAGCCAGGGGAACTGCTCACCCTCCGCGCGCGGCCGCCGCCTTGCGAGGAGCGCTTGTCGCGCTGGCACCGCCTCGGTCTGAACAAACAACTTTGAAAACCCGGGATGCGCGAAAAACGCGCCCTGGCCGTGCAGCGCGACCTCGATCGCGCTGGTCAATTCGACACGCCGAACACGTTGGCAACAGTTGGTTACGGTCACCCGGCGCAGCTCAAGATCAAGCACCGGATCGACCACCACTTCGAGCCGCACCGCGATCCCATCCCGGACCGAATCGATCGTGACGCTACCCGGCAGGGTATCCACCCGATACTCGTCGACGCCTTGAGCGATCGGCGACAATCCGACCGAGCCGACCCTGCCACTATCGAGGTCGCGCAGGTAGATATGAAATCCGCCGAGGTCTTCGACCGGATCGCCGCTCCAACGATTGAGCATCAGCTCGCGCCAGGTCGAGACGCCACCCCCGGCGCCCGTCACCAGCGTGCTATAGCGGCCGTTCGAGAGCACCGCGGGCGGCGGCAAATGCCACGCCGACGAAGTCGCCTTGGAATCACGCGAGAGGGTTGCCATCAAGGCTCCTGATCAGGGTTGTGTGGGTTGAGCGGGTTCGAACTCAAACACGATCCGCGCCGGCAGATCGCGCAGCCGCACCGGACTTCCAGCCTTTGGCGTGGCGTCGGCACCGTTGATCGTGACACGTCGGAGCGCGCCAGGCAGCGGTGGATGCAATTCAATTCCGCCGGGCGGTACCGACAACTCGCCCGAGAGATCAACCAGAAGTTGCCCGGCCTCACCGCCACGTAAATGAAAATCGAGTTTGCCATGCCAGGTCGGCAATCCGGTCGCGCGCAGACCCGGTTCGGTGTCGATCCACGCCAGCGGCAGCCCGGCAAATAGCACCAGCGCCTGATCGTCCTCGCGCTCGTAGACCAGAAAGCTGCGCAGCGCGCGCAGATAGTCGGAACCGATCCAGGTGTGCGGAATATCGCCGACGAAATAGGGTGCGCGCGCATCGCGATGCACCACCTCGGCCCAGGCGTTCCACGCCGGCGGACGCCGTCCCTCGAACAGAAAACTCATCAATTGGTTGGCGCGCTCGCGTTCTCCAAGATGCACCAGCGCTTCAACAATGCGGAACTCGTACGGCGCATACCCGTGCCAGCTCGCATCCGGGCGCAAGCGATCCCGCACGATCTGGTCGTAGCGCTCGAAGGTGCGGCGCAACTCGTTTTGCGGCAGGCGCGCGCGCTCACCGAGCGGTGCGATCGCCGCTGCGATCGCGGAGGGATCCATGTCACCGAGTTCGACCGAGGCCGGCAAATAGTCGATCTTGTGCTTGTCGATGGTCCAGACGATTGCGTTATGAAAATCGTCA
>JBHJOI010000047.1:0-25204 GCA_050329935.1 Thiotrichales bacterium | reverse complement strand
TCGCCCGGGAACGATTCGAAGGCGCGCGCGAATTCCTTGTGCTCCTTGGCGAACTCGATCGGGTCGGCGCCCTGCTTCCAGCACTCGTAGGACTGGCGCAGCGAGATCGCGCCGGCCGCCGGGCTGTCGATGTGGCCGTAGGAGCCGCCGCCGGAGGTGTTGATGACGTTGCCGTGGCCGAGGTTCTCGAAGAAGCCGGGCAGGCGCAGCGCGTTCATGCCGCCGGAGATGATCGGCGTGGTGGGCTTCATGCCGTACCACTTCTGGAAGTAGACCGGTCCCTGGCACTCGTCGCGCTCGATCATGTAGGCGATGTTGCGGTCATCGGCGCCGCCTTCCATCTTGCCGTAGCCCATCGTGCCCACGTGGATGCCGGAGGCGCCCTGCAGACGGGAGATCTTGGCCAGCACGAACGCGGTGTAGCCACGCTTGGCCGAAGGCGAGGTGATCATGCCGTGGCCCGCGCGGTGGTAGTGCAGGTACTGGTTGGGGTACTGACGGCGCGCGGTGGTGATCATGCCGGGGCCGCCGACGAAACCATCGACGAGGAACGCGACCTTGTCCGCGTCCGGTCCGAAGGTTTCGAGGATGAAATCGGCGCGAGCGCACATTTCGTAGTGGTCGTCTGCCGTGATGTTGGCGGAGAACAGTTTGGCCTCACCGGTCTCGTCCTGGGCGCGCTTCATGGCGTCATAAACGAGCGGATAAACCTTCTTCGCGGGGCAGAACACCTGGTTGCCTTGCGGCTCGTCGTTCTTGATGAAGTCGCCGCCGAGCCAGAATTGGTAAGCAGCAGCCGCGAACGGCTCCGGACGCAGGCCGAGTTTCGGCTTGATGATGGTGCCGGCGATGTAGCCGCCGTCCTTGACCGGGCGGCCGAGGATACGCCACATGTCGGAGATGTCCTTCGCGGGGCCGTCGAACAACTGGATGGCGCGCTCCGGCATGTAGAAGTCGATCATCTGGCCGTATTCGATGTCGCCCATGCCCTGGTTGTTACCAATGACGAGCGTCAGGAACGAGACGATCATCATGCGGCCGTCGGTCATGTTGCGATCGAAGAGGTCGATCGGATAGGCGATCCGCATGTCTTCGGTCGCTTCGTCGATGTGGTAGACGAGCGCGTCGACGCCTTTGGTGAAATCGTCGGTCGTGGAGACCTCGACGTTCGTACCCGTGGAGGATTCGGCCGCGAAGTGGGCAGCAGCCTCGAGGTACCCGTAGCCCGCCTTGGGCTTCATCCGGTAAGCGACGAGAACGTGTTTGCCGCCGGCGATCAGATCGGCTTCCTTGAGGCTGAGGTCGGAGTAACGACTGGATTGGTCGAGTGCCATGATGCGCTCCTGTTGGATTACGAACGTGGTGGGTTAGTCAACTGGGGATAACCCTAGTGACAGCACGGGTAAATATACGCCGCGAAATGTATAAGTAGAAATCACGATTTGTGATGTGTTGTATACGTTGTAGCTTATGTATTAGCCGTGTTGCACCTAACCATCCGCCAACTCAAAATCTTTGAGGCCGTCGCGCGCCACCTTTCCGTCACTCGCGCCGCGGACGAAATGCGTCTGACTCAACCCGCGGTTTCGATGCAAATGAAAAAGCTGACGGACGCCGTCGGGCAGCCGCTGATCGAGCAGGAAGGCAGACGCGTTCGACTCACCTCGGCGGGGCAGGACCTCGCCACCGCGGCACGCGAGGTGTTGGGTGCGCTCAAGCGTTTCGAACTGGGACTGGTCGCGCGCAAGGGGCTATCCGGCGGATATCTGCGTCTCTCGGCGACCACCACCGCGTCGTACTTTATCCCGCGCTTGCTGGGCGAGTTCGCGAAACACCATCCCGGTGTCAAGGTGTCGCTCCGGGTCAGCAATCGCGAGGAGGTATTGGCCGGTTTGGCCGCCGGGCTCGAGGATCTTTATATTCTCGGGCAACCGCCGGAAGGTTTGGCGGTCACCGCGGAACCGTTCCTGAACAACCCGCTGGTTGTGATTGCCGCGTGCGACCATCCGCTGGTCGGGATCAAACGGATTTCGTTGGCGCGACTCGCGGAGGAGCCGTGGATCGTCCGTGAGCCCGGTTCGGGCACCCGCAAGGCGGTGGAACGGTTGTTTGGTGAACGCGATCTGCGGTTGACCGCGCGGATGGAGATGGGGAGCAACGAGGCGATCAAACAAGCGGTGCTCGCCGGGTTGGGGATCTCGGTCGTGTCGCGCCACGCGTTGACCTTGCACGACCCGGGGCAGTTCGCGATTCTTGACGCGGAGGCGTTTCCCATTCAGCGCTACTGGTACGCGGTGTATCCGGCGGGCCGACAGCGCACGGTCGTCGCGCGTACCTTTCTCGATTTCCTGATCGCCCAAGGTCACCGGGGTGTACCTGCGTAGAGCGGGTGAGGCGGTCGTGTCTGACGCGGTCCGGTGAATCCGTCGGTTTCATCCAAGATCAAAGCCAGCGATGTCACTCGGCGGCGCGAGGCTCGCTGCCATGCGACGACGGCGCCACGGCGCGTGCTCGGTCGGCGGATGACACGGCAGGTGTTTGAAGTTAGTCATCATCGTCGTCCTCATCGCCCAGGCGCCGGCGTGGAACGGCCTTCGGATCGGCGATCAGCGGGCGGTAGATTTCGATGCGGTCGCCGGGTTGAAGCCGGGCGTCGAGTTGGGTGAGCTTGCCGAAGACGCCGATCTTCTGCGTTTCGAGGTCGATGCCGGGGCACGCGCACAGAATCCCGGAACGCTCGATGGCCTCCGCGACGGTGGCTTGCTCGGGGACTTCGATCCGCAGCCAGACCTGCTGGGCGGGTTCGGCGTAAGCGACTGAGATTTGCATCGGATGCGTTCTCCAGACCGTGGTTGCCTAACCCGGTACGCCCAACCGTGACGCCGCCGCGACTGCCTTCGGCATCGCGGCGATCCGACGATCGAGCACGCGTTTGCCTGCGAGCAGGAAGCCCACGGCGAGAAAGCCGCCCGGCGGCAGGATCATCAGCAAGAAGCCGCGATACCCGGGGATCAATGTCAGTTCGAGCCAGCCGAAGGCCTCTCCGAGCAGGAGATGCGCGTTCGCGAACAGGGTGCCGCTGCCGAGGATCTCGCGCAGGCCGCCGATGACGACAAGCGCGAGCGTGAAGCCGATGCCCATCATCAAGCCATCGGCGGCCGACGCGGCGACCGGGTTCTTCGACGCAAACGCCTCCGCGCGGCCTAGGATCGCGCAGTTCGCGACGATCAGCGCGATGAATAGGCCAAGAACCTTATAAAGTTCATGCGCCCAGGCATTAAGCGACAGGTCGACGAGTGTCACGAGCGTCGCGATAAACACGATATAGACGGGAATGCGCACGTCCGGGCTGACCCAGCGGCGGATCGAGGCGATCAAGATGTTCGAGGCGGTCAATACGGCCGTCGTCGCCAGACCCATGCCGAGACCGTTGGTCGCCGTGCCGGTCACCGCGAGCGTCGGGCACAGCGCGAGCATCTGCGCGAATACCACGTTGTTGTTCCAAAGCCCCTCGCGGGCCAGGCGGCCGAATTGAGTGCTCATGATCGCAAGTCCTCCCGAGCGGATTCAGCACCGGTGTTCGCGTCGAGCGCGGTTGCCCTCGCCGCGGACTCATCTCCGCGCGGGCGAGGGGACGAGGCCGAGCGTCGTCGAAGATTCGTGGCGCCGTGGTGGCATGGCTTCACGGCCTGCCTCCCGCCACGGCCGACTCGTCCAGCAACGCGGCGCGTTGCGCGGTGAAGAAGTCGAGCCCGTCCGTGATCGCCCGGACCACCGCGCGCGGCGTGATCGTCGCGCCGGCGAACTGGTCGAAGTCGCCGCCATCCTTTTTGACCGCCCAGCGCTCGCGCGGCGGATCGCCGAGTGACTTGCCTTCGAACGCGCGGATCCAGGGCGACTTCGCGGCTTCGATCTTGTCGCCGAGGCCGGGGGTTTCGGTGTGCGCGAGCACGCGGGTACCGAGCAGCACGCCGTCGCGCGAAACGGCCATGATCACCACGATGGGTCCCGCGTAACCGGTGCCGCGGGTCCGGAACACTACCGCCGCGACGCGTCCATTCCGGCGTGCTCGGTACACGGTTTGGGTCGTCGAGGTGTCAGGCGGCGACCAGACGTCGCTGAGCAAATCGTTGTCGTGCTCGATCGGCAGCACCTGTATCAGTGATTCGCGCAGGTCACGCGCCTCCGCGGCGGCGATGGCCGGCGCGGTCAGTTTCGACGCGAGCGCGAGCGCACCGCTGGTCAGCAGTGTCACGACGCCAAGCAGCGTGGCTTGGTACGCAAGCGTGCCCCGGGCCTGTTCGAGGTTCATGGGAGGTCCTTGGGGGGGTCGAGTACGTCGCCGCGCCGGGTGCGGCCGTAAACACGCGGCCGGACATGGCGATCGATGATCGGCGTGGCCGCGTTCATCAACATCACCGCGAACGCGACGCCTTCCGGATAGCCGCCCCAGGTGCGGATGATCCAGGTCAGCAAGCCGCAGCCCAGGCCGAAGAGCAGTTGCCCGGCGCCGGTGTTCGGCGAGCCGACCGGGTCGGTGATGATGAAGAACGCCGCGAGCATCAGCGCGCCCGACAGCAGGTGAAACAGCGGGTCGGCGTAACGGTTCGGGTCGATCAGGTGGAACACTAGCGCCGGCAGCGCGACGCCTACGATCATCGCAATCGGCGCGTGCCAGGTGATGACGCGGCGCGCGATCAGCAACAGCCCGCCGGCAAGCAACAGCAACGCCGCGGTCTCGCCCGGACTGCCGCCGCGTTCGCCGAGCAGCGCGCCGATCAGCGAGTAGTCGGCGGTGAGCGCCTGATCCAGCGTCATGCCCTGGCCGAGTGCGGTCTTGACCTGACCGAGCGTGGTGGCGCCCGTCATGCCATCGAGCGGCGGACTCAGGAACGTGATCTCCAAACCGTGCCAGAAGCTCGGTGCGTCGGCCGAAACGACCGATGCCGGCAGCGCCCAGGTCGTCATTTCCAGTGGAAACGAGATCAACAGCATCACGCGCGCGGCCATCGCTGGATTGAACACGTTCTGGCCCAGCCCGCCGAACACCTGTTTGACGACGACGATCGCGAACGCCGCGCCGAGTACGCCAATCCACCACGGTGCCCACGGTGGCAGTGTCAGCGCGAGCAGCCAGCCGGTCAGCACGGCGGAACCGTCGAGTAGCGTTGTGCGCACCGCGCGCCCGAGCATCCAGAGCATCCACGCCTCAGCCAGCACCGCGCTGGCGATCGTGATCAGCCAGAGGTTCAGCGCCGGCCAGCCGAACATCCAGAACCCGAACAGCGTCGCGGGGGTCAACGCCAGCATGACCGTGCCCATCACGCCGCCGAGCGAGGTGGCGGCATGGGCGTGGGGGGAGTGGGCGACTGGGACGGTCATCCGGCGGTCTCCGAACGCGGGGTCGCGCTCGCTTGTTTCGCGGCTTTGCGCCGTGCGGCCGCCTCCGCGCGTTCTCGCGCGATGCGCTCCAGTCGTGCGCTGCGTTCATCGGCCAGTTTGCGCGTGGCTTCCTGTTTCAGCTTGGTGCGTTCGCGCGCCGCCAGTTCGCCCTTCGCGTAGTTGAAGTACTGGACCAGCGGGATATGCGCGGGACAGACATAGGAGCAAGAGCCGCAACCGATGCAGTCCTTGAGTCCATAGCCGACCGCCGCGTTGAGGTCGCCGGCGCAAATGCGGCTCGACATCTCCAGCGGCAGGAGTCCCACCGGGCAGGCGCGCACGCAGGACGAGCAGCGAATGCATGACTGTTCGGTCTGGCGGCTGATTTCGCGGGCGGTCAGCGCGAGCACGCCACTGGTTCCCTTGATCACCGGCACGTCGAGGTGACGTAGTTGCTGCCCCATCATCGGGCCGCCCATGACCAAACGCACTGGCTCGGTGCGCCAGCCGCCGCAGAAATCGAACAGTGCGCGCACCGGGGTGCCGATCACCGCCTCGACATTGCCGGGCGCGGCGACCGCGCCGCCGCTGACCGTGACCACGCGCGACACCAGTGGTCGGCCGAGTTCGATCGCCTGTTGCACCGCATGGGCGGTACCGACGTTGTGCACCAGCATGCCGATATCGGCGGGACGACCGCCGGCGGGGACTTCGAGTCCGGTCAGTGCCACGATCAATTGCTTTTCCGAGCCCATCGGGTACATCGCCGGCACCACCGCCACCTCGACGCCGGTAGCCGCGCACGCCGTGCGCATCGCGGCGATGGCCTCGGGTTTGTTGTTTTCGATGCCGATCAGCACGCGCCCGGCGCCGGTCGCGCGCTGAATCAAGCGGATGCCGGTGACGATCTGCGCGGCGCGTTCGCGCATCAGACGATCGTCACAAGTCAGGTAGGGTTCGCACTCGCCGCCGTTGAGGATCAGCGTCCGCACGCGGCTCCGTCGGCTCAGATTGAGCTTGACCGCCGAAGGGAACACCGCGCCACCGAGGCCGACAATGCCGGCGGCGCCGACGCGAACCGAGATCTCCTCGGGTGACAGTGCGCAGGGATCGGCAGGTGGATCAGCGTCGTGCCAGCGGTCATCGCCATCGGCTTCGAGCACCACGGTGGGTAGCGGTAGTCCGGAAGGGTGCGACGAAGGGTGGTCGATGATCGCGGTGACCCGGCCAGAAGTCGGCGCGTGCACCGGCGCCGAGATCATGCCCTGGTTACTGGCCAGCAGTTGTCCCTTGCGCACCCGGTCGCCGACCGCGACCACTGGGTTCGCGCCCGCGCCGATGTGCTGTTGCAGCGGCACGTACAGTATTGCCGGAATCGGCAGGGCGCGGATGGGCCGTTCCGCTGCCAAGTGCTTTTGGCCTTTGGGATGGACGCCGCCGCGCAAGCGGAAGATGCTCATGCGCGGACCCCATGGACGGCCAACGTGCCGGGTTTGGGCCAGTACCAGGTTTGCAGCGTCACCGGCGCCGGGACCATGACGATTGCCTCGGTCGGGCAAACATCCACGCACTTGCCGCAGGCCGTGCAGGCTTCGCGGAACACGCCGTGAATGTGCTTCGCGGCGCCGAGAATGGCGTCGGTGGGGCAGACCTTGTAGCAGCGCGTGCAACCGATGCAGAGCTCTTCCGCGACCTCGGCGAGCATCGGTCCGGTTTCCTTGATGCCGTTCAGATCGGCCTCCACGCCAAGCCGCGCCGCGAGCGCGATGGCCAGATCCCGGCCGCCTGGAGGACAGAGCGTGACTGGCGCGACGCCGTCGGCGAGTGCCTGCGCGGCGCCGCCGCAACCGGGGTAGCCGCATTGGCCGCACTGGGTGCCCGGCAGCATCTGTTCAAGCTCCGCGACCAACGCATCGGCGGGCACCGCCAGCCGGCGAGCAGCGACACCGAGCAGCAACCCGAGTGAAACGCCGAGCAAAGTCAAACTGGTGACCGCGGCAATCATTCTTTCAAGCCCTCCCGATCGTTCCGCCCAAGTAGATCTGTCGCCTGGATGCGGCGGTCGCGGACGCCGTGCGCCTCGTCCTCCGGAGTCCGCCGCGTCTCACCCGCGCCACCCGTCTGTGCATTGCATTCGAAATTCATGGTCAGTGACTCGCCAGCCCGGCGAAGCCGAGAAACGCCAGCGCCAGCAGGCCGGCGGTGATAAAGCCGATCGGCGCGCCGGCATAGCTCTCAGGGACTCGGGCTAGCGCGAGCCGTTCGCGCAGGCCGGCGAACAGCAACAGCACCAGCGTGAAGCCGGCGGCCGAACCAAAGCCATATGCCAGGCTCTGGGCGAAATTGTGTTGCTCCTGCACGTTTAGCAACGCGACACCAATCACGGCGCAATTGGTGGTGATCAGCGGCAGGTAGATGCCGAGCACCTGATAGAGCGGCGGGCTGACCTTGCGGACCACCAGTTCCGTGAACTGCACGACCGCAGCGATCACCAGGATGAACGACAGAATCCGCAGATAACCGATTCCGAGCGGCGCCAACAACCAGTGTTCCAGCATCCAGCTGCCAGCCGCGGCGAGCGTGAGCACGAAGGTCGTCGCCATGCCCATGCCAAGCGCGCTGTCCATGCTCTTCGACACGCCCATCACCGGGCACAGCCCGAGAAACTTGATCAGCACCACGTTGTTCACCAACGCGGTCGAGAGCAGCAAGAGCAGGAATGCGGTCATGGCGATTTACGAGCCTCCTGAATGGCACCTTGCATGTCGTGTGCCAGATGCGTCGTCCACGCGGCGAGCCGCGAAAAATCAGGGGTTTGAGTGCTCGGTCCGAGGGCGCGAATGGGTCTGACGGTTGTCATGATTAGCCCATCGAGGCGCGCGTTTGTCGGGTTCGCGACAGCCGATCAGCGGTGCTGATGCCGCGTGGTCACCGTACCCGTCGATGGCTCAAGTCTTGCTTTGACAACGTGATGATGACTTTGGCTGTAATCGGAGAGCGGCAATGAGCGATTCCAAGTCGCAAGGCGAAGCATCCGGCGCCGGGCTCACGAGCACCGCGGCCGGCGCCGACCAGCCGGCGACGTCCGTGGGTGGCGACTCGGCGATTCCCGCGCAGGTCTTTCAGCAAGCGGTTGAGCAGGCGGCACTCGCCATCGCCATTACCGACGAGCGGGCGCGGATTATTTATACCAATCCGGCCTTCCAGCGTGTCACCGGCTTTACCTCCGCCGAAGTGCTCGGCCACAACCAGTCGCTGCTGTCCAACAAGGTCACGCCGAAGATCGTCTACGAGACGATGTGGTCGCAGCTCAAGCGCCAGCGGCCGTGGACCGGACTACTCGTCAACCGCCGCAAGGACGGCGCGGCGTATCTCGCCGAGCTGACGATCTCCCCGGTGGTCGGGGCGCAGGGCTACACGACCCATTTTCTCGGCATGCATCGCGACCGAACCGACGAACATCGGTTGGAGCGCGAGTTGCAGAATCAAAAGGCGCTGGCGGAATCGGTGGTGGATTCCGCGCAGGTCGCGATCGTGCTGCTCGACGAGAACGAGCGGGTGGTGCTGGACAATCACGAGTACAAGAAGCTGGTCGCCGGGCTCGGGCCGGAACCCGCCATGCCGATCCTGAAGATACTACGCGCGCAAATGGGGGCGGATTTCGAGCGCATTCGCCAGCGCGGTGGAGGTTTCTCCGGTCAGGATGTCGAGCTGGAAGGCCCACGGCACGAGGTACGCTGGTTCGTCTGTTCGGGTTCGTGGATCGATGAACAGGGCACCGGCGCGGATACGTTTTTCGATTCGACGCGCCGCCGCTACCTGTTGCTGGTCATCCAGGAGATTACCGCGCTCAAGGCGCAGCAGGAGGCGATTCGCGTCAACAGCCTGCGCGCGCTGCTCGCCGAGCAGGAGCGTATCCAGAGCCTGCGCGAGGCGTTGTCGGGCGCGGTGTTTCAGTTGCAGGCGCCGTTCAATCGCGTGGCGGCGGTGGTGCGGATGTTGCAGGCGCGGGCTGCGGCGGCGGACTCCCCGGCCGCGAGCGAACTGGAGGAGGCGTTGCGCGCCGGTAACGAGGTGCTGGAGACGCTGCGCCAGTGCACCCCCACGGCAGCGGAGGAAGCCTTGTTGCCGCTCAATCTGAACGAGGTCTTGCGCGATGTGCTGCATCTCGCCTCGGCGCGCATGCTCGCGGAAGGCGTAGTGGTCGATTGGCGCCCCGCGCTGAATCTGCCCGCGGTAAGCGGCCGAGCCACGCGTCTGACCACGCTGTTCAAGTTGCTGGTGGACAACGCGCTCGACGCCATCCACGAGGCGCGCCGCGAGCGCCGCGAATTGAGCGTCGTCACACGCGCGTTCGACGACCGCATCGAAGTCACCGTCGGGGACAGCGGAACGGGAATCCCCGTCGAGTGGCAATACAAGATCTTCGAGCCGTTTTTCACCACCAAGGGCTCCGACCACCAGCATCTCGGCATGGGTCTGACGATGGCGCAGGAAATCGTGGTCGAACACGGCGCCCTGATCGCGGTCGATACCGGCATGAGCGACGGTTGCAACGTCCGTGTGCAGTTTCCGCGGAGTTAGGGAACATGGAATTCACCCCTCGCGATCACGATCTGAAGCGTCAGTACGAACGCCTGAGCGCAGCGCTGGAGGCGCTGTTTCGCGTCAGCCAGGTGTTGTCGCGCTCACTGAACCTGTCCGAAACGCTGTCCTCGGTGCTGGACATTCTGCACGAGTGGGGACGGCTGGAGCGCGGCATGGTGTGTCTCGCGGCGCCGGATAGCGGCGGCCTGCATGTCATCGCCGTGCACGGTATGCCTGAGTTGCGCGGCGAAGACATCCGCTATCTGCCCGGCGAGGGCGTGGTCGGCATGGTGCTGGAAGCGGGGACCAGCGTGACCTTGCGGCGCATCGCGGACGAGCCGCGCTTCGTCGGCCGGCTGGGCATCTATGACAGCGACGGCGCGTTCGCGGGCGTGCCGATCCGCGTCGGCAGCGAGGTGGTGGGCGTGCTCGCCGCGCAGCCCGAACGCGGCGCCGCCGCCGAGCTCGCCGATCACGCACGGTTTCTCGAGATGGTCGCGAACCTGATCGGGCAGAGCGTGCGCCTCTCCTGGGAAGTCGCGCGCGAGCGCCAGGCGCTGAAGGACGAACGCGACCAGTTGCGGCGCGCCGTGCGCGGGCAGTTCGGCTTCGATAACGTCATCGGCCGCAGTGCGACGATGCGCCGCGTGTTCGAGCAAGTGCGCCTGGTCGCCAAGTGGAATACCACCGTGCTGATCCGCGGCGAAACCGGCACCGGCAAGGAACTCATCGCCAACGCCATTCACTACAACTCCCCGCGCGGCCGGGCGCAATTCGTCAAGCTCAACTGCGCATCGCTGCCGGAAACCCTGCTTGAATCCGAGCTGTTCGGACACGAAAAGGGCTCGTTCACCGGCGCGGTCAGCCAGCGCAAGGGCCGCTTCGAGCAGGCAGACGGCGGTACGTTGTTCCTCGATGAAATCGGCGAGATCTCCGCCTCGTTCCAGGCCAAGCTGCTGCGCGTGCTCCAGGAAGGCGAGCTGGAACGCATCGGCGGCACGCGTACCATCAAGGTCGACGTGCGCATCATCGCGGCCACGCACCGCGACCTCGAAGGCGACGTCAAGGCCGGCAAGTTCCGCGAAGACCTCTACTACCGCCTCAACGTCGTGCCGCTGTTTCTGCCGCCGTTGCGCGAGCGCATGGAGGACATCCCCGACATCGCCCGCTTCCTCACCGACAAAATCGGACGCCAGCAGGGGCGTCCGCTGGAGATCACCGACCCGGCCGTGCGCGTGTTGCTGCACCACGACTGGCCGGGCAACGTGCGCGAACTCGAAAACTGCCTGGAGCGCGCCGCCGTCATGTCGGAAGAAGGCATTATCGACCGCGACAGCGTGCTGCTCACCGGTATCGAGGAGCGCCTCACCGTCGGCCGCGACAACCCCCACGCGATCGACCTCGACGACCCCGACGTCGACGAACGCGATCGCGTCATCGCCGCGCTGGAGCAAGCCGGTTGGGTGCAAGCCAAGGCCGCGCGCCTGCTGGGCATGACGCCCCGGCAAATCGCGTACCGGATTCAGACGTTGAATATCAAGGTGCGGCAGTTGTAACGGGGGTGGCGGTGCGTCGCGTGCGGTACGCGTGCAACTTGATGTTAAAGCGCTATTTTCAGGATGCAGGTCTAATGCGGTAGAGCGAGTCGCTCATCCCGCGAAAATGTGACCGAATGCCGGACAAACATCGGCATTGCGTACGAGACTACGTGAGTTTGCTGAAGCTCAATATTGGTCGCGATGAATATCCTGAATGCGCACGGCGCGAGTAAGAAACTCGTTGAATGGTCCGATGAGTACAGCGTCGGCATCGAGGAAATAGACGAACAACACAAGGTCTTGGTGGATCTGCTCAATCAGATGCACGATGCGATTCATCAGCGGCGTGGACGCGAGGTCACCGACGGCATCCTCGCGCGACTCGGCGAGTACACGAAAGTCCATTTCGCGGTGGAAGAATGCCTGATGCGGCTGTTTGACTATTCGGGTTACGAGGCGCACAAACACGAACACGAACAGTTGATCGCGGAGCTCAATCAGCTCGTGGAGAAGCTCAAGGCAAAGAACCAGTCGATCAGCTTTGAGTTACTCCATTTCTTAAAGCTGTGGTTGGTGAAACACATTCAAGAGTCCGACCGTGAGTACACCGCGCACTTCATCTCGAAAGGCGTTCGTGCGAGTTACAAGAAGAAGTCGTGGCTACAACGCCTGTTCCACTGAGGCGTTTTCGATCGATCTAATCGCGGCGGGTTCATCGCTTCGCGTCGCGCACTTAAACAGGGAACAATTAACCGCTTGCGCAAATCGCGCCCGCTTATGCGTCAGTCAGGCGAGACGCCTTCGCGCATCGCGGCCAAAGCCTTGCCGACCACACTGCGCCAATCCGACTCGAGGGCATTGTCGAATAGCGGATCGCAGCCTGCGACCGCGTCGATCAACGAGTTGAGCCAAAGCGTGTACATCGCGGGATCGATCGCCAATCGATCATGCAGGCGACCGAGGTAGGCCAGATACATTTCGGCGCCAGGATCTTCCGATGCAACTAATGTCATGACTTTCAGCGACGACTGCAGTTTTCGCTTAAGCCGTTCCATGTCGGTCGTCGCGAAGATCTTGCGGATGTCTTCCGACGTGACCATGAATCCCTGATAAAAGCGGTCGAGGAAATCGGGCGCTTGCATAGCGCGTTCCAGGCTTTCCTGAAATCGGCTTGCGGCTGTGTCGCCGTCCGTGCTCAATTCAAAACTCGACGCGTTGAGTGGGCACGCCCGATCCGGTGTGGAGGGTGTCGAAGCATCGGCGGCCTCTTGCGCTTGCTGTCCAAGCGGGCATTCTCGGCTACCAAGCGATTGCGCTCGGGCGAGGGTGTCTTCTGTGTTGTCGCATCGATAGGACACAAAATGCAGTGCTTCACGCGAATGCCTCATAGGGGAGCGGGTGGCTTTATTCTGCACCGCGGTAAACCAAACGCCTACCGATCTCGCCTTGGCGGGAAGCTAAAATGCTTCCCAGGTATTGCCGACCGCTCGCGCGGTTACGTCCGCGGGTTGACTACGTCGCGCTGGCGATTCGAGCGTATCGCGACTACTTATCTGTTGCTCCAGGTCCGCCAGTATACGGACGAGACGATCGGACCTGTCCGCTACGAGGTCCAGGCTTCGTTCCGCTTGCGCTTGGTCGCCCGATTGGCGATACCGAATCACGTCACCTACGTGGCTGTGCATCTCGGCATGTAATTTCTCCAGCGCTCGCATTTCCGGTCGATGTCCGTGTTGATGGAGTCCGCCGCCATAGAGCCATTGCCCAAGCTCGCAATGTTTGGGTGAGACCGCTTGTTCGAAACCCATATCTTCCTTGCCGTCGAGGAAGCGACGAAGTCGTGACTTCCAGGAAAGGTGCTTGGCGCGTGCGGAAACGAAGTCAAGGTCACTGCCCCGTGGTTCGTTGATTGCGGTTGGTACACCTGTGGGTGCCACTCGCCCTCCCCAAGGTCGGCCGACCGCGCGCCGCTCGACGACAGGAACTACGGTCGCTGGCACTTGTGCATTTTCACTAAGGTTGAAATAACCCGTGATCGATTCGATCCGGTTGGCTTGCTCAGCGAGCGACGCGCTGGCGGCGGCGGCTTCCTCCACCAGCGCGGCGTTTTGCTGGGTATTTTTATCAAGCTGACTAACCGTATGGTTGATCTGCTCGACGCCCGATGATTGCTCGTGATTGGCGGTGGCGATTTGTGCGATGAGATCGTTGACCTGTCGCACGGCGTCCACGGTTTGTGCCAACACGGCGCCAGATTCGCAAACGAGCGCAGTACCACCATCGACCTTGGACACGCTATCGATGATCAACGCCTTGATCTCTTTGGCGGCGACCGCGCTGCGTTGCGCGAGATTACGGACTTCGGTCGCGACCACCGCGAAGCCCTTGCCTCGTTCGCCGGCGTGCGCGGCCTCGACGGACGCGTTCAGTGCCAGCAAGTTGGTCTGGAAGGCAATCTCATCGATAACACCGACGATATCGGCAATCATTTTGCTCGACTGGTGTATTTCCTTCATCGCCGCTACGGCGCGGTTAACCACCTTGCCGCCCCGCTCGGCTTCGCGGTATGCGTTAACCGCGAGTTCGGTAGCGTGATCAGCGTTTTCGGTATTTTGGAGCATGGCAGCCGTTATTTGCTCCAGGCTGGCAGCCGTCGATTCTAGGTTAGCACTCTGCTGCTCGGTGCGCCGACTTAAATCCATGTTGCCTTGAGCGATCTCGTTTGCGCCAGCGCGAATCTCGGCAACGTTGCCTTGTAGTTTTTCGACTACCTCGGAAAGCTTGTCCGCAGTTGCATTGATGCTGTTCTTTAGTCGGCCAAAATCCCCTGCGTGCGCTCCGTTCACGCGCCGTGTCAGATCGCCCTCCGCCAAGGCTGCAAGTACTAGGGCACTTTCTTCTATCACGCGACGAAACATTTCCATTTGATCGTTGATGCAGCTTGCGACGAGTGCATAGTGCCCCTCTTTGTTGGCGAGAGCGATCCGTGTTCCCAGGTCGCCGTTCGAGGTCGCCTCGGCGACGCTTTGAATCTCGGCTACCGTGTTCTTCAAAGCCGTTTCGTCTATCCACTCGACCATCACTCCCAGGTTTCTGCCCTGTGAATCCTTGAGTGGCTGCGAGATAAACCTGAATGACAAGGCGCCGAGGCGAATCGACGCTTCGTGCTTGCGATTCAGTTCGGCGAGTATGCTGCGTTGATGCGCGGGATTCTTGTGAAAGCGATCGATATTCATCCCGACCAATCGGTCGGCATCGAACTCCGGAAAAACTTTCCGAATTTCCGCCTGCGCGCCGCGAAACAACTCCAATCCGGTGCGATTGATATAGACGATATTCAGATCTGTATCCGCAACCATCAGGTTGTTGCTTACCTGTTCCAGCACGAGATCCCGCCGAGCCGTCGACTCGGACGCGACGGATGATGCTGAATCTCGATTCAATCGCGCTTGTAACTTGGATATCAAGCGCCCGAGCCGCTCAACGCCCAATGCAAGCCCCTGGGCTTTCGCCATGGTCGGGCCTGAAGGGGAGAACTTTTCGGAGAGATTTCGATCACCGTGATTGGATTACCAAAGTCGAGACCGAGGCCGGCCGATCAAAAGAGGTGTTTGTCCGCCATTTCCAGACTACCTACTTTGGTTTCCCGACACTGCCGATCTGGGTGGCGCTGGAAGTGATCCCGTTTGGGGCGCTTTCGCGGCTCTACGAGGGTATGTTGCCGGAAGACCAGAAGGCGGTCGCGGTGGACTACGACGTGCATCCCAAAGTGCTGCGCTCGTGGCTGCGTACGCTCGCGTATGTCCGCAATCTCTGTGCGCACCATTCGCGGTTGTGGAACCGTGAATTGTCAGTCGCTCCCGATCTGCCTCGGCATGACCCGCTTTGGCAACCGCCGATTACACCGACAAATCGCCGACTGTTCGCTGTTCTGCTGATCCTGCGGCAGTTGATGGCGCACCATCACCAGGGTTGTCACTGGCAACGCAACGTTACCGGTCTTATTCTGCCGATTGCCGGTGATCTACGGTGGTGTTCCGCAATGGGGCTGCCCGAGGTGTGGGAGCGGCATCCGTTGTGGGATAAGGCGGGCGGGGCGTGACAATGCCGAGGGGTGGCTCAAAGGGCGGCCATCAAGATTGGATACCGAACGAAGGGGACTCAAAAAGTGCGGGATTACTCTAGAAATCGCTTTGCAATGACACTATATATGGTGTCATGTGTCTGGTAAGGTTGTGCTGTTGGAGGCGCGCAGGCGACTCAAGGAGTCGCGCACGTCGATCCGCTGCGGCGATCTGACCAAGTTGCTGGAGGGCCTGGGGTTCGAGGTCCGGGACGGTAGGCTTGGCGGGCACAAGCTGTTTGTTCACGATGGGTTGTCCGGGTTTATAAGCGCGAGCTTCAACTGTGGCCACGGCAAGAACCCCGAGGTGAAGGCGGCCTACATCCGTAAGATTATGAAATTGCTGGAGACGTATGAGGCAGAGCTGACTACGTATCTGGATGGGAGATAGGGTATGAATCCACACGACTACAGCATCACGATTCGTCATGGCGTGTTCGAGGGCGAGGTTTGCTTTGAAGCCCGAGTGCGCGAGTTGCCGGATCTGGCGGAGTACGCGGACACGTTCGAGGAGGCCTACGCGTTGGCGATCGACGCCATCGAGACCACCGCCGCGGTACTGGCCGAGAAAGGCAAGCCGATGCCGTTGCCGATCGACGTGCCGGACGAGTTCAGCGGGCGCGTGACGCTACGCATCCCGAAGACTTTGCACCGGGAGTTGGCGCGGGCCGCAGACGATGAGGGCGTGAGTTTGAACCAGCACATGGTGAATGTGCTGACTTACTTCAGCGGGTTTGGCGCGGGCGTGAAGGGCACGTTGGAGTCGCGGACCTGGGCCGCTTCTACCGCGCCGGACAAGCCAAGCCGGCCCAAGCATCTGCGTTTGGTTGCGTCCAGTCAGCTCAATCAAGGTCAGGATTACGGGCGCCAAGCCGGATGAACGACGCGTTGGAGAAGGCCAAGTGCTGCCTTCAGATTCAGGATGTGTTTCTGCGCGCGTGCGAAGCGAAGTTGGCAGAGGACTTCGACCCGAAGTACTCGGCGGGAGTCGATGAGTTGCTGGTTCAGTTCAAGCATATCGTCGCGCGCAGCGAGGTGTTGACGCTCGAAGGCGATGATGGACAGCCGATCGGGATCTTCCGCGTCCACATCGATGTAGGCGCGCGTTGGATCGAAACGGCGAGCGACGCGGACGCGCGCGAGACGGAAAAGGCGCTGATTGAAACCACCTACGTTGCCGAATACCTGATGACGGAAGACCCGGGCAAGGCCGGCCTGGAAGCGTTCGCGCTCAAGAACGCGAGTTACCACGTCTGGCCATTTTGGCGTGAGTACCTGATGAGCCAGGCCACCCGAATGAATCTGCCGAAAGTCGCGGTGCCGACGATGCTGTTTGCGTCGAATAGCCATGCGGCGGGTGCGGCGCGGGGGTAGCCGTGGTGCGGTCCAGGGCTTAGCCGAAACCAAACGGCTTTGTGCGGTAGGGTGGTGCAAGATGACCCCATCGTTCCGCGCCGGAGTATTGACTCCGGGGTGTCGAGTGCGATTAAGCGGCTCGTTCAGCGAGAAGTGATCTTCTGCCGAAACTCCTCAACGATCGCCGGTGTGATGTGTCTTGGGTTGAGGCGATGAATGGCGGTGGCCACCTCGATGGCGGCGGCGGGTTCGAGCTGGTTGGCGCGTGTGAGTTCGAGCATGAGGCGCAGTCCCCAGATGACGCCGATGCCGTCGGCGCGGCAGGCTTTGTGGAGTGGCTTGTCGTTGGTGACGCAGGTCCAACCTCTTTCGCGGGCGAGTAGCAGGCACACGCGGTCGGCAAAAGAGAGGCTGCCGCGCAGTTCGGCGGCGGCGATGAGGATTTCAAGCGACTCGTCGACGAGCGTCAGGCCGAATTGTTGGCAGTAGGTTTCAGTTAGCTGTTCGACTTCCTCCAATACGGCGCGTGGAATGTAGATCTGGCCGAGGTGCCGCGCGGCAAACGCGAGTATCGCGGGGTCGGATTTCAGGTAGTCGATGAGTACATTGGCGTCGATGATCAGCAACATGCGGTTGCTTTACCGCAGCCAGCCGGCGGAGAGGTCGCGCATTTCGGCAAGCGAGAGATTCAGGATCTCGGCGCCGCGGGAGAGGGTGATCTTTTCTTGCTCAATGGCGTGGCGCACCAGCCGCCACAGGCGGTCACCTTGAAAGTCGTGTCGATCCATGCCGGCGGGTTCGATGCCAACAGGGCGTTGCCCCTGGGCGCTTTGGTAGATCTCTTCGGAGATGCCGTCGGGCTCATCGTGCTTGAGGAGTGAGCGCCCATGGCGGTTCTGGTAGGCGAGATTGAAGTCGCGCCAGATGATGGGGCGTTTGTCCTCGGGCAGTTGCTCGGCAATCCGGTAAAGAACGGTCCGCCAACTGACGCGGAATACGCGCTTGATCTTGAGCACGCGGTCGATCAAGGGTAGTCCTTCGGCATCTAGCCATTCGCTAAGGAAAGCGCCGTGGGGCATGAGGAAGTGGGAGGCGAAGGCGTCGGCGGCCTTTTCCTGCTGCGGTTCTTCGTGATCCTCCCTGACGTCATAAGCGCTGAGATGCAGAATGAGGTGCGCAAGTTCGTGTGCGGCGCTGAAGATCCAGGTCTCGACAGGTAAGCGTTCCCAGGTGTTGACGACCACGGCCGGCCCGCCGTCTCCCGCTGCGATGGATAAGCCCATAAAGGCGTCGCTTGCTACCGAGCGGGAAAATACCTTGATGCCTTTGGACTCCAGCAGGCCGCAGATGTCGTGAACAGGCGCGCCAGGCGCGAGGCCGAAACGCTCGCGAACGTGGGCTGCGAGTGCCGGGATGTCGCGTTGGCCGGTGGCGGCGAGTTCGGCCCAGATCGGCTCGAGACCGTCGTCGGTACGTTCGCCGGTGAGCTGTTCCAGGCTTGCGAAGTCTTCTAGCCATTGAGCGACTTCAACAAGGATCTGATCGCGCCGCTTGAGCTTTTTCAGTGAACGGAAGCGCACGCGTTCGAGTTTGCGGGCGGGCTTGAGCAACTCGGGTAGGCGTACGTCGAGAGCTTGGGCTAAGGCGGTGAGGGTGTCTCGGCGAGGTTGCGAAATGCCTTTCTCCAAGTTGCGGTAGGCCTGCATAGACAAGCCGACGGCTTCCGCGAGTTTTCCTTGGCTATCGCCACGGTTCTTGCGCAGGCGCAATAGGTTGTCGGCGAGGATGGCGGTCATGGCGGTGGGTGATCCGGTGGTGAAACTATCAATAACAACGATTGTTGTAGATATGATAGCCCAACACTATCGAGGCGCTCACGATTTTCGTGTCAGAGGCGGGTAATCAATGGCGCCATCTCCACGGTTGTTGATGCGGACCTTCCTGCGCCCACACCCCGAGTCTTTCGATCTTCGACCTTGATTCGGCGCGGTAGTAGCTGACGTTTACACGCGGACAGAATGCGTCATAAACGACTGAGTGCCCGCGCTCCACTTGCCGTTGATTGAGGTTTTCCCCGTCCCGAAACACCTCGCCCACAAACCGCCCATACCGATCCTTGTCCCTCACCCTCACCTCGACCGTCGCCCCCTGCGGCGCCATCGCCCGCAGCGCGTCGCGCGATTCCTGCCCCCAGGGGCGTTGCCCGAGTTCCGGGGCGTCGATGCAGTAGAGCCGCACTTGCCGGGATTCGCCGTTGCAGCGCACGCGCATCGTGTCGCCGTCGTGGACGCTGGCGACGGTGCAGGTGCGGGTGTCGCCGCGGGTTGGGGTGGCGTAGGCGCTGGCGGGTGGCGCGAACGCGCGCCACACCCAGGGCGCGGCGATGCCAATGAGCGCGATCAGCCAGAACGCGGTGAGGCGTTGGCGCATGTGTGGAATTTCCCCTGTATACCTGCGCGAGAAATCACGCGCGGCGGGTTATCGCGCGGGGATCCAGCGCCCCAGGGGACGCGGCGTTTCGGCGGTGTCCGGTGGCGTAGGCAGGGTGATCTTCGGCGGCGCGGCGCCGGGCGCGTGGCGGACTTGCACGGTTAGCGCGAGTTTCCGCAGCGTGGTGGCCTACCACGCCGTGAGCGCGTCGGGGGTGGCCTAGTGCAGGGTGACGGATTCCGCGTTCGCCTCGACGGTCGGTAGCGCGGGTGTAACCCCCTTGGCCGTGAACGTGCCGAGCAGGAACACCCGGCCCGCCGGCTCGCGAGGTGGGTTCGCGATTACAGCTGTTGCCGGGCTGAAACCAATCGGTGCCTAAACCTGGTTTGTCGCCTTCATCACAATCCCCAGATGCATCACTGTTCGATTGGCGACAAGGCGCTGGTAACGAATCGCATAACTGTTTGTTATTAAGATAATTTACTGCTCCCGCTGGACCGGGCACGGTACTTGCAAATTGGTTGGCGTAGTCTCTAGGAGGAAACGCCGTGCAACTGCCAGTGCTCAATTCCGGTTCCGAAGTATCGACGGGGGGCGGTTGCGCCTCGCATTCCTGCGGCTCGACAGACGACCAGATAGGTCATCTGCCGGAGCACATTCGGGAGAAGGTTTTCAACCACCCCTGTTACTCCGAGGAGGCGCATCACTACTTTGCGCGGATGCACGTCGCGGTGGCGCCCGCTTGCAACATCCAATGCCATTACTGCAATCGCAAATACGATTGTTCGAACGAGTCGCGGCCCGGTGTGGTGTCGGAGGTGATGACGCCAGAGCAGGCGGTGTTGAAGGTCAAGGCGGTGGCGGCGACGATTCCGCAAATGACCGTGCTTGGCATCGCCGGTCCCGGCGACCCTCTGGCGAACCCGGAACGCACGTTCGCGACCTTCCGCATGCTGACCGAGCAGGCGCCCGACATCAAACTCTGCGTCTCGACCAACGGGCTGTCGTTGCCCGAGTCGGTCGAGGAGCTGGCGAAGACCAACATCGACCACGTGACGATCACGATCAACTGCGTCGATCCGGACATTGGCGCGAAGATCTATCCGTGGATCTTCTGGAAGAACAAGCGCATCAAGGGGCGCGAGGGCGCGGCGATCCTCATCGAGCAGCAGCAGAAAGGGCTGGAGATGCTGACCGCGCGCGGCATTCTGGTGAAGGTCAATTCGGTGATGATCCCGGGTGTCAACGACGAGCATCTCGCCGAGGTGTCGAGAATCGTCAAGGCCAAGGGGGCCTTCCTGCACAACGTCATGCCGCTGATCTCGGAGGCCGAACACGGCACGTTCTACGGTCTGACCGGCCAACGCGGCCCGACGCACGAGGAATTGCAGAAGCTCCAGGACGCCTGTTCGGGTGACATGAACATGATGCGCCATTGCCGTCAGTGCCGCGCCGACGCGGTGGGGCTGCTGGGCGAGGATCGCGGTGACGAGTTCACCTTCGACAAGATCGAGGCCATGAACATCGACTACGGCGAAGCGATGAAGCACCGCGCGGCTGTGCATGCCTCGATCGCCGAGGAGCTGGAGATGAAGCGCGCGACCAAGGAAGCGAAGGCGCGTCTGTTCGCGATCGAGAATGTACCGTCCGCGACGAATTCGAGTCCGGCGCCGTTGGAACGGCCGGTGTTGATGGCGGTGGCGACCAAGGGCGGTGGGGTGATCAACGAGCACTTCGGCCATGCGCGCGAGTTCCTGATCTACAAGGCGTCGCCGGACGGCGTGCGCTTTGTCGGACATCGCAAGACGATCCCGTATTGCGGAGGCGGCGACACCTGCGGCGACGGCGAATCCGCGCTCGATCGGACCATTCGCGAGTTGGCGGGCTGCGAAGTGGTGCTGTGTTCGAAGGTCGGCTACGAGTCCTGGCAGCCGCTGGAAAAGGCCGGTATCCAGCCGAACGGCGAGCACGCGATGGAGCCGATCGAGGACGCGGTGACGGCGGTTTACGCCGAAATGCGCGCAGCGGGCAAGCTGGCGCCGAAATCCGAAGTACAACAGCAACAGGTTGCTTGAGGAGGTCGCGTCATGGCGCTCGAAATCATCGAAACCTGCGTCAATTGCTGGGCCTGCGAACCGCTCTGCCCGAGCAAGGCGATCTACGAAGCGAAACCGCATTTCCTGATCGACCCGGACAAGTGCACGGAATGCGCGGGGGATCACGACGATCCGCAGTGCGCGACGATCTGTCCGATCGAAGGCGCGATACTCGACGAGTTGGGCATCCCGCTCAATCCACCGGGGTCGCTCACCGGCATCCCGCCTGAGGCGATGGCGGCGATGCTGGCCGCCAGTCAGGCGATCTGAAATGGCGACCGTGATCTTCTACGAGAAGCCAGGCTGCGTGAACAACGCGCGGCAGAAGGTGTTGCTGCGCGAGGCGGGGCACCAGGTCGAGGCGCGCAATCTGCTCGCCGAGCCGTGGACGCGCGAGCGTCTGCGCGGCTTCTTCGGCGATTTGCCGGTCGCGCAGTGGTTCAATCCCAGCGCGCCGCGCGTGAAGTCGGGCGAGGTCGATCCCGAGAAGCTCGACGAGCGCATCGCGCTGTGCTGGATGATTGTCGATCCGCTGCTGATCCGGCGCCCGTTGATGGAAGTCGGGCGCGAACGGCGCGTGGGTTTCGATCCCCAGGCGGTTGAGCGCTGGATTGGACTCGCCGCGCTACCGGCGGGCACGGACCTCGAAACCTGCCCGAAGGGGCACGCCGCGCAACCCTGCGCAAACTCTGGACAAGCCGAATGAAATCGCAACCCGTCGAGGCGGTCGAGATCGCGCAAGGCGTGCACTGGATCGGTGCGCTCGATTCCGTTTTGCGCGACTTCGACGTGATCCTCAAGACCGCCAACGGCACCACCTACAACAGCTACTGCGTGCGCGGCAGCGACGGCGTGGCGGTGATCGATACCGTCAAGGCATCGCACGCGGCGGACTTTTTCGCCAGGCTCGAACAGGTGGCGGACTACGCCGAGATCCGCGCGATCGTGCTGAATCACCTGGAGCCCGATCACACCGGCGCATTGCCGGAGCTGATGCGGCGCGCACCGCAGGCGCGGCTGTACATCTCCTACACCGCGCAGATGATGTTGAAGGGGCTGCTCAAGAGCGAGGAACTTGCCTACGTGCCGGTTGATACTGGCGACACCGTTTCGCTGGGCGACCGCACGCTACGTTTCCTGCATACGCCCTACCTGCACTGGCCGGACACGCAATGCACCTGGCTGGAGGAGTCCGGCATCCTGTTCTCCGGCGACGTGTTCGGCTGTCACTTCTGCGATGCGCGGCTGTTCAACGACCGCGTCGGCGACTTCCGCTTTTCGTTCGAGTATTACTACGCGCACATCATGCGGCCGTTCCGCGAGCACGTGCTGGAGGCGCTCGACTTGATCGAGCCGCTGGATCTCAAGCTGATCGCGCCGGCCCACGGACCCGTCCTGCGCGATGCACCGCGCTCCTACGCGCAACGCTACCGGCAACTCGCCGCACCGTTGCTGCACAACGAAGCGGGCGAGCGCGAAAAGACGCTACTGATCTTCTATATCAGCGCCTACGGCAACACCGCTCGCATGGCGGAAGCTGTCCGCGACGGTGCTGAGCAAGTCGACGGCGTGCGCGTATCGCTCTACGACATTCAGGGCGGCGAGCCGGAACCGTTCGTGAACCTGATCGAAGAGGCCGACGGACTCGTCTTCGGTTCGCCCACCATCAATGGCGACGCGGTCAAGCCGATCTGGGATCTGTTGTCCTCACTCGCCGTCGTCAAGGTGCGGGAAAAGCTCGGCGCCGCGTTCGGCTCCTACGGCTGGAGCGGCGAGGCCGTGGCGATGATCGAGGATCGCCTGCGCGGGCTGAAGCTGCGCGTTCCGGTGCAGGGCGTGCGCGTCAAGCTGATCCCCACGCCGAACGAACTCTCGCGCTGCGAGGCGTTTGGCCGCGACCTCGCGCTGCATCTCACCGGCCAGGCCGCACGCAAGATATTCACCCTCGAAGAACTCAACGCCCGGGAACAAACCTATGCCTAAAGCCAACGTAACGTTCGAAGACATCGGCACCACCGTCACCGTGCCCGCCGGCACGCGCCTCATCGAGGTCTCCGAGAAAGTCGGCGCCGGCATCACTTACGGTTGCCGCGAAGGCGAGTGCGGCACCTGCATGATGAGGATCGTCTCGGGCATGGAAAACATGACTGACCGCTCGGTGCTCGAGGACAAGGTCTTGCAGGAAAACATGGCCGGCCGGAATCACCGGCTTGCGTGTCAGGCACAGGTGCTCGGCGGCGAGATCGTCGTGCGGCCCGGATAAATCTACTTCTCAACCCCTTAAGGACATCACCATGCCCAACATCACTTTCTCCAGCCCCCTGCACAAGGATAAAACCGTGTACGCGGTCGCAGGCAGCCACACCAAGACGCTGCTGATGCTCGCGAAGGAAAACCACATCCCCATCGACTTCAGTTGCGGCGACGGCGAATGCGGCACCTGCATGATCAAGGTGACCAATCTCAGCCGTAAGGGACCGATGGGCGGCCCGCTGACCGATCGCGAGGCGACCGTGCTGAAGGACCTCGGCAAGATCAAGCAAGCCGACATCGATGCGATGCGCGTTGACGACACCGTGCATACCTCGTGGCGGCTCGCCTGCCAGATGGTGCTGCGCGACGAGGATATCGTCGTCGAATACCCGAGCCGCTGACATGACCGGCGTGCGCGCGATCGTCGAGCAGCTGGAAAAGGCGGTGGACCTTTACGCCCGGCTCATGGTGCATGCCGCCGGCCTGCCCAACGACGACCTGTTCGCGCGCATGCTCGTGCGGCAGTCCGAGGGCCTCGGCGCGTTGCCGCCGGGGCTCGGGCTCACCGCCGGCCAGTTTGGCGCGTTGCTTACGCGCCATTTTCCTGATTCCGGCCCGTTGGGCCTCCCCGCGCCCGAGGCGTTGCCCGCCGCACGCGCGGAGGAATTGAACGACCTGCTGACGTTGCTGACGGAGTTCCGCGCCGGACTCGATCCGTCCGAACTCTGGATGGCGGAAATCGTCGCCGCGGCGTGCATGGCCAACGATCACCTCTGGCAGGATCTCGGGCTTTGGAACCGCGCGGACCTCACGCGCTTGATGCGCGAGAATTTTCCGCGCCTCGCCGCGTTGAATGTGCACGACATGAAGTGGAAGAAATTCCTTTACAAGCAACTCTGTAAGCGCGAAGGGGTTTATGTCTGCCGCGCGCCTTCGTGCGCGGCTTGTGTGGACTATACCGTCTGTTTCGGTCCGGAGGTTTGAGGTCGCCGCGTGTCCGTCGGATACGAACGAACCCGCGCTTGCGATCGCTTGGGTATTCGACCCGTGGCCGAAATCCCAAAAACGCGCAATGGTTACCCGCCGTGTCGGTGCAGTTCGCGCATACCGTCGCTCAACCGTGCGCCCAATAGCGACAGCAGTCGGAGACCTTCCTGCGTGCCGGGTTCGAACGCGAGTTTCAATAGGCCGCCAATGCCGCCGTGCAACGGCGGGGCGGTCGCGAGTTCGCGGCTAGTGGCGGTAAATGCATCGGAAACGCTGATTAAGAAATGCTGATTTTCGGGGCGATCGAGCTCCTGGAGCAAACGCATCAAGCCCTCATTGCGCGTGAGCCGATCGAGCAGCGTGATGCCCTCGCTGAAAGCCGAAGCCAATCGAGCGACCATGTCGTCCGAAAGCGCATCGCGTGCCGCGGTAATGAGCGTCGCGAATTCGGC
>JBHJOI010000046.1:0-15468 GCA_050329935.1 Thiotrichales bacterium | reverse complement strand
TCGGGTAGAATCCCACGCACCTCTTCCAGCAATTTGGTCTTGCCCTTGCGTTCGAGTTCCACTTCGAGCTCGAAGGCTTTGTCAAAATGGTCTGGAATCGCGCGCTTGTTACGGCCGATCACAAAAATCAGATCGGTGATCCCCGCATTGACCGCCTCTTCAGCCGCATATTGAATCAACGGCTTGTCGACGATCGGTAACATTTCCTTGGGATTGGCCTTGGTGGCAGGCAGGAACCGCGTTCCAAGGCCGGCGACTGGAAATACAGCTTTGCGTATCGGTTGTGGCATGGCTAGGCGTGAGCGTGTTTGTTTAGGGTTGGATGTGCAGATCGGAACCGCGTCGCGGCGAATACTATCAGAATTGAACAACGTAACTTACGTCTGCAATGAGACCAGGATCTCATTCAGGGCCGCCACCGGATCGGCGGCTTGAGTAATCGGACGGCCGATCACGAGGTAATCGCTACCGGCTTCGATCGCGGCACGCGGGGTCATCACCCGACGCTGGTCATCAGCGGTCGATCCCGGCCTGATGCCGGGTGTGACCAGGCAAAACGAAGGTCCGCGCTGCTGTCGCAAACGCGCCGCTTCCCGGGCCGAGCAGACCACGCCGTCGGCCCCGGCTCGCGCCGCGAGTTCGGCCAGCCGCGCAACCTGGTCCGCCGGATCGAGCGTGACTCCGATTTCGCTCAAGTCGATCGCTGCCATCGAAGTCAACACCGTAACCGCTATCAGCAGCGGCGGATGCGACTCACGGACGAGCGCTTCGCGCGCCGCTTCGATCATGCGCGCGCCGCCGGCCGCGTGAACGTTGACCATCCACACTCCGAGTCGCGCCGCGACCCGACTGGCGGACGCCACGGTATTCGGAATGTCATGAAACTTCAGATCGAGGAACACATCGAACCCACGTCGACGCAGCTGCTCAACCAAACTTGGACCCCCGGCGAGAAACAGTTCGAAGCCCACCTTGAGACGACACCAAGCAGGGTCGAGTCGGCCGACGAACTCGATCGCCCGATCGGGTGACGAAAAATCCAGCGCGACGATGATTCGCGAACCCATCATGTAACCTCCGAACTCAACCACGAATACTCCACCGGATTGGCATACGGTCGAACCGTGCTCCAGTTCTTACAGCCCGGGCATTGCCAAAACAACGCATTCGATTCGAACCCGCATTTCGTGCAATGGCAAGCCATCGAGGTGGATAGCCGCGCTTCAAGTATCCGACTCAGCGCGGCAAACGAGGCATTGATCTCGCCTTCGGTGCGCCCCTGCATCATCTCGAGATAGGATTTGATGATGTACGGCGACACTTCGGAACGGTTCAACTCATCGTGCAACAGCGATTCGACGGTGGCTGCGTCGCCGAGTGACTCATAGGTTCGCACCAGGAAAAATCGCGCCGCCGCGTCCTTGTTCGCATCCGAGTGACGTCTAATGAAATCGGGAAACGCGTCGAGCTTGCTTTCGCCCTTGAACATCTCAAACAGGTGCTTATAGATCACCGGCGAAAAGTACGGATCCTTCTTCAGCGCGGTCACATAGGACTTGGTGGCCTCCTTGGACCGTCCGAGTGTCGCCATGATGTCGCCGTGTAGCAGATTGGCCCGCAGCCCGTCAGGATCCGTATTGACCGCCTTTTTGACCAGTGTCTGCGCATCCTCATACAAGCGCCGCCTAATCGAGCGCTCGGCGAGCTCGCAATAGTAATTCGCGATATATGGCGCCTGCGTCTGCTCGGAATGGCGTTGCAGTCGTTCAGCCATCTGAATCGCCCTCTCCCACTCCTTTTCCTGCTCGTAAAGGTTGCGCAGATACCGAAACGCTTCCGGCTTGCGGATCGGCGGCTCGGTCAGTTGGAGCAGGATGTTTTCGGCACGATCGAGCAAGCCCGCCTTGAGGTAATCGATACCCAGCTGAAGCAATGCGCTCGATTTTTGTTCGGCCGACAGGTTGGGTCGAGCGATAATATTCTGATGGATTCTGATCGCCCGATTGACTTCGCCACGCCGGCGAAAAAGGCTTCCGAGCACCAGATGGGTTTCAACTGTGTCCTCGTCGACATCCATCAACTCGATCAAGAGATTGATGGCCTTGTCCGACTGATCGTTGAGGAGGTAGTTTAACCCTTGAATGCAATGCAGATGGACACCCGCCGGATTGCCACCCGGGCTCGTGGTGTTTTCCTTGCGGGCCGACAATCTCGCCCAGTACCAACCGGATGCGGCCGCTACCGGCAGTAGCAACCACAGCAAGGGTTCCATGCTCAATGGTCTCGCAGCGGCATCTTGCGTAGATTGGAGACTTCGGTTTCGGCGATGGCCAGTTGTTTACGCAGACGCTTGATCTCGCGCCGGCGCCCATACAACGCCAGAGTATTCGCCAACATGCCCAGTACGATGCCCAGAAAAACGCTCACGATCACTACCACCGAAAGTGGCATCGGAAAAGATCTGCCATAAGGAAGATTGATGGTGATATTACCGGGATTCAGCGCGGTGAACGTCACGCTGATCACTGCAGCCGCGATCACCAAAAGAATATAGGCCAGTGTTTTCATGAATTGACGCAGACGCAAAATCCGATCAATCAATGATCGGTTTACCCGCCGAATCCATTACGCGTTCGCGCAACTGCTTACCGGGTTTGAAATGAGGAACGAATTTATCATCCAACGGAACCGTGTCGCCCGTTTTCGGATTGCGTCCGGTACGCGGCGGACGGTAATGCAGAGAAAAGCTGCCGAAACCACGGATTTCGATGCGCTCGCCCGAAGACAGCGCCTTGCTCATCAGCTCCAGGATGATCTTGACCGAGAGCTCCACGTCCTTCGCGGCCAGATGGGTCTGCTTGTTCACCAAAGCTTCAATAAGGTCAGACTTGGTCATCCCGTGTCACTCTCTGGATAGGTACCAATAGAAGGGTCAGGTCCGCCGCAAAGGGCGGACCTAACGCCAGTTCCAGACAGGTTACTCGTTCGAGCCTTTACCCATCTGTTGCTTGATGTCACGCAACATCTCATGCATCGGGTTCGCGACAGTGCTCTGATTGCTGTACTCCTGCATGACCTCGGCTTCCTCGTCGCTCTCCTTGGCCTTGATCGAGAGTCCAATGCTGCGGGTCTTGCGATCCACACCGATGAACTTGGCTTCGATCGTCTCGCCAACCCTGAGCACGGTGCTCGCGTCCTCGATGCGATCGCGCGAGATCTCCGACGCACGCAGGATGCCTTCCACCGAATCCGCCAACAGAATAGTCGCGGCCTTCGCGTCGACTTCCTTGACCACACCCTTCACGATCGATCCCTTCGGATACTCGGCGATGAAATTCGAGAACGGATCCTTGTCAAGCTGCTTGACGCCCAGCGAGATACGCTCGCGCTCGGGATCCACCGCGAGTACGACGGTCTCGATATCCTGACCTTTCTTGTAGTCGCGTACCGCTTCCTCGCCCGGCACCGACCAGGAGATATCGGAAAGGTGAACCAGACCGTCGATACCGCCCTCCAGGCCAACAAAGATCCCGAAATCGGTGATCGATTTGATCTTGCCCGACACGTGATCGCCCTTGTTGAACTTCGACGCGAACTCGTCCCAGGGATTCGCCTGGCACTGCTTCATGCCGAGTGAGATTCGGCGACGCTCGGCGTCGATATCGAGGATCATCACCTCGACCTCCTGGCCGACATGTACCACCTTGCCGGGATTGACGTTCTTGTTGGTCCAGTCCATCTCGGATACGTGCACCAGACCTTCGATGCCGTCCTCGATTTCGACGAAGCAACCGTAATCGGTAATGTTGGTGACCTTGCCGTACAACCGCCGACCTTCCGGATAACGCCGCGTGATATCGGTCCAGGGATCCTCGCCCAGTTGCTTCAGGCCCAAAGATACGCGATTACGCTCACGGTCGAACTTAAGGACCATGACGTCTATCTCTTCACCCACTTGCAGCATCTCGGATGGATGCTTGACGCGCTTCCACGCCATATCGGTGATGTGCAACAGACCATCGACGCCGCCGAGGTCGAGGAACGCACCGTAATCGGTCAGGTTCTTGACGACGCCCTTGACGCTCTGACCTTCCTGCAGATTGCTGAGCAGCGCTTCGCGCTCGGCACTGTACTCGGATTCGACCACCGCGCGCCGCGACACGACGACATTGTTCCGCGCCTGATCGAGTTTGATGAGCTTGAATTCGAGTTCCTTACCTTCGAGGTAGGACGAATCGCGCACCGGGCGCACATCCACCAGCGACCCCGGCAGGAACGCACGGATACTGTCCAGTTCGACCGTGAAGCCACCCTTGACCTTACCGGTAATGATGCCTTTGACGGTTTCGTTGTTCTCGTGAGCGCGCTCGAGCACAGTCCAGGACTTGGCCCGCTTGGCCTTCTCACGTGAAAGCCGGGTTTCGCCATAACCGTCCTCGACGGAATCGAGCGAGACCTCAACTATGTCACCGATCTTGACTTCCATCTCGCCCATCGGCGACATGAACTGATCGATCGGAATGACACCCTCGGATTTCAGGCCGGCGCTGACGACGACGACGTCAGTCCGGATCGCGATTACGGTGCCATTGATAATGGTGCCGGGCCGCATTTGGGTATAGGCCAGGCTCTCTGCAAACAGTTCAGCGAAATTTTCAGACATTTAAAAAGTGAACCTTAATCAAGCTTGATCAGCTAGTTAAGCCAATAAGTTAAAGTTTAAAAACAGCCTGGGACCATCACGTCTCAGACCACCCCGCGGAGTCTCGCCGCGACCAGCGCCGCGATCTCCTGCAATACCTCGTCGATCGTCAGTTTGGAACTGTCGATGACGACCGCGTCGCTGGCTGGCCGCAATGGCGCAACCGCCCGCTGGGTATCGCGCGCGTCCCGTTGCGCGATGTCGCGCAAAAGGTCGTCAATGCTAACCTCAAACCCTTGTTGTTTCAACTGGTTATATCGTCGCCGCGCGCGCTCTTCAA
Source organism: Thiotrichales bacterium (assembly GCA_050329935.1). Taxonomy (GTDB): domain Bacteria; phylum Pseudomonadota; class Gammaproteobacteria; order UWMA-0217; family UWMA-0217; genus CAYSFW01. The sequence continues at coordinate 10,486 of JBHJOI010000046.1, read as the reverse complement.
GGCTGGCGGTCAAATACACCTTCAAATCGGCCCCCGGAAACACGACCGTACCCATGTCGCGACCATCCGCGACCAGACCCGGCGCGACACAATAGCCGCGCTGCCAGTCAAGTAACGCGGCGCGTACGCCGGGGTGCGCGGCTACACGCGATGCGGCTTCCCCAGCCCGCTCGGTGCGCAGCTCAGCGGTGACATCTTCCCCGCTCAGCAGAACGATCGGTTCACCGGCACGCTCTTCGAACCCAACTTGCAGTGCGCCGCAGAGTGCCCGCAGCGCGTCCACGGCGTCCAGATCAACGCCCGCGCGGGTGGCTTGCAAACCGAGAATGCGGTAAAGCGCACCACTGTCGAGCCAATGCCAACCCAGGCGCCGCGCCAGCAAGCGGCTGATCGTGCCTTTTCCGGAGCCGCCCGGGCCGTCGATCGTGACGACAGGTGCCGCGCCGCTCATGCGCCAGCCACCGCCGCAAGATCCAATCCCACGCCGCGCGCGCTTGTGACGAAGCCAGGAAATGACGTATCCACGTTGCGGCAATCGCGAATGCGTAGCGTGCCAGCGGCTCGCAACGCCGCGATCGCGAATGCCATGGCGATCCGATGGTCGCCGTGACTCTCCACCGCCGCACCGCGCAGCGCACCGCCGGTGATCGTGATCCCATCCGGGGTCGGCGTCGCCTCGATCCCGCAGGCCTGGAGTCCGTCGGCCATGACCTGGATACGATCACTCTCCTTGACCCGTAACTCCGCCGCGCCAGTCAATCGCGTCACGCCTTTGGCGCAGGCGGCCGCGACGAACAGCGCCGGAAACTCGTCGATCGCCAACGGCACCAGCGCCTCGGGAATGTCGATGCCGCGCAGCGGCGCCGCCCTCACTCGCAGGTCCGCGACGGGTTCGCCACCGGCCTCGCGCGCATTCAGCACGCTGATATCGGCGCCCATCAAGCGCAGGATCTCGATGACCCCGGTGCGTGTCGGATTGATACCGACATGTTCGAGCATCAAGTCGGAACCGCTCGCGATACTGGCGCCGACCAGGAAAAACGCCGCCGACGAAATATCCGCTGGCACATCGATGTCGGTCGCGCGCAGGTCGCCGCCGCCACTGAGACAGACGCGATTGCCGTCGCGTCTCAGCTCATAGCCGAATCCGCGCAACATGCGTTCGGTATGATCGCGGGTCGGCGCGGGTTCGGCGACGCAGGTCTCGCCGCGCGCATAGAGCCCGGCAAGCAGCAGACTGGACTTGACCTGCGCGCTCGCGACCGGCATCGCGTAGTCGAATCCGACCAGGTCGCTACCGCCCGCGATGCGCAGCGGTGGCGTTCCGTCGGCGGTACTCTCGATTCGAGCCCCCATCCGCGCCAACGGTTCCGTCACCCGCCGCATCGGGCGCTTCGACAGTGACGCATCGCCGACCAGCTCCGTGGCAAACGACTGCCCGGCCAGCAATCCCGCCATCAAGCGCATCGAGGTACCGGAGTTGCCGAGATCGAGTGGCGCCGTTGGCGGTTTCAGGCCTCGTAGACCGACGCCGTGGATCGTCACCTGTCCCGCGCGGGGTCCATCGATTGCCACGCCCATCGCGCGAAAAGCGCGCAGGGTGCAAAGACAGTCCTCGCCTTCGAGAAAGCCGCGGACATGGGTAATCCCGTCCGCCAGCGCCCCAAGCATGATCGAGCGATGCGAGATCGATTTGTCGCCCGGGACGCGCAAACTCCCGCACAGCTTACCGCCCGGCTGGGCGAGAAATACCAGAGTGTTCATGCCGTATGGATTTTAGTGTAGGAATCGGTCGCGGGCTTGTTTGGCCCGCTCGAAGATCGCGAGCAAGGCATCACCGTCGCGGGACTCGATCGCCCGGCGCAACAGGTCCAGGTCGCCCTGATAGCGCGTCAGCGCCTCCAGCACCGCGTCGCGATTGTGCAGACAGATGTCGCGCCACATGACCGGATCGCTCGAGGCGATGCGCGTGAAATCGCGAAAACCGCCGGCCGCGTAACGGAATATCCGTTGGCTGTCCTCAAGCCGGGCCAGACTATCGACCAATCCGAATGCCAGCATGTGCGGTAGATGACTCGTCGCCGCCAGCAGACGATCATGGGTGTCGACCGCGATCTCCTCGACAACAGCGCCACTCACCTCCCACATCCGGCGCACCCGCTCGACCGCATCGCGATCGGTGGCCGCGAGCGGTGTCAGCAACACGCGCCGCCCCTCGAACAACTCGGGAAAAGCCGCGCTGGCGCCGCTGCGCTCCGTGCCCGCAATAGGGTGACCCGGCACGAAACGCGGCGGCAATCGATCGAACGCACGCTCCACCTGACGCACCACATCGCCCTTGACACTACCAACGTCGGTGAGAATCGCGTCTGGATCCATCGGCACAGCGATGCGCCGGCACACAGCTTCGACCGAACCGACCGGCACCGCGAGAACGATCATATCCGCGCCTTGCACGGCCGTCGCGGGATTATGACTAACTTCATCGATGATCTTGAGCCGCAACGCATCCTCGAGATTCGCCGTGCCACGTCCGACCCCGACGACGTGACGACAGTAGCCCGCCCGGCGCAGCGCCAGCGCCAACGATCCGCCAATCAGACCCACCCCGATCAGACAGAGCCGCTCAATCACGGCGCAAGACCTCGGCGAAGGCGGCGAGACACCGCGCGTTCTCGCCCGAAGAACCGACCGAGACCCGGAGAAATGTCGGCAACCCATAGTTGGCGACCGGCCGGACGATCACGCCGAGGCGCAGCAACGCCTCGAACACCGGCTGCGCAATGACGCGTAGATCGACGCACAGAAAATTGCCGCGTGAGGGTAAGACCCGCAGCCCCAAGCGTTCAAACCCGGCCTGTAATTGCAGCAACCCCGCGCTGTTCAGCAACCGACTCCGCTCGATGTGCGCGACGTCCGCGAGCGCGGCCTCGGCCGCGGCCAGTGCCGGCAGACTGACATTGAATGGCTGACGTACCCGGTTCAGCAGATTGGCGACGTCGGGGTGCGACAGCGCGTACCCAACCCTGAGACCCGCCAACCCGTGGATCTTGGAGAACGTGCGAGTCACCACAAGGTTCGGAAACTCGCCGAGCCAGCGCGATGCATCCGGAAAGTCCGCCTCATTCACATATTCGAGATAGGCCTCGTCGACCACCACGATGACCGACCGCGGCACCGCGCGCAGGAATCCCAGCAACGCATCGGCTTCAACCCAGGTTCCGGTGGGATTGTTCGGATTCGCGATGAACACGACCCGCGTCGCCGCGGTCAGACACGCGAGCAATGCGTCGAGATCGTGACCGAACGGCATCCGCGGATGATCTTTGGGCAACGCCGGCCCGACTTGAGCAATCGCGCCCGCGGCCTGAACCGCGATCGGGTAAACGGCAAACGCATGCGCCGCGAAGGCGCCGGCGGTCGATGGTCCAGCCAGGAACACGCGAGCAACCATCTCCAGAACGTCGTTCGAACCGTTACCCAGAGTGACGCCATCCGGGTCCACGCCATGATGGCGCGCCAGTGCCGCCTTCAGCCGAAAACCGCCGCCATCCGGGTAGCGCGAAATTTCGCCGAGCGCGTCCCGCGCCGCGTTCAACGCGAGTGGCGACGGTCCGAGCGGATTTTCATTCGACGCCAGTTTGACGATATCGTCGAGCCCCAACTCGCGCCGCAGCTCCTCGATCGGTTTGCCCGGCAAATACGGCTGCAACCCGCGCACACCCGGTGCCGCGTAATCGAGCCAGTCACACACAGTCCGCGCGGTGTCACTCATAACACCGCCTTGGGATAGGACCCCAGCACTCGAACCATTTCCGCGTCCTCACCGAGTTGTGCCAGCGCGCTCTTGATATTCGAATCCTCGATGTGTCCGAGCAGATCCAGAAAAAAAACGTACTCCCAGTTGACGCAATGCGACGGCCGCGACTCGATCCGGCTAAGACTGACGCGATTGTCCGCGAACGGCTTGAGCAACCGATAAAGTGACCCCGGGCGATTCGCCGCCGAAACCAACAGCGACGTCTTGTCGACTCCGCTCGGTGGCACAGCCTGGTGGCCGATCACAAGAAACCGGGTGACATTTTCCGGGTTGTCCTCAATGTTTGCGTGCAGCACCTTGAGTCCATAGATCTCCGCCGCCGATTCGCCGGCAATCGCCGCTGCCCGCGGTTCGCGCGAGGCGCGGCGCGCGGCGTCGGCATTACTGCTTGCGTGAATGCGCTCGGCACGCGGCAGATGCGCATCCAGCCATTCCCGACACTGCGCCAGTGACTGGGGATGGGAATACAGACGCTCGATCTCGTCCAGCGGCGCCTCGCGGCCCAACAAGTGCTGGTGGATACGCAATTCCACCTCGCCGCAGATCTTCAAGGACGATTGCAGAAAGCTGTCCAGGGTGTGATTGACCACGCCCTCGGTGGAGTTCTCGATCGGAACCACGCCATATTCGCAGTTCCGGGCCTCGACCTCGCGGAATACCTCGTTGATGGCGTTCATCGGTCGAGTCACGATCGAGTGGCCAAAGTGCTTGAGCGCCGCGGTTTGGGTGAACGTACCCTCGGGGCCGAGATAGGCGACGGTCTGCCGCTCCTCAAGCGCCAGGCATGCAGACATGATCTCGCGGAACAGGCGCGCCACCTCCTCGTTGTCCAGCGGACCCGGGTTGTCGCGTTGAATTCGGCGCAGCACATCGGCTTCACGCTCCGGGCGATAGTACGTCGCAACCACCGCATTGTGCGCTCGCTTGACCTCCGCGACCTGCTGTGCGGCGCGCGCACGCTGGTTGATCAGCGTCATCAGATCGCGGTCGATCTGGTCGATTTGCAGACGTAATGCCGTCAGCTGCTGCTCTTCGGACATGCTCAACCCGCGCCGACTCAGACGACCCGAACCTTCAGCACCCCTTCGATTCCGGCGAGACGCTCACGCACTTCGCCGTTCACCGGAGCGTCGACATCAACCAGGGTGAACGCAACGTCACCTTTCGACTCGTTCACCATGTGCGCGATATTCAAACCCGAACGCCCGAGATGGTGGGAAATCTGGCCCAACATATCGGGTCGATTGGCGTTCGCGATCGCGATCCGCGCCACGCCACGCCGCGACAGATCCACTTCGGGATAGTTGACCGAGTTACGAATCGTGCCGTGCTCAAGGTAATTCCGGACTTCGTCGGCGACCATGACAGCGCAATTCTCTTCCGCCTCGCGCGTCGAGGCACCGAGGTGCGGCAACGTGATCACCCGGGGGTGGCGCAACAAGTCCGGATTCGGAAAGTCCGTGATGTACGCATACACCTTGCCGGCGTTCATGCCTTCCAGCACCGCCCCATCGTCCACGATACCCTGGCGCGCGAAGTTGATGATCACGACATCCTTTTTCATCAACGCGAGCCGCTCGCGATTGATCAGGCCACGGGTCGAATCCAGCAACGGTACGTGAAACGTGACGAAATCCGACTGCTGCAATACGTCATCGGTGGTGCGGCCCTGAATCACGTTCGCCGACAGCGCCCATGCCCGCTCCACGGTAATCGTCGGATCATAGCCAATGACGCGCATGCCGAGCGCGACCGCCGCATTGGCGACCAGCACCCCGATCGCGCCGAGCCCGATCACCCCGAGCGTCCGGCCGGGCAGCTCAAATCCACCAAATTGCTTCTTCCCTTTCTCGACCAGTTGATTCAACTCCTCCTTGCTGCCTTCGAGCTGGCGCGTGAAATCCCACGCCTGGCCGATGTTGCGGCAGCCCATCAACATCGCGGCAACCACCAACTCCTTGACTGCATTGGAGTTTGCGCCCGGGGCGTTGAACACCGGAATGCCCAGCGCGCTCATCCGGGCCACCGGAATGTTGTTCACGCCAGCCCCCGCGCGACCGACCGCGAGCAAGGTTTCCGGGATCGGCATCTCGTGCATGTTGAACGAGCGCAGCAGAATCGCGTCCGGTCGCGCGATTTCGGAAGCAACCTCGTAGCGATCCAGCGGGAGCCGCTCAAGCCCCCGCGCGGAGATGTTGTTCAGCGCAAGAATCTTGAACTTGTCCATCAGCCGTACTTCCGTTCGAACTCGCGCATGCAATCGACCAGCGCGTCGACGCCAGCCTCGGGCATCGCGTTGTAGATGCTGGCGCGCATGCCGCCGACTGAGCGATGGCCCTTCAATGTGGTCAGGCCGCGGGCGGTCGCTTCGATCAAGAATGTCTTGTCGAGCTCGGCGTTGGCCAGCGTGAACGGGACATTCATCCACGAACGACATGCCGGATCCACCGGGTTGGCGTAGAAGCCCGAACCGTCGATCGCAGCGTAGAGCTTGTCGGCCTTGCGTTGGTTGAGCGCGCCCATCGCCGCGAGCCCGCCCTGCTCCTGGAGCCACTGAAACACCAAACCCGCGAGATACCAACCGTAGGTCGGCGGCGTGTTGTACATCGAGCCTTCCTTCGCATGAGTGGCGTAGCCGAGCATCGTCGCGACGCCGGACGGCAACTCGCCGATCAGATCCTCGCGAACGATGACCAGGGTGAGCCCGGCGGGTCCGATATTTTTCTGCGCGCCGGCATAGATCAGGCCGAAGCGGGAAACGTCGATCGGGCGCGACAAGATGGTCGACGACATATCGGCCACGAGTGGCGTGTCACCCACCTCGGGCACCCAGTGAAACTCGACACCACCAATCGTCTCATTCGGCGTGTAGTGCAGGTAGGCAGCATCCGCGCTCCGGTTCCAATCTTCAAACGCGGGAATCGTCGAAAAATTGCTCGCCTCGCTGGTCGCCACGACGTTGACCGCCCCGAAACGCTTGGCCTCACTGATCGCCTTCTTCGACCAGGCACCGGTATTGACGTAATCGGCCTTGCCGGACACACCCATCAGATTCAACGGCACCATCGCGAACTGCAGACTCGCGCCACCTTGCAGGAACAGCACCTTGTAGTTCGATGGAATTGCCATCAACTCGCGCAGATCGCGCTCGGCGCGTTCGGCAATGCTCATGAATTCCTTGCCGCGGTGACTCATTTCCATCACCGACATGCCGGAGCCGTTCCAATCCAACATCTCCTCGCGTGCGCGGATGAGCACTGACTCCGGCAACATCGCCGGACCGGCACTGAAATTGTAAACCGTTCTCATGATGATCGTTTTCCCAAGCTCTGATGTGTGTTTCGTCTCTACGCCGCCGATTGGCCGCGGACCTTGGCACCGGTCGCACGCGACGAGCGGCGACCTCGCGCGAGCGATGCCCGCGAAGCCACGAGAGTACCAGCGCGAACCGCGCGTGTACCCTGGGAGTCCGTGAAAAAATCTACTGCGCGCCGCTATGGCTGCGTTGCGCGGTGCTCGCTCCTCGCCTATCGATCTGATCAGTCGCGTCGCTACGCTCCGTGCGCCTTGCCCTTGGGGCGCTCGCCACGATTTCTTCACAAACTCTGCGCTGGATCAGTGACTCGGTGAATCGCTGGTGTCGGTCTCGTCCGCGCCGTCTTCGTCGTCGTCGCGAGTCTCGTCCACTGAAATCGCCGCTTCCTCATCTGTGTCCTGCTCACCCGCGATGCGCTCGATACGCGCGACCTGACTCAAACGTTCGTCGTCGAGGATGCGAATCAGCTTGACGCCCTGAGTGTTGCGTCCCAGCACGGATATGCCGTCGACCGGCGTGCGCACCAGGGTTCCGTGATCGCTGATCAGCATGATCTCGTCACCCGGATACACGAGCACCGCGCCGACGACCCGCCCGTTGCGCTCGCTGGTTTGAATCGAAATGACGCCCTGCCCTCCGCGGCGATACGCGGGATAATCGGCAACCGGTGTTTGCTTGCCGTATCCGTTGGCGGTCGCGACGAGGACATTAGGTTCCGAACCCGGCGCCACGGCGACCAATGCCATGACACGCTGACCTTCGGCCACGGTAATGCCACGCACGCCGCACGCACCGCGCCCCATCGCACGAACCTCGCTCTCGTGGAACCGAACGACCTTGCCCGCGTCCGTGAACAGCATGATGTGATGCTCGCCGCCGGTGATCACCACATCGACCAGATGGTCATCGGGCCGCAGATCCACCGCGATGATGCCACTGCTGCGGGGACGCGAAAAGTCCGACAACGGCGTCTTTTTGACCGTTCCGCTCGCGGTCGCCATGAACACGAAATGGTCCTCGCCGTATTCGCGGACCGGCTGGATCGCCTGGATACGCTCATCCGGCTCCAGCGGCAACAGGTTGACGATGGGGCGCCCGCGCGCCGAACGCTGGGCCTGAGGTAGCTCATAGACCTTGATCCAGTACACCCGGCCCCGGCTGGAAAAACACAGCAAGGTGTCGTGGGTGCTGGCAATGAATAGATGATCGATGAAGTCCTCGTCCTTCATCCGGGTCGCGCTCTTGCCCTTGCCGCCACGGCGCTGGGCCTGATAGTCAGCGAGCGGTTGCGCCTTGGCATACCCGGCGTGCGAGAGCGTGACGACGACGTCCTCCTCGGTAATCAGATCCTCCATCGACAGATCGATATGCGAATGCACGATTTCGGTGCGGCGCTTGTCGCCGAACTGATCCCGAACAGCGTCGAACTCCTCCCGGATAACTTGCTTCAGTCGGTCCGGATTGGAAAGAATTTCGAGCAACGCCCCGATCAGCTCCAGGAGCTCGCGATACTCCTGAACGATCTTGTCCTGCTCCAGCCCGGTCAACCGATGCAGTCGCAGATCGAGGATCGCTTGTGCCTGCGTTTCCGACAGACGATAGCCCGCTTCGCTCAACCCGAACTCCGCCCCCAGCCCTTCGGGCCGCGACGATTCCGCGCCGGCACGCGCGAGCATTTCGGTCACCACGCCGGGGCGCCAAACGCCAGCCAGCAAGCCGGCCTTGGCCTCGGCGGGACTGGCTGAACGCTTGATCAGATCGATGATCTCGTCAAGATTGGCCAGCGCGACCGCCAATCCTTCGAGGACGTGGGCACGATCGCGCGTCTTGCGCAGTTCGAAAATCGTACGCCGGGTAACAACCTCGCGCCGATGCTTCAGGAACTGTTCGATGATCTGTTTCAGATCGAGCAGGCGCGGCTGGCTGCCGACCAGCGCGACCATGTTGATCCCGAACACCGTCTGCAGCTGGGTGTGCTTGTACAGGTTGTTCACCACGACCTCGCCCGACTCGCCGCGCTTGAGCTCGATCACCATGCGCATGCCGTCCTTGTCGGACTCATCGCGCAGCTCCGAGATCCCCTCGAGCTTTTTCTCCTTCACGAGTTCGGCGATTTTCTCAAGCAACCGCGCCTTGTTCACCTGATAAGGCAGTTCGGTGACGACGATGGTTTCCTTATCCGTCCGTTCATCGCGCTCGATGTGCGATCGGGCCCGCACGAAGACACGTCCGCGTCCGGTCTTGTAGGCCTCGCGGATGCCATGCACGCCGTTGATGATGCCCGCTGTCGGAAAGTCCGGCCCCGGCAGGAACGTCATCAGGTCGTCGATATCCAGCGTCGGGTCGTCCATCAACGCCAGGCAGGCGCTGACGACCTCGTTGAGATTGTGCGGCGGGATATTGGTCGCCATGCCTACCGCGATGCCCGATGAGCCATTGACAAGCAGATTCGGCACGCGCGCGGGAAACACCACCGGCTCGCGTTCCGAGCCGTCGTAGTTCGGCACGAAATCGACGGTTTCCTTGTCGAGGTCGGCCAACATCTCGTGCGCGATGCGCGCCATGCGCACCTCGGTGTAACGCATCGCGGCCGGGGCATCGCCATCCACCGACCCGAAGTTACCCTGACCATCGACGAGCATGTAACGCATCGAAAACGGCTGCGCCATGCGCACGATCGTATCGTAGACCGCCGTGTCGCCGTGCGGGTGATACTTACCGATCACGTCACCAACGACGCGCGCCGACTTCTTATAGGGTTTGTTCCAATCGTTACCCAGCTCGCTCATCGCGAACAGCACGCGACGATGCACCGGCTTGAGGCCGTCACGCACGTCGGGCAGCGCGCGCCCAACGATGACACTCATTGCGTAGTCCAGATAGGACTGACGCATTTCATCCTCAAGATTTACGACGCGAATCTCTTTCGCAAAATCAGCCATGGACTAAGTCGAACATTTCGGAGCCATTTCGAAAACGGCGATATTACCACAACGAACCCCGCTTGCCGCAGCCGATGAAGCGTGCGGCATTTGCCACACCCGGCCTTAGCGGCGAGAATAGCGGCGCGGCACCGAACGGTCGCGACCCCTCACACAAGCCGAAGTCATTGACTTCGCTTGCTCGTAACAAAACTGTTGCAAATTCGCACCAAAAGATGTGAAATATTTGCATTAGTGTATTAAAATAGCTACTGGATTACTGAGAGCAGAAATGTCAGTGCTGCTCGATGAATCAACCGAATCTCGAAGACAAAAGTTTCTGGCAATGAAATTCCAACCAACTTGAGGCAAAAGCTATGAATAAAAGGAGTGCGATCAGTACTTACTCTATCGCGACCACGGTCGCGC
>JBHJOI010000045.1:0-13150 GCA_050329935.1 Thiotrichales bacterium | reverse complement strand
GCGCGGCCGTCTGGGTAAAGGCGGCGATCGCGACGGCGTGGTCGAACACTTGGTGATCGCAGGATTGCTGTAACCGTCGCAATGCCGCCAGGCTCTCGGGGATGCCGCGGCGCGCCAAGAGCTGGTCGACGGTGGCGTCCGCCAGCGAGTGAACGAACTCGCCCTGGCGAACGATCGCGAGACGCGGTGTCATGACCGTCGATCGCATGGCGGAAGGCCGGACCCAGGCAGCGTCCTTGCGCAACCGTCTGGTTGTGGTGAACACATGGTGAGGAACCTCCCTGGCTTGTCCGACCTCAGGTTTTACCAGACTTCGCAGTTGCGAAACGTGAGCTTCGCCACGCCGACAGCGAAACCAGCCCGCTTCGAAGCGGTGATGCGACCGGAGTGAAACGGCGCGTGTATGATGCGCCATCACTCACGGCTTACCTGCCGCGACCGACACGAATCGAGCGTCGGTCCGAGCCGCGAAACCGCACCGGCGCCGTGGCGCTGGTTTGACAATCGAATGGGGCGTGCCATGTTGAAGATCTCAGCTCGGGTGGAAATTCCGCCGGAGGAACTCGAATTCACCGCGATCAGGGCCCAAGGCGCGGGCGGGCAGAACGTCAACAAGGTGTCGAGCGCGATCCAGCTGCGGTTCGATATTCGCGCGTCCTCGCTGCCGGAGTTTTACAAAACGCGGCTACTGGCGCTGAGCGACCAGCGCATCACCAAGGACGGCGTCATCGTCATCAAGGCGCAGCAATTTCGCAGCCAGGAACAGAATCGTGAAGCCGCGTTGGAGCGGCTGCGAATCCTGGTGCAGCGGGCCGGCGTGACCTATGCGATTCGCAAACCCACCCGACCGACCCGCTCGTCGGTCGAGAAACGTCTGGACTCAAAGACCCGTCAGAGTCAGACCAAGCGCCTGCGGGGCAAGGTGGATGACTGATTCGGCCGGACGCACTCGAGGGCATGGCCGCGACCGATCGAACGCGTTGACCCTGCCCGCGGGGCGGCGCATGCTCGTGCGCAACTGTTTTGACCGGTACGGAGTTGAGCTATGCAATTGTTCATCAGTCCGACTTCGCCCTATGTACGCAAGGTCCGCGTCACCGCGCACGAAAAAGGACTTTCCGATGCGCTGACCACGACCCGCTGCAACGCCTATGCCGACGATCCCGCGTTACTCGCCGCCAACCCCTTGAGCCGCGTGCCGACCCTGGTGACCGATGACGGTGAGGCGCTCTACGACAGCCCGGTGATCTGCGAATGGCTGGATCGGCAGCGTGCCGAACCGTGCCTGATTCCGGTGGACGGCGCCCCGCGCTGGCGGGTGTTGCGCGGTCAGGCGCTCGCGGATGGGGTGATGGACGACGCGGTCGCGACGGTGCTCAAACTCCGCCGCCCCGAGACACAATGCGATGCAACCGCGATCGAGCGTCATCTCGCGGCCGTTCAGCGCGCGATTCCGGCGATGGAACGTGAGCGCGCGCACTGGCCCGGCGCATGCTCGCTCGCACACATCGCGACCGCTTGCGCGCTGACCTACCTCGATTTTCGCCTGCCGAATCTCGATTGGCGCACGCACGCACCGGACCTACAGGTGTGGTATGACGATTTCGTGCAACGTCCCGCGATGGTCGCGACCCGGTACGAAGGCGCGTCGCGATAGGGTGCGCGCTGCGAAGTGGCGTGCCCCGGCGTTCATTCGGGCACGGCGTTCTCATCGATCACGGCGCGGTAAAGCGCCGCGCTGCGTTTCGGGATCCGGTCCAGGGTTTCCGGATCGAGTCCGACCAGGCCGAAGCGCTTCGCATAGCCAAAATTCCACTCGAAGTTATCCAGCAACGACCACGCGAAGTAACCTCGCAGATCGACACCCGCGTCGATCGCCGCGTGGGCGGCGGCCAGATGCCGGCGCAGATACTCGGCGCGCGGGGGGTCGTCAATTTTGCCCGCCTTTGGCTCGGGGTCGGAAAACGCGGAACCGTTTTCGGTGATGTGGAGTGGCATCGCGCCGTAAACCTCGCGCACCCAGCGCAGAATGTCGGTCAACCCCTGCGGATACACCTCCCAGCCCATCGCGGTATGCGGCGCGTTTTGCCGCACCCCGCCGGCGTCGACCGGTTCGGTGCCCGGCGCATTCCGGACGACCGAGCGCGAGTAATAATTCACGCCCAGAAAGTCGATGGGGCGACGCAGACCGGCATCGGCGTCGAAGTCGAAATCCGGCGCCCAGGCGTTGAAATAAGGCCGCAACGCCTCCGGATAGTGGCCCAGGTACACCGGATCGAGGAACAAGCGGTTTATATAGGCCTCGGCACGGTCGCGGGCGGCTTGGTCGACACCCTCCGCGCTGGCGGCGTATTTCGGCTCCAGGTTGACCACCAGTCCGATCTGGTTGCGGCCTGCCTCGCGATAAATCCGCACCGCGGTGTCGTGCGCCTGGAGCAGGTGGCGGGCGACCCAGGGCAGGGCGCCAAGGCGCCGCAGCGCGGGTGGGTGAGTGCCGATGCGGTAACCGCATTCCATGACCACCCAGGGTTCGTTCAGGGTCATCCAGTGCCCGACCCGATCATCCAGGGCACGAAACACCTGTGCCGCGTAGTCGCCGAAGCGCTTTGGCATATCGGGATTCAACCAACCGCCGACATCGTCCAGCGCGGCTGGGTGATCCCAGTGATAAAGCGTCGCGAAGGGTTGAATGCCCCGGGCGAGCAGCGCATCGACCAGCCTTTCGTAGAACCCGAGGCCAGCGCCGTTGAACGCGCCGCGGCCATCGGGTTGCACCCGGCTCCAGGCCACGCTGAAGCGATAGGCCTTGACGCCGAGATCCGCGAGCAGCGCGACGTCCTCGCGCCAACGCCGGTAGTGGTCGCAGGCGAGGTCGCCGGTGTCGCCACCGTCGACGCGACCTGGTTGGTGCGAAAAACGATGCCAGTTGCTCGCACCCGCGCCGTCGGCGAGCGGCGAGCCTTCAATCTGGTAGGCCGATGTGGCCGCGCCCCACAGAAAATCATCTGGAAATGCTAGCGACATGGACACGCTCCTAGGGTGCAAGGGCCGCCAGCCGGGTCATGGCGCCGGCGGCAAGGTTTCGGTGCTCGCGACCTGCATCGCGCAGGCGACGCCGTCCTCGTCGAACAGGCGCAGATCCTCGGTGCGCATGCCGAGCGCGAGCGTCTCGCCCGTGGCGAGCGCCTGCGCGCCCGGCAACCGGGCGACGATCGTCGTCGCGACACCGGCGATGCGCAGGTGCGCCAGATTTTCATGCCCCAGAAACTCGCCGTGGATCACGGTGCCCTGCAAGCCGGTGCTGACGGTCGCGACATACAAGCCTTCCGGCCGGACCCCAAGGGTGAAGTTCTGGCCCTCGTGCAGACGTTCGGCGACGTGTGCTTCCAGCGCACGCAACGGTAGCCGCTGGTCACCGATCAGCATCGCGGGTTGCGGGATGCGCGAAAACCGCGCCGGCACCAGGTTCATCGGCGGACTGCCGATAAACGCCGCGACGAAGAGGTTAGCCGGATTGCGATACAGCTCGCGCGGCGCCGCCACTTGTTGCAGACGCCCCTGATCGAGCACGGCCACCCGGTGTCCGAGGGTCATCGCCTCGACCTGATCGTGGGTGACATAGAGCATGGTCGTGCCGGTGCGCTGTTGTAGCTCGGCGATCTCGGCCCGAACCTGGGCGCGAAGCTTGGCGTCGAGATTCGAAAGTGGCTCGTCGAGCAGGAACACCGCCGGCTCGCGCACCAGCGCGCGTCCCATCGCCACACGCTGGCGCTGGCCCCCCGAGAGCTGGCGCGGCAGGCGTGACAGTAACGGCCCTAGTTCCAGCATCTCGGCGGCGCGCGCAACCCGGCGCTCCAGTTCCGGCTTCGCGACGCGCGCCATCCGCAGAGGAAACGCCAGATTGTCGTGCACCGTCATAGTCGGGTAGAGCGCGTAGTCCTGAAACACCATCGCGATATTGCGCGCTTGCGGCGAACGATCGTTGACGACCACGGAACCAATGCGGATCTTGCCGCGTGTGATCGTCTCCAAACCGGCCAACATCCGCAGCAGGGTCGATTTGCCACAACCGGACGGCCCGACCAGCACCATCAACTCGCCATCCGCGATTTCCAGCGAGACCTCGTGCACCGCCACCGCGCCGCCAGGGTAGCGCTTGCCGACCCGCTCGAAGCTGACCCCCGCCATACCTCAATCGTCCTCCCAGAAACGCTCGCGACCCAGCATCGGCAACGCGCGCCGTATGATCGGATCGGACTCGAAATACCGCCGGATCACGCCGTCGCGCAGGTGATTAGCGATGGCCAGGAACAACATGCCTTGATCCAGCGCGAGGTATTTGTGCGCCACCTCGCCGGTGACCGGATCGACCGCATCGTAGTAACCGAACTCGCCGTAAATCGGATAGCGCCGCGCCAGTTCGCGGAGGTTTTCGATCGCGGCCTTGGGGTCGACCGCGAGCGCCAGGGCCGACGCATGCGGAGTGACCGCGGTCGACGGATAGCCCTTGGCGCCGAGCGCCTTGACACCGTATTCGGCGTAGTTGTCGCCGCTCGGGGTTGAACTCGGGGAGAATCCCCACACCGGCGACTTGAGCACCTCACGAGCATACTGGCGTTGCACCCGCACGTGCGCCGCGCTGTTGGCGCCGAGGCTGTTCGGCGCGTGACGGTTTTCGTCCAGCACCAGGGTCGGCATCAAGGCCTCGAACAGACTGCCGCCCCAGGACGGCACGAAGCGCTCGTCGCCCCAGCGGTAGTAGCCGCTCATGACCTCGTGGCCCGCGATCCGGCGCAGCGCCGCGCCGCGCGGTGGTTGCGACTGCCAGCGATACTCGGCGGGAAAACTGCGAATCATCTTGAACCAATGCGTTTCGGGCACGTCGCCTTTCCCGATCGCGATGACACTGCCGAGCCGCGCTTCGGTGAACAGCAAGCCGTAGTGGTATTCGGCCGGACTCGGCACGTTGACGTAATACCCATGCGACATCAGTTGTTCCACCGGATCGTAAAAAAAGCCGTAGTCCTCGCGGTTCAGTATCGGATCGATGCGCGGGCGTAACTCGGGAAAGGCTTGGCGCGCGATGATCAAGCCGGCGCTGAGCCAGGCCGAGTCGACGAACGAGACGAAATGACTGCTGCGTTCGAGGCTGGTGGTGTCGTAGTAGTTATAGAAAAAGCCACGGTGGGTTTCCAACCGTCCCAGGGTGTCGAGCAGTTGCGCCACGCGCTCGCGTGCCGCGCTCGCGTCGATGAAATCGAGTTCGCGTGCCGCCGCGACCGCCATCAGATACAAGCCGACGTTGGTGACGTTGGTGTAGTCACCGATGCGCGCGTGCGCAAGTTCGGTCGAGTCGCGACCGAAGCGCAGGGTATCGAGCGGGAGGCCATTCTCGCGATCGCGGAGGCCGTCGAGGCCGCGCCAGGTATCGCGTGCCACGCGCCGCAGAAAAGTCTGGTCGTCAGCGCGGAGTTCCTCGGGGTCGAGCGTTGATCGCTCGGGCCACGCCCGCAACCTTGCCCGCAGCAGCGGTTTCGCGGCCGCTGGACCACCGACCGTGGTCTCCCAGGCCTTCTTTTTCACCGGCTCGAGGCGATCGTGCGCGCTCGGTCCTCGCTCGCCGGTGCGAATCAGTTCGAACGCCCCGAAGCAGTAATGCCCCGCGGGTCGGGTCGTGCGTCGCGACTGAATGTTGATGACCAGCGCGTCGAGGTCGGTCCAATCGGCGATGCCGGTAAACCGGGTCAGCGGGACGAGCTGGCGCCGCCAAGTGTCGCTCACGCCCTCGATCACCGTGCTGCCGCGCTGCGACAGCCCCGGGATGGTCGGCTCGGGCCGATGAAACTCGAGTTTGAACGGCGCCACGGGTTGTCCGGACGGTTCGCCCTTGACCCAGAACGCCAGATGATCGTACCCACGCGCATCGACCCGGTTCAATCGGATCCGAAAACCCAGTTGTGCCGGTTCGTCGTGCGCGAACCGGTAACCCAACGACAGCGCCGCTTGCCCATCCGGCGTGGGCGCCGGGCACTCGAGCGCGGCCTCGACCCGATTGCCGGCACGCGGCGGCCAGGCCTCCCAGACCTCACCCAGCGCGGCAACACTGGGCTTGCCATCGAATGCGATCAACGCCGTCGCGCTGGCTTTGGGTAACGCTGCGCCATCGGCCTGAGCGACCGTGGCGAACGCGCTCGCGGCAATGAATAGCAGGCCAGCGAATCCTGAGGTCATGAGGCGCGAACGCGACTAGGGTTGGCGAGCGCGAGGCGCGTTTGGCATTCGTTCTGGCGCGATGACATGCGGTTGGCTTTCTAGGGGCGTGGTCGATCGAGGTGGCTAGGTGTTCTCGCCGGGCGCGGCGACATCCCGCACTCGCGCCATGCGAGGCCTTCCGTCGAGGCGCGTGTCCAGCCAACGTCGCAATGATCCGGACGGCAGGTATTCGTCGGTGACCAGGTGATTCAGCGCGTTCAGGTTGAACAACACGAGCGACTGTTGGAAGCGGCTTTTACGGTTGCCGCAGAACAACAGCCGATCGCCCGGTCGGAGCGTGAGCTCATCCGCCGGCAACACGATCTCGTCGAGCCCGCGTTGCAGCAGCAGCGGAAAGCATGCGATGCGGCGATCGGCGCGGCCAACCTGAAGCTGCAGCTGGCCGAGCATGACCGCGGTGCCACTCGCCAATAACGCGCTCACGGCGCTTTCTGTATCCGTGCCGATTTCGATGTCCCAAAGGTCGGGCACGGTTTCGCCGACCACCGCACTGACGCGGCTCAGCAGTTCGTTCGCCCAGTCGTTGTCGTAGGTGCGCGACAATGCGAAGAACCGGGTCAGCAGTGGCGTGGTGAGGCGGGCCAGAAACTCGTGCGCAAGGATCGTGCTGGGGCGCATGGTGATATCGGCGCCGAAGCTCTCGAACAACGGGTCGTTGGCGCGAAAATTCTGCCGCAACACGACGAACAGATCGGGACGGAGTTCGCGCGCGGTCATCACGATCGAGAGGTTGTCGATGTCGTGATTGGTGCCGGCGACGATGCCGACCGCCTCGCGAATACCGGCGCTCAGCAGCGTCTCGGCTTCGGTGCCACGGCCGAGGATGCATTCGCGACAGCCCGTGGTGGCGGGATCCATCTCGATGATGACGGTCTCCAGGCCCTCCTGCTCGAGGTTACGCACCACGGCCTTGCCAAAACGGCCGTAGCCGCACACGATCCATTTGCCGCGCGGTGGATGCATCGGCGGCTCCAGCGGCGTGTCCGGCACGCCGGTCAGCCAGTCGTACAGCAGATAGTGGCTCGGCGCATGCATCGCCATCGCCAGGTGCTCGCCAAAGACCTCGAACGGGTCGATGATCGAGTCGGTGCCGAAGGAAGCCATATTTCGCGCGACCTCGGCGGTGTCGGTGCGACACAGCACGGGCAGTCGATGACGTAGCAGCTTCGAGGTCACCGCGACCGCGAGATTGGCTTGATCATCGCTGGTGGAGCCAATCACGCCACGGCAAAATCGGTGCTGCAAACCCGCGCTGAGCAGGGCGTCCGGCAAACGGGCATCCGCCTCCAATACCGGGACGTCGCGGCGATGGTTGGCGAGCCCGACCGCGCCGACCCGCTCTGGATTGATATCGAGCGCGGTGACTCGCCAGCCGCGCGCGTCGAGCGCGTCGATCAAGCTGCCACCGGTCTCGCCGCAACCACATACCAAATAGAAGGGACTGCGCATGGCGCGCACCCGGCGGGCGAAGGCGCTGGCTGCGAACACCCGGCGCAACGCCGGATCCTGCGCCAGCGTCAACACCTTGCCGATGCTGTACAGCCACGCGATCACGGTCAGATAGATCGCGATGGTCATCCAGCCACGCTGGGCGTTGGTGAACGCATGCGGCACTTCACCAAAGCCGATCGTGGTCGCGGTGTAGCTCAGGATGTAAAACGCGTGAAAAAAGCTGAGGCGGGTCGTGTTGCCATTCGCGTCCACGCCCGGGATCAAGACCAGGCCGAGTAGCGCGATCGCATAACTTGCCACCAAAACGATCAACGGCGTCCGCATCCGGCGCCAGATCAGGAAAAAGGCGTTCCCGAGCGGGCTGTTGGTCATCAGCGATGATAAAGCGTGGTTTCGATCGTCAGCAGCACGACCGACAAGACGTTGGCCACCAGCGCACCCCCGGCGAGCGAAACGATGCTTGCCATCGCGTGCGCATCCATGCCGGTCGAGCTGACGTGCACAACCATGCCCCACACGATCGCAGCCGCGATCAGTTGCAGGTCCGCGACCAGGCTCGTGGCAAGATGGATCGCGCCGATCTGGGTACGATCGCCGAACTTCAGGATGGTCGCGATCAAATTGACCACGATCGCGGCGAACAACTCATATACGTTGTGATGATCGGGGTTATCGATCTCACCGAGAAAAAACCCGAAGTTCAAGGTCATCGCCAGGACGATGAAGAAACCGAAGATGACTTTTTCCAGGTTCATGCGGTTGCGACGGGATTGAATAAACGAACGGAGTCTCGAACAGTCAAGCCGCGAAGGCAAGCACGGGCGCGCCTATTGGCCGAATCGCGCGGACGCGCATGGCGATTCGAGCGTGGCCAGTTATGATTGCATTCAGCATCCACCGAGGAGCCCCGCCGAAATGAGTGATACCAACTCGAATTCGCTCGCCACGCCCGATGAAATCAACGCATTTTGGTTCTCTGCGCCTGTACAGGCCTTATGGTTCAACGCAACGCCGGCGTTCGACGCGGCGTTGAGATCGCGATTCCTCGCGACCTGGCACGCCGCGCGCGCCGGCGGACTCGAACACTGGGAGGCGGCACCGACAGGTGCGCTCGCGCTGACCATCGTGCTCGACCAGTTTCCGCTCAACATGTATCGCAATGAAGCACTTGCGTTCTCAACCGAACAGGCGGCGCGCGACGTCGCCGAGCGCGCGATCGAGCGTCGGTTCGACCAGACGCTCGATGACGCGGGCCGCGCCTTTCTCTACCTACCATTGATGCACAGCGAGAAGCTCGCGGATCAGGACCGATCCGTGGCCTTATTCGAAGCCGCCGGCCTGACCGCGAATCTGCGATTTGCCCGCCACCATCGTGAGATCGTGCGTCGCTTCGGTCGATTTCCGCACCGAAATGCGATACTCGGGCGTATCAGCACACCGGAAGAACTCGCCTACCTTGATTCTCCGGAGGCGTTTCATGGGTAAGATAAAATAGATTAGAAACGATGCGTAGGATATTGATAATTAAATGCGGAAGCAAACTTCCAGTACTTTCTCATGTTCCAGGTGACTTCGAGGATTGGATTCTCGACGGCATGGCGCTGGGGAAATCGCCGGCTGTCACGGTAGCCGTGCACAGCAACGGCACGCTACCGCCGGCGGAGTCGGTGCGCGGCGTGATCGTCACGGGTTCACCGGCGATGGTAACCGACGATTTACCGTGGATCGCGCATACCCGTGCCTGGCTGGCCGACGCGGTGGCGCAATCGATTCCGACCCTGGGCATCTGTTTTGGCCATCAACTGCTGGCACAGGCGCTCGGCGGGCGCGTGGACTACAACCCGGCGGGGATCGAGGTCGGTACGATCAATCTGACGCTCGCCGACGGTGTCGGTTTCGATCCGCTACTGCATGGCCTGCCACGCGAAATTCAAGTGCAGGCGAGTCACCGCCAATCAGTATTGCAACTGCCACCCGATGCGCTGCGACTCGCATCGAGTGCGCTGGATCCCAATCATGCGTTCCGCTTTCGCAAGCACGCATGGGGGCTGCAATTCCATCCTGAATTCTCAAGTGAAATATCAAGAATCTACATTGAATACTATAGGAATCAGTTGGATAATCGCCATAAATCACCTGAAGCATTAATCTCGGAACTTGCCGATACGCCGGTGGGTGGTCAAATACTCAAGCGCTTTTTTGCGGTGATCGACGCGACGGTGCGCCCGACCTAGGTTTCGGGGCGAGGACGCCGCTCGGGAAGCTGAAAGCCGCCGCGGCTATGACGATATCCTAGGATCTCATCCGTAAACAAAACGCCGGCTCGAGGCCGGCGTTTTGTTTGGTCAGGTCAGCGATCTCGTCTAGATCAGCATCGGCAGTTCGCCCTGACTATCGAGCACTTCCTGCGGCGGGCTGGAAAGCCACATCTGATACAGCGAGATCAGGAACTGGGCCGCGAACGACATGCCCATCAGCGCGCCGCTGATGATCACGACCCATGCGAATCCCGGAACCATCTTGGTCAGGTACCAGGAGAAAATGTCGGTCAGGATCGTCAGGAACGGTACCGCGATGATCACGCATTTCATCCACAGTGGCCGCACATAGGCGTGAGTAAAAATGGAGCTGACGATGAAAAAGATGAAGGTGATACCGAACAGGTGGATGTGCGAGACACGAACCAGGGTCGCGATCGAAGCGCCGGTATCGCGCTGAATCAACTGGTTGATGTCATCCCATTTTCCGAGATTCGGCAGATGGGGGTTCGAACCGTCGTGGCAGGCAAGGCAGCGTGATTCGATGATCGGCTTGATCCGTTCCTCGTAGGTGGCCTGGCTGCCATCCGCCGCCGCCCATCCCATGACCGTGCCGCGCTCGCTGTCCGGCAGCATGGAGCGCATCGGACCTTGCAACGATGACTCTAGGCGGGTGCCCTCGGGGTTGCCGCTATACGCGATGCGAATATCCTCGGCGGACAACATCGGATTGCCGTCGCGACCGTGGTGAACTTCCCAGACCTGAATCATCGCGAACAGATAGCCGGTGCCGAGCACCAGCAGGGTCAGCGTGAAGACAAGTCGAATGGAAAGCGGCAGATGGCTGAAGTGAACGAACCTCGCCGTTCTGGTGGCGGTTGTGCTCATCGAATTTCCTCTAGTTGCTATGCAGAACCTGGCCTCGGAGCGAGGCGAGACGAATAAACTTCGCGAGTATATCGTAACTCGCTTATATACGGATAATCGAAACGGATTGGATTGACAAAGGTCAAGTGTCGTCGCGAGTGTTGACCGCTGGGCAATAATTCCGATGACCGCGCAAGTCTCGGTCGGCCGCGTTTTGACCGCGCGAAAAACCCGATGTTTTTGCCGCGATCGTCGCGCGTGAAGTGCCGTGACCTATCCTATCCGACATCAGACCGAAAGAGGAGCGATGGGAAACGATGTTCGGATTGAACAAAGCGCGCATGCCCGATCCGGGTCAGGCGCTGCCGGGTCGCAATGAGCGCATGGAGGTGCCGGAAAGCCACTATGTCAATGGCAATCGAATGATCCCGCCGTTTCCCGACGGCACGGCGTTGGCGCTGTTCGGACTCGGCTGTTTCTGGGGCGCCGAGCGGAGATTCTGGTCGGTGCCGGGTGTGTACGCCACCGCGGTCGGTTATGCCGCTGGATACACGCCCAATCCGACCTACCGCGAAGTGTGCAGCGGGATGACCGGCCACAACGAGGTGGTCCGGGTCGTGTTCGACCCAAGGCTGGTTGCGTATCCGCAACTGCTGAAGGTGTTCTGGGAGTCCCATGATCCCACCCAGGGCATGCGCCAGGGCAACGATGTCGGCACTCAATACCGATCAGGCATCTACGTGTACTCCGACGCGCAGCATGAAGCCGCGTTGCGCAGCCGGGCGCAATTTCAACTCGCGCTGGAACAGCGGGGGCTCGGCGCGATCACGACCGAGATCATCGATGCCCCTGAGTTTTACTTCGCCGAGGCCTATCACCAGCAGTACCTCGCCAAGAATCCGGATGGCTACTGCGGGCTCGGTGGCACTGGCGTCACGCTACCCGCGACCGCGCCGGCCGAGTCCGACGCGTGATCCTAGAATCCTCGGTTGACCGCTACCTTGAATATGTAACGTAATGTTTACGCGGAGGTTTTGTGTCGGGTGTCGCGTCACCTTCCGGGTTGGCGCGCTACCTGCCGAATTACCCCGGGCATCGTGCCCTTCGCCCCAAGGGCCGGCCCGTGGCCGTTCAATTCGCTCCAGCGAATTAGTGCACGGCCTTCGCGGCGCGGTACGGGTGTCGTTGGGTTTGTTGGCAATCCCGGTCTGGCGCGCCCAGCCTGTTTCTGATAACGATTGGATTCATGCCGACGAACGAGAGGTCATCGATGAGCTCAGTAGTGGAGGTTTATCTCGGCGAAGCCCTCGCGAGTTACCATTTCGGGCCACGGCATCCATTCGGCGCGTACCGCTATCCGGCGTTCGAACGCGCCTTTCACCGCGCCGGCCTGGCGGAAAAAACCCGCCTCGCCGAACCCGCGCCGCCGGCCGATGACGCCGCGTTGACGCTGTTTCATACCGAGGACTACGTGGCCAGGGTCAAACGCCAGTCGGAAACCGGCGCGGGCGTGCTCGACGAAGGCGACACACCCGCGTTTCGCGGCGTGTACGAGGCCGCGGCAACCGTCGCGGGCACCGCATTGCGGGCGACACACCGCTTGGTCCATGGCGACACGCGACGCGCGTTCATTCCGATCGCCGGGCTGCATCATGCGCGCCGTGACAGCGCCTCGGGTTTCTGCGTGTTCAACGACTGCGCTATCGTGATCGAGGCGCTGCGACGCTGGTACGGGATCCACAATATCGCCTATGTCGATATCGACGCCCATCATGGCGACGGCGTGTTCTATGCGTTCGAAGCCGATCCGGAGTTGATCTTCGCCGATCTGCACGAGGATGGACGCTATCTCTACCCCGGCAGCGGGCGGATCGACGAGACAGGCAAGGGCGCGGCCAAGGGGACCAAGCTCAATATTCCGATGCCGCCGTATTCCGATGACGGCGCGTTTCGCGAAATCTGGTCTGACGTCATCACGTTTCTGGAACGTTTCAAACCGGAGTTCGTCATCCTGCAATGCGGGGTTGACAGCCTGCGCGACGATCCGCTGACGCATCTCCAGTACTCGCCGCACGCACACGCCCACGCGACCGCCACCTTGTGTCAGCTCGCGGATCGCTTTGCCGCGGGACGTTTGCTCGCCCTCGGCGGCGGCGGTTATAACCCCGACAACATCGCCGAGGGCTGGACCACCGTGGTTCGAACCCTGGTCGAAGCGACCCCCGCATGAGCGCGCCGATCCCTTGGTCGCCGCCGCTCGCACCCTTGCCGTCGGCGCCAGGCGTATACCTGTTGTGGTT
>JBHJOI010000044.1:0-24382 GCA_050329935.1 Thiotrichales bacterium | reverse complement strand
CAATAACCTCCAAGGTTGTGAATTGAACTCCTGAGCAACTCGGATTCAGCGGTCTCCAGCGAGACCGAAACCCGTGCTCCCCATCCAGAACGCGGGAGGCGGCAAGAAGTTTTAGCCCGTTCGCATTTTTTTACTTAGAAAAATGACAGGGTAAGCGGCGGATTGATCGAAGCGACGAGATTCGACCCATATGAAGTGCCGCGCAATTTTGGGCGAGCAGAGTAAAGGCCATTTAGAACAACGAGTTATACATTATTACGGTGCGACATGGAGACTGCACCGGAAATTTTTTTTCGCGCCCTAAAACTCTTCGGCGGGCGCCGCGTTATGTCTGGTATCCGGGCGGTAAGAGACACCGCCCGGCAACGCAAGACTGAATCAATATTTTTCAAATTAAGGAGTAATTACCATGAAAACGAACACTATCGCTGCCGCAGTCCTCACCGCATTGCTCACGTTTTCTAGCGCTGCGAATGCAGAAGATTTTATTGATAACGCTAGACAAGGATTAAATGATGGGTATGAATTAATTCAAGAGGGCATGAAAACGGGCGAGCGACTGATGAACGACGGAAAGGCCGCTTGGAGAAGCGTCAAGAGCGGTACTCAGATCACTGGAAATACGAAAATCAACGTCGAGGCACAGGAGGTCACCTCCGCGGCAACCGGGGAGGACTCTCAAAGTCTCGTCGACATTGGGACCATTTCAGGTAGCACGATCACCGGGGACACTGAAATCAAGGTGAAGGTCGGCAATGTCACCAGTTTGGCGTCCGGCAAAAACAGCACGAGCGTTATTGGCATCGGTCAGATCACAAACTCAGTAATCGAAGGCAACACGTTGATCGATGTTGATGCCCAGAATGTTTCAAGCATTGCCACCGGCGACGATAGTACCAGCATCGTAAAACTCGGTGCGATTGACGACGCGAAAATCACCGGCGACACCTCGATCAAGGTCAAGGTGGGCAATGTGACGAGCGCGGCTACGGCGAACAAGGCGTATAGCCACGTCAGGGTCGGCAATATCTATTGATTCGAGTCACCGACTGACTCTCGGGAGCCGGTTGCGGCATCGCATTTCGCCGCAACCGGCCAATGTTCGTTTGACGTGGATCGGGAATTTTTTGGAGGCTCGTCATGCAATGCGTACAGTTTTCCCGGACGATCGTGGCGCTTGCGATTACAGGCGTGCTTGCAGGTCAACCACTCGCGGCGGGCGGGATTGCCGATATCAACGGCGACGTCGATCTGCTCGCGTCGATACCGCAATTGTCGAACACGGCGGCTGGTGTGCAATCCGAGTCGCTCATCGAACTGGGTGCGTTCGGCGAGGGCCGCGCCGATGGTGATGTCGAAGCCCGCATGCAGGGTGAATATGTTTCATCCAGCAGCAGGGGAACCAAGAGCCGTAGCCGCATCGCGGCGGCGGGCATGCACAACTCGAAATTTGGCGACAGCGTCCAGGCCGCGGCCCGCTTTCAGTCGCTCGACAGCGAGGCAACCGGTACGAAATCCGATTCCAGCGTGATGCTGGGTTCCGCGGACCAAGCCGAAGCCAAGGGGCGGGTCACGTTGCGCGGCGAGCTGGATGTCGCCCGCGGTACGGCCACTGGCGCGGAAGCACGCAGCGTGATCCACCTCGGCGCCATGGACGACGGCAGCGCGGGCGGGGCGGTGGACCTGCTCGGACGCGCGCAAACCGTCACCAGTCAGGCCATGGGCGCCAGCCGCAGTGAGGTGATGCTCGGCTCGATCGGCGCGGGCGAGGCCAGCGGCGGCCTGGCGTTTCGCGGCCAGGTGGTCACCGCGGTCAGCTCGGCGAGCGGCCAGGCCCACAGTGATATTCATATCGGCTCGATGACGCGGGCCGAGTCCGGCGGCAGAGCCGCGCTCACCGGCCGGGTTGAAAACGCGATGAGTTCGGCCGGCGGGAGCGCGCGCAGCGCGATTCACGTGGGTGCGATCACGGACTCGAAAACCGGCGGCGCGGCGACGTTGACGGGCGCGATCGATCAAGCCGTGAGCACGGCGGTGGGCAGCGCGGTCAGCCGCGTTTCGGTCGGAGCGCTGGATGAGGACACGCAAACCGGCGGCCGGACTCAGGCTTCGGGCCGGGCCGATTACCTGAGTAGCACCGCTTCCGGCGCGGCGAACAGCGGCATCAGTGTGGGGGCGGCCAGCCGAAGCCGCACCGGGGGACCCACCGATTTGAACGGCAGCGTCGATCAGGCCATGAGTCGTGCGTCGGGGTCGGCCGTGAGTCATATTTCGTCGGGCTCACTGAATGGAGTGGAGGCGGGCGGCGCGGTTCGCGCGGCGGGACGGGTGGACTCGGTCATCAGTTCCGCCACGGGCGCGGCCAGCAGCAAGGTGTTGGTGGGTTCGGCGGAGTCCACCCGGACCGGCGGCGGGCTGAACCTGAATGGCGTCGCGGACCATGTTTTGAGCCAGGCCGCGGGCACGGCACAGAGTCACGTCCTCGTGGGATCGGTGTTGGGAGGTACCGGCGGCGGAAGCATCAGCGCGACGGGAACCGCCGATAATATTCTCAGCAATGTCGCCGGGGTCGGCCGTAGCGAAGTGCTGGTGGGTTCGGTGAAGGACAGCTCGATCAGCGGCGCGGCCCGCGTCGAGGGCAAGGTGGATAACGTCCTGAGCACGACCGCCGGCCTGGGCCGCAGCGAGGTGGCGGTGGGCTCGGTGCGTGGCAGCAGCGTCGGTGGGGCGGCCAACATCCGGGGCTCGACCGACAACATCATCAGCTCGGCAAGCGGCGCCGCGCGAAGCGAAGTCACCGTCGGTTCGGTCAAGAACAGCCATGTCGGCGGGGCGAATGTCTCCGCCTCGGCGCGGAACATCGTCAACGTCGCGGCCGGCGCCGGCATCAGCGGCGAGGTCACGATAGGCTCGGTCAAGAACTCATCGGGGGGCGGCGTCAATATCAACAGTTCGGCGGGTAACGTGATCAATCTCGCGGGTGGGTTCGGTCGGGCAAGGGTCGTGATCGGCTCGATCATCAACGCGGGGGGCGGCAGCACTGGCGTGCACGTGGGCGACATCTACAACTTCTCCGGCAACCTCCTCACGCCCACGGGCGTCCCGGGCGAGATCATGATCGGCAACATCGGGTACTGATCGACCCGCCGCACTGCCCGCGTAAAGCCGTGTCGAGCCGCCTTGAGTAACCCTGGGCGGCTTTTTTTTTGCGAATGGGCATGGGATGCAAACTTTTACGCGGGTGCCGCGTTATCTCAAATACCAAGACATGATCAATCAAGGATTACCCGATGAAAACCACCTGCAAGAAGATCCTCACCATCGCGGCATGCGTCCTGTCGGCATTGCCGCTTTACGCACAAGCCGGCGGCTCCCAAGTGAACGAACGCACTCACATGCCCGCCAGTTCCTCGAATCAGGTCATGCATTTGCGGATTCAGGCGATGACGGTCGAACACGAGCTCAAGGACAAGCTGAGCGGTGACGGTTTCGTCAATATCGGTAAGAAATCCGAAGGCTGCAAACTGAGTATCGGCAACCGCGTCGGTGGAAACCTGAGCACCCAATCTCAGGACATCTACATCGACGGCCCCATCATCAACTACTGCCGTTAAGCGTGCGCAGGGAGAAAGGGAAGCAAACCATGAAAACGCCGATGCAATCGACCAAGTTTCTGATGGCGGGAAGCGTCTGTTTGATGCTGGGCGCCTGCGCGTCCACCAACACCCAGGACCTAATGGCGACCAGCGAGGCCCGAATCGCAGCCACGCCCAAGGCGGAAGCGCAAAAAACCATCACGAGTTTCTCCCAATCCCTGCAATGCATGGATGATTTGTTTGTGCGCTACCAGGTTTCGGATTTGAGGCTGGGCGCGCAGAACATTCTCGACCATACCTCGGACATCCAGACCGCCACCAAGGACATGATGATCACCGCCATGTCGACGATGTCACGCAAGAGCCGCGCCGTGCGATTCGTCGTACTGGGCAACGATCTCTACGACATCACGCAGTTTCACACCTACCATGCCAACCAGGACTTTAAATCCCCCGACTTTTTCATTCGCATCGGCGCGCCGCAAGTGGACAAGGCAGCGATCACCGATCGCATGGGGATAGGACTGCGCTTCGGCCACGACGCAAGCGGCGAATACAGCAAGGATCGGATGGTATCTGTTGTCTCGCTGGATATGAACCTGGGCTCGGTCAAGACTCTGGAGATCGTGCCAGGCATGAGCTCCAATAATTCCATCGCCATCACTCGCCGCGGTGAGGGAACCGACATCGCGGGCTCGGTCAAGAAACTTGGCGCCTTGTTCCAGATCGGCCTCGACCGTTCCGAGGGATTGCACCACTCGGTGAGAACACTGGTCGAGTTGGGCGCGATCGAACTCATGGGGCGGCTGACGCGCGTTCCCTATTGGGAGTGCCTGGACGTCCCCAGCACGAATCCACTGGTACAGAATCAGATCCGCGATTGGTACCTCGCGCTGGATGACGATGAACGCCGGATTTTCGTGCAAAGCAAGCTAGACGCCCTGAGTTATTATCGCGGACCAGTGGATGGCAAGAACTATCCCAACTTGCAGACCGCGATCGCGCTGTTCAAGAAAGACAACGGACTGCGCGCCGACAGCCAGATCGATCTTGATCTCTATTATCGACTGATAACCGATGCGG
Source organism: Thiotrichales bacterium (assembly GCA_050329935.1). Classification (GTDB taxonomy): domain Bacteria; phylum Pseudomonadota; class Gammaproteobacteria; order UWMA-0217; family UWMA-0217; genus CAYSFW01. The sequence goes on along the minus strand of JBHJOI010000044.1, from coordinate 19,703 downwards.
CGCCGATCAAACAGGCGTACCTACCGTTACTGACCCAGAAAATCAAACAAGGCTTCTTGGCAGCGCAACCGTACGATCCGGCCCTACCCGAAGGCGAGTTGGAGCAACCGCAAACAAAGCCGCAACACCTGGGCCTTGAGCGCGACGGTATCTCGCCACTGCTGATGACGCTCGACACCGAACGAGGGGTAAGACCGGTATTCAAGGCGGGTGAATCGCTTAACGTCCGCGTCAAGACCACGACCGATGCCCATGTCTATTGTTACTACCAACAGGCGGACGACACCATTTTCAAGATCTTCCCCAACCGCTTCTCACCCAACGCAAAGGTCGCGGGCGGAAAGGATGTAAGAATACCGGGCACGAATTCGTTTGAACTCAGGCTCGACCAGCACGACGCCGTCGAAAGCGTAATGTGCATGGCGTCCATCGAGGAACTCGATAAAAAACTGCCCCCGGAACTAGGTCAGCAAAGCCTGGAGCCGTTACCGCTGAAAAAGCTCGAAAGCGTTTATCACTACTATAAGCAGGCAGCCAGCGTACTACCTTTGAAACACACGTTGACGGTCAGGATCAACTAATCAACCCGAAGCGAAACCACTTGGAGAATTGCCATGACTCATTCCAACCCGCGCCTTTCGTCCTTCATCCGCAAAGCCTCGGTCACACTCTCGATCGCCGCGCTATTCAGTGTCGAAACGAGTATCGCGGGTGAACGCGCCGCGGCCATCATGTTCGAAGCCCCGCCGACGTCCTACGAGCTGGCGAGGCTCTTATATCCGGCTCAAACCCGTTCATTGATTATCCACGCGCATGGGAACTCGATCGGGAAGGAGAAACCGGCGCCGGGGGTCGGGTTCCCCATCAACTTTGAATACAACTCAACCCGGGTGCTGGCGGAGTCCATACCCTACTTGACAGCGATGGGAGAAATGCTCGCGCTGAAGAATCTCAAGGATAAATCGATGGTCATCGAGGGCCATGCCGATGCGACCGGAAGCACGCACTATAACCAGGCGCTCTCGGAAGCGCGTGCCGAGGTCATTCGTCAGTACCTGGTATCCAGCCACTCGATTGATCCCTCCCGCCTGCGGACGCTCGGCAAGGGCAAGTCCGAGCCCCTCAATCGAAACGATCCCTACGACGCCAGGAATCGTCGGGTCGAGTTTCGCCCCATCAACTAATTGAAACCGTCAGCCCAGGGCCAGCCAGATGCCATTGATCGCTCTTTTCACCTCCGCGTCGCGCAGGAAAAGGTTGTCGCGTCCGTTGGTACCGTTGCAACACCACTGTTCAGGCAGATCTCCTTGGCGATACAATCACCACCGTGCGACTCGGCTAAATCGGATGGAGAGATATCGTGTTATGAAGGATCGAACGGATTGGCAACTCATTCGCGAGTATCTGGACAACGGAAGGGAGTCGGCCATCGAGATCCTGGTCAAACGGCACTATGACAGCGTCTATAAGCGCTTGCTGGCGCACTGCAAGCATCCTGATGACGCCGCCGATCTCGCCCAGCAGCTTTGGATTCGAGTCATAAACAATATCCCCAACTATAAGGATGATGGTCAGTTTCCCGCCTTCTTGATGACCGCGGTGCGAAATATCGTCACGGATTATTGGCGACGCAGGGGTGTTAGAAATCAAGTGATCCAGGACCATCTTGGCGACGACGATGCCAACCCGATCGACCTTGCGCCGGATCAGGGGGCGGATACCGCGCGCTTGGCCGAATCGCGGGAACAGTTGGACTATCTGATTCATCATCTCGTTCCATCGCTCGATTGCCAACAGCGGCTGGTATTTCTGCTCGTGCACGAGTCCGAACATTGGGAAACCAGTAACCGCCTCGGATGGAACCACCTCGCGGAACTCAATGGCATCGACGAAGAAACGGCGTGGCAGCGATTTGAACAAGCGCGCAATCAATTATTGACGCAATCGCAATCGCAAGCGTCAGGCTCTGCAGCGTTGGATTGCGACGCGCTGCTTGTGTTTCTGGTTTGGACGCAAGCGCAGCGACTCAGAAAGGAGACCGAGTTCACCTGGGACTATTTCGCCACCATTCTCGGAACCTCGGCAAACACACTGAAGACTCGCTATCGGGCCGCGCTCAAGAAACTGGCGACCGGCCTCGACCAGGCGACAGGAGAGGCGTAGATGTCGACCCAAGGCTCTGATGAAAACGTCGCGAAGCTTTACAAACAATTCCAGCGGGAACGAGAGCAACGGTCCTTGATGTCACGACATGAGGTTCTGCGAGCCATCGACTCGCAAACCCAGACTGGAAATGAAGAACAGCATGAGGCGGACGAGGAACATGTCATCACGCTTTATCGTCGCTACAAAGCATCGCGCGACCCCAATCGTGACGAGGTAATCAGTCAGGTGCTGAGCTACGCACGGAAAAAAGTTGTACCAACGCAGAGCGAAGTTAAGCACGACATGGTACCTGGTTTATTGACCAGATGGCTCATGGCGCCTTCGCGAGTCCTGGCGGGTCTTAAACCGCTATTGTCCAATCAACGCGAGCGATTCGCGCGTACTCAATGGGCATTGGCGCTGCCGGTGGTTGCCATCGCGATCGCCGTGTATCTGCTGATGCCAGGCGTGAAGCACGAGGGTTTGCCTGAATATCTGGCCACGATCCGACCCACATTCGAGCTTCCAACCGGAGCCAAGATCTCTGACGTGGATAACCTCGTCGCCAGGTCACCAACATTCGGGTTCAGCCATGAACAGAGCGAAAATTCAATTCTGTTTGAACTCGGCCAGTTACTTGCCGGAATGGATTTTTCCTACCGTCTGGAAGATCAATTAAAATCCGAGGCTGCGAAATCTGGAATCGCCGGACTGCTCGAAAGACTGGCGCTACCGAAAGAGTCGCGACCAGATTTTGGTGCTGCGTTTCCCGAATATTCCAGTAAATTGCTCAATTGGCTCAGTGATCAACCGCTCCAAACCGATTTCGTCACGCTCGGTTATTGGACGGAATCCGCATTGGTCTTGACACAGATCGATTCATCCCAATATGGCGTCGAACACGCTGCTTGGTTGCAGAGGACTACCGGCATGATGGCCGCAAGATCGATGCCCCTGCTAGGTGGCGGCGAATCGCCCGAAGGAAGGCTGCTGCAAAAAATCCTGACATTGACTCAACAAGACTCCATCGACGCTCGCGAGCAGGCCGCGATTCGACATCAATTGCGAGATTTTGAAGCCACGTTGCGATCCAATTGATCGGGTGATTGCCATGACAGCGTACAGGTCAGCTTGTGTCCTAGGCAAACTATTGTTGGTTTTGGTGCTAGGTGTTTTTCAGCCCGGTGTGGCCGATGACACGGACCGGCGAGCGCGTGCCGACTACTACATCGATGTCTATGGCGAAGTCGGCGCGGATCAACACCCACAAGCTCGTAGGGCGCAGGAGATATTCGAACGCGTCCGCCAGACCGCGGACGTCCCGATCGGGCTAACGCCAAGACTCAGAGTCATCGATTCAGACGGCAAACCGTGGGCGATCGCCCTACCGGACGGATACATCATACTTTCGCGCGGCGCGCTTGATGTCTGCTACCGAGGTGGAGACATCGAAGTTGGAGATGCGCGACTCGCGTTTGTGCTGGGACACGAATTGGCGCACCTAACGGGAAACGATTTTTGGCACCGAAAAGTTTATATGAGCCTGTCTGGCTCAGGCGCCGACGACAGCGCGCTTAATCGAGTCAAGCAACTTGTTGCCGATGAGGTCTCCGCTTCCGGCAGCAGTTCCAATTGGTCGGATACGATCAGGCGAAAGGAGTTGCATGCAGACGACACGGGATTTCTCTATGCATCCTTGGCTGGATTCAATACCAACAAGATTCTGGGAGAATCGCAAGAGGATGAAGATTTTCTTACCTACTGGGTGAAGCAAACCCGCACATTTAGCGATGAATTGCATTTCGGGCCGGAAATTCGCACCGAGTTTTTACGAAATCGGCTTCAGAAGTTGGAGTTGCGAGCTGAGTTCTTTCAAACCGGAGTTAGGTTAGCGCACTTTGGACGCTACCGGGATGCACAGCATTTTCTTGAAGAATTTCTGCGTTCGTTCCCCGCCTACGAGGCAATCACTAACCTTGGTTATGTGCATCTACATCAGGGCCTGGGTTTCCTGACATCCGAGCAAAAATCACGTTACTGGCTACCTTCGGCGATGGAGAGCGTTCCCAAGATATTTTCGCCTGTTCGTGCCCTCGGCGGCGAAATGCCAAAGCAGGCGATCGCGCATTTCCGTGAGGCGGAACGCTACCTCAAGAAAGCCTGCGATCTGCGACGGGACAGCGCTGTTTGCAGGATCAACCTCGCGACCGTTTATTTTTATCTCGGAGAACTCTACACAGCCAGAGCCGTGATTGAGGAGGCCCGCGAACTTGCTCCCGAGAATCCAGATGTCCTGTCGCTACGCGCGCTGATTCTGAACGAGCAGGAAAAAGACATCGACATGTGGCCTGTGGTGGTGAGGCAGTTACAAAAGCTCGCGGAGCGGGATGTCACGCCCGCGAAATATAACCTCGCAAGGTTATTCGAGGAGCGAGGACGAACCACCGAGGCGAATGAAATTTGGCGAAAGCTACTCGCGTCGGGTGAAGTTCCAGAACAGTATTCGACGCATCTCTGCAGTCGGCAATCGCTTCAGCCGTCTTGTAAACGCGGCTCAGATGCCGAACAGCCGATTCCGCGTAATCTCGTTGACGTGGATAAGATGAAGCTAGTTCAAGGGCTGACTTCCAGCTCACCACCTCCTGGCATGGAAAATTGGCGTCACTCGCGATGGGAGCTTGGCGCCATGCAGGTGGAGAATCATGTTTCAGGGGACGAGAACGTTTTCACGCTCGTGGACGGGCGCCTGGCGGTAGCCGCACTCAAGCTAAAAAAACCGATGACGGAGTCCGAGATACTAAAGACTCTAGGACAACCCAAGCGAAAATCGTCGATCGGGCCGAGAACTGTGTGGTCGTATGGAACGCGTTGGAGTGCTGTCTCGAATAACGGGCGCTTCGATACGATTTGGACTTTGGGCGACATCTAAGGCGATCGCCAGAGTTATTGTTCAATCCGTTCGTCGATAACTGAATTCGCAACCTTCGGGGTCGGCGAATATGAGTTCGCTGGCGTGCAGTTTGTAGAGGTAGGTAACGATTTCGTCGTTGGCGGTGGAGATTCTTATAGCGGTGGGGCTTTGGATCTCGTAGGTGCCGGTATCCCATTGGGTGAAGGTGCCGGGTGGGTCGGTGTGGCCGAATAGCAGGCCGTTGGGGTGAAAATGCAGGGTATGAGGGTAGGTTTGGGCGCAGTCGGCTTGGGTTGCTTTTTCCCAGGTGCCGATGAGGGTGGTGGCGGGGTTGATGTTGGTGTCGGTCATGGCGATTCGTGGCGTTGCAGGTGGTTCCGGGGGTGGTGCGTCGCAGCCGGTGAGTAACAGGAGCACGCCCGCCATGCTGAACGCGTGGCGGACGTGAGAGTTAGAGTTCGTCGACGAGTTTCTTGATGTCATCGCGAAGGTTGGTTTTGCTCGCTTTGCTCTTCAGCGCCTTGGTCAGGCTTTTGCCGGCGGCGCTGTCGGCGTCGTCGTGGACCAACCCTGCGGCGCGTTTGATTTCGCTCGGGCTCATTACGGTGGCGTCGTCGATCAGTTGTGCGGCGGCCTTGAGATTGGCCTTGCGTTTGCCGAAGCGTTCTCCGAGGCGCTTGGCTTCAATATAGGCGAAATGGGGTCTGAGCACCGTATTTTTCAGTGCGGTTTGGATGGCATCGATGCCGTCGGTGAGATGGTCACCGCCCATGACGAGGGTGAGCAGCGCATCGGGTGTGGAAAGGACCTTGAGCGCGGCCTGGGCATGGTCGTCGTCGACGGCGGACGTGATCATGACTTGTGCCTCGCCGCTGACGTTGACCTCGAGGCCGGCATGGTCCCAGTTGACCTCAACGACGATGCGGTGCGCGCCGGGCATGGGGAACAGGGCACCTTCGACGCCGCGCAGCAAGGTTATCGAGTGTTGGAGGCTCGCGCCGGGTTCAAGCGGGGCTTCGAGGTGTTCCTCGATGCAGAGCACCAACGGCGTGAAGCCGTGAGCGCCGCCCGCGGGGTCGTATACGGTGCCGCGCACCATGCCGCCTTTCAGGCTGAGTGTGGTCGGCGCGGGCAGGGGCTGTTCGCTCACGTTGGTGAGCTCTATTTCGACCCGCACCGGCGCGCCGATCGGCACCGTGTCCAACAACGGGCGCACGCGCAGTTCGAGGCCGTCGAGGTCGAGCGCGAGGTCGGTCGGGCTGATCGGGGTGGTGGCGTAGGAGGTGCCGAACGGGGTGCCGCCGGGGCGCACGTAGACGTCGGGCATGTGGCGCATGCGTTTTTGATCGTCGGCGGCAAAGCTCCACTGGATGTTGTTGGGGAAGGCGGGGCTGCCGGGCGTCGAGGCGCTGTTGGCGATCACGTCGGTGGTGTTCATGAAGCCGTTGTCGGCGGTGTTGTGGTAGAGGCCCATTGCGTGTCCGCATTCGTGCACGGCGGTGCGGTAGTAGGGCTGGATCGCGGTACCGAAGCGTTGGCCTTGAACCAATCCCCACTGCGCGGTGTTCGGGATGACCCAGTGCGAGGCGATCACGCAGCCTTCGCGCGGGATGTTGTTCGAGTCGGTGGCGCCGTTGTCGTACATGATGCCGCGAGAGGTCGCGTCGAGTCGGCGCACGGCGAGGACGTGGTAGCGCCACTCGGCGTCGAGATTGGAGGCGTCGCGGCGGGCGAGCATCGCGGCGTGGCATTCGGCGTTGGACCAGGATTCGCCGCTCGGTTCGGGGACGTTGGCATCGCTGACATCGACCGTGATGTCCCAGCCGACACCTTCGCCCACGGTTTGCCAGGTGACGCCGGCGCCGTTGTTGAGCGGTGCCTCGGACTGCGAAACGCGGTCGATCTCGACGGTGGCCTTGCGCAGAAAACGCGAGACCCAGCCCATGGTGAGCCGGCCAACGGTGGTGCCGGCGCTGTTTTTCACGTCGCCTTCGAGATAATCGCCGCTCGACGGGTAGCCGGTCGGCGCGGCCTGCCAGGTCATCACCGCGGTGAACGCGCCTTGATTGCTCCAGGTGCCGCCGGTGTTCCAGCCCCCCGCGCTCTTGGTGAAGCGGTGCATTTCGAAACCGAGCGTGAAGCTGTTGCCGACGGTGAAGTGCTCGAGGATTTGGGTCACGCGCAGGTAGAAGCGGTATTGACCGCGCGCGAGGATCGGAATGCCGGCGGCCGGATTGGGTCCGGGGAATAGCACCGGCGGACGTGTGATCGGCGGAAAGCCGGGAATCGTTGGCAGGATCAGCGCGCGGCGCTGGTAGAGGTCACCGCTCGCGGTGCGTCCCGCGCTGTGACACTCGACCCGCAGTGTGCCGTCGTAGCTGACCAGCGCGCTGCCGGTGGGTTTGTAGTTGATCAGGTAGCAACCGCAGCGCACGCTGCGCAGCCGGATCGGTGGAAACAGGCCCGGATTGAGCGGTGTGAGCGGCGTGAGCGGTTGCAGCACCGCAGGATCCGGCACGGGCGCGGGCAAGGGATCCGGCAACGGTGGAAAGGAACCAATCGGACCGGGACTTAAATCACGCGGTTGCGTCGTCATCGCTGTACCTCCATTTGGTGGTTGAACGTGCCAAACCCCCGCGTGCATCGCGCGCCGCGCGGGCTCGCCAATCATCGAAGCGAACGTTGAACCAGGCGGGGAGCGGGAATTCCGTAACCCCGTTTTATTTGTGTCTGATTGTTATAGGTCAGGTTCGGCGGTTGGTCCACGAAACCGAGTCGGCAGCCGCCAACATCGACCTATCCAAAAACTTGCGCGATCGCATTTCCACCGTGGCGATTCGGATGTAGCGTTTTTTCGAGAGCGCCGGTCTGCGCTCGTCGCGGATCGGCCCGATCGATAAGTATTCCCAAACAGGGAGGGAGGCTGAGATGCGATCCAATGTCCACGGATTTAATTTGATCGTCGCGCTGTTGCTGGTCGCCGGATGCGGGGACAGTAGCAACCCCGAGCGCGCCGAAAGCGCCACCACGGTGGGTGGTGATGCGCTTGCTCCTGCAGCTGAAGCGACGCCGCCCGCCGCCACACTACTCGTACCATTGAAGGTCTTTGATCCTGACTGGGGCACGGCGGGGGTTTTCACGGCAGCGACGCAATGCGCGCAATGTCACCAGGCTCGCCCGGGTGAGGCGGCGCTGCGTTGGCCGTCCGGCGCGGTCAGCGGCGAGGACATTAGCCCGTTCACCGAGTGGCGCCACAGCATGATGGCGCACAGTTTCGACGATCCGTACTTTCAGGCCGTGCTCGAAACCGAGTCGATGGATGAATTTCCGGCCTTGGCCGGCCTGATCGAAGACCGGTGTCTGACCTGCCACGCACCGATGGGCCGGGTGCACGCGATCAAGTCCAACACCGGTTTGGATGGCGACGGTTTTTATCGCCATGCCCAGGCGCTGCTGGATCAACACGGGCGCGAAGGGATCAGTTGCACCTTGTGTCACCAGATCGCGGCGACCGCGCAGGATGCTCAAGGCGACGCCGTGGTTGGCGAGCAGTCGTTCAGCGGGCGATATGCGATTGGCGATGCGCGCGTGATCCACGGCCCTTACGACGGCGTTAATCAACGTCCGATGCAGACGCAGGTCAACTACACGCCGCGTTATGGGCATCAGGTGACGGTATCCAGTCACTGCGCAAGCTGCCACACCGTGCGCACTCCGGTGATGGACGCGAACACCGGCGCGCCGGTGGTGCCGGCGCGGGAGTTTCTGGAGCAGGCGCCTTACGAGGAATGGGAAAACAGCGTGTACGGTCGGGACACGGATGGCGCTGAATCGCGATCCTGTCAGAGCTGTCACATGCCGGCGCCGGAAAACTATGGCACTGCGATCGCAGCACGGCCGCCTGACCAGGTCGAACGCACGCCGTTCTCAAGGCATCGGTTTTTTGGCGGCAACACCTATGTGCTGGAGTTGCTGGGGAACCACCGCGCGGTGCTGGGGATTGAAGCCAGCACCACGGCCGCGGGTTTCGAGGCCAAGCGCGCGGCGACTCGCGCGTTTCTGCGCGAGGAGACTGCGACGCTTGCCTTGCCGCACGTCGCGGTCGCCGCAGGCCAGCTTGAGGTCGATGTCGAGATCGTCAATCGCACCGGCCACAAGCTGCCGAGCGCCTACCCCAGTCGGCGTGTGTGGCTACACCTCACGGCCAGCGACGGCGATGGGCGTGTCGTGTTCGAATCCGGCGCGCCGAACGCGCGAGGCGAACTCTCGATCGACCGAGCCGCGACCCAGGCCGCGTGTCTCGCCACGGTCAAACCAGCAGGGTTCGACAATGGCGCGTGTTTGGAACCTCACCGCGACTGGATCACCGATCCCGCGCAGGTGGCCGTTTATGAAGCCGTGTTGGGGGATACCAACGGAACGATCCACCATACCTTGCTGTACGCCGATCGGTATCTGAAGGATAACCGCATCCCGCCGCGCGGGTTCCGGAGCTCGGAGGCAGTCGCCGGCACAGAAATCGTACTTGGCGCGGTCGCCGATGCCGATTTCAACACCGAGGACGCACAGGGTGGGAGCGGCGTCGATCGCGTGCATTACCGAATCCCGCTCGGCGATGCCCGGGGGCCGTATCAAGTCACGGCGCGGTTGTTGTATCAGAGCATTCGGCCCAGCTCGATTGCCGCGCTACATGGTAAGGGCGAGCGGGTCACGCGGTTTCGCGCGATGGCGGAGCAGCGGCCACCGTTGGTCGAGGAACTCGCGACGGTCACGCGTGCCTTGAACTGAACGAGAGCGGTCGGCGGGCGAGGTTAAGCCTGCCCGCCGGGCGCGGGCAGGTCGAAACGCCGAATCGAGCAACGCGAAGGTCGCCGCGCGTTCACACCACGTCGTAACGCACCAGCGTCATGCTGAACTGACCGCGACCGTGGGTCATGCCGCGCAGGTCGGTGATATAGCCCAGCAGGCGATCGAGCGCGCAATCGCAGACGATGGTGGTGGTTTCGCGGCCGGGGTGGGTCGCGCGGATCACCGCGCGGCGTGCTTGCAGATCGCCCAGCACGGCGCCGACGTCCTCCGCCGGCACGATCACCTCGGTATCCATGATTGGATGCAGCAGCAATCCACCGGCGGCGGCGAAGGCCTTGCGCGCCGCGAGCGCGGCGGCAACCCGCAGGGCCTGCGGCTGGGACGCGTTGGCGAACAGGGTTACCGCGTCGATCCCGAGTTCGAGATCGACCATCCGGTTGCCGTCGACCGGCCCCGACTCGGTGGCGTCGCGGGCACCGGCTTCGAGCGCTTCGCGTTGCGCCGGATTGAGTTCGGCGCCCTCGGGCGAAATCCGGGCGCGGTTGACGACGCGCAAACCCTCGCCGCGCCCGAGTGGGCGAACACTGAGCTCGACCTCGGCCTTGAGTTCGATGCGTTTGTGGTCCTGTTCGAGCACGCGGTCAAACAGGGCGTTGGCGCTGGCGGGCGCGGCGATGGATTCGCGTAGCACCACGATCGGCCGGCCGCTGCGCACGCGCAGGTGATATTCACGCTCCAGCCGCTCGAAGATGATTTGCAGGTGCAACTCGCCCATGCCGCGCAGCACGCGCTGCCCGGTGTCGGGGTCTTCGATCAGGCGCAGGGTCGGGTCTTCCTGCTGCAGTTTGTCGAGGGCATCATCGAGCTTGGCCTCGTCTTCGCTGCTGCCGGCTTCGATCGCCAGTCCGATCACCGGCTCGCGTAGATCGATGCGTTCCAGCAACAACGGGTGGCCTGGCGCGCACAACGTGTCGCCGGTGCTGGCATGACGCAGCCCCGCGAGCAGCACGACCTGACCCGCGAAGGCCTCGTCGATGCGGATTTTTTTATCGGCGTCGACATCGAACATGCGCGCGACCCGCTCCTGACGAATACTGCCATCCGCCGCCGGGATCGCGACCGGATCGCTCGGCTTGAGCTGACCGCGGTAGATTCGGGCGAAGACGTGACGCCGGCCTTCCCACATCTGGACCTTGAACGCGAGGGCTGCGAACGCACCTTTTGGGTCCATGTGGACGGTTTCGGTCGCGCCGTCGAGCGTGATGGCCTGGCTCGGCGGCCGATCGGTGGGGCAGGGCAGCAAGCGCACGATCGCGTCGAGCACGGGTTGCACACCCTGGTTGCGAAGCGCGCTGCCGCCGAGGCAGGGATAGACCTGCCCCTTGAGCGTCGCCGTGCGCAATGCCGACCAGATCGACTCGGGCTCGGGGTCGATTCCGTTCAAGACCTGGTCCGCAAGCGCTTCGTCGGTATCGGCCACGGCCAGCAGCAAGGTTTCGCGATGGCCGGCGACCGCGTTCCAGGTCGCGTCGTCGCACGGGATGCTTTCGATTACTTCACCCTGCTCGCCGCCGAAGCGCAGCAAGGTTCGGTCGATCAGATGCACCACGGCGCCCGCCTCTGGCAGCGGCACCGTCAGCGGCACGGGCTCGGCCCCGAGTCGCTCGCGGATCGTCTTGAGCACGTGGTCGTAATCGGCCCCGGCGCGGTCCATCTTATTGACGAAAAGCAGTGTCGGCACATTGAACTTGGCGCGCTGACTCCACACCGTCTCGGTCTGCGGCTCGACGCCGCGCACGCCATCGAGCACGATGACGCAGCCATCCAGCACCCGCATCGCGCGCTCGACCTCGATCGTGAAATCGACGTGGCCGGGCGTGTCGATGATCTGCAACACATGATCCTGCCAACGCGCCTGCGTCACCGCGGCGGTGATGGTGATGCCGTGGGCCTGTTCCTCGGCGAGATAATCCATGTGCGCCGCGCCGTCGTGCACCTCGCCGATACGATGCGACGCGCCGGTGTAGAACAACACCCGCTCGGTCAGCGTCGTCTTGCCGGCATCGACATGCGCGACGATGCCAATGTTGCGGATATGCGAGAGATCGGGCGGTTTGGACATGGGCGACGACGATCGGTGAACGTTACGTGCCGCCAAAGATAGACGCGCTTCGCGCCCGTTTCCACCCGTTAGGTCAGATTCCGGTGGGATTTCCATCCGGTTGGGCGAGCGCAAGCGCGACGCGGGTTAGCCGCATGGGAGGGTACGCAAAGGTTGATTCAACCCGCTCGGGAAGCCAAATGCCCGCGTTTCTGCACGACCACCTTGTCCCGCTCAATAATATTGCGAAAAGACGCGCTTACGGTGGCCCAATCGACCACATCGACTTTCCACGGCAGATCAGACTCCGAGAAGTCATCCGCCAACGCGGCGCTGACGCTCAACGATAGCGGCTTTTCCGTGATGACCACCAGGTCGAGATCCGAATAGGGCTTGGCGGTCCATTTGGCGCGTGAGCCGAACGCCCAAACCTCGTACTCGGGGACATGCTTCCCGAGAACATTGCGCACGATCCGCCAGTGCTCGGGGCGGACTTCGACGGGCGGCATCGTTTCCGTCATGCCAGGCGTTCCATCAATCGGTCGCGCAGAAAGCTGGCTTCATCGAGGAAGGCAGGTATGTCCGCAACGACTTCGAGCGCGATATCCTCGTCGTAGGTATGGCTAGTTTTGCCGCGCATTTCGCGGTATTGCCTCCAGCGCGGCCAGTCGCCCAGCAGGAGATCTTGTTCATTGCCGGAACGAATGAGGTCCTGGAACGGCATGCTGTCGTACTGTCGCGGCGATGGCGACGCGAACTCGAGGTAGCGCTTGAGGGTCTTGTGCGCAAGTTCGTAGGTAAATTCAAAACGCTGGATAAGGCCGTCACGAATCTGGGTGTCGCTGACGTCAAGCTGGTAGCGTTCCAATCCTTCACTCAGACGTTTGATCGCCTTGTCCAACGGGTCAATTCTAGGTTTGGCATCATTCATCGTTATTTCTCCCGAAACCCAAATGATCCGGTTTGATTGAGATCGCGGACGGCGCACTGGCATCGCGACGGCAATGATCCATTCGCCAAGGTCGCCACGGTTGTTCTCGTCCTATTCGTTGGGCCGTTGCAGGATTTTGTGTCACGAGGTCCTGGGAAAGTTGAAACCAGCGACCTGTCCGTCCGTGGACACTGGGCCCCGGCAATCCCTGCCGGGGTGACGGTGGTAGGGAAGCCATGCGCGCCTCATACCGTCATTCCGGCAGGGATTGCCGGGACCCAGTGCACCGGGACGTGCGATAGCCTCTGCGGGGACCCAGTGCACCGGGACGTGCAACGACCCCTGCCGGAACCTGGTGCCTCATCTCACCTCAATCTTCAAGTCAGTCCGCTTAAGTATGTCAACCCCTCAACTGACCGTCATCGCAAGATTGTGTGTAACGAGGTACTAGCGGTTCAGATTACACGCCGCGCGCGAGAAGATATAGGTCGCGCGGCGGGCGTGCTTGGCCAGTTTCAGCACCAAAATTCATCGGTGCATCCCTAGGGGACGCGGTAGTACCCGGTTCTCGCGGGCAAAACCTTCGATCGTCCAGGGTGATGAGTGGCCATGTCTACAACGTGCACCATGACGCGGACATTTTATCGAACCGCGAACGTCCTGCGCGCGCGAGACGGCGTGAACGGCAGGGGACGGAATCGTGCCTCATGCCGTTCGGCCCGCAGCGCCCGTTCCAGGGAGTGGTCGCCGGCGCGGCGCGCGGCCTCGATCAAGGTCAGATCAAGCAAGTCGCGTTGGGCGTGGCTGCCGCCGAACCGATGCGCGATCTCGCGGATCGGGCGAATGCGTTCGATCGTCTCGGTGTAGCGCCCGGCGCCGAACGCGCGCAGCGCCAGCGTGAGCGGTTGGCCGACCTCGTGGGTGAATCGGGCGTTGTCGTCCTCGGCGCGCAGGGCTTCGTGTTGGCGTTCGACCACCGCGACGAGCGCGGCATCGCGGCCGGCGCCGATGAATGCCATTGCCGCATGGGCGTCATTGAAGCTGTAGTTGCCAGCGGTCGCGACCGGTTGCCAAAGATCGGCGACGGTTTGCCAGCGCGCGCCGAGATCGATGCCGCGCAAATGCAGGCGCCAGAGCAATGCCGAGGCGTCGATCAAGTCGAGAATCACCGGCGAGCGGTTGCCGTGGATCGGGCCGTCGAAGAGTTCAAGCACGGCGTCGATGTCGTCCTGCCCCAGGTGGAACAACGCCAGGTGCCACCACAGATGGACCTGGAAGAAGCTGTCGCGCGACCAGGCGTCTGGATTCGCGCGCAACCAATCCGCGCCGTCGCGCGCGCGATTCTGCATCTCCATGACGTGCGCCACGGCATGCCATCCCCAGCCGTCGCGCGGCTCCTGTTCGACGCAGAGCCGACCGTAGGCCTCGGCGCGGATGTAGTCGGCGGTCTCCTCGAGGCCGAAGGCATATAGGCCGAGCACAACGTGGTAGCCGGGTATCTCGGGGCTCCAGTCGCGCACGACACGGGCGATGCGATCGCGCAGCATGCGGCTGTTGCCGGTGTAGAAATCGGTCAGGTGGCCGGCTTGCAGCGCGAGGATATCGTGCGGGAATTCCACGGTGATGTCCTCCAGCACGCGGCCGGCCTGGTGCCATCGGCCCGCGATGAGGTGACTGATGGCTTCGAGATGCGCGCGTTCGCGTCGATTGGCCGGGCATGCCGTCGCGGCGGCGAGGCTGTCGCGGGCGATTGGGATGCCTTCGGGTTCGGTGCCGAGCAGGTGCAGATAGGCCTTGAGCGCATGGGCCATGGTGAATTCCGGGCATTGGTTCAGGGCCGCGTCGACGCTCGCGACGGGGTCTTCGATGTAGCACTGAAACTGGTGCAACGCGCGTTGGTAGTGGGTCGCGCTGGTATCGTCGGCGCCGCTCAGCGTGAGGCCGGTCGAGTCAAATTCGGTCATGGGAGTTCCTCCGCGTTCAATCGATTCGAGTGATGCTTGGCCGGCGCGATCTCCGAGTGTCCAGGTCGGGTTTTGCGCACGGTGCTAATATCGTTGAGAGGGTCGGGTGCGGCCAGGTTCAAGACGCCGGAATCCTTGTCCGAAACGCCGAATGTGCTCCAAACGGTGGAGATCGATGCAGGTGGACGCGTTATCAGACGTACTGGCGGCGGTAAGGCTCTCGGGCAGTGCCTTCCTCGACGCCGAATTCACGTCGCCGTGGTGTGTTGAAGCTCAGGTGGGCGCGGACGATTGCGCCGTGCTCGGGGTGAGTCCGGCGCAGGTCATTGCCTATCACTACGTTGCGTCCGGGGAGATGTTCGTCGAAATGCCCGGGCTCGAGCCGCTGAGCGTGGCGAGCGGCGAAATTCTGCTGTTGTCGCGCAACGACCGGCATGTGCTCGGCAGCCAGCCGCATTTGCGCCCAGCGATCATCAACAATCTGATTCGCCCGCCCACCGAGGCGATGCCCGCCACGTTGCGGCACGGTGGCGGTGGTGTGGCAACGCATGTGATTTGCGGCTATCTCGGTTGCGAGATCCCGCACAACCCGTTGCTGGCGACGCTGCCGCCAATGTTGAAATTGCGCGTGGTCGACGACGTCGGCGACGACTGGATCGGGCGCTCCTTTGCCCAAGCCGCCGCTGAGTTCACGCGGGGCGGACCTGGATCCGCGACGGTGCTCGGCAAGTTGGCGGAACTGTTGTTCGTCGAGGCGATCCGCCGTTATGTCGCGACCTTGCCGGAAGAACAGACCGGCTGGTTGTCGGGTCTGCGCGACCGCGCAATCGGCCGGGCGCTCGCCTCGCTACACGCCCGATTCGCCGAAAACTGGACGACAGAGGAACTGGCGCGCGAGGTTGGGCTATCGCGTTCGGCCTTCGCGGAGCGATTTACCACGCTGATCGGCGTGCCGCCGATGCATTATCTGGCGCAATGGCGGCTGCAACTGGCCGCGACTCGGTTGCGCGAGACCGCGCGCGCCACCGCGCAGATCGCCTACGAGGTTGGCTATGACTCCGAGGCGGCGTTCAACCGCGCGTTCAAGCGCAGCTTTGGCACGACACCGGCGGCTTGGCGGCGGCGGAATTGATCCAAGAAGCGGCGGCGCCCCGCCACGACTAATCGCCGAGGTCAATGACGCCGGTCGGTTTGCCGTCGATGCTGACCGCGTTGCGGCTGGCCCAATAGTGCTCGATTCCGCCAGCGGCCTTCTTTTCCGTCCACTCCTTCAGCATTCCGCGCTCGCCCGCCGTTGCAAACAGCGGAACGCCGAAGCCGCAGGAGGTTTGCACCAGATCGACCGCGAGATCAATGAGCTGGCGCGCGCCCGGGTGTGCGGGAAACATTCCGGATAGCTCGGTCCACCGGGGATCGCGGGGATGAAGCACTCGGGCGTGCCCGTAGACGCGAAGGATCTTCGGCTCGGCGTCGAAGCTACAGAACATCAGTGTCATGCGATCGTCGTCGAGCAGATGCGCGGCGGTTTCGTTACCCGAGCCGGTGAGGTTGAGCCACAGCACCCGCTGTGGGCCGAGCACGCGCAAGGTGTCGAGCCCCTTCGGCGAGAGATTGATATGGCCGGTTGGCGCGGCGGTGGCGACGAAGAACACCGGTTGGCGTTCGATGAACGCCTGGAGACGCGGTTCGATCTCGGGATAGCGCTTAGCCATGATCGTGCGGTTTATGACGATGTTCGTGCGGGTGGTCGGGCACGGGATCGTAGCCGCTGGTGCCCCAGGGATGGCATCGGCCGATGCGTTTCAAACCCAGCCAGGTGCCGCGCGCCGCGCCGTGCTTTTGCAACGCCTCGATCATGTATTCCGAGCAGCTGGGGACGTGGCGGCAGTGCG
Source organism: Thiotrichales bacterium (assembly GCA_050329935.1). Lineage (GTDB taxonomy): Bacteria > Pseudomonadota > Gammaproteobacteria > UWMA-0217 > UWMA-0217 > CAYSFW01. Next base: position 2,950 of record JBHJOI010000044.1, on the reverse strand, counting down.
CGCCGAGCAACGGGCTGATGAGGTAGCGGTAACCCTGAACCAGCCAGATCAGCGGACGTTCGAGCATCGGCGAGTCGCGGCTGGGTTGGACGGGATCACTTGTGGTAGAGCTGGTCGGGGTCGATCAGCGGCGCGGTCACGATTTCGACCTGATCGCCATCGACCGCGTTGTAGAAACAGCTCTTGCGCCCGGTATGGCAGGCGGGTCCGGTCTGGTCGACCAGCAGCAGCAGGGTGTCGCCATCGCAATCGATCCGAACCTGTTTCAAGTGCTGCACCTGGCCGGATTCCTCACCCTTGCGCCAGAGCTTTTGCCGTGAGCGCGACCAGAAGCAGACGCGGCCCGTGCGCAGGGTTTCCGCCAGCGATTCGGCGTTCATCCAGGCCATCATCAGCACCTCGCCGGTGTCGTGCTGTTGCGCGATCGCGGGGATCAGACCATCGCTGCTCCAGCGCAGATTCGCCTGCACCGCGGGCCAATCGAAACGTTCGCCTTGCTGGGCGCGTTCCAGCGTCTTGAATTGGGTCATGGGTGCTCTCGGATAGCTTTTTCGCGGATAGTATACGCCGCGCGTCGGTAATTCTCGCTTTTAGCCTGGGCGGCTCACGTGACGGGGCGCTTTCGAAAAAATTTCGTGTCGTTTGTGGCTTCACCGTCCGGGTGACCGCGCTACGCACCGGATTGGCGACCGGAGCCGGGCACGGCTCCGGTCGCAAGACTGACGAAGCGGTTAGCGCCGACGCGGCGGCCGCATCGGCGGTGGCATCGGGCCACCTGGCGGCATGCCCATCGCCCATGGCGGCGGCGGCATGCCTGGACCACCTGGCACGCGCCCCTGCTGAACCGCGAGCAGATGCTGTTCGAACATTTGCGCTTCGTGCGATTGGTGCGCGTCGAAGTGCGCTTGCTCTTGTGCCTGATACTGAATGAACGCGTCCTGGTCGCGTTGCTGTTTCAGCTTGAGACCCTCGCGCTCGCGCGCCTGGTGGGCCTGGAACCCCTGCCGTTGCTGCTCGACCCAGTTGGCGTCGATCATGCCGCCCGGGGGCGGTGCGATCGGTGGCGCGCTGGGCGGAGTCACGGGTCCGGGTGCCGCCTCGGGCGCGCTTTGCGGCGTTGCGACCGGCTCGCTGATGGGCCCGGCGGGGCCTGGTTCACCCGGCATGCCGGCGGGGTTGGCCGGTTCCGTGCCGGGTAGCGGGGCGGTCAGGATCTCCTTGATCCGTTCGAGCAGCGAGTTGTCATCCGCCTTGTCGCCTTCTGGACCCGCCGGGCCGGAAACCGGCGGGGTGGCTGCTTTCGGCTGTTCGGTGCCGGGCAGCGGGGCGTTCAGAATCTCGCCGAGACGTTCGAAAAAGCCCTTGTCGGGTTTGGGTGCGTCGCTCATGGCTCAGGCTCCGTGGTTGGATGTGCGCATCAGCGCTTGACTCGATTCGACAGCCACAGCATCAGCGAGGCGCCGAGCAGCGCGGTGATCAAGGTGAGGATCAGACCACCGACATTGCCGCTGATGCCGAGAATCGCGGGGATGTAGCCGCCAACAACGCCCCCGGCGATGCCGAGAATGATGTCGCCGACTTGGCCGAAGGGCGGCGTGCCGCCAATGAAACGCCGAGCGAACAAGCCTACGACGGCGCCTATGAGTAACCAAACGATCAATGACCATGCTGGCATCGGATCAACTCCTCTGAAATATCTGTAGTGTGGTTTTTCGCTAAAAAAGCACTGCGGAGTATCCGTGACGCAAGCCACGGAGTGCAATCACAAGACTGTGAAGTTCGGTAACGACGCGGCTTGGAAAGCCGCGTCGCGCGGTTGGGTCAGACGGTGGGCGTTTGCCGGATCGCGAGCGCCGCGTCGCGATCGGTGTTACGGGTTTCCGACGCGATCACGAGACGCCAGGCGTCGATGAGTTCGGCGAGCGTGGTGCGACCGCGCGCGCGGCGATAGGCCTCGCGGGTGGTGCTCGATACCGCGCGATACAGCTCCGCGTCGGAGGCGAGGCGTTGCAACTGCCGGGCGAGGTCCATCAGGTCGCCGGGCCGATGCAACAGGAGTCCCTCGCCATGGCGGAACTCCGTGCTGAATAACGGATCCTCTGGGGCGACCACGGGCACGCGGGCGCGTAGCGCGCTCATCATCGCTTCGGACAGCGGTGATCCGGGTGCGCCGCCCGACGCGACGTACGCGACATCGACCGCGTCGAGCGCCGCGTCGTCACCGAGGTCGTCGAACGGGTGCCTGAGCCGGATCAACCCCTGCGGCGCGCTATGGGCGAGGTTTCGCAACCGCGACCAGGCGGGACCATCGCCGATCACTTCCAGGGCCACGCGCATGCCGTTATCGGCGAGCCGCGACACGGCGGCGACCAACTCGAACGGCCCGTCGTCGGTTCGGATCGTGCCTTGGTAGCGAATCCGCAGCGGTTGTGAGACGTCGCGCGCGCGCGGCGCCGTGACGTTGTCGGCGATATCCGGCTCAAGCTCGTAGGCCGTGGCCTGACGCGGACTCAAACCCTGCCCAAGCATCGCCTGGACGCTATGCCGGCCGAGGTTCGCGACACAACAGACATTGCGTTGATTCAACAGACCCACATAGCTTCGCGGCGAAATCCCCCGCGGTTCGAAACGCCCGAAGAACGCGGCCAAGGTTGCGGTCTTGTGCCGTTGCGCATACCAGGCGGCGTAGAAGCCCACCGGGCCGTCGTCGCACAGCAGTAGGTGGGTCGGTCGGTAACGACTGAGCGACCAGTAGGTGCCAAGCCCGGCGTAATGTTCGATCAAACCGCGCGTCAAGCCGGCCGACGGATGTGGCCAGCGAGGCATGCGTCGCGCGGCCGTCTGGGTAAAGGCGGCGATCGCGACGGCGTGGTCGAACACTTGGTGATCGCAGGATTGCTGTAACCGTCGCAATGCCGCCAGGCTCTCGGGGATGCCGCGGCGCGCCAAG
>JBHJOI010000043.1:0-4225 GCA_050329935.1 Thiotrichales bacterium | reverse complement strand
CGCAAGCTCGGCTATGTGCATCTCGGTTACTGGATCCGCGACAGCGCCAAAATGAACTACAAGATTCGCTTCCAGCCCCTGGAGGGCTTCGTCGACTACCGCTGGCAAGCGTTACCCACGGCGCACAATACCAAGCCATAGTTGAAATGGTCGGTAATGGTCGGGCAAATTCGCGACCGCGAATGCGGCCATGGCGACCGATCATCGCTCGCGTGCGATAGCACGACCAACACGCGCGAAACGGCTTGCGCCACCGGCCCCAAAGGTACGAGGACTCGGTAGCGCCCGCCGTGATCACTCAACCTGCGCGCGTTTTTCGAGCGATACCGATCGCCGCGAGCAACCCGGAACCGAACAGCCACACCGCACCTGGCAGCGGTACCGGCGTCACCGGTGACATCAGAGCAACCTGCAGCCGGTAATCCTGACCTTCGCCAATCACACCCCCGGTCCATCCGGAGGATGTCGCGCTTGCCGAGTACCGCGCGACTCCGACGATGTAATCGCCCGCGCTATCGAACAGGTATTGGATAAAGGCGTCGAAGTTGTGGACGCTCCCGCCGGCACCGGCTGTCGTCGAATGGTCATCATTCTCCGCCAGAACGGTGCCCGCGGCGGTCCAGAGCGCCAATTCGGAATCGAAGCCCGGCATACCGTAGTCGATATCGAAGACGCCTAGCGTACCGGCAGTCGGCACGGTGAAGCGAAAATAGTCGTAACTGCCGTTGCCGGTACCGTAGACGGTGACGTGCTGGCTGCTTGTCGAGATATTGTTGCCATCGGCGTCACCGATATCCGCGTCGAAGCCGGTCGAAAAACTGGCGTTGATATTCTGCGCGGTCGCCAAAGTGTCGTTCGGTTCGAGATCGTTCACCGGAAAAGCGAACGCGGTGCCGCAAAACAACGCGGGCAGCAATGCACCCAGCGCGACGCGCTTGAAACGTAGCGGTAGACTTTTCATGAGATCTCCCAATGTGTTCGTCCCTTGTTATTTTTGTGGCCCGCAAGTGTGCGAACCGGGAAACCACGGGACTTAACAGGCTCTTTAGATCCAATCCATGCGCCTCCTTGCGAGGCCGTAGTGAGTAAGGCGCGTCCCTGTCGCGGGATCGAGAGAACGTGGACTCGTGGTGAGTGGCGCTGGCGCCGCTCCAGCGGTGGTTTACGCCACTCATCCCAAGTTTCCACCCGTCTATCGCGACACGCGACTAGATTTACGCAAGCCTGTGACTCAGTTCCGATATTCGATGGTTAATTAGCACCCCTAGCACACTTGACACGCGCAAAAAAGCCCGAGTGTTTCGCGCAAAACGCAACGACGGCCAGTCACCCGGTCACTACGAACACGCCACGGCGCAACGCCGCCGAATCCGATAACGCTCAACTCGATGCGGTCGTAGGATTCGCCAGCGCGCGACGCGCGTTTCGCCGCTTCTTCCTAACAAGTCCAGGGTGGACCTGGCAACGTCCCGATTCAATCTCAGGGCAGAAGCGGTGCGATTTCCGCACCCGCGATGCCACGCGGAGATACGTTACGCCAGGCGCAACCAATTCGAATAACCGACTAACTCTTGCCGTGCTCGCGGGTCGCGGCGAACTGGATCTCGGGCCACTTCTCCTGGGCCATTTGCAGATTGACCCGCGTCGGCGCGATGTAAACCAAATCACCGCCGTGATCGAGCGCGAGATTGGTGGTGACCTTGTCCTTGAACTGGGCAAGTTTTTTGTCGTCCTTGCTGGTGACCCAACGCGCGGTGGTGACGTTGACGTGCTCGAACGTCGCGTCGACGTTGTACTCATCCTTCAGCCGGTGGGCGACCACATCGAATTGCAGCACGCCGACCGCGCCGAGAATGAGGTCATTATTGTGAAGCGGCCGGAATAGCTGGGTCGCCCCTTCCTCGCAGAGTTGAATCAGACCCTTTTGCAGCTGCTTCATCTTCAGCGGGTCACGCAACTGCGCGCGCCGAAAGAGTTCCGGCGCGAAATTGGGAATACCGGTGAATTGAAGTTTCTCGCCTTCAGTGAAGGTATCGCCGATACGGATCGTGCCGTGGTTATGCAGGCCGATGATGTCGCCGGGGTAGGCCTCGTCCACGTGATCGCGGTCGGCGGCCATGAATATCAGCGCATCGGAGATCTTCACCTCCTTGCCGATCCGTACGTGCTGGAGTTTCATGCCCTTGCGGAACACGCCGGAACACACGCGCATGAATGCGATGCGATCGCGGTGCTGCGGATCCATGTTCGCCTGGATCTTGAATACGAAACCGGTAAGCTTTTCCTCGGCCGGCTCGACGATGCGCGTCTCGGTCGCGCGAGTACGCGGCGCGGGCGCATGGTCGACGAAATCATCCAGCAGCTCGCTGACGCCGAAATTATTGAGCGCGGAGCCAAAAAACACCGGCGTCAGCTCGCCGCGCAGGTACGCATCGGCGTCGAATTCATGGCTCGCACCTTGCACCAGTTCGATCTCGGCCCGCAACTCTTCCGCCTGATCGCCCAGCAATTCATTCAGGCGCGGATTATCCAACCCCTGGATCACCTCGCCTTGCTGAATCTTGCCTCCGTGTTGCGGGCTGAACAGATGTACCGTGTCGCGCACAATGTGGTAGACGCCCTTCAACCGCTTGCCCATCCCGATCGGCCAGGTCACCGGCGCACAACGAATATTCAGCACCTTTTCAATCTCGTCGAGCAACTCGATCGGCTCCTTGCCCTCGCGGTCGAGTTTGTTGATGAAGGTAAAGATCGGCGTATCACGCAGCCGACAAACCTCCATCAGTTTAATCGTGCGCTCTTCGACGCCCTTGGCGACGTCGATCACCATCAACGCCGAGTCAACGGCCGTGAGCGTTCGGTAGGTGTCCTCGGAAAAGTCCTCGTGACCTGGCGTGTCGAGCAGGTTGACGATGCGGCCCTTGTAGGGGAACTGCATCACCGAAGTCGTGACCGAGATCCCGCGTTGCTTCTCCAGCTCCATCCAGTCGGACGTCGCATGGCGGGCCGCCTTGCGGCCTTTCACCGTGCCCGCGAGCTGAATCGCGCCACCGTACAGCAACAGCTTTTCGGTGATCGTGGTCTTACCCGCGTCGGGGTGCGAGATAATGGCGAAGGTGCGGCGCTTCGCGAGTTCGGTCAAAAAGTCAGGCATCGAGAAGATTGGGTCGATCGGCTAGCAGCCGCGCATTATACATCAGCGCGACGCCGCAAACGCGTCCCAAAATACGTGCGTCAAGTAGTCAAGCGGGCATCGAGCACAGCAGCCATTGAGCGCAACATTTAGAAATTTCAATGAGCTAGTTGAGCCGCAAGCGTTCGCAGCGACCAGACGGTCGCGCGGGGAGTTCATCGGCCCACGAATTGGAAGCTAGCACATGTCAGAGCGCTTGCGTCGAGTCCCGAGACGCCGGACGGGTTCGACGAGTCGTCGACCAACAGATCAGAACCCGTGCCGATCCGCATAATTCGACCTCGCCGAAGCGAGGTCGAAATCGACCCTTTTCAGAAATGCCGCTGTCAAACGGCGGATTCGTCTTCACTGCGACGACGCGCGAGTTTGCTCATACCCAGCATCCCGATCAGGCCGGATCCGAAAAGGATCGCTGCAGCAGGAATGGGTACCGGAGTAGCGAGCGGAGTCGCGGAGAAAGTTCCACCTAGCGCGGTAATCGGCGTAAATACCCCAGGGGAAATGGTGACATTATCGTTTTCCGGTGCGAAGCTGAATTGCAGCTCGGTCGTCCCCGCTCCGGTACCAGCCACGGTACTCGAGAACACCGGAATAAACGTACCCAAAATCGACACCCCGCCCTGGTAAGCGCCGTTCAAGGACATGGCGAGCTCGAAAGCTGGATCAGTTACAGTGCCCGTCATCGTTAGAGTCACGATGAATTTTGTGATCTCCTTGAAGTTGACACCTGAGAAACCGGAGCTGATGTCCCCAAAGGTATGATTTAAAGCGCCACTGGCCAAATCATGCGATCCCGAATAAAATTCGGCGGTACCGCCTTTGTCTGACGACAGAACCCCTGACGTGATCGTCCCGGCTTGCGCCGAGCCTGCCACCATTATCCCTCCCAGAACAACGGCGGTTGCGCCCGCCGTAAAAAAGCGCTTAAGCCCAGTCATTTCAGAATCCCCAAGTTAATTGTTAAGCCCGACGAGATTAATCTAGTCCGCGAATTCGGCCAGAACAATGCGTTCAGGCGATGAACGGTCTTGA
>JBHJOI010000042.1:0-14408 GCA_050329935.1 Thiotrichales bacterium | reverse complement strand
TATGAGCGAGACTACGGCCTAATGATGTTCTCGACCGAGGTAGAACTCGCGAGCGATTTGTCCCCAGTGTCGCGCTGAGGCGCCGGCCTGTGGCGTCACGCGCCAACGGGATGCGCGGCTTCTTCGTGGTGCAGTCCAAAATATTGTGTCGAGATCGCCGCGTTCAATGCCGCGAGGTCTTTCTGTATCTGGTCGAGATATTCGTGCAGCACCACCGGCGGAACGCCGTCGTAGCGCATGCCTTGAACACGCTTGGCCGCTCGGCGCGCGTAGTGCATGGGTTCCTGAAATGCCGGTAGCACGGACAGGCAGGTTTCGATCTCGGCGAGGCAGTGCAGCACGGTGCGCGGAAAGTGGGGGTCGTTGAGCAGGAAATGCACGACCGCGGCGTCGCTGATGTGCACGCCGACGTGGCGCCGATACATCTGGTAAGCCGAGAGCGAGTTCAGCGTGCTCATCCAGAGTCGCTGCAAGGTCGCGGCCGCCGCCGCGGGATCGGTCGGAAGCACGACCGCGGAGTTCACGTCCACGATGCGGGTCGTCATGTCGGCTCGCTCGACGTTGCGTCCGAGTTTGAGGAGCTGGTAGGTGACATCCTGACTCAGCGCGCCGCTCAATAGTCCCAGGATCGATTGCCGTTGCTCGATCACCCGGTTCAGAAACTCGTACCGCGGGCTGCGGCCTTGCGTGGCGCGCTCGGCATTGCTGCGGACGTAGAGGTACAAGCGATTGATTCGCTCCCAGATCTCCATCGGCAGTACCTCGCGAAAGGTGCGGGTGTTTTCGCGCGCGATGTTGACGCAGGACAGAATCGAGCTCGGGTTGGTCTCGTCCTGGATCAGGAAGCGCACGATGTCGGCCTCGTTCGGCTGCGTGTAATGCTCGCGATACAGCGCATCGAGGCCCGCGACATGGAGCAGCACATCCCAACCGAACGCGGCGCCGTGCGGCAGATCGAGCAAGACCTGGGTGGTGCTATTGATCAGGCGGGCGGTGTTCTCGGCGCGTTCGAGGTAGCGCGCCATCCAATACAGATTTTCAGCGACGCGCGATAACATTCAGAGTGCCTCCACGTCGATGATCCAGGTGTCCTTGCTGCCGCCGCCCTGCGACGAATTGACGATCAGCGAGCCTTCGCGTAGCGCGACTCGGGTCAGACCGCCGGTGGTCGCGTAGAGCCCGTCCGATTGCAGCACGAAAGGTCGCAGGTCGAGATGACGCGGCACTAACTGATTGTCGATCAGCGTCGGCGCGGTGGAGATCGAAAGCGTCGGTTGCGCCATGTAGTTGCGCGGATTTTCCCGAATCAGTTCGGCGAACCGCGCGCGCTCATCGGGCGTGGCGCGCGGTCCGATCATCATACCGTAACCCCCCGATTCGTTGGCCGGTTTCACGACGAGCTCGTCGAGGTGGGAGAGTACGTATTCCTTCTGATCCTCGTACATGCACAGCCAACTCGGAACGTTGGCGATGATCGGCTCCTGATCGAGATAATATTTAATGAACTTCGGTACGAACGCATACACGACCTTGTCGTCGGCTACGCCCGCGCCGGGGGCGTTGGCGATGCCGACCTTGCCTTCGCGCCAGGCGCGCATCAAACCCGGTACGCCGAGCGCCGAATCGGGGCGAAATGCCTCCGGATCAAGAAAATCGTCGTCGATACGGCGGTAGATCACATCCACCCGGCGGGGACCGGAAATCGTCTTCATATAAACGCAGTGGTCGTCCTTGACCATCAGGTCGGAGCCCTCGACCAGGAAGGCGCCCATCTGTTGCGCGAGGTAACTGTGCTCGAAGTAGGCCGAGTTGAAGATGCCGGGTGTCAGCACGGCCACGACCGGGCGCTCGCTCTCGCGCGGCGACAGCGCGGCGAGCGTGTCGTGGAGGCGGGTCGGGTAATCGTCCACAGGCAGGATGCGCCCGGTCTGGAACATCTCCGGGAACAGCCGCTTCATCAGTTGTCGATTCTCGAGCATGTAGGACACCCCCGAGGGTACGCGCAGGTTGTCCTCCAGCACGTACACGGTGCCATCCTTGTCGCGCACCAGATCGGTGCCGCAGATGTGCGCCCACACCCCAAAACGGGGCGTGATGCCGCGGCATTGCGGGCGAAAATTCTTCGAGCCCGCAAGCACTTCGAGCGGAAACACACCGTCCTGGACGATGCGCTGCTCGTTATACAGGTCGTTTATGAACAGGTTGAGCGCGGTCAGTCGTTGCTTCAGCCCCGCCTCGATCCGGCGCCATTCGTTGCTCGGCAGGATGCGCGGGATCAGATCGAATGGCCACGCGCGATCGATATTGGAGCCGTCGCTGTAGACCGTGAACGTGATGCCCATGGTCATGATCGCGGTATCGACCGCGAGGCGCCGGGTTTCCAGCGTGGCCGGATCCAGCGACGACAGGTAGTCGAACAGCGGTTTCGCGGTCGGTCGCGGCCGGCCTTCGTGGTCGATCAACTCGTCATAGGCGAGGTTGTTGGCGTAGGCCTGGGCGGCGATTTTCATGGTCGTATCTTGGGTATTGATACCCGAACGCAGCAAAACCTGTGCCAGTGCCTCGGGGCGACGCTCAGCCCGTTTGGAGCACGCGATGCTTGGTCTGGATGAAATCCCGATGCGGAAGGTAGAGGAGATCCGCGATCTTGCGCAGCGTATATTCCTCGTACTTGTCGAGCCGGCCGTCGGCGTAGGCGACGCGCCATAGGTGCTCGAACAGAGCAACCTTGTCGTCGTGGGCATACCGGTCATTTACCAAGCGCGTGAATGCATGCATCGAGGTCGCGTCGTGGCTTTCCTGCTCGGCAAGCCGCACCAGTTCGGCGACCTCGTCGGCGTCCAGCCGCAAGGTCTCGACGAGTATCCGCTCGATGTGCGCCAACTCGCTCGCGTCGATCTGAAAATCCGCGCGGGCGACTTCCATCATCAAGGCCGCCGCCGCGAGGCGCACTTGATGATCATTGGCAACCGGATCGCTGGTCGTCGCCAGATGCGTGTTGAAGAACGATTTGATCGCGTTGAGCATGATACGGAAAGTGTAACGCCGTGGTTGAGTTCAGAACAAAGGTGGTGCGAATCGCGCGGTCATCGGCCGGTCGCACCGATCGAGTGCAGGGTCCACGCGCCGCCAGCGAAGGTCGTGGTCACGTGCTCGGCAAGTGCTCCGTCCTTCAGTTCGATCAACATCGCCGCCAGTCCCTCGCGTTCGGCCAGCGCGAGCGCGTCCTCGGCGCCCAGGCACAACAGCGCGGTCGACCACGCGTCGGCACGCGTCGCATCCGGGTGTAGCACGGTGACCGACACCAGGTCATGGGTCACCGGCGCGCCGGTGCGGGCGTCGAGGATGTGGCTGTAGCGACGCCCGTCGTCGTCGTAGTAGTGTCGATAGGTGCCCGAGGTCATCACTGCGATGGTGTGCTCGGCTGGTAGTTCGATGATCTTGTGTACCCGTCGCTCGCCCGGCAGCGGCCGTTCCACCGCGATGCGCCAGCGCCGGCCATCGGGCTTTTGTCCACGGGCTTGCAGTTCGCCACCGATTTCGACCAGATAGTTTTCAATGCCCGCCGCGTCGAGCAAATGGGCCAGTCGCGCGACCGAATAGCCTTGCGCGATCGAGGAGACATCGAGCGCGACTTTCGGCACGGTCTTGCGCAGGTGGGTCGCGTCCACGATCTCGACGCGGTGTTGGCCGATATGCTTGAGCGCGTCGGCCAGCGTTTCGGGCGCCGGAACCGTGAGCGTGTCGGCGCGGAAGCCCCAGAGTGTCGACAGCGGCTTGAGCGTCAGGTCATAACAGTCCGCGCCGGCGGCCCGCACCTGGTTGGCAATGCGCAAGAGTTCCACCAGTTCGACCGGCACGGGGTGCGGCGTGAGCGCGTCGTGGGCGTTGAACGCCTCGATCGCCGAATCGGGGCGATAATTCGACAGCGCGAGGTCGATTCGCGCCAACTCGGCCTCGACCGCCGCGTGCAACCCTCGCGCGTCGATGGGCTGCGCGTTCCACCAACTGATGTGGTAAGTCGTACCCTGCGCGCTGCCGGCGAGATGTTGTAGTGCGGGTTTGCCGCAGCCGGCGAGTCCCAGCACAAGCGCCAGCAGCATCGAGGCGAACCTCGCGTATGAAAGCCGCGATGCGGTCGTGAATCTCATCGAACAAACGGTCCCTTGGGTGACCCGCGCCGGTATCCCGGATGCGCCGGCGGTCGGTATGGGCGCCGTTTTACCATACCGGTGCGCCGAATGCCTTCGGTGTAGTCGCGCCGCGAACCCAGGTCAGACGCAGGTCTTGAGATCCCGCGCGTCGTCCGACACCCGCGGGCGCCCGGTCGAGCTGATCACGACCGCTCGCGCATGGCCCTTGGCCAATGTCGCGGTGCGATCGCAGATCGTCAGCGTGCCCGCCTTGAACCCGCCGTTCACATAAACGCTACGGCCTTCACCGTTGTATGAAACATAGGTAGCGACCGGGCGGTTGCCGCGGGCCTTGAATCCCGACGTCAACGCCCCCTGTTCGAGCAGCACCTCCTCGTCGTCGTCGAGCAGGGCGTTGCGGTTCCGATCGACGAACATCACCCAGCCGCTCTCCCAGCCATCGCCGTGCTTGCGCAGCGTGATCAGCTCGTCGCGTTTGACCGCTTCCGCGCGCGCGGTTTTCAGCGCCAGGAGCATCGCGTTCGAGGCGGTCGTCAGGCGTGTGGCGTTGATCATGTCGCCGAACGACGACACGGCCAGATGGGCGCTGACCAGCACGGTGGCGAGCACCTGACTCAGTTCGATCACGGTAAAGCCCGACTGTCGGCCGGGCGCGTGGTGTCTCTGCATCGCGACTTCCTTGTGCGAATGGTGACGGAATGGTCTTGGCGAAAAATACCCCAGGCCAGCTCGGGACGAAACCGCGTGCACGCCGGATTGTGACGCCCGCGACGCAAAACCGGCCGCGGTCATTTGCCGGCCCCGTCGCGGTGTGGTTAGATTGTGAGCAACCAGGGAATGTTCACGCGATGACGTGGCTTGCATCGCTCACGCACCAGAGCAGGAACGTCCGATGTTCGTTTTGCCTTGCAGAAAACACCGCATGTCTGCTGTTCTGCCGTGTCGATGCCGTCGCTTTTTGTAATCTGGGTCGTCCTCCGGTACTAGTAGCGCGCTTATGCTCGACCGATCTTCGCAACGGGGCTTCTCGCTCACCGAACTCATGATCACACTGGTCGTCCTGGCCGTGGTCGCGGGGATTGGCGTGCCCAGTCTGCGGCAGATGATCGAATCGAACCGGGCCGACACCTACGCGACGCAATTGCTCGGCAGCTTGAAGCTGGCACGATCCGAGGCGATGAAGCGCGGCGAGTCGATCACGATCTGCGCCAGCGCCGACGGCGAGAATTGTGGCGACGATTGGGCGCGTGGCTGGATCGTGCGGAATGAGGATAACGCGATCTTCGATCGCAAGCTGATCGGCGAAGGGAAACTCACGGTCAGCGCAAGCTCGGTGGTCGAGTTGGAATTCAACCCGCGCGGTGGTATCGAAACGGATAATTTGGCAGAACCGGAAACGATTGTGCTCACCGGAGGCGAAAACGATCCAAACACGCGTGAACTCGCGATTCGCGCCGCAGGCGCGATCGCGCTGGAGAAGACGCACAAATGACGAATCGCAGCCTACCGCCGCAGGCATATTTGCCGTGCCCGCAACGGGGCTTCACGATTGTCGAAATCATGGTCGCGCTGATGATCCTGTCAGTCGGATTGCTGGGCCTCGCGAGTCTACAAATGATAGGCGTGAAGAACTCTGGCAACGCCTATTACCGGACCCAGGCGGTCATGATCGCGAACGAAACCGTGGAGCGGATTCGCATGAACAAGCCCGCGGCGCGCAACGGCGAATACAACACGGCCGCACCCGCGTGCGAAAACGTGGCAGGTGGCGCCTCCCTGGCCGAACAGGATCTCGCGCAGACCGCGTGCGCGGTCACAAACACGCTGCCTGGCGGGTCGGTTGAGACGCTGAATTGCGCCGTCGGCGCAACCGCCGACACGGTGGATTGCGCCCTCGCGATCACTTGGCGGGAGACGCGGCAGCAGGGCGATGACGACGGCGGCGACGATGAGCCCACGCTCAGGCGAGTCGCGCTGGATTTTGCGATATGAGCGCTCGATTCATGGCTTTCAGGATGAATACCGGCCGCGAAGCCGGCGTCACCCTCGTCGAGCTGATGGTTGCGATGGTGCTCGGGCTGCTGCTGCTGGGAGGTGTCGTGAGCGTCTATATCAGCGGCAAGCAGTCGAATACGGCGCGCGATGGCTGGTCCTTGCTACAGGAGAACGGACGTGCGGCGATCCGTATGCTGGAGAGCGGGATCGCGGCAGCGGGGTACCCGCGTTCGGAGGATTCTATTGCCTTGGTAGTCAGCGATGGCGATGTCCCCGATTGGTCCAATACGTTTCTAACGGCTGACGGAACGCCGGGGGATCGGGTGACGGTCGCTTTCAGCCCTCGCGATGAATGCGGGCCGGGGGAGTATTTTTCCTGTGACTGCCTGGGTCAGGCGACGATCCTGGCGAGCGTTGTCAACAGCTACTATCTCGAGGATGGGCGATTGATGTGTCGTGGCAGTAGTGGCGGTGCGCAGCCACTGGTCGAAAATGTCGATGCCTTCCAGGTGCGTTACGGCGTCGATACCGATGGCGACGGTGTAGTCGATGGTGCCTACCGACCAGCGACCGATCTCGCGGCAGATGACTGGGCGCAGGTAATTGCGGTGCAAATCGGGCTGGTCGTCAACAGCGCGATGCCGGTACGAGATGTTCCCGAGGATGCGCCAGCCCCCCTGCGGGTGCTCGATTTCGAGTATACGGCTCCGACAGGGCCGATCAACGGGCGGCTCGCTCGCAGGGTGTTTCCCTCCACCATTCCTTTGCGCAATCGCGCCGATCTATGCGACGGATGTTGACCATGCGATTCAACGCCAATACAGGACCGGGACAACAGAGCGGTGCGGTGTTGATCGTCGCGTTGCTGATCTTGTTGGTGATGACGATCATTGGGGTGTCGGCAATGAAATCGACCACGCTCGATGAGCGGATCGCCGCGAATTCCCAATTCAAGACGACGACATTTCAGACTTCCGAATCCGCTCTGGCCGAGGCCTCGACATTTGCCCAGGTCGAAAACTGCTTCACGGCAAGCTGTCGCGAGTGCGAGGAGCGGGATCTGGATGAGCGTCGCTCGCGGGACAACGATTACTTTCTCGCCCACGAGGATGGCCCGATCCTGGTCGATCGCGAATACGCGGTCGGGCGCGCCGATCCCGAGGCCGAAAGCACGATCAACGCGATCGGCACGGCCCGGATGTGTGATCGCGGGATCGTGACACTCACAGGCACGAGCATCGGCGTCGGCGGTTCGGCGCCCTTGGCGCTGCGCGCATTCGACGTCACGGCGGTCGGCCTGTTGGACGGCACCGGCGCTTATTCGGTGCACCATCAGCGCGTCGGCCGTATCGCGCCGGGTGCCGCCCAATGAACCTGACTTTCATCGCGAGAACGCCGCCGAAGTGGATCAAAGCCGCTCCGGGCCGGGTAGGCAGGAGACGCCGTGAACCCATGCCTGGGGACTCGACGGTCGCGTCCCTACGACCGACGTGCCCGCCTACCCAACCCGGAGCGGCACTGCCTGCGAACCGGGCATTTCACGTTAAACGACCGCTAACAGCATGAGCGGAGGAACAAGACGATGACACGTCGCTTGAAGAATGGACTATTGGCGTTGGCGGCGGGACTGTTGTCCGGCCTTATGTCCGCGGTGCCGGCGTTGGCGGACGACACCGAAATCTACTTCACCGCGCCCGCGTCCGGATTGCCGAACGTGCTGTTCATGCTCGATGGCTCGGGCAGCATGGCGCTCGCGCCAAACGGAACGATGCTGCCGGGCGGCGGATCGCACTACGACTCGCGCTATCAGGTCATGAAACGTGCGCTGACGGCCGTACTTCTCGGCAGCGAGGGCGTGATCAACGCGGGGTTGATTCACTACGCCGGGCATCGCCAGGCGGCGGTCGCGAACGGCGTGAAGTACCCGATCAAGCCGCTGGACGAGACAGTCCGCAACGACATCAATGATCGGATCGCGGACTTGAACGTCCAGGGTTACACGCCGATCGTGCAATCGCTATACGAGGCCACGCAGTATTTTCGCGGCGGCAAGGTGGACTATGGCGCGACCACCAATCCCGCGATCCGCGAGGCCGATCCTTTGACCTACGGCGGTGGCAAGAGCGAGTCCACCACCAGCACCACGGTGACCGCGGTATGCAACGAGGCGCGCGGCGAATGCACCGGCAAGACGATCACGGGGACCTGCACGGAAAAGATCGGGTGGTGCAACAGCACCACCGGTGATTGCACCGGTTTGACGCTGACGGGTACCTGTAACAATGTTCCGGAGCAGCCGGAAAGCTGCAAGACGGTCGACGTCCCGAACAAGTGTGTCGGCGGCTACGATGAGGCGGGTAACTGCATGGCGTGGGATTACAAGACCGAAACCGTGTGCGACGCGGCGCAGCCGGCGTACCAAGCCTGCGAGTACCGCTATAACGAGTGTCCGTACACCTACGACGAGACCACGATCGAGACGCTCTGGAACGCGAACTACGATAGCCCGATCCGCAACGAATGCCAGCCCAATTTCATCGTGCTGCTATCCGACGGTGAGCCCAATGACGGTATTTGGGGCGGCAGCGATCCGAACGTGGTGTCGAAAATCACGGGCGAGTTCGGCCTTTCGTGTGCGGCGCAACCGGCGGGCCTCGAGGACGGCCGTTGCGGACCCGAGCTGACGAAGTTCCTGGCGACCAAGGATCAAAGCCCGATTCTCGCGAACGATCAGTTCGTCAACACATTCGCGATCGGATTCGCACTGGGCAACGCCGGCGAGTCCTACCTCAAGAAGCTCGCGAACCTTGGGCCTGAACTCGAAAAGGAAGGCAAGACCGGCTTTTTCTCGGCCAAGGATGAGGAACAACTGGTCGCGGCGTTGTACGAGATCATGGATGCCGTTTCCGACACCGCGAACACCTTTGCTCCGCCGGCGATCGCGCTCGATCAGACCACGCGGCTGGAGAACAGCAGCGACGTATTCCTGCCGATGTTCCGGCCGGGCCGTCTGCCGCGTTGGATCGGCAACGTGAAGAAGTACCAGTTGTCGCAACCCGACGCGACCGGTGTCGCGCCGAAACTGCTAGACGCAAGCGGCAAGGACGCGTTGAACACCGATGGCAAGTTCAACGATACCGCGCGCAGCTTCTGGCTCACCGGCGCCGAGCCGGACGGCGGCGAGGTCGGCAAGGGCGGCGTCGCGCATTTGCTTGGCACCAAGCGATCACTCTGGACCGAAAACGGAACGAATATGGTGAGCCTTGAGCAAAAGAACGTGACTTACACGGATCTCGGGCTGCCTAAATCGGACAAGACGCTGGAAAAAGCCCTGATCGATTACATTACGGGCAAGAAGAAAGGCGATGCGACCACCCCGCGTCGCAGCATGGGGGACGTGCTGCACTCGCGCCCGGTCATGGTCAGCTATGCCAACGGCACGACGGCGTTGTTCGTCGGCACCAACGAAGGCTACCTGCATGGCTTTGATACCAAGACCGGCGCGGAGCTGTTCGCCTTCATGCCGCGCGAGTTGCTGAAGAACGTCAAGACGCTCTACGACAACAAGTACGACCCCACCGGCAACCGACCCTACGGCATGGACGGACCGATCACGGTGTGGTTGGACGACAAGAACAACGACGGCAAGATCGACGGCAGCGCGGGAGAAAAGGCCTACCTGTTCGCCGGCATGCGCCGTGGCGGGCGCGGCTACTACGCGCTTAATATCACGAAGCCCGATTCGCCGAAGTTACTGTGGTCGATTCAAGGCGGTAGCGGTGATTTCGCCGCGTTAGGTCAAAGCTGGTCGGCCGCGGTTCCAACAGAGATCGAAATCGAGCCGGGTAACCGCAAACCCGCGGTGATCTTCAGCGGTGGTTACGATCCCGATCAGGACAACGCCGCGAGCCGAATCGACGACAGCGAGGGAAATGCCGTGTTCATCGTCAATGCGGAAAGCGGCGAGTTGATCTGGGAAATCGAGGCGACCGCGATGCCCAACAGCATCCCTGCAAGCCCTCGGGTGATCGACATTGATAACAACGGCGTCGCCGACAGAATCTATTTCAACGATGTCGTGGGTCGCGTATACCGGGTTGATCTGCCGGATAGTAAGAATCGCCACCTCAAATCAGCGAAGGAACCCACGCTGAAGCAGATCGCCGATCTCGGCGGCAATGATGTGACCAGCAACCGCAGGTTCTTCAACGAGCCCGATGCCGCGATCGTCCGCTTGGGCACGCAGCGTTACGTCTCGCTGGCGATTGGCTCCGGTTTCCGCGAGCGCCCGCTACAGAAATCAACGATCCAGGACCGCTTGTTCATGGTCAAGGATCTCGATGTCGCGAAAGTCGCGGATCCAGACCGCGCCTTGATCGGCGAGAGTGATCTGGTCAACGTCGATACCTCGCAGGAAATACCGCAGGAAAAGTTCGGCTGGTATTACAACCTCGAATTCGCGAGCGGTGAGAAAGCGCTGGCGCGCGCGGTGACGGTGGACAACAAGGTCTTTTTCACCACGTTCCTGCCGGAGACCGAGAGCAGCACGGGCTGCGGGGCATCGAGGCACTCCGCGAAGATCTATGCGTTCGACGTTCGCACCGCTAAAGCGGTGGTGAAATACACGGACTTCGAGGCTGATCCCACGAAGTTGACCGATGCCGACCGCGTGGTGATCGGCATGCCGACGTCGGATATCCTGCCCGAGGTGCATTTCAACGTGCGCAAGGACGGCGATACCGGCAAGGTCATCGTCGAGACGTTCATCGGCGGCAAGTTCGATCAGTTCCTCGGTCGGCAGCAGTTTGAAAGCCTGCGCCGGGTGTATTGGGAGCAGGAGCACTGATGACACCCCGCCTCACAAGGTCGCCGCACGGCATGCGGCCCCTCGCGGCTGGCTTCTCGCTGGTCGAGCTGCTGATCGTGCTGGTGATCATCGCGATCATCGGCGCGTTCGCATACCCGAGTTACATTCAGCAGGTGGTTAAATCCAATCGCGCCGACGCGACGATCGCATTGACCCGGATCGCGCAGAGCCAGGAGCGGTACTACACCGAAAACCTGAGTTACGCGCATACGCTCGATGCGCTGAGAGAGCAGGGTGAAACGCGCGTGCGCGGGAAGGAGAGTCATTACACGTTGGCGCTTGTGCCCGAACCCGCCGGATGCGGCGGCACGGCGAACGACCGTTGCGAGGGTTTCACGCTCACAGCCGAGCCCAACAGCGCGCTGCAAAAGAGCAAGGACAAGGAGTGTACCGAATTCTCGATCGACCATACGGGTCGTCAAGGCGCGAACGAATCCGATGACGCCGAGATCATCGCGAAATGTTGGCGCTAGCGAAGCGTTGAATCAATGCGGCTGTTCACATCGCACGGCCCATAACCTATTGATTTTACGATCGTCAAGCGCCGGCGTTGGATAAGCCAGTGCCCGGGTCCGCGCGGCGATCGGGTGCCGATCGTGTCAACGCAACGTCCGCTCGAACCAGGCTGGAATCCGTGCTTCCAGCCAAAAACGCTCGCGCCGGCGCGCGGAGACAAACCCGACGTGGCCACCGTGTGGGCTCAGCTCAAGGCGCACCGCGGGCGGCAAATCGTCCGCTCTCGGCGCTGTCGCGGGGTACATGAACGGATCGTCCAGCGCGTGGATGAGCAGGGTCGGCCGGGCGATGCCATTCAGGAATCCAAGCGAGCTCGAGCGTGCGTAATAATCGTCGACGCCGGCGAAGCCGTGCAGTGGCGCCGTGACCGCGTCATCGAAATCGCGTAGCGAGGCGAACCGTCGCCCGCGCGGCCCAAGTTCGGGATAGTCGCCACTGAGTTGCTTGCGCGCGACACTCGCTTCCAGTTTGCGCAGCAGATAGCGCTGATAGATTTTTGAAAAGCCGTGGTCGATCCGGCGTGCGGCGTCCGCGAGCCGAAACGGCACCGAGACGGCGACGGCGGCGTCGAGCGGGTTGTTCGCCCCGGTTTCTCCCAACCACTTCAGCAGCACATTGCCACCGAGCGAGTAGCCGACCGCGCCGAAGCGCTGCCCTGGGTAGCGCTGGCGCAGGGTGCGAACGACGTGGGCCAGATCTTCGGTTTCGCCCGCGTGGTACCCGCGCGCGTATCGGTTGGGTACGCCGCCGCAGCCGCGGAAGTACATCAACGCCGCGTTGAATCCGCGCGCGCTCAATGCCTTGAGGATGCCTGCGGCGTAGCGCGAGCGCGCCGAACCCTCCAGTCCATGCAGCACGATCACGAACGGCGCGCCCGGGATGAACCGTGTCCAGTCCAGTTCGAGCGAGTCGCCATCGGGTAGCAGCAGGCGTTCGCGCCCGAGTTCGATCCGCGGTCGCGGTCGCAGCACACTGGCGGCGAGCGTTTGCAGGTGCGGGTTGCGGAGCCACCAGGGTGGCTGGAATGGACTTTCGGTCATGCCTCAAGCGGTCGAAGTGCGCGATGCGTTGAGCGTAGCAGGTTGTGCGACTAGCCGTCGCAGGCACAACCGCTGGTGGCGTTGCAGCTGCGCTCGACGGGGATGCAGGTGTCGCCGCAGGCCTTGCTGGTGCGGCAGATCTTGCAGCACAGCGAGCCGTCGCTGGCGGTATTCCCGACCGCATCGGCGTGCAGGCAGCCGCGTCCGGCCAGCGCCGCTTCGTTCTCCAGGGTCTTGAAGGTGTTGGCGTATTGCGTGTCCGGCGGGTAGCGCTTGGCGAGCGCGAGCCCTGCGGCGACCATCTCGGCATTGATGAACACGCCGTCCTCGGTACAGACGTAGCGCAACAGGCGGCCGTAGATGTCACGGTCGCTGACGTCGCGCAACATGAACACCTGTTTGCCGGCCGCGAGCGCGCGTTGGTGAATCGTCGCCGCCTCGGCGCAGACTTCGCCGACTTCCGGGGTGTCGATACCGATGTAGCGCACGGTGTCTTCCTGGCCGTCGGGATAACGGACCGCGACCGTGTCGCCATCGAAAATGTAGCTGACGCTCGCGGTCTCGCTGGCGGCGCACACCAGGCGATCGGTGGCCGGTTCACGCGTGGTCGGCGCACTGCTCGGGTTCGTGGTCGCAATCGCGGCGGTCGCGGGCCGGGCGCCTGTCGGCGGGGCATCGAGGAGTGTCAGATCGGTGCCGCAACCGGCGACGAGGGTAGCCACGAGCAGTCCGAGAATGTTTCGCCAGAAGTGTGTTCGCACGCCGCGTCCTGAGTTGCGTAATCGAGCCGCCACCGATACCCGGCGGGTGCGTGGCGGCAAACGCCGGTTGGCGAAAAAGCTGCTACGCTCAGAAAGCGTAACACGGGCGATCGACGCGCTCCGGCGACGGGTTCACAGTCATGACGATAGAAATCACGTTGGGTGACATCACACGGTTGGAGGTCGATGCCATCGTCAATGCGGCGAACGAATCGCTGCTCGGCGGTGGCGGAGTAGACGGCGCGATTCATCGCGCGGCGGGGCCGGAGTTGCTGGCGTTCACGCGCACGCTCGGCGGTTGTCCAACTGGCGAGGCTCGGCTGAGCGCGGGGTTTGATTTGCCGGCGCGCTGGATCATTCACACGGTCGGGCCGGTGTGGCGGGGCGGGCGCTACGGTGAGGCCGAGCTGTTGCGCGCCTGTTATCGCAATTGCCTTGCATTGGCGCGCGAGTGTGGTGCTCGCAGCATCGCATTCCCGGCAATCAGCACCGGCATCTACGGCTACCCGAAGAAGCCGGCCGCCCGCATCGCGGTGAACGCGATGCGGGTCGCGGAACCGGACTTCGAGCGCATTGTCGCGGTCTGTTTTCGCGAGTCCGATGTTGCGATTTACGAGCAGGTATTGACCCGAAGCGGAACGGACGGTCGCGATTCGGACTAAAACCTGTGACACGCTACTCAATCGACTTCAAATGCAGGGGTACAAAGTGGAGAATAAACCCTGTCGGGTCGGGCCGGCCCACGTCGAACTTACAAGACACCCCTGAAGACACCACTGGAGGCAATAATGAGCAGTAATATCGAGTCCGTCATGCACGAGACCCGGGTTTTTGAGCCCAGCGCCGAAATCAAGGCCGCGGCGACGATCAACGCCGAGAAACTCGCGGATCTGCACGCGCGGGCCGCGGCCGATCATGCCGGGTTCTGGGCCGATCTCGCGCGGGAGGAGCTGACCTGGCACAAGCCGTTCTCGGTCGCGCTGGATGAATCCAACGCGCCGATGTTCAAGTGGTTTGCCGATGGCGAACTCAACGTCTCCTACAACTGCCTGGACCGTCACGCGGCAAACCAGGG
>JBHJOI010000041.1:0-29398 GCA_050329935.1 Thiotrichales bacterium | reverse complement strand
CCGGCAATCATTACAGCACCGGTATGCTGCGTCAGTTGGCTGACAGCTGGGAAAAATACGGCTCAGGTCTGATTACCTTCCACGGCCAGACCGGCAATATCATGTTCATCGGCACCACTTCCGAGAACACGCAACATTTCTTCGACGAAATCAACGAGTACGGCTGGGATCTAGGTGGTGCCGGACCGTGTGTGCGCACCGGTATGTCCTGCGTCGGCGCCGCGCGTTGCGAGCAATCCTGCGCTGACGAGCAGCGGTTACACCGGACGTTACTGAACCGCTTCACTGACGACGTGCATCGCCCCGCGCTTCCGTACAAGTTCAAGTTCAAGGTCTCTGGTTGCCCCAACGATTGCCAAAACGCCATCGAGCGCTCGGATTTCGCGATTATTGGCACCTGGCGGGACGATATGAGTGTCAACCAGGAGCAGTTCAAGGCTTACGTTGGCACCAAAGGGCGGCAGTACCTGATCGACAACGTCATCACTCGCTGTCCGACCAATGCGCTCGCCCTCAATGATGACGACACCTTGCGCGTTGATAACCGCAACTGTGTCCGGTGCATGCACTGCCTCAACGTATTGCCCAAGGCGCTCTCACCTGGCAACGACCGTGGCGTCAGCATCCTGATCGGAGGCAAGCGTACGCTCAAGATCGGTGATCTGATGGGCACAGTGGTAATCCCCTTCATGAAGATGGATAGCGATGACGATTACGCCAAGATCGTCGAGCTCGCCGAGAACATTATCGACTTCTGGGCGGAAAACGGACTTGAGCATGAGCGTTGTGGCGAGATGATCGAGCGCATTGGGCTCGTTAATTTTCTGGAGGGAGTCGGTGTGGATGTCGACCCGAACATGGTGAGCAGTCCGCGTCAGAGCTCGTACGTACGTATGGACGAATGGGATACCGAGGCCGAAAAGTGGTTCGAGCGTAAGGCCGAACAAGCTGCTGGCTAGGGAGTTTCGAACCAATATTGGCAATCGTTCAGATTTAACCTTTTTGAACTACTGGAGATAGGTATGGCTGACGCAGCTCTCCGTCCACCGATCGAAACGGGATGCCCCGAGGCATTCCAGTACATGCATCCCTCGATGCGCCGTAACTACGGAAATTGGGACTACCACGAAGACCCCCAGCCGGGTGTGCTACTGCACGTCGCGAAATCCGGAGAAAAGCTCTGGAGCATCAAGTGCGGCACCCAGCGTATCCTTGATGTCTTCACGATTCGCAAACTGTGCGACATCGCGGATACTTTTGGTGAAGGGTTCATCCGCTTCACGTTGCGTAGTAACGTCGAAATCATGGTCAGCGATGAGGCCAAGGTCCAGCCCTTGGTTGATCAACTGACCGCCGCGGGCTTCATCGTCGGCGGAACCCGCAACTCGGTCGCGATGATTTCACATACGCAGGGCTGGTTGCATTGCGACATCCCCGGCACCGATGCCTCGGGTGTGGTCAAGGCGATGATGGACGAGCTCATCGACGAGTTCCGCGCATGGAACATGCCGAACCGTGTACATATCACGACTTCGTGCTGCCAGATCAACTGCGGTGGCCAAGGCGACATCGCGATCAACGTGCAGCACACCAAACCGCCCAAGATCAATCATGATCTTGTTGCCAACGTTTGTGAGCGTCCATCCGTCGTGGCGCGCTGCCCGGTCGCGGCAATTCGTCCGGCACAGGTCAACGGCAAGCCTTCTCTCGAGGTCGACGAGCGTAAGTGCATCTGTTGCGGTGCGTGCTATCCACCGTGCCCGCCGATGCAGATCAATGACGCGGAGCACAGCAAGCTTGCAATCTGGGTAGGTGGAAACCACTCCAACGCACGTGGCAAGCCGACCTTCCAGAAGCTGGTTGCGTCGGGGATTCCGAACAATCCGCCACGCTGGCCGGAAGCGACCGCGATCGTGAAGAAAATCCTCAAGTGCTACAAAGAGGACGCCAAAGACTGGGAGCGTATCAATGACTGGATCGAGCGAGTAGGTTGGCCGCGGTTTTTCGAGTTGACCGGGCTGCCGTTCACTAAGTTCCACATCGATAACTGGCGTGGCGCGCGTAATAGCCTCAACGCCTCGACGCATATCCGCTTCTAGAAAAGAGGGCGTAACGTGAAGCTTGCGATTCTGGTAAATGAGGGTCCTTACACCCATCAGTCGTCTGATTCGGCCTTGCAGTTCACCAAGACCGCATTGGCAAAGGGGCACGAAATATTTCGCGTGTTCTTTTATCACGATGGTGTGAATAACGCGACGCGTCTCGCGGTCCCGCCGCAAGACGATCGGAATATCACCCAATTGTGGAGTCAGCTCGCTGAGCAGCACGGACTCGATCTTGTCGTCTGTATCGCCGCGGCTCAGCGCCGCGGCTTGCTCGACGAGAACGAGGCCAAGCGGCAGGGTAAAAATGCTGACAACATAGCACCCGGGTTTCGTATTTCCGGGTTGGGTCAGTTGATCGAAGCCGGGATTCAGGCGGACCGGCTTGTGGTGTTCGGAGACTAAGGAGGCCCCATGTCAGCAGTTAAAAAGTTCTACTATGTGAACCGCAAGCCTCCCTACGGCACCGTTTACGCGCTCGAATCACTTGAGGTCGTGCTGATTGGCGCGGCCTTCGAGCAAGACGTTCGGCTTGTTTTTGTCGACGATGGTGTCTTTCAATTGACCATTGGGCAGGAAACCACCGGTATCGGCATGAAAAACTTCTCGAAAACCTATTCCGCGCTGGGTGACTACGAGGTCACGAAGATCTACGTGGAAAAGGAGTCACTTGAAGCACGCGGTCTCAGCATTGACGACCTGCAGCCACTGAAGTACGAGGACGCCGAGGAAGACTACGCCGAGAAGGATTCCATACAGGTCGTCAGTTCCAGTGAACTGGCGCAGCTGATGGACGAAGCCGATGTCGTTTTGAGTTTCTAGAGGTAAAGTTGATGACTATGTTGCATATCGTTAACAAATCGCCTTTCGAGCGCAACGCGTTGAGTAGCTGCCTGAGGTTGGCTACCGAAGGTGCGTCGGTGCTTTTGATCGAGGATGGCGTCATCGGTGCGATGAACAACACGGCTTTCTCCGAGCAAGTGAAAGGCGCGATGAATGGGCTCAAGGTTTACGTCCTGGGTCCAGATGTAAAGGCAAGGGGGATTTCGGAGGCGCAGTTGATCGAGGGGATTAAGTCGGTGGACTATGCGGGCTTCGTCGATCTCGTCGCGGAGCACGATAACAACCAATCCTGGCTTTAACCCATATCTTAAACAGATTCTGGTAGGAGATTTTTACAATGGCACTTGAAGTAAACGGTAAGACCTACGAAACCGACGAAGAGGGATACCTCGCGAATCTTGCTGAGTGGAATCCGGAAGTCGCGGCCGCCATGGCCCAGGCGGACGGTGCGGACCTCAGCGATAACCACTGGGAAGTCATCAACTTTCTGCGTGAGTATTACGACGAGTACCAAATCGCACCGGCGGTTCGCGTGCTGACCAAGGCAATCGGAAAGAAGCTGGGTCCGGACAAGGGCAACAGCAAATACTTGTATGAGCTCTTCCCATACGGTCCAGCCAAGCAAGCTTGTAAGTACGCGGGTTTGCCGAAGCCGACTGGTTGCGTTTGATCCTTTTGTACGTTTGATCTGTACTCGGGACCCTTGGGGTTCCGAGTCATCCAAATGCGGAGAACGGAAACATGTCGTTTCTGACGGTTGTCTATGCACTGCTTTTTTATATCGCGACCGTGCTGCTGATAGGCGGGCTCGGCTATCGCGTGTGGAGCTATTATAAGACGCCGGCACCGCTCAAGATTCCTACCACGCCTGCCCCC
Organism: Thiotrichales bacterium; assembly: GCA_050329935.1. GTDB lineage: Bacteria > Pseudomonadota > Gammaproteobacteria > UWMA-0217 > UWMA-0217 > CAYSFW01. The sequence continues at coordinate 25,577 of JBHJOI010000041.1, read as the reverse complement.
ACGACACAGGCGGGCGTTGTGTATCGCCTCGCGAAGGAGGTGGTACTGTTCGAAAGCCTTTTCAAGTCCAATAAATGGATCTGGATATTTGGCTGGCTGTTTCATTTCGGTTTGCTTCTGGTGTTGCTGCGCCACCTCCGGTATTTCACCGAGCCTGTATGGTTTTGGGTCGGTCTCATTCAGCCCTTCGGCAAGTACGCCGCGTTCGCGATGCTGATTGGATTGGGTGGATTGCTCGTTCGGCGCATCGTCGTCGATCGCGTGCGGTATATTTCGGCCCCTTCTGATTTCTTGATGTTGCTGTTACTGATTGCCATCGGTGCGAGTGGTGCGTTGATGACATTTTTTACGAAGATCGACATTGTCGCGCTCAAGGCGTTTTTCCTCGGCCTCATGATTTTCGACTGGCAACCGTTGCCGACTCATCCGGCCGTACTCATACATCTACTGCTGGTGATCGTACTCATGATCATCTTTCCGTTTAGCAAGCTGTTACATGCTCCCGGCGTGTTCTTCAGTCCGAGTCGCAATCAGGTTGACAACCCCAGGGAGCGTCGTCACGTCGCCGCATGGGCACTCAAGCTCGAAAGCACGAAACAGCGCTAGAACCGAGATCCTCAAGGAGTCACGCACGTTATGGCCGCCGTAGAAGTCCCTGAAATTCATGACAGTATCCGCGTTCCCCGCATCAAGCCGGGCGCGATGGAAAAGACTGGCCCATTCGTCGCGAAACCTGACCATCAGACCCCGTTGGGCTACCCAGGTGAGCTCGTCGACAACTGGCAGGAAAAAGCTGTCGAGAAAATGGGTGAGTTGCTGGGAAAATACCGGTCGCTCAAGGTCTATATGGACTCATGCGTCAAGTGCGGTGCGTGCACTGACAAATGTCATTATTACCTGGGGTCCTCGGACCCGAAAAATATGCCTGTCGCTCGACAGGACCTGTTTCGCAAAGTCTATCGCAGGTATTTCACGCTGGCGGGAAAGTATGTGCCCAAATTGGTGGGTGCGGTCGATCTCACTGAGGACGTACTCGACGATTGGTATAACTATTTCCACCAATGTTCGGAGTGCCGTCGGTGCTCGGTGTACTGTCCATACGGAATCGACACGGCCGAGGTCACGATGGCCGCGCGCGAAGTCATGGCGGCGGTTGGCAAAGGTCAGAAGTACAGCAACGAGATCATCGGCAAGGTCTACAAAATTGGAAACAACCTCGGTCTGCCGGAACCTGCGTTGCGCAACACGCTTGAGGGTGTTGAGGAGGACGTAAAGGACGCCACCGGCGTCGACGTCCGCTATCCCCTGGACGTGAAAGGTGCCGAAATTCTGGTCGTCACACCGTCTGCGGATTTCTTCGCGGAACCGCACATCGACGGATTGATCGGCTATGGCAAGGTATTTCACGCGGCGGGTGTGAGCTGGACTTTTAGTTCGAAGGCCAGCGAAGCCGCCAACTTCGGACTGTTTATCGGCAGCTACGAGAATATGCAACGTATAGCGCTGCGCATTCGCGAGGCGGCACTCGAGCTCGGCGTCAAGCGGATTGTTTTCGGCGAGTGTGGGCATGCATGGCGCGTAGCCTACAGCTTCCTGAATACGTTGGCGGGACCTTTCGATTTCCTGGATCCGCGCTACCCGGTGCCACAGCATATTTGTGAATTCACCTACGACCTCATCCAGGCCGGAAAGCTCAAGTTCGACAAATCCGCCAACGATGACAAGGTCGTGACCTTTCACGATTCCTGCAACGTCGCGCGTGCATCGCGAATGGGTGACAAGCCCGGCGGACAGTTCGAAATTCCGCGCGCCATTTTGAAAACGGTTTGTAACAACTACGTCGACATGGCGTCGGAAACCATAGGCGAAGGTACTTACTGCTGCGGTGGCGGCGGAGGGTTGCTTACCGATGACCTCATGGACGTCAGGATCAAAGGTGCTTTGCCGCGCATGACATCCTTGAAGGAGGTTGTGGAGCATCACGGCGTGACCCACATGGCGGCGATCTGCGCGATCTGCAAGAGCCAGTTTTCGAAGGTGTTGCCGTATTACGGATTCGAGATGGATCAGATTGTTAGCCTGCACCAACTGGTTAGCAACGCCATCATTCTGGACGGGGCCGACGCCTGAGCGGGCGTTGGCAGAGTAACGAGTATAAAACCGCGAGGCTATTGAACATGGCTACCTCTCACGACGATATGAGCAAAAAACTGACATTCCGCAAATTCGAGGATGGTTCGCACACGTGGGATGCCTTAACGGATAAGATTTTTAATGAAGATCGTTCTCACAAGTGCCCGACCTACGTACACCGTACGCCCCCGTGTCAGGGTAGCTGCCCGTCGGGCGAGGACATTCGCGGTTGGCTCGATATCGTTCGCGGGATCGAGAAGCCGCCTGTCGGTCTGACTTGGCAGGAGTATGCGTTTCGGCGCTCGACGGACGCCAACCCGTTCCCGGCGATGATGGGTCGCGTGTGCCCCGCGCCTTGCGAGGACGGATGTAACCGGAATCAGGTTGAAGACCGTGTCGGCATCAATGCCGTCGAGCAATTTATTGGCGATTATGCATTTCAGCACAAGTTGAAATTTGACCTGCCGAAGCAGGAGAGTGGCAAGAAAGTCGCCGTGATCGGCGGTGGTCCAGCCGGTCTCGCGGCGGCCTACCAGTTGCGGCGGCTCGGTCACGGCGTGACCGTATTTGACGACCACGAAGAGCTTGGGGGCATGATGAAGTATGGTATCCCCGGCTACCGTACGCCCCGCGATGTCTTGAACAATGAGATCGATCGCATCATCGAAATGGGCGTGGAGCTTCGTCTGAAGACGCGCGTTGGTCGCGACGTCTCCGTCGAGCAGCTGGAAAAGGACCATGATGCGGTGCTTTGGGCATTGGGTGCCAAGTCGGGCAGGGACCTGCCGATTCCGGGATTCGTGGAGGCCGTAAACTGCGTGAGTGGCGTGGCGTTCCTGGAGGCGTTCAACGATGGTCGTTTGAAGCTCGTTTCCGAGAAGGTCGTCGTCGTCGGTGGCGGTGATACCTCCATTGACGTTGCTTCGGTCGCACGGCGCCTCGGTCATATCACGAACATCAACGAAAAGGACCGTCCCGAGAACGTCGTGCTCGGTTACACCGCCCATGACGTTGCGTCATCGGCTGTTCGCGATGGGGCGACGGTGACCTTGACGTCGTTGTTTCCGGTCGAGAACATGACCGCGGCCGAGCACGAAGTGCGCGATGCCCAGCGCGAAGGTGTCACGATATTGGGTAGCGTCATGCCGCTCGAGGTACTGCGTGATGACAACGGCAAAGCAACCGGCATGCGCATGTGCAAGTGCAAGGTGGTCAACAATCGTCCCGAGGCGATTGAGGGTACCGAGTTCCAGGTTGAAGCCGATCTGATCGTGTCCGCGATCGGACAAAAGGGCGACTTATCAGACCTCGCCGATTTCGATAACGGCTACGGTTTCATGAATGCCGATCCGCATTTCCAGGTGAAGGGAAAGAAAGGGCATTTCGCCGCGGGTGACATCGTTCGTCCCCATCTCTTGACCACGGCGATTGGGCAGGCCTCCATCGCGGTCGAAAGCATCGATCATTACTTGAAGAGCCAGGATCTCGGCAAGCGTCCGAAGGTTGATAAGCACCATTTCGATTTGCTTGCGAAACTTCGCGAGTCCGGCCTTGCGCCCGAAGAGTACCGGCACGAGGAAACTTGGGGTACCTCTGATTCAAAATTCGCGGTGCACAATTACGAGGATCGTTCGGCCCACGAGATCATACCCGCCGACAAGCTGTTTCTTTCGCATTTCGGATATGAAGAGCGTAACAAGCGCGATGAGGTCGTTGTCGATTCTGAACAGGTACTCGGCAATTTCGCGGAGCGAACCGTCGGGTTGCCTGAAGAAAAGGCAAAAGCCGAAGCCGAGCGCTGCATGAGTTGCGGAATGTGCTTTGAATGCGATAACTGCGTGATCTTCTGTCCGCAGGAAGCCGTCAAACGGGTGCCAAAGAATGAACGTACGACTGGACGCTACGTCTATACGGACTATGCCCGTTGTATCGGTTGTCATATCTGTGCTGACGTTTGCCCGACCGGCTACATCGATATGGCAATGGGTGATTGAACCATCACAAACCGGGTGCGTAGCATGTCTGTGATTCGCGTTTTTTTTACCGGTGCCGGGATACTGGCGTTGGCGTTCGCGTTGTCGACCGCCGCGCTGGCTCGCACGCCGCTGCCGAATATTCCCGCCGCGAAAGGGGATAAGTGCGTCGAGCCAACCGCGGATATTCGCAAGAATCATATGAAATACCTGCTGCACCAGCGGGATGCGACGATGCATCTGGGTGTTCGGACGAAGTCGCATAGTTTGAAGGGCTGTATCGACTGCCATGTTCAGCCCGATGCGCAAGGGCAATATCCGGCGTTTGGTGCACCGGAGCACTTCTGTAGCGCCTGCCATAACTATGCGGCGGTCAGTATCGATTGCTTCCAGTGTCATGCCCACAAACCGGATGCGATCGGGACGCAGCATTCCGGTCAATCGAATGTGAGCGCTTTTGCGGCGGATAAAGACGCTACGCTTTCGAGAATACATGGACGGTTGTCGCAGCTGACTTCGATGGATACTCGTGATGACTAATCCGAACATGGCCGTGAATGGGCGGCGTAACTTCTTAAAGGCATCCGCGGGTGTCGCGGCGGTCACGCTCGCGCCGGGGGTGCTTTTCATCAAGATCGCTTCAGCCAAACGCGACGACGAAGCCGTAACCTCGGCACGACGCTGGGGTATGTTGATCAACACCGCACAGTGTGGCGACTGCAATGTTTGTGTCGACGCATGCGTAACGGAAAACGGAATCACATCCCACGGGAGACCGCTGACCGATCCGCAATGGATACGCAAAATGTCGGTCAAAGACCCGGGCACGGGACACGTCATGTCGCTGCCGATGTTGTGTCAGCATTGCGAAAGTCCGCCGTGCGTGGATGTATGTCCGACTGGGGCATCGTTCAAAAGGGACGACGGTATCGTTTTGGTCGATAAACACATTTGTATCGGCTGCCGCTATTGCATGATGGCCTGCCCTTACAAGGCCAGGTCCTTCATTCACGAGGTCACGACGGACCAACGTGCGCATGCGCCCAGGGGCAAAGGCACTGTCGAATCCTGCACGATGTGCGTGCACCGAGTCGACCAGGGTGAGGAGCCTGCGTGCGTGGTTGCGTGCAATTCGAGCGGTCGTCAAGCAATGGTATTTGGCGATACCAAGGATCCCGACAGTCATATTTCCCGTGTCTTGACACGGTTTGGTGGTCAACAAGTGCGCGCCGATCTGGATCTAAATACCGGAGTTCGGTATTTGGGTCTCTAGCACGGCACGAGTGACCAGAATTCGACCTGTTACCCGCGATCAGCACGAATGATGAGATTTATCTATGGCATCTAGCAAACTGAGATTTTCGCCACTCGCAGGAAACTCCGTAGGCTTCTATGGCTTGCTCGGCTTGCTTGGCGTCGTGGTGCTAGCGGGGCTTTTCGCAGCGCACCACATGGAGACGGCTGGGCACTATGTCACCGGGATGAACAATCAGGTCGTATGGGGCATGCCTCATGTATTCGCGGTATTTCTGATTGTCGCGGCCTCGGGTGCATTGAATGTCGCATCGATCGCGTCGGTATTCAGCCGTGAGATCTACAAGCCGTTGTCGAGGCTGTCGGCGTGGACCGCGATCGCACTCCTGGCCGGGGGGTTAATCGTATTGGTTCTGGACCTCGGCAGACCTGATCGATTGATCGTCGCGATGACCTATTACAATTTCAAATCGATCTTCGCCTGGAACATCATCTTATACAACGGTTTCTTCGTAATCGTCGGCATCTACCTTTGGATGATGATGGAGCGCAAGATGAATCGATTCACTAAACCGGCAGGTTTCGCGGCGTTCATTTGGCGTCTCGTTCTCACCACCGGTACAGGCTCCATCTTTGGCTTTTTGGTCGCCCGTGAGACCTACGATGCCGCTGTTCTCGCGCCGATGTTCGTGGTCATGTCGTTTTCGTTTGGGCTTGCGATTTTCAATCTTGTTCTGATGGCAAGCTATAACTGGAGCGGTCGCGCGCTCGGCGACCGTATTATTGATCGACTGCGGAAGCTTCAGGGTATCTTTATCGCCGCGGTCCTGTACTTCCTGGCGGTGTTCTTTCTGACCAGCCTGTACGCCACCCAGCATCACGACGCGGTAGCATTCACGTTACTGGGGCGCGATGGCGGTGGCGTATATGCGGCCATGTTCTGGATCGGGCAAGTGGTCATTGGTGGGTTGGTTCCATTGGCGTTGCTGTACTGGCCCGCGACAGCATCTAACCGGTTTTGGCTGGGTGTAAGCTCGGTGTTGGTCATACTCGGCGGTCTCGCATTGATGTACTCGATCATTATCGGAGGCCAAGCGTTCCCATTGACATTGTTCCCGGGCAAAGAGGTAACAAGCGCCTTCCAGGACGGCGAGGTCGCGAGCTACATACCGAGTGTCTGGGAGCTCATGCTGGGTTTGGGTGGCATGGCGATCGCGCTGCTGTTGGTGGCGAGTGCAGCAAAATTGTTGGCATTGTTACCGGAGAGCCTCGCCGACGAGATTGTTGATCCGCACCATTCCGCGAAGCACTAGCGCGTGCGATCTCGTTGGGGCGCTCCGTGTGTTTGATTTGGGCGGAATAGGCCTTCCCCCTGAGTCCGTTTCGCATTGGGCGTGTCTCCATCCAACCGGTGGACTCGCTTCCGAATACCGGGTGCGAGCGAGCTGCGCTGATTGATTCAAGTCTAACCGCGTATAAGGTGCTAGGCATCGCGTTTGGATGTGTCGCGATGCACCGGCGGCATTAGCTGTGCCGCGTTACGACGATTTTCTTCGGTAGGATTCTTCGCAGTGCCGAGGTAGGAGTCGCAGCAGATCAGGCACTCGCGAATTGCATCGGGAACTTGACGTGTGACAGGTTCGGGCCTGATCCTCACCCTTCCTCAGGCTAGGCCAAGCACGCTCGAACAATCCATGCGAATCTATATTTCAGGCGCCCACAAGTCGTCCGGCAAGACGACGGTAACGCTCGGTATCTGTGCCGCTCTGGTCGAGCGTGGGTTTGTCGTGCAACCGTTCAAGAAAGGACCCGACTACATCGATCCCATTTGGCTTGCGCAGGCGTCGTCGCGCTCGTGCTTCAATCTTGATTTCAATACGTCGCATCCGGCCGAACTTCTCGGCACATTCGCGATGCGTCGTGGTGCCGACATCGCGATCGTCGAGGGCAACAAGGGTTTGCACGATGGCCTGGCCTTGGATGGCTCCGATAGCAACGCGGCAATGGCCAAGCTGCTCAAAACACCGGTCGTATTGGTTATCGATACCCGTGGAATCACGCGTTCGGTCGCGCCGTTGTTATTAGGCTACGAACGATTCGATCCCGACGTGACCGTGGCGGTGGTGATACTCAATCAAGTGGGTGGACCGCGGCACGAAAGCAAGCTGCGCGCAGCGGTCGAACACTACACGGACTTGGCGGTCGTTGGTGCCATGCACCGTGATGAGGCCTGCAATATCGACGAACGCCATCTCGGTTTGATGCCGGCAAATGAACACATGAGTGCCGCGTCGATCATTGGCCGCATTCGCGAACGGGTAAAGCAACAGGTTGATCTTGAGCGTTTTCTCGCGCTGGCAGCTGCCGATGCGGCTTCGGATTTTCATTTGAATTCCCAAGCATCGGACGCGATCGATTGTGATTCCGGTGATCGGTTGCGGATCGGATACGCACGCGACGCGGCCTTTGGCTTCTATTATGCCGATGATCTGAATCGTTTCAGGCAATGTGGCGCTGAACTGATCCCGCTGGATCTGCTGCGAGATACCCGGTTACCCGATCTCGATGGGCTGTTCATTGGCGGCGGATTTCCGGAAACGCATATGGGCGCACTCGAGGCCAACCACGCGATGCGAGCGTCGGTGCGGGCTGCCATCGAGGCGGGCTTGCCGACCTATGCGGAGTGTGGCGGCCTGATGTACCTGACGCGACGAATCGAGTGGCGGGGCGCTCGCGCCGATATGGTTGGCGTATTGCCAGTCGATACGATCATGGCTGACCGCCCGCAAGGCCGCGGTTACGTGGAGCTGGAGGAAACGGAGGATGCGCCGTGGCCGGACCGACAACCTGGCCGGATTATCAAGGCGCACGAATTTCATTACTCCACGTTGTCCGAATTGCCCTTGGGCTCAAAATTCGCCTATCGCGTGCGGCGCGGGTTCGGATTGCAAGGGCAGTACGACGGCATCGTTTATATGAACGTACTCGCGAACTACGCGCATCTGCGTGATCAGGCGCAACACCATTGGGTCGAACGCTTCCTTGCCTTCGTACGCGATTGCCGATCGACTTGAGCGTCGCGCCAACCGGCGGCCGCCGGTGTTCGCGCGCAGCAATAGCCGAGCCGTTGTTCCGGGCCCTTCGCCAGGCTTCCGCAATCGACGCTAACTTCACTCCGGCATTTGCGGCCTTGATCAAGTGCTATGTTAGTATTCCGATTAAAACCAGCGTTTTAACGCGCCAGGCCCGCGACTCGGGCGCGCGCGATTCGCGCATGGGTGGAACACATTCGGATTGGAGAGTTATGTGATGTTGACCGTTACCAAACAGGCGGCCGAAAAGATCCGTGAGGCCTCGCGCCAAAGCCAGCTCGAGGGCGTGGCGTTACGAGTCGCGGTGCGTGAAGCAGCGGATGGCAGCTTCACCTACCTGATGGGGTTCGATGATGTGCAGGGCGGGGAGGATGTCAGTGTTGAATCCGAAGGCATCGCTCTCGTGTTCGACGCGGCGCAAACGGTGAAGATATCCGGAATGGTAATCGATTTCGTCGTACTTGATGACGGCGAGAGCAATTTCGTTTTCATCAATCCGAATGATCCCGGCCATACCCATCCGCGAACCTGAGTACGACGATGCTCAATTTGGCGACGCCCCACACGTATATTGTATTAACCCGGGCTAAGGTTGCCTAAAGATGAGCCTTTTGGACCGATCCGCGAAAAACAAGTCCTGGGTGGGGGCGCTGAGGGAACTGTTGGACAATCCCACCGCGATGCTCCTTGGCGCGCTTGGCGGAGTCGTTGCGATCGAGTTGTTGCGCTCAATCACGAGCGCCGTCTGGCTGGGTTACCTGAGCATTGTCGGTTTGACGTTCGCGCTAATTACCGCTGCTCGACTTTATCTGGCGAACTCGTCGCGGCAGAACATGCCGCTGAACGGCCCAAACGCCCCTGACGCAGCGTCAGATCCCGAGCCTGCCGCGGACCTTTTGCCGTACGGCGAGGGTGAGTTCTGTCCGTTACGCCCGCCGGGTATTGAATCGCGATCATTGGAAGGCGCGCCGAGCCTTTTGCCGGGATACAAGTGCATCTCGATGCTGGAGATTCTCTACGACGTCGCGGCGAGCATCAACGTAACCCGCGATGTCAATGAGGTGCTGATGCGTTTCTTGCATACGCTGACCGAGATCCTCGACGCCAAGGCAGGCGCGGTGCGCTTGCTCGGTGACGACAATGAGATGCATCTCGTTGCAAGCGTCGGGCTCGACGAGGACATCATGGCGCGCGAATTGGTATTGCCGGCGAAAACGTGTCTGTGCGGTCAAACCGAAGCGAACGAGTCGGTGCTGTATCAACGCGATCTGCGTTCATGCGCGGTGCTCAACGGCCGCCCGATGTTCGCCGATGAGGCGTCATCGCTGATCGCGGTGCCACTGCGTTACGGTGGGCGTACGCTTGGGGTCTACAACCTTTTCGTCGCGAAGCAACATTTTGAGCTGTATAAGGATTTCGAGGAACTGTTTACCTGCATTGGTCGTTACCTCGGCATGGCGATCGAAAAGGCGCGCCTGGACGAGGAAAGCAATCGTCTGACGATTCTCGATGAACGCGCTCGACTGTCCCACGAACTGCACGACTCCTTGGCGCAAACGCTGGCCTCGGTTCGATTCCAGGTACGCGTGTTGGATGAGACCTTGCATCAGGGTAACGAGGCCTCGATGTGGGCGCTGCTCGAACAGATTGAAAACTCCCTGGATGAGGCGAACTATGAGCTTCGCGAATTGATCAGTCATTTCCGGGCGCCACTTGACAAGCAAGGTGTCGTGCCGGCTGTCGAGCGCGCGGTTGAGCGCTTCCGTCGTGAATGCGACATTCCGATCTATCTGCAGAAGGAGTGGCCGCAGCAGCGGCTGCCAGCGGACTACGAGATGCATATCATCCGCATCGTGCAGGAAGCGCTTGCCAATATCCGCAAACACAGCGCCGCGAACGCGGTACGTGTCATGCTGCATGGCAGCAAGACGGGCGCCTACAAAGTGCTGGTGGAGGACGATGGCGTTGGCATCAAGGACGCCGTCAAGGGCGGCGTCAATCCGGGTGACCATATCGGACTCAGCATCATGAGGGATCGCGCGCGACGTATCGGCGGCACGCTCACGATCGAAAGCGAGCCCTCGGAGGGCACGCAAATCGTCCTTGAGTTCAATGCGCCCAAGGTGCTGAATCTCGCGGGCGATACACCCACAGCCAGGGCGGTAGCCGTATGAATCAAAAACTGAAGGTGTTGATCATTGATGACCACACCTTGTTTCGCGAAGGCCTGCAGGGCTTGTTGAAGCATCGCAACATCGAAGTGGTGGCATCGGTCGGCGACGGCCGCGATGGGATTCGCCTGGCCGATGAGCTCGTGCCGGATGTCATCCTGCTCGACATGCGGATGCCCGATATCGATGGTCTCGGGGTACTGCGCGCCCTGCGCCAGCGCGGTTTGCAAACGCCGGTGGCGATTCTTACCACCAGCAGCAACGAGAAGGATCTCGTTGACGCCCTGCGCAGCGGCGCGCAGGGCTATTTGCTGAAAGACATGGAGCCAGACCAATTGGTGGTTGCGTTGTACGATATCGTCGCCGGCAAAATGATCGTGGCTCCGGCATTGACCCAAGTGCTCGCCAAAGTCGTTCAAGGCGAGACGATCACGCCGGAGCCGTCCAAACCCATCGACACACTCACGCCGCGCGAGGCGGAGATCCTGAGTCTGTTGGCGGACGGTCTCAGCAACAAGGTGATCGCGAAACACCTCGGTATTTCCGACGGCACGGTCAAACTCCACGTCAAGGCCATCTTGCGCAAGCTCGACGTGCATTCTCGAGTGGAAGCCGCGGTCATTGCCGTCGAGCACGGTTTCCGCTCCAATTTGGTAGCCGGCGGTGCGGTCAACGGCGCGTCGACGTCGCTGGATTAACTCAATACGCTACGAACACGTCGCAATGAAACGATATATCGAGCTCGTGGAAGAGCAACGCAAGGCGATCACGGAGATCATGCCCTGGGATCTCGCTGAAATGACGGCGCATGGGGAGGACATGCTATTGCTGGATATCCGCGAGCCAGCAGAATTTTCCTGTATGCACATCGCGGGATCGCTCAACGTGCCGCGCGGCATCCTGGAGTCTTCCTGCGAATGGGATTACGAAGAGACCGTGCCTGAGTTGGTGAAGGCGCGGCAACGCAAGATCGTGGTCATCTGCCACTCGGGTTATCGCAGCGTGTTGGCGGCCTATACAATGAAGCAACTGGGTTATGAAAATCCCTGTTCGCTCAAAACCGGCCTACGTGGCTGGAACGATTATGAGCAGTCGCTCGTGAACGCCAACCGCGAAACCGTCGAACTCGATCGCGCCGACGAGTACTTTACGCCGCACGTCCGCCCAGAGCAGCGCAAACCCGCTTGAATAGGCGTATCCGTTACCGTCGCGCTTGCTCATAGAGCGGCATCACGCGCCGCGAATAGTCGTCCAGATCCTGCATCCGAGTGGTCGGCGAGGGGTGGGTACTCAAGAATTGCGGCGGGCCATTGCCACTGGCTTTGTTCATTTTCTCCCATAGCGAAATCGCCGCGCGGGGGTTGTATCCGGCTCGGGCCGCCAGCTCGACCCCGATCCGATCGGATTCGGTTTCATGCAGGCGGCTATTGGGTAACGAGAGTGTGAGCTGAGTGATCATCTGGGCAAGATCGACCGCGGTTTGCCCCGCGCCGACCGCGGCGGCACCAACACCAATGACCAGGCCGGTGCCCATCTGCTGGGATGCGCGTTCGCGCGCATGTTCGCGGAGCGCGTGCGCGATTTCGTGCCCCATGATGGCCGCGATTTCGTCATCGGTCAGATTCAGTTTGGTGATGATGCCGGAGTAGAACGCGATCTTGCCGCCGGGCATGCACCAGGCGTTCAGTTCGTCCGAAGTGATCACGTTCACTTCCCACTGCCACTTCGGCGCATCCGGCCGGAATACCGCGGTGTGCGGAACTAGTCGCTGGGCAATGCCGCGCACGCGCTGGGTCATCGCCGCGTTCTGATTGAGCTTCCCTTCTTGCTTTGACTCCGAGAGCGTTTCGCGGTAGGCCTGGATCGACGCCTGGGACATCTGTTCGGACGAGATCAGCGACGACATCAGTTGCTTGCGATCGAGGCCAATCGAGCCTCCCTGGGTGGTCTGCACCGATTGACAGCCGACGATCGTTGCTGCCGTCAAGCTGATGATCAGTAACGCACTCGCGATCAAGGCGGGTTGTTTCATGTGCGGTCTCCGATGGAATACTCAACGTCACTTGCTTAAGCGATTCTAGATGAATTCGCGCTTAGCGGCTGGATGCCGGGCGCCGCAGCTTGCGACCAAAGAAAGCCGGCATCGCCAGCGCGGCGCGATGGATGTCGGCGGTGTAGTAGTCCGTGGCGATCGTCGCGCTTTCGGCGTCCGCGGTACGTTTGAAGTCCACCGGACCATCAGCGCTGGCCAGCGTGGCGCTCCACCAACCCGTGGGGTAGATCGGTTGCGGGAACTGCAATGTGCGGGTGTCGTGAAAACCGGCCTCGCGCATGCGCGCGTGCATCGGCGCGATAATCGCGTCGGTATGCACCAGTGGCGATTCGCTTTGTTGCACCAATAGACCGCCCACGTCCAGGGCATTGCGGCAGTGGCGGAAGAACTCCACCGAGTACAATACGACGCCCGGGCCAACCGGGTCGGTGCTGTCGACAATGATCAGGTCCAGGCTACCGGCGGGTTGCTCGGCCATCCATTGAATCCCGTCGATAAACTTCAGATCGGCGCGCGGGTCGCCGTTCGACGCGCAGAGTTCTGGGAAGTAAATCTCGGAAACGCGCGTGACGCGTTCATCAATATCGATCTGTGTCACCTGCTCCACTTGCGGATGCTTGAGCACTTCGCGCAGGGTGCCGCAGTCGCCGCCGCCGATGATCGCCACGCGTTTCGGCGCGGCATGACTGAACAATCCCGGGTGCGCCATCATTTCGTGGTACACGAAATTGTCGAGTCCCGTCACCATGTAGCACCCATCGAGCACCATCAGGTTGCCCCAGTGCTCGGTGGCATAGATTTCGATCTTCTGGAATGGCGATTGCTCCTCGTGCAGTTTCTCTTTGAGCTTGAGCGAAAATGCAAAGCCGAAGTCCGGATTGACTTCCGTAAACCACTGATCGTCCAGTTTCATCGTGCTGCTCCGCGCTGAGTAAAGCGGGTATCATAGCCGCCGCGATGTGACACACAACACCTTTCGGATTCCGAACATGAATGACTGGACGATCGACGACGCCCGCGACTTGTATCATCTGCGCGGCTGGGGCGCCGATTATTTCGATATCAATGCGCAAGGTCATGTGGTCATGAAGGCCGGGGTCGATGATCCAGCGCGCGGTATCGATCTCAAGGCGCTGACGCAGCGACTCCTTTCCGAGGGACTGGACCTGCCGGTGCTGGTGCGTTTCGAGGATATCCTCAACGAACGAATCGATCGGCTATCGGACGCCTTCGAGGCCGCGCGCGCGGCCCATGGCTACGCCGGCGGCTACACCGCGATTTATCCGATCAAGGTCAATCAACAGCGCAGCGTGGTGGACGAAATCATCGACCACGGCGGCGCGCGGGTCGGGTTGGAAGCGGGGAGCAAGCCCGAATTGCTCGCGGTGCTCGCGCGCTCGCGTCCCGGTGGTGCGATCGTGTGCAATGGTTATAAGGATCGCGATTTCATTCGGCTGGCGATGATTGGCCAGTTAATGGGGCACCGCGTCTACATCGTGATCGAAAAGCTGACCGAGCTCGCGCACGTATTCGCGGTGGCCGACGAACTCGGTATCGAACCAAAGCTCGGGGTCCGCGTGCGTCTCGCTTCGCTCGCCAAGGGTAACTGGCAGAATACCGGTGGGGAAAAGGGCAAGTTCGGCCTCACCGCCGCGCAGGTGCTGTCGCTGATCGAGCAACTGCGCCAGCGCAATGCCTTGCACTGGCTCAAATTGCTGCATTTTCACATGGGATCGCAGTTGTCCGATCTTGCCGATATCCGCCGTGGCGTTACCGAGGCGGCGACCTATTTGGGTGAGCTAAATCGACTGGGTGTCGATATCCGCGTGTTCGACACCGGCGGCGGCCTGGGTGTCGATTACGAGGGGCTGCACAGCGAGCATGCGTGTTCGATCAACTACGATCTGCGCGGCTACGCGGGCGCGATCGTCGAGATCCTGCAACGCGCCTGTGAGGCGCACGGACTAGAGCCACTGGAGGTCTTCACCGAAGCCGGCCGGGCCATGACCGCGCACCACGCGGTCCTGATCACCGAGGTTGTCGACAACGAGCGTATCGCGTTGCATGGCAAGCCGGGCGGGCCGTTTGCCGACCTCTACGATTGCATCAACACCGACAACCCAGTCGCCTTGCTCCACGAGGCCGAGCAAAGGTTGCAGCGCTACCAGGCCGGCTTCAACGCTGGGCGCGAGCGTCTCGAAGCCAGGGCCGGGTGGGAGCAAAGCTATTTCTCGTTATGTCGCTGCATACTGGATCACCTGGGCAACGATCAGGACGAATTGCGCGTCGCGTTGCAGGAAAAGCTTGCGGACAAGACTTTCCTGAATTTTTCACTGTTTCAGTCGATTCCCGATGCTTGGGCGCTCAAGCAGATCTTTCCTGTTTTGCCGTTGCAGCGGCTGGATGAGCGCCCGACCCGCGCCGCGGTATTGCAGGATCTCACCTGCGATTCGGACGGCCGCATCGGTGTCTACAGTCATGGCGGGTCGATTCAGCGCACCTTGCCATTGCATGTGATCGAGCCGGGCGAGCATTACCTGATCGGAATCTTTCTGGTCGGCGCCTATCAGGAGATCCTGGGCGACATGCACAACCTGTTTGGCGACACCCATTCAATCAACGTGCGCAGAACGGACGACGGCGGTTACGCGTTGCACGAGGAGGAGTTGGGCGACACGGTCAACGAACTGCTCGACTACGTGCATTTCGATACCTATCGCCTCACGAACGAGTGCCGCAAGAAAATCGCGCACGCGGGTTTGCCGGAAACCACCCGGCGCCTGCTTGACGGTACGCTGAGCGCGGCTTTGAGTGGTTATTCCTACCTCAACCATTTGCGCGAGGTCTAGGGTCGCGCCATGGAATGTTATGTGTACCGCAGTCCGCGGCGGGCGGAAACCTACCTTTACCTGCCGCGATTGGATGCCTACGACCAGTTACCCGACGCGCTGCGCACGATGTTCGGGGCGCCGGAGTTCGTGCTGGCATTCGAGCTACATCCGGATCGCGTGCTGGCGCGGGTCAAGGCCGAGGAGGTCCTGCGCGGTATCGAGCGCACGGGCTATTACCTGCAGCTACCCCCGGCACACCCGGCGGTCGAGCGGGCCGGCGATGTCATGGACCTGCTCTGAAGTCGCGATTATCCGATGAGTCGCGGCCACGGTAGCGCGCGGTTTCACCGTGCGTGTATCGGATGTATCCTTGTTAAAAGCCTAGCGATTACAAGGTCAATCTAGCTATTTCCTAGCCTTGGGCGTTCGGTGCGCGCGGGTGTAACGCCGTGATTTCTAGCGCGAATCGAACGACGCTGGTGTGTACGCGAGAAACCGCGTCAAGCGCGGCGTTGAAAACAGGGGTGCGCTTCAGTATACAATACCCAAGTAATTTGCTCGGGTATAACCGACGGGGACCAACCAATGTCAGTAACCAATCAAGCTGTTGATGACTTCGTAGGAAGTGACTACAAGCACGGCTGGGTCACGATGATCGAGTCAGATACATTTCCGCCGGGATTGAGCGAAGACGTTGTTCGCGCGATTTCAGCGAAAAAGCATGAGCCGGAGTGGATGCTGGCGTATCGGTTGAAGGCGTTTCGTCATTGGTTGACGATGCGCGAGCCGCAATGGGCCTCAATACATCATCCGCCGATCGATTACCAGGCCATTTCCTACTTCTCGGCGCCGAGGTCAAAGGGTGACGGCCCGAAGAGCCTCGATGAGGTCGATCCCGAGCTGTTGCGCACCTACGAAAAACTTGGCATTCCGCTCGAGGAGCAAAAAGCGCTCGCGGGGGTCGCGGTCGACGCCGTGTTCGACAGCGTGTCGGTGGCGACCACGTTTCGCCAAAATCTCGCGGACGCGGGGGTCATATTTTGTTCGATGTCCGAGGCCGTGCGCGAACATCCAGAATTGGTGCAGCGCTATCTCGGCTCGGTGGTTCCGCATACGGACAACTATTTCGCGGCCTTGAACTCTGCCGTGTTCTCCGACGGGACCTTTGTCTACATCCCCGAGAATACCCGCTGTCCGATGGAGCTCAGCACGTATTTTCGGATCAACCAGGCCAACACCGGTCAGTTCGAGCGTACCTTGATAGTCGCCGAAGCGGGCAGCTACGTGAGCTACCTCGAAGGTTGTACCGCGCCGATGCGCGATGAAAACCAGTTGCACGCGGCGGTGGTGGAATTGGTCGCAATGGCGGACGCCGAGATCAAATACTCCACGGTACAGAATTGGTACCCGGGCGATCATGAGGGCAAGGGTGGCATCTACAACTTCGTGACCAAACGCGGTGAATGTCGCGGCGACCGTTCCAAAATCTCCTGGACGCAGGTCGAGACTGGGTCGGCGATCACGTGGAAATATCCCAGTTGCATCCTGCGCGGCGAAAACTCAATCGGCGCGTTTTATTCGGTCGCGGTGACCAAGGGCCGGCAACAGGCGGATACCGGCACCAAGATGATCCACCTGGGGCGAAATACCACCTCGACGATTGTGTCGAAGGGCATTTCGGCGATGCATGGACAACAGTCCTACCGTGGGTTGGTAAGAATCGCGCAGCGCGCCGAGAATGCGCGTAACCACACCCAATGCGATTCCCTGTTGCTCGGCGATCGGTGCGGCGCGCATACCTATCCGTATATCGAGGTCAAGAATCCGACCGCCAAGATCGAACACGAAGCGACCACCTCCAAGATCAGCGAGGACCAGTTGTACTACTGCCGTACCCGCGGTTTGTCGGCTGAAGACGCGGTGTCGATGATCGTCAACGGGTTTTGTAAGGAAGTATTCAAGGAGTTGCCGATGGAGTTCGCGGTCGAGGCGCAAAAGCTCCTCAGTATCAGTCTCGAAGGGGCAGTCGGCTAGGTCGGCATCAAGCGTTACCGCGAACGCGGCACGACGCGCGCGGGTCAAATCACGAGAGGTTAAGAAGGCATGTTGGAAATCAGGGGTCTGAAAGCGGGTATCGACGGCAAAGAAATCCTGCATGGGATCGATCTCTTGGTCCGTCCCGGAGAGGTACACGCGATCATGGGGCCGAACGGGTCCGGCAAGAGTACGCTCGCGCACGTGTTGTCAGGGCGTGAAGGCTACGATGTCATGGCGGGCGAGGTCTTGTTCGAAGGCGAGGATCTGCTTGCCCTCGAACCCGAGGTGCGGGCGCACAAGGGCGTTTTTTTGGGATTTCAGTACCCGGTCGAGCTGCCCGGCGTTAACAATTCGTATTTCCTGAAAGCCGCGCTGAATGCGATTCGCAAGGCGCGTGGCGAATCCGAGCTGGATTCCGTCGCGTTCATGCGTCTGATCAAGGAGAAGCTCAAGCTCCTGCATCTCGATCAGGATTTGCTCAAGCGGGCGGTCAACGCCGGATTCTCCGGCGGTGAGAAAAAGCGAAACGAGATTTTTCAGATGGCATTGCTTGAGCCGAAGCTGGCGATTCTCGACGAAACGGACTCCGGTCTCGATATCGACGCGCTCAAGGTGGTCGCGGAAGGCGTGAACGCGCTACGCAGTCCCGAGCGTTCGATCATTCTGGTCACCCACTACCAGCGCCTGCTCGATTACATCCAGCCGGATTTCGTGCATGTGTTGGCTCAGGGTCGAATCATTCGTTCCGGCGACAAACAGCTCGCGCTTGAGCTCGAGGCGCGCGGGTACGCCTGGATACAAGACGAGGCGGCGGCATGAGTACACCGGTCGACAGCCTCCAACGCCTGACGGGATGGGCCGCCGCCGCGGTTGCCGCCGGCGACGCGCCGGATTGGCTGCGGGCCGCGCGTGGCGAGGCCCTGGCGGATGCCGAAGCACTGCCATTGCCCAACCAAAAGTCGGAGGCTTGGCGCTATACCAGCATTGAACCCTTGCTGCGGCAGGCATTCCAGCCGGTCACGCAAACGCCTGAAGTCGCGTTGGGCGAGGCGAACGGTTACGCACTGCTAGGCGAGGATTCGCTGCGAGTGGTTTTGGTTAACGGCCGTTTCGCGCCCGAACTTTCGAGGCTGGCGGCAGTACCCGATGGCGTGACGCTGGGCAGCTTGAAATCGCTAAGCGAAGCGGGTGTGCCGATCGCGCGCGCGGTGCTGACCAAAACCAAAACCGATGCCGGCAATGTATTCACGTCGCTTAACCGGGCGGGTTGGCAGGATGGGCTGCTGTTGCACCTGCGCGCCGGTGTGCTGTTGGGGCAACCGCTCGAAGTCCTGCATTTATCGCTTGGCGGTGACGCGCCCCATGTCGCGCAGTCGCGGCACACGATCGAGCTAGAGGCGGGCGCGCATGCCAGCATCGTCGAGCGCTACGTCGCAATGGACGAGGGGAGTTACTGCAACAACTCGATGCTTGAAATCGCGCTGGGCGAGGGAGCCTCGCTGGTGCATACCCGGTTGCAGGAAGAGAGCGCACAAGGATTTCACATTGCCGGCATCGATCTTCGGCAGCACGCGAACAGCGAATACCGCGCGGTACATTTTGCCGCCGGCGCGCAGTGGTCGCGAACGGATATCAACGTTGCGTTTCTGGGTCCCGACGCCGATTGCGATCTCAACGGGGTCTATCTGACGGGCGACAAACAGCTGACCGATTACCATATCAACGTCACCCATGACGTGCCCGGGTGCACCAGCAAGGAGCGGTTCCGCGGCATCGTGTACGGTCGCGGTCGCGCGGTGTTTGACGGCCGGATATTCGTGCAAAAGGACGCGCAAAAAACCGACGCGCAACTTTCGAACGATAACCTGCTGCTGTCGAGAAACGGCGAAGTCGATACCAAGCCATGGCTGGAGATTCTCGCCGACGACGTCAAGTGCAGTCATGGCACGACCGTGGGACAACTCGACGAGCAAATGGTTTTCTACCTGCGTTCGCGCGGGATTCCGGAACCCGAGGCCAGGCAGTTGTTGTGTCTTGGGTTTGCTGGGGAGGTTCTCGACGCGCTCGAGTTTCCGGCGCTGCGCGAACACGCCGAGGACATTGTAAGAACACGCCTGAGTCAGGTCGTTGGTGACACTGCCACGGCCTGATTCCGGATCTCGATAAAGAGGTGAGCACATGCTGTTTCGTTTGGCTCGTTTTTCACACCCGGCGGCGTCGGCTGCTTCGGAGCCGGTCGGTGTCGACACGGGTTGCGGCAGTGTCGATGCGCTCGAGCAAGGTTCGCTACCGGATCGAGTGCTGAGTGCACTGCGTACCGTTTATGATCCTGAGATCCCGGTCAACGTCTATGATCTCGGGCTGATCTATCGCTTGGACGTCTCTGACTTTGGGAGCGTCGATGTCGATATGACCTTGACCGCGCCGGCATGCCCGGTTGCCGAGTTGATGCCGGTCATGGTGGAAAAGGCGATCCGGCAAGTGGAGGGCGTGACCGAGGTCAAGGTTCAACTGGTTTGGGATCCACCGTGGACGATGGATCGCATGACCGACGAGGCCAAACTTGAGGTGGGTTTACTCTGATCGGCGCTTGAATCCGATCGGGGAGATCCCCATGGATAGCGTTCAGCGTAGAGTTTAACTAGGAAACCAAAGATGTCTGTCACACTCACTGCCAATGCCGCCGAGCACGTGCGGCGTATGTTGGATAAGCGCGGCCACGGTCTCGGCTTGCGCGTCGGCACCAAGAAGAGCGGTTGTTCCGGATTCGCGTACATCGTGGACTACGCTGACGCCTTGGCGGAGCACGACCTGGTGTTCGAGGCTCATGGCGTCAAAGTCATCGTCGACCCGGCGAGTCTCGCGCAGATCAGCGGAATGGAGATCGATTACGTACGCACCAACGCGCTCAACGCCGGGTTCGAGTTCAACAATCCAAACGCCAAGAACCAGTGTGGCTGCGGCGAATCGTTCGGCGTCTAGCGTGGGCACGGAACGTTGCTCGAATGGCCTCGCGCGGGCATGACCGAAATCGATGACATTGTCGGCGACTTCGAATTATTCGCCGATTGGGATGAGCGGTATCAGTATCTGATCGAGTTGGGCGAGCACTTGGCGCCGATGCCCGATGCAATGAAAACTGAAGACAATCGCGTGAAGGCCTGCATGAGCAAGGTATGGGTGTCAGGGTTTCCGGATTCGCGGAATCCAGCCCTGATCCGCTACCACGGCGATTGTGACACATCGATCATCAAAGGTGTGGTCGCGCTACTGGTCGATTTGTTTTCCGGCCGCAGCGCGGAGGCGATCGCAAAACTGGACGTAGACACGTTGTTCGAGCGCATCCAGCTTGCCGAACACCTCAGCCCCAACCGCCATGTCGGGGTTTACGCGATCGAACGGTTGATGAAGCAGCAGGCTGGCGCGCTGAACACGAGCGCGTCGGGTTGACGCGCTCGGCGGTACGACCTTCAAATCGCGGTTAGATGCGTACCCACTAAAATAAGCGTGACAAGAAACGCGCTGCCGATCAGGAAGCGGTTAATGAACTGAAGCGGTTCGAGCGCGCGCTTTGGGGGCGCGAAGCCGATGTTGCCATTCCAGCGTGGGTATGCCGGGGAAAACGAAGTCGATTTTTTCATTGCGCTGCAGCCGATCCCGGTTGTGCCGTTGTTATCATTCACCGCTTGGTTGAGACCGTGCGGCGACTTGTTCAATGTCCCAGAGATCCCGTGTGGGAATCCTCCAGCCTCCTCAAAAACGCTTGCGTGGCGAAACCTTCCTGCCGCCACATAGTCTTCCTTGTACGTGGCTAAGCGTGACACACTGGTCTAATCTTGTGATTTCGGTGGATCCCGCACCATGTCTAGGGCGTACCCTAGATCGCGCGGATAAGTTGACGCGCGCTTGGATCCAAAGGCACAGTCGTACAGGTAGCTTTTTACGTATCCCGCACGCGATTCATACAAATCGTTTAAAAGAACCAACTGCAAGCCACCATGACTGAACACCAGGAAGCTGCGGAAGATAGTGATTCGGTAGGAGAGTCTGCATCGGTCCAGGAAGACCGCCCCGCGCCGCGCGGCGGGGACGACTTGGTCATCGTTGGTATCGGCTCGTCCGCCGGCGGGCTCGAAGCCCTGCGGGCGCTGGTGCCAACGTTGCCGATTCAGCCGGATCTGACCTATGTCATCGCTCAGCATATGGATCCCAAGCATAGCAGCATGCTGGGTCCGATCCTTGAGCGCGAAGCGCATATGCCGGTGCTTGAACTCACCAACGGACAAAGCCTGAAAAGCGGCGTCATTCATATCATTCCACCCGGAATGGACGCGATGTTCGAGAATAATCGCATCATCCTCGTCCCAGCGACCGGTATTGGACCCAAGCCTTCGATCGATCGGTTTTTTGCCTCGCTCGCGAAGCATCAGGGCGAACGTGTGGTCGGAATCATACTTTCGGGCACCGGAATGGATGGCGCTCACGGTATGCATGCGATCAAGGCCGAGGGCGGCATCACGATCGCGCAGGAAGAGGCCACGGCGAAGTTTTCCGGCATGCCGCACGCGGCGATCGGCACTGGGCACGTCGATCTGATTCTGGCACCGGAGAAGGTCGGCGCGCAGCTGCCCGAGTTGATTCGTTACCCGCGCGTGATACCGCCACTCGATGGGGATAACCGGCCGCCGGATAACCTCAACAAGATCCTGCGACTGGTACTGGATCAGACCGGCGGCGATTTTCGCAATTACAAGCAGAGCACCGTGCGGCGCCGCATCGAGCGGCGCATGGCAGTCAACAAGTCACATACCCTGGATGAATACGTGACGCTGCTCGAGCAAACCCCTGCCGAGCGCTACGAGCTGCACAAGGATCTGTTGATCTCGGTGACGGACTTTTTTCGTGACGCAGAGGCTTTTCGCGACTTGGCGAATGCGTTGCATCAGATCGTCGATGACAATGGCGGCAAGGAGGATGTGCGTATATGGATCCCCGGGTGTGCGACCGGCGAGGAAGCCTATTCAATCGCGATCCTGCTCGCGGAACACCTGGGCAAACGAACCAATCGTTACAACATCCAGATTTTTGCCTCCGACATGGACGAGGATGCGCTCGCGGTGGCGCGCCAGGGCGTTTATCCCAAGGCCGCCGTTTCCGATATTCCCAAAAAGCTGCTGAATACCTATTTCACGCGACAGAACGAGACCTACAAACTCGTGCCCGCGATCCGCGACATGATCCTGTTCGCGCGCCACGATCTGGTCAAGGATCCGCCGTTTTCGCATCTCGATATGGTCTCGTGTCGCAATGTTCTGATTTATTTCAACATTGCACTACAGAAGCGGATATTGCAGGCGTTCCACTATGCCTTGGAGGCCAACGGGATGCTGTTCTTGGGCAAATCCGAAACGACCGGTGCGGCCGAACGGCTGTTCCTGCCATTGATGCGCGTATCGCGCATTTACCAGCGCAACGGGGACGTCAAGGCTCATCTGCCGCATTTGACCGCGGCCCGGGGCGAGCGACATCACGTCGATGGGCATTACCTGCCTGGCGCGGAGAAAAAGACGACGCCGTCGGATGTGCTCAAGCAGTCGATGCTCGATCTTTACCGACCCGATTGCGTAATGCTCGACGATCGACTCGACGTCACCTACGTGCGGGGTGACGTCAGCACCTATCTAAAACTGCCCGAGGGGCGTGCGGCGCTGAATGTCCTCGATCTGGTTCGAAACGAGTTTCGGCACGACTTGCGTGGTCTGCTTTATCGTGCCAGGCGCGAGGGCGATGTCGTGCGAAGTCGGCGATTCCGGATCGCGCTCGACGAAAAGAGCCATGTCGAAGTCACGATGGCCGCACTTCATTTGGGCAAATCCGCCGCGACCAGCGATAAGTTTGTCCTGGTCTTCGAGCGCGGCGCCATCGAGGAACAAACCCCGCTCGATGCGGCCGCTTCGGCGGCGGACCTGCGCCGGATTCGCGAGCTTGAGGATGAGCTGCGCGAAACGCGCGAAAGCTTGCAGACGACCATCGAGGAGCTGGAGACCGCGAACGAGGAACTCCAGTCCACCTATGAAGAAGCGCAGTCGACCAACGAGGAGTTGTTCACTTCGACCGAGGAACTACAAACGGCGAATGAAGAACTTCAGTCGACCAACGAGGAGTTGCGTACGGTCAACGAAGAGCTAGGCGTCAAGAGCCACGAGGTGGAAGTCGCGAACGACAAGCTGAAGAAAATCAACCATCGCCTCAACGAAGAGATTGCCGTCCGCAAGCGCACCGAATTGCGCCTTGAGGAACAGCAGCGGCGATTGCGCACCATCATCAGTTCTGAGCCGGCCTGGGTGAACCTGTGCAAGTGCGACGGCACGATCCTTGAGATCAACCCGGCAGGTTTGTCGATCATGGAGGCGGACAGCGAAAAGCAACTCGTCGGCGCGCGCCTGGAGGATTTCATCGCGGCCGGTCAGGATGAGGCGTTGCGGAGTTGTCGTGATCACTTACAGGAAAATCAGACGGCGCGCACGTTGATCGAGGTGCGGACGTTGCGCGGTACGCCGCGCTGGTTGGAAGTCAGCAGCGCGTTGCTGCCGGGCGGCGAAACCGACGGAGCCCAGATGTTGTCGATCGTCGTCGACCAAACCGATCGCATCGTTGCTCAGCAATCGCTCCTGCAGCGTCAAAACGAGTTGGCGCAGTTGATGCGGCTGAACACGCTGGGCGAGATGGCATCGGGATTGACTCACGAACTCAATCAGCCACTATCCGCGATCAGTAATTACTTGAGCGGCTGCGAACGCCGGTTGCAGACCGACAACTGCGATCGGACGGAGGTGATCGGCGTGTTGCGAATGGCAAGCGCTCAGGCTCGGCGCGCGGGTGAGATTGTCAATCAGATGAAACGTTTCATTCGCCACGAGGAGGTCGAGTACGCGTCGATCGATATCAATGAGGTGATTCGCGGCGCGGTTGGGCTTATCAAAGCGGCGGCCGAGGAGGGCAGCATACGGATAGTGCAGAAACTTGATGGGCGGTTGCCGCGGTTGCTCGCGAATCGGGTGCAGATCGAACAAGTGCTGATCAATCTGTTGCGCAATGCCATTGAGGCCACCACGAGCGTGAACGCGGAGCGGCCGATCATCACGGCGCGAAGTCGTTTGGTATCACCGGACTCGATTCTCGTCGGAATTGACGACAATGGCCCCGGCCTACCGAGTACCGCGGAGCTCGACATTTTCAAACCGTTCTATACCACCAAGGCGCAGGGCATGGGCATGGGGCTATCAATCAGTCGATCTATCATCGAAACACACGCAGGCACGCTGACTGGCAAGAATCGCCGCGGTGGTGGCGCCTCCTTCTGCTTCACCTTGCCCATCGCACGGGAGTTTAACCATGTATGAGCCAACTGTGTTCCTGGTCGATGACGACGCCGCGATCCGCGATTCGCTACGCTGGTTGCTGGAGAGTGTCAGCTTGCGTGTCGAGACGTATGAATCCGCCGAGAAGTTTCTGAAGAACTATTCGATTTACCGCACCGGTTGCCTGGTGGTTGATATCCGCATGCCGGGCATGAGTGGTTTGCAGTTACAGCAAAAGCTGAACGAGCACCCCTATTCGTTGCCCATCATCGTCATCACCGGACACGGTGATATCCCGATGGCGGTCCAGGCAATGCGCCACGGCGCTCTCGAGTTTATCGAGAAGCCGTTCAACGACCAGGAGTTGCTCGACCGGATCCAGCAGGGTCTTGAACAGGATCTGATTAATCGAGACAAGCGCCTGCGCTATGACGCGACGCGTAGCCGCCTCGCCAATCTGACCGAGCGTGAGCGCGAGGTGCTGAACCTGATCGTCAGTCATTCGTCGAACAAGGCAATGGCTTCCGAGTTGGGGATCAGTATCAAGACGGTGGAGTTTCATCGTGCCCGAGTCATGGAGAAGATGCATGCCGAATCGCTGATCGATCTGATCGAGATGGTCAAGGATCTCGATCCGCGGGGTACGTTCAACTTTCTGGATTCGACCAAACC
>JBHJOI010000040.1:0-15444 GCA_050329935.1 Thiotrichales bacterium | reverse complement strand
GAGGGAGGGATTCGAACCCCCGGAAGGTTACCCTTCAACGGTTTTCAAGACCGCCGCTTTCGACCGCTCAGCCACCTCTCCGTCGCGCTGCGGATTCTAGCCGAATGCGGGTGCGGGTTGCCAGCGTTGGCCGGTATCGCGGGATGAGGTGTGTCGCAACGTGACCGAATCCTGAGCGGTAAAGCCATTTCACCAAGGCGACCAAGCATTGCCATCGGGTCGCGTGCGCGCGGTCCCATTGAAGGCATCGGGCCAAATTGTGTTACCGGCGGTCATGCGTTTCGGGCTACTTTCACCGGCTTCACTACATGTTGAAACGTATAGGAAAAGCGTGCGCCATGATCGATGTCCTGATTGATAAACAACGCTATTGAGCGCATCGCGGCGAGGGCATACTCTTGGACCGCCAGTTCAATTCACGATGACGGTGTGAGAGGTATCCGAAGCCGCTTTTCCATTGTGGGCAAAGCGTTCGATCGCTGCATCCGGTTGCGCCCAACGCAACGGTGTGCGGTATCGCGGGCCTGCGCACGTGTTCGGGATTCAAGCCATTTAACCAGGGACGGCCGTGTTACGAAATGCTTCTCGAGTTCATGCCATCGCTCTGGCCGGTCTCTACGGGTTGCTGGGTGCGTTGTGGATTTTACTGAGCGACTGGTTCGTCGCCGGCCTTGGGCGGCAGGTCAACGAGATCACGCACCTGCAAACCTAAAAGGGTCTGGGTTACGTACTTCTCTCGACCGCGCTGGTTTATGTACTGATCCGTTTGGCGCAGCGCCAGTTCGCGGCTCGCCTCGCCGCGAGCGAGCGGACGCAGGGGATCAGAGACCTGCTGGGTGAGGTCAATCGAGCCGTCATCCATGACCGCGACCAGACGTCTTTATTTCGCACCGTCTGCGAGGCCGCGGTAGGCCGCGGCGGTTTTGACTTCGTCTGGATCGGCGGGCTGGCGGAGGATGCCCGCGCGTT
This sequence comes from Thiotrichales bacterium, assembly GCA_050329935.1. Lineage (GTDB taxonomy): Bacteria > Pseudomonadota > Gammaproteobacteria > UWMA-0217 > UWMA-0217 > CAYSFW01. The sequence goes on along the minus strand of JBHJOI010000040.1, from coordinate 14,475 downwards.
CGCGGTGTTCGTGCGGGCCGGTGACCGTGCGCGCGAGCACGCGCTCAACGTCGCGCTGGCCGATACGGCCAAATCGCCGGATGGACTCGGATCGGCTTTAAGTTCGGCGCTCCCGTTCAACAGTCACGTGCCCGCGCACACGCCCGGCAGCGAGATTTGGCAGCGTTACGCGCAGGCATTCGACGCGGACGGAATACTCATTTTGCCAGTCCGCGTGGACCAGTCGGTAGAGGCGGTGATCACGCTGCATCGCAGCAACGGCACCGAGTCGCTCGACGAAACTCAACTGCGCTTGCTGGAGGATCTTGCGACCGAACTCAGTCTCGCCTTGGCCTACATGCAGGAGGAGGTGCGCCGCGCCGAGACGATCCAATCACTCAGGGTGAGCGAGGAGCGTTTGCAACGGGCGATGAACGGCGCGAACGATGGATTATGGGATTGGGATTTGGCGACGGACGCGGTGTATTACTCGCCGCGATGGAAGTCCATGCTGGGTTATGGTGCCGATGAACTGGCCGGCGATCTGAATACCTGGCGCACGCTGGTCCATCCGGAAGACGAGGCGCGCGTGCTTGCGATCGTGCACGACTATCTCGGTGGTCGGCTCGAGCTTTTCGTGGTCGAGTTTCGGATGCGGCATAGAGATGGCCATTATCTCGATATCTTGTCCCGGGCATCGCTGGTGACAGCCGACCGCGACGCCACTCGACGCCTGGTCGGGACTCACCTCGATATCACCGAACGCAACCGGATCGCGCGCGCGTTACAAGAAAGCGAGCGCCAATTGCGCGAGGCGCAGCACGTTGCGCGCATCGGCAGTTATTTCTACGACATTCAGACCAATCGCTGGACGAGCTCGGAAATGCTCGACCAGATCTTTGGCATCGACGAGCGTTTCGAGCGTACGTCCGAAGGCTGGGGGCTGGTGCTCCGCCAGGATATTCGCGCGGAGCTGCAGGAGTACCTGCGCGATTGCTTTGCGCGGCGACTGCGGTTCGACCGCAGATATCCGATCGTTCGGGTCGGCGATGGCGTCGAACGTTGGGTCCATGGCCTCGGCGAGGTCGAATATGACGAAGCGGGCCGGCCGCTGCGGATGCTGGGCACGATTCAGGACATCACCGAGTGCAAGCAAGCCGAGGAGGCGTTGCGTGACAGCGAAACGCGCTGGCAGTTCGCGGTCGAAGGCAGCGATCTCGGGATGTGGGATTGGGAGGTCGCGACGGGCCGAGTGTTCTTTTCCATTCGCTGGAAAACCATGCTGGGTTACGCGGTGGAGGAAATCGCAGATCGCCTGGGGGAATGGTCGGAGCGCGTGCACCCCGACGACCTGTCCGCGGTCAAGGCGCAGATCGAACTGCATATGCGCGGCGAGACCGATTTCTATCAAAGCGAGCATCGACTTCGCGCAAAGGACGGTAGCTACCGCTGGATCCTCGACCGCGGCAAAATCATCGAATGGACGGCCGACGGTCAGCCCAAGCGCATGATCGGTACCCACTTCGATATCACTGAACGCAAGGCAATGGAGGTCGCGCTGCGTGAAAGCGACGCGCGCGCCAACCTGATTCTCGACACCGCGCCCGACGCGATGCTCGTGGTCGACGAGAATGGATGTATCGTGCGCGCCAATGCCAACGCGGAATCGGTATTCGGTTACCCGCGCGGAAGCTTGGTCGGTGCCTCGGTCGATGCGTTGGTACCTGAACGGTTCCACTGTAGTCATCACACGTATTTTCAGGACTATACCGGTCACCCCAAACCGCGTCCGATGGGAGACGGGCGTGACCTGTTTGGCTGTCGTCGCGACGGCAGCGAGTTTCCACTACAGATCAGTTTGGGTCCGCTACGCATGGGCGACAAACTTCACGTCGTGGTGAGCGCGGTGGATATCACCGAGCGCAAGCGGGTGGAGTCAGCGTTGCGCGACAGCGAGCACGCGCTCCGCCAGGCGCAGGCCGTGTCGCGGACTGGCAGTTGGACCCTCGACCTCAGGAGCGACACGCTGTCGTGCTCGGACGAAACCTACCGGCTGTATGGCATTCCCGCCGGTTGTCCGTTGAGCACGACAGCGTTTTTCGCCATGGTGCTGCCGGAGGACCGCGAACGGGTCGAAATTGCGTGGCGCGGAGCGCTCGCCGGCGCGCCTTATGACATCGAGCATCGGATCGTGGTCGATGGAGAGGTGCGTTGGATGCGCGAGCGCGCGGAGCTGAGCTTCGAGGCCGGCGATCCCCGTTTCGCGGTCGGCACGACCCAGGACATTACCGAGATGCGAACCGCTCGCCAGGCACTTCAGCTACACAAGGAACATCTCGAAGAGTTGGTCGCGGCACGCACGGCGGACCTCGAAGAAACCGAGGCCCAACTGCGGTTGATTCTCGAGTCGAGTGCCGACGGCATATTTGGTATTGACGATTCTGGGCGGTTCAGCTTTGTCAACCCGGCCGCCTGTCGTCTGCTTGGGTACGACGCCGACGCGCTGATAGGGCGCGACGTTCATCGAACCATTCATCACAGCCACGCCGATGGCACACCTTACCACCGGGAACATTGCCCGATGCTGGCGTCGCTTGATGCGGCCGAGGCCGTGCGCAGCGATCGCGAGGTATTCTGGCGTGTCGAAGGACGCGCGATACCGGTCGAATACGCGACCGAACCGATGTACCGCAACGGCGCGATCGTCGGTGCGGTGGTCGGGTTCGCCGATATCAGCGCGCGGCGCGAGGCTGAATCGGCGCGCGAGAACGCGCTCCGCGAGGCACACCGTCTGGCACGGGTCAAGAGCGAGTTTCTCGCCAATATGAGCCACGAGATTCGCACACCCCTCAATGCATTGTTGGGTCTGGCGCAGATCGGCCTGAACGAGAGCGAGGGGCGCAAGGCACATGAAAACTTCGCTCACATTCTCGATTCTGGACAGTTGCTGCTGGGCGCCGTCAACGACGTGCTTGATTTCTCGAAAATCGAGGCCGGCAAGCTCAAGCCGGAACAAGTGCGCTTCGTCCTCGGCAAGGTTGTGGACCGGGCGGTGGACGTGACCGCGGCACGCGCCTACGGCAAGGGGCTGGACTTCACGGTCAGCGAAGCAATCGATCTGCCGGCAAGTTGCGTCGGCGACCCGTTGCGCCTCACGCAGATACTGGTGAATTTGCTGTCGAATGCGGTGAAGTTTACCGCGCGGGGCGAGGTTGGGCTCAAGGTTCGACGCGACGCTCAGCAACTCGTATTCGAGGTGAGCGACACCGGCATCGGCATGACGGCCGAGCAAGCGGGGCGTCTGTTCACACCTTTTGAGCAAGCTGACGGCTCCACCACGCGACGCTATGGCGGCACCGGACTGGGGCTGGCGATCAGCAAGCGACTCGCCGGTCTCATGGGCGGAACGATTCAGGTCCAAAGTACCCTCGGGGTTGGGTCGTCCTTTGTGCTTGGGGTTCCGTTGCTCGCGGCCGAGGGCAGGGTGCGCCAACCCGTGTTTTCAAGTCTGACCGCGGTGGGGTTGCCGGAAGGCGAACTCGATGCGATCACGCGCGCCTTGGCGCCTATCGGCGTACAGGTTCGTTCGAGGACGCCATTGGCGCTGACGGGATTTGGCGATGAGACGAGCGGGCGCGCGCTTGACCCGACGTCGCTCGATGGACCGACAGGCCCGGCGCGTGGCGCAAACGTTGAGGCGTTCGTGTTCGCCTGCGAACCGGTGTCTGATGAGCCGATGCTCGGCGCCATGCGCGCGGCGCTCGACCAGGGCGTGCCGGTCGCGGTCGTCTGTACGCCCGGAACGCCGCCGTGCCTGCCCGAGGCGCTTCGCGATCGGATATCGATCATCGAGCGTCCATTGCGCCTGCGCCACTTCGATTTTTCCGAAGCAACGGAAAAGGCGACTGCCAAACGGGGACCGCGCCTGGCCGGCGTCAAAGTGCTGGCAGCCGAGGATAACGAAGTCAACCGATTGGTGCTGGAAGAACTGCTGGCCATCGAGGAAGCGGAGGTCGCGTGTCTCGAGAATGGCATGGCGGCTCTGGAGCGTTTGCAGTCCGCCGGTCCGGCTGCGTTCGACGTGGTCTTGACCGATATTCAGATGCCATTGATCGACGGTTACGAGACCGCGCGGCGAATCGCACAACTGGCGCCCGATCTGCCCGTCATCGGCTTGACCGCGCACGCGATGCCCGACGAGCGCGCGCGTTGCCTCGCGGCCGGCATGGTTGAACATGTGGTCAAACCGATTGATCTGGATCTGTTGGTCTCGACAATACTGCGTTGTATCAAGCGGGACCCCGCGTCGGCGCACTGCACGGATGTGGCTACGACGACGCCCGGCGCGGCACGCGTGCCCGAAAGTACGATCGTGGATTGGAGCGCGTTGGAAGCGAGCCTGCCCGGTGGCGCGGCATTCATCGACAAGGTGATCGCGGTGTCGTTGCAAAGCCAGGCCGAGACGCCGCGACGTTTGCGTGACGCGGCGCGTCGCCGCGATTTTGAGGACATGCGGTTTCTGGCCCACAGCATCAAGGGTATGTGTGGCAACCTCAAGGCGCAGCGATTATTCGAACAAGCGCGGCAGTGCGAACTGAGCGCGCGCGCCGAGGACGATGCCACCGTCGCCGCGGCGTTTGCGTTGGCGAGCGAGTTGCAAGCGATGCTGAGCGAGATGTCCGAACGGCGGGAGAAAACGCTGTCGATGGCATGAATGGAGGCAAATGAAGGCCTTAGGGGGATCGAATGGAGCTGCGCGCGAACATACTCGTGGTTGACGATCAACCCGAGAACCTGCTGATTCTGGAGTCATTGCTGCAACCGCACTACGGGTTGCATTTGGCCGGTAGCGCGAGGACAGCGTTGAATTTCCTCGCGCGGGGCGGGGTCGCGGATTTGATCCTGACCGATGTCATGATGCCTGACACCGACGGCTTCGCGTTGTGTCGCGCGCTCAAGTCACAACCCGCGACCCGGGATATTCCGGTGATTTTCCTGACCAGTCTCGAGAGCGCGGTGGAGGAGGAAAAGGGCCTTTCCCTCGGCGCGGAAGATTTCATTCATAAGCCTTTTTCGCCACCGGTCATCCTGGCGCGGGTACGCAATCACCTGCGCTTGTCGTCGGCCACGCGTCAATTGCGCGAGCGAAACGACAATCTCGAACGCTTGGTCGCCGAGCGCACGCGCGAGATCGTGCGTCAGTCGGACGAGTTGGTGCGACGCAAGCAGGAAGTCATCGCGGCGCAGGGTGCCACGATCACCGCGTTCTGCTCGTTGGTTGAAGCGCGCGATCAGGAGACCGCGAACCACATTCATCGCACCCAGCATTACGTCAAGGCGCTCGCAGAACATCTATGCTGTCACCCGCGATTCGCTTCGCAACTCAACGACGAAACGATCATGCTGATGTTCAAATCGGCCCCGTTGCATGATGTGGGGAAAGTAGCGATTCCGGACCACATACTCGTCAAGCCGGGTCGATTGAGCCGCGATGAATGGGCGTTGATGCAACGCCATTGCGAATTTGGGCGCGACGCGATCATGAATGCCGAACGCGAGTTGGGCAGTTCGGGCGATACCTTCCTGCGCTTCGCGAAAGAAATCGCCTACAGTCATCACGAACGTTGGGATGGCACAGGTTATCCCCAGCAACTCGCGGGCGAAGCTATTCCACTTTCCGCGCGCCTGATGGCGGTCGCCGATGTGTACGATGCCTTGACGTCGCGTCGGGCGTACAAGGCGCCCTACGACCACGAGCATGCGATCACGATCATGTCGGCAGGGCGCGCGAGGCAGTTCGATCCGGATGTATTTGACGCCTTGATGACACTGTCGGACCGCTTCAACGCAATCGCCGCACGGTTCAACGACGACACCCGCGCGGCACCGCTCAAAACGTTTCCAGCGCTGTTGGCTGCATCCTGAAACCCGATCCTGCCGTCCAACGCGGCGCGTTCCCGGTCGGCCGATTCGAGGCATTGGCGTGCCGGAGACAAATCCGCACGAGCGGGCGTTCACCCTGACAGGTGGCGCCTTCGGCGTTAAGCTAGCGAGCCCGCGGCCGTTCGCTCCGATGATCGGGCCAATCGGGTTTCCCAAGTGAAGGTGCAGGAACTTTATGTACGAACAAATCTCGCATGCCCTCCTGAACGACGTGCTCGACGAGCTACGCCCTGAAATCAGCAGCGAGGATCTGCGCCATTTTTACACGCGTCTCGGCGCGAACTTCTATGCGATTCACACCCTCTTCAGCCAACTCTATGGTCGACGCGACGACTTCAAGGCCCAACTCATCCAGCTGACCGAACGCCTCGCGCGGGCCTACATCGATCGGCCGACGGCCCTCAAACAGCTCGACATGGCGCGCGAGGAAGACCATACCTGGTTTCTGTCCGAGCAATGGGTCGGCATGGCCCTCTATGCCGATGGATTCGCCGGCGACCTCAAAGGTGTGCGCGAGCGCTTGTCCTATTTGAGTGAACTCGGAATAAACCTGGTTCACGTCATGCCGATTCTGAAATGCCCCGAAGGCGCGAGCGACGGCGGTTACGCTGTGAGTGACTTTCGCGACGTCGATCCGCGTGCCGGTACGCTCGAAGACTTAAGCGAACTCTCGAACGCGATGCGCGCGCGCGGCATGCTATTGACGCTGGACGTGGTGGTGAATCACACCTCGGACAAGCATCCCTGGGCGCAAAAGGCGCGCGCGGGCGATCCGTCCTACCAGGATTTCTATTTCTGTTTTCCCAACCGCGATGTGCCGGACATGTTCGAAGAGACCATGCCCGAAATCTTTCCCGAGACCGCGCCGGGGAATTTCACCTGGGATGAGCCGATGGGGCGCTGGGTGATGACGGTATTCAATTCGTATCAGTGGGATCTCAATTACACCAACCCCGCGGTGTTCATCGAGATGGTGGACATTCTGCTGTTCTGGGCCAATCGCGGCGCCGATATCCTGCGCCTCGACGCGGTTGCTTTTCTGTGGAAAAAAATCGGCACCAGCTCGCAGAACGAGCGTGAGGCGCATCTGATCCTGCAAATGTTGAAGGACTGCTGCCAGGTTGTCGCGCCCGGGGTGCTGTTCATCGCCGAGGCGATCGTCGCGCCATCGGAAATCATCAAGTACTTCGGCGAAGACGCGGTGATCGCCAAGGAGTGCGAGATCGCCTACAACGCAACGTTCATGGCGCTGCTATGGGACGCGGTGGCGACCAAGAACGCCAGGCTGCTCGATCAGGGTCTAAAGAGCCTGCCAAACAAGCTCGATCGCGCGACCTGGCTCAATTACGTGCGTTGCCACGACGATATCGGGTTGGGGTTCGACGACGCGGACATTCGTGCCTGCGGCTATGATCCCTACGCGCACCGGCGCTTCCTGGTCGATTGGCTTACCGGCCGCTACGACGACTCACCCGCGCGGGGCCGACCTTTTGGCGTCAATCTCAAGAATGGCGATGCGCGCATCGCCGGCGCGCTGGCATCGCTGATCGGACTTGAAACGGCCCTGCGGCGCGAGGACCGCGCGGGTATCGATCAGGCGATCGAACTGATCCTCACGTTGCACGGGATGATTCTCGCGTTCGGCGGCCTACCGCTGATTTGGTATGGGGACGAACTCGGCACCCCCAACGACGATTCGTTTCTGGACGATCCCAGCAAAGCGGCTGATTCACGCTGGGTGCACCGGCCGCGGATCGACTGGACGCGCGCCGAGCGGCGGCATCAGCGCGGGAGCGTAGAACAGCGTGTTTTTGATGGACTCAAGCGCTTGATCGCGGTACGCAAGACGGTACCCGCGTTTGCCGACTTCAATAACCGGGAGTTGATCGAGGTCGAGAACCCGCATCTATTCGCATTCTTGCGCACGCACCCGGCCATGCGGGGTGAATCCGTGCTGGCGGTGGCGAACTTCGACGACGCGCCGCAGTACCTTGATCTGGATAACCTGGGTGCGCGCGGACGGGACCGATTTGGCATGGGTCAGGTGCAGGATCTGGCGAGCGGGCAGACGCCGGCGATGTTCAATGGCCGGCTGGTCGTTCCGCCGTTCCGCTTTTACTGGCTCAGTGATCGTCGCCCGGGGATTGGACTCTAGGTGGCGCAGCACAAGCCCGTGCCTAGTCGAGCCAGGGCCAACGGTCCAGCTTGAGTTGTCCGTCGAGCAGCAGTCGCCACAGCGAGGGTAGGGTTGCAAGCCGGTCGTGAACGAGTGTCCGCAGGCGCCGTTCCGAGCCTGGGTCGAGCGGTTGCGAGGTCGTGGCGCGCAAGTGCGAAAGCGGCGGGGCGTCGATCGGGAAGCCGATCCGACTGACAAGGTAGCACTCGAAGCTCGTGGATTCAGGAATCAACTCGGCCGCGTCGCTCGCGATCAAACCCGCCAGCAGGTTATAGAGCTTGCCGACATGCGTGATCGGGTTCTTGCCCGCGACCGATTCCAGCGTCATGGGCCGGCACGGCGTGATCAAGCCGTTGGCGCGGTTGCCGCGGCCCGCCTCGCCGTCGTCGCCGGCCTCCGCGGACGTGCCGCTGACCGTCATGAACACACTACCGCGCTCCGGATTGTCGGCCGCGTTGACCCTGATTGTGGCGTTAGGAAACCCATGACGTTCGGCGACGGATGTAGCATGCGCGGCAAGCCACGCGCATGCGTCGCGGTAGTCCGCCAGGTTCGCGAGATGACGATCGACCATCGCGCAGCCCAGGGTCAGTTCAAGCCGATCGTCTAGCCGCACACCCATGACCTTGCGGTCGGCGCCGAGCGCGCGGTGTGTCGGTGTGCATTTGGTGTCGAGGGAGCGCTCCAGATCGAGCACCAGCGTTTCCAGCGGGGTCAGCGGCGCGAACCCGACGCCGCATGAGGTGTCGTTGGCGAGCGGCACCTCGAATCCGGTCTTGCGTGCGTATAGTTCGGCGAGATCGACGCTGCCCGGTCGGATCAGGGTATGAATGCGTACGTCGCGCGTGACATTGACATCGGGCCAGTGTCTTTCAAGCAGCTTGCGTGCGCTTTCGATCGCGAGTTGTTCGACCGGGATCGCGACACCCTTGAACGCCGTGACCGCGCGCCCCGCGAGAAATATCTCGATCGGCGCCAGGATTTCGCCGCCGCCGAAGTTCGGACGGGCCGCGCCACCCCAAAGCAACACCTTGTCGACGTTATGATGCAGCACCTCGCCGAAGCGATTCAGGTACCAACGCGACAGCGCCAGGCTGAAGGTTTCGGCGAGCGCATCGCAGATCGTGTCGGGGTGGCCGATGCCCTTGCGCTCGACGACTTCGATACGAAGCGGCGCCGGCGCGGCGGATTCGATGGTGCAACTCATCAGGGATCACGCTCGATGGCAAGTTTCTGAAAGCGATGGCGCAAGCCTATTCGATCCGCGCGCGGTACAACCTGATCAAGCACAAGGAATAGGTATACGGCGCCCCGCAGCCGCGACGGTTTCGATGCGCCGGTCAATTCGCGTAGGCGCCTTTACCGGCGGCCGGCGATCCGGGGCGCAGTCGATAATCGCCAGCCGCCGGGTCGACGAACAGTGGATCCCCTTGAATCGGGGTGAGTCCGGCGCAAGGTAGCATTTCGGCCAGATGCATCGAGACTTCATCTTGCGGCCCGAACAGGTGGTTGTCGCGAATCACGATGTTCTGCCCCGGCAAGCCCTCCGCCCCGACATAGGTGTTGCCGACGCCACTCTGGAAACCGGCGTTGTTGCTGAAGATATTCGCGAATATCGAGGCATCGGTGAGATTGGGGGTCAGCAGGGCGAAGCCACCACGCATCCATTCCCCGTCCTTGCCATGACCGTTGTTGTCGACGGTATTGTGATGAATTTGAATGTCCTTGCGCGGCCGGTCGTAGGCAAAGCGGGAAATGTAGATTCCGGTGCCACCGTTGCCATAGAGCAGGTTATGGTGAAAGCGGATGTTCCGGGTCAGGTCGCCGGTCTCGGTGCTGAGCGCAAAGCCGGCGAATCCGCAATGGCGTCCGACGTTGCCATACAGTTCGATATTCTCGAGCACACCACCCCAGGCGTCGACGTAGTAGCACTGGCGCACGATGTTCTCGACCAGATTGTGTCGCACCACGCCGTCCTTGCTCGTCTCCTTGATATCGAACCCCTCCTTTTCGCTTTGGGCGATGTAGTTGTAGGCAAGCTCGAAGCCAATCGTGCCCATGATGCTGATCGCCTCGTGCGGCGCCTCGGTCGCGTCCGCCGGGTAGTCCGCCGTGCGCAGGCGCAACGTCGTGGCGTCGAGCACGGTATTGCGTAGCATTTTGATATCGGATGAGACACAGTCGTGATGAAGCACGCTGTTGGTGCTGATGCCGGACGCGAAACTGCCGCGCGTGGTGTTGCCAATCAGGGTCGTGCCTTTGGAAGTACAGATCGAAATTCCGGCGCCGCGTGAATCGACGACCGTCAGCCCGGCGATCGTGACGTTGTCCACGGCATGGACGAAGATCGCACCAAGATCTCGGGCGTATCCCGGCGTGACGCCGCTCGGACCCTCGGTCGCAATCCCCGATGCATCGATGATCGGCGTTTGGCCAGGATAGGCCGCGAGCGTCACGCCCGAACTTTTCGGCGAGACGCGGGCGGTGACTCGATAGGTACCGTCGCGCAGATAGGCGATCTGGCCCTCGCGCAATTGATTCGCCGCGTGGTTGGGTGTTGCCCAGGGACGTTCATCGGTACCGGGATTGCGATCGTCACCCTCGGGTGACACAAAAAACACCTGCGAATCCTTGCGCGGGGGGGCGGGCGTGTAGCTCCCGGCACCGTAGTCCGCGCGATCGACCGAGAAAGGCTGCACGCCTTCGGCGGCGCGGGTGGGTTGTCCGCACAACAGCAGCGTCAATCCCAACGCGGCGCCCGTCAGGCGCGTACCCTGGACTAGCTGAAAGTGGGGCATCGTGCGGCTCCTTTTCATGTTGGTTCGGCGGTTGTGTGATGCTTGCATTGAATCCGGGCGAGTACCCAGACGACTGTCGAAGTATGTCCCGAGTCGCGTATCCGAGGGGTGGAACTGGTTGGCAAAGTCGCTCGCGGATACCTGTCCGAGCTGAGCGAACTGATCACGCTCGATCCCAAGGAAAGATCCCGGCTTCGAACCGCGGACCGGGACGGCGCGCTAACGCACGCGGGTCGCTCGGCAATGGCTGTCGAATTTACACGATCGTGCCGGCGGTCCGTGGTCGGTCTGCTAAGCTTGACTAGGCATTCTTCGATCGGCAACCCGAATCAAACCCATTCAGCAGGACGATCAGTATGGCGCGAAACATGCGCGACCTCAGCTTCGCGACCTTCAATCTCTATAACCTTCATTTGCCAGGCGAACCCATCTATACCAACACGGGTGGACTGAGCGAGGCGCATTACCAGGCGAAGCTCGACTGGATCGCGCGCATGCTCGCGCAACTGGACGCCGACGTGATCGGTTTTCAGGAGCTCTGGCGCATCGAGGCGCTCGCCGCCGCGTTCGCGCTCGCGCGTGAACGCTACGGACTGGCCGACTACGACCTCGTTGCGCGCAATCGATATCCGGCGGCGATCCAGGTCGCGCTGGCAGCGAAAAAGGGCCTGTTGGTCGCGGAGTCGGCGCAATGGATCGACCAGTTTCCTGAGGCCTGCCGTTTCGTTGATCTGAGGGAGTCGCGCGATGCGCGGGAGACGATCAATCTGACGCTCGAACGGTTCTCGCGTCCGCCGCTGCGGTTGCGGATCCAGCCGCGTGGCCGCGGTCCGAAACCGCCCGAAGTCGTCGTTTACGTGGCGCATCTCAAGTCCAAGGGTCCCTCGTCGCTGCGTAGCGACAGCGCCAATCCGGTGTTGACGCAACACCGCGCGATCGCGAGCAGCGTCGCTTCGCACGTCAGACGGATCGCCGAGGTGGGCGCATTGCGCGCGATGCTGGACCTTGAAATGGGCGATAACGATATTCCATTCGTGGTGCTGGGCGATCTCAACGACGGTACGGAAGCGATCTCGACCGAATTGCTGAGCGCCGATCCAGGGTACCGTCTGGTCGCCAAGAGTCGCGCCGGCAACCGCTCCGATCGGGGGCTGTATTCGGTGGAGAAGCTACAGCAATTGCGTTCGTTCCGGCATGTGTACTACACGCATGTTTATCAAAACAAAATGGAATCGCTGGACCACATTCTCGTATCCGATGCGTTTTACGACGCCGCGACCAATCGCAAGTGGTCGTTTCGGGAGATGACGGGTTTCAATGATCATCTGTGTCACGACAGCGGCACGGCGCGCTTACAGCAGGGTGTATCGGATCACGCGGTGGTTCGCGCCGAGTTTGATTGGAATCCGATGCCGAGCGTCGCCGAGGATTGAAACACTGGCGACGCGTGGTCAATCGGGTGTGGCGGGATTCGCGGCGCCCGCCTGATGGTAGTAATCGTATTTGGTTAGAATGTCGTTGGTGAATCCCCAGGCATCCTTGTAGGTCAGCTGGCCGTCGTCGGGGAAAATAATCCGGATGTAGAGCCGATCGGTGTGCTGGTCCTTGAGCGCTTGTAGCCGACGATGAAGCTCGGTTTCGGATACCCGACGGTAGTCAGCGGACTCACTTTCCTTGAGGTCGTAGGCGGGCGCGCCGCCACTGCGTTGATAGCGCACGGTCACGACGTATTTGCCCTGGCTGGAGCGGGCCGGCCGCACCAGTCGGTCATACTGGGTCTTGAGTGCCGCGAATTCGTCCTGAAGTTCGGCGCGCGTGCTTTCGAGCTGCTCGAGCTGGGCTTGCGCGGCGATCAGGTTGCGATCCTTTTCCGCCTGATTGAGTTCGAGCGCACTCACCGCGGCGCGTGTCGACGCGAGTTCCGCCTGACTGCCCGAAAGCGCCTCGCGCGCCGCCATGAGTTCCGCGCGTAGCGCCGAAAGCTGTCCCAGCACGGACTGGATTTCGTCGCTCTTTGCCGCGAGTTGAGCCTTGAACCGTTCAAGCAGGGCGTTACTGCCGGCAAGTTCATTGAGCACGGTTTCAAAGCGTTGTTGTAGACGCGACTTCTCCTCCTGGGTCTGGAGTTGGCGGAGTTGCGAGATTGACAACGCTTCCTCGAGCGCCGAAAGGCGTTCCTCCAGCGTCAGGTTCTCTGCCAGTGTCACCTGAGCCGCGGCCTGCGCCTCGCGCTCCGCCGCCATCGTCTCGGTGAGTTCGCGCACCAAATCCCAGTTGCGCACGATCAAAAAAGTGGTGGTGATCAGGAAGATCATCACGATCACCATCATGATGTCGGTAAACGAGGGCCAGAAACTATCCTCACCGCTGGTGCGCAGATGATCGACGCGGAGATCACCGAAACCGTCCATCATTCGGACTTCTCACCCAGACGGAAGCCGCGCAGCAGAATGCGTTGGGTCTTGACGAATTGATTCGCGAGCTCCTGCATCTGGTGCTCGTGGTCCGCCAACGCCTTGGCGATGATCTGCTCGCGCGCGTGTTGCTCGGTCTGCGCCAGTTCAAGCTGTTTGACCACCTTCTGCAGATTCTCGACCAGCAACGCGGTTTCATTGACGAGGTTCTCCGCCTTGACGCGAAATCGCGGCACCAGGTATTCCTGTGTGATCTCCTCGATCGCACTGACGATCCGGGTCTGGACGCTGGTGAGTCGGTGGAAGAAGAAGCCAAAGATCACATAACACACGATGGCGGTCATCGTGGTCGAGAGCGCGGTGGACATGCCGTGGACGATGAGTTCGAGTCCGTTGATGTTGCGCGCGGCGTTATGTAACAGATCGGTCGCCCCGAATAGCGCCAGCGAGAGCGAGACGATGGTTCCGAATACGCCGAGCAGGATCAAAATGTTGTTGACGAAGCGTGCGAAGCTGCCGCGCGTGCTCTCGCGCGCGACCTGGATCTGCGCCAGCGCGCCGACGTTGGGCGTCACGCCTTGTTTGCTGGAAAACAGCATCGCGGTGTAGCGGCGTGCGATCAGAGTATCGGAATCGACTTCGTTGCGATCGCTTTCGTGGTGCATGTGTTCGAGAAAGATCGCAATCGCGCGTTCCTCGCGACGGTAGCGCCAGAGCAAGAGCACCAGGCGGACAATACCGGCGAAAAACAGTGCGAGAATGATGCCATTCAGCGTCAGCGAGCTGGTCGATACCTGATCGCGAAAATACAGCGTTTGCAGCGGCACCCGGAAGTACCAAACGATCAGCGTCACCGCGACCAGCGTGAACAATAGCAGCAGCAGGGTGTTGCGGCTGAGAGTCGGTTTATAGTGGATTCGCGGCATGATTGTCGAATCGTTTTCGGCGTGAGTGGCGTGATACGGCTGATTCTAGCGCCCTGTTCGTCGAAATGCGCGCGCGTCGGTCACGAAGTTGATTCGCCCGACCACGCTATTTGGCCTTGACGCGCTGCGTCCAGCTTGCGCAGACGTGCGTAACTTGTTGTGTATCCACCACGAGAATCGTCATGCTGATCCGAATCAAACGCCCCAGCGCCGTAGCCGCCTCGGAAATCACGCCGGAG
>JBHJOI010000039.1:0-4995 GCA_050329935.1 Thiotrichales bacterium | reverse complement strand
AGCGAGCAGACCGACTGGCCGCGCTCAAGCTGATCCGCGAGCAGGCGGTTGATGCCGATCGCGACGATGCGATAGATCAACGCCGCGATCAGCCAGCCGAAAAACGCGGTGAAGACCGCTTGCACGATCGGTACCAGCACGATGTCGCCGGTACGAAAGCCAACCAGACGCAACACGCTCAGCTCACGCCGTTTGCGTTCGATGCTGGCCCACAGGTTGGCGCTGAGCGAGAGGGTAAAACCGATCAATCCGATCAGGGCAACAATCCAGAACAACGCGCTCAGGTTGCGATCGATCGACTTGACCAGCTCGATATCCTGCGCACGGGTGCGGACTTCTATCCCCGCAGTGGTGAGATAATCCTGCAGGCCGGCCACGTCATACAGCGAGCGAGCGTAAAGCCGAAAGCCGGGATAGGCGCGCTCGACCGGCGTGATGTCGCCGGCCCAGCCGAGCGCCGGCACCGCGCGACCGTCGCGGTAGTCCTCGGTCGCCTCGGTCAGCGCGACCTGCACGAACGCAGCCTCGCGGGGGTGGGCGCTCTTCGGCGCGACATCGACTACCTCGATCTCGACATGCGCGCGTTGGCGTTCGCCGCGAAACTGGCGGGTCACCGAAGCGTCGATTCGATCGCCGACCTTGACATTGAGCTTTTCCGCTGCCGCCGCCGACAGCACCACTTGTTGTAGCGCACCGGGCTGGGTGACTTGCGATCCGAGCAGCGGATCGTTTGGCGCGGTTGGAATCAGTTCCACCGGCACAATGCGCGTGGCGTTCGCGCTTTGCAGATCGAGCGACGCGGCGAGACTGCGCGGACGCGGCACCAGGAACCCGACCTCGCCGCGCGCCGCGAGGTCCTTGAGCCAAGCGGCACTGTAACGCCCGCTTTGCACTGTGATGATTTCAAGGTTGGCGGGGTTGCGCAGCAGCTTGTCGAGCATTCCGGAGACGATCCCGGACTTAAGTCCGAACAGAATCAACATGGGCCCGAGCACAGCGGCGAGCGCGAGCACGGCGAAAGCCGACATGTGCCACTCGTGTTGGTAGTCGCGGCGGGCGAGCCAGAACAGGTTGCCAATCTTGGTGCGCATCAGCCGCTCACCACCGTTTCCGACACGCCTTCCTCGTCGCTGGCCCGAGTGTGCAGCGCAAGGCGACGCAGCCCGAGCTTCTCGACATGGTGCCAGGCATGGCTGGCGACGATCACGGTGATATTGAGCGATTCGACCAGTTCGATGAACAGCGCCATGATCTTCTTGGCGGCGATCGGGTCGAGTGATGCGGTCGGCTCGTCCGCGATCACGATCGACGGACGGTGGGCCAGCGCGCGTCCGATCGCGACGCGTTGTCGTTCGCCGGTCGAGAGCTGCGCCGGATACTTGTGCAGATGGCGATGAATGCCGAGGTTGCGGGCCAGTTCGTCGACCGTTTCGTCATTCTCCATCCCGAGCAACCGCCGCGACAGGGCGAGATTGTCGGCCACCGAGAGATAGGGCAGCAAGCCACCGGTCTGCATGACGTAGCCAATCCGGGCCTTGCGCAGATCGCCGAGGGTGTTCAGTTGCCTGCTATCCCAGTGCGTGCTGATGTCGAGCGGGTCGCGGCCGACGTCGGGCCGGAACCGGAACGCGGCGGCGCTGGTGGGTTGCGACAGAAAGGCGAGCATGTCGAGCAGGGTGCTCTTGCCGCAGCCGCTTTCGCCGATCAGTGCGATCTTCTCGCCGATCGCGATCTGCAGACTGGGCACCGTGAGGCGAAACGATGCGCCCTCGGCTTGACGCGCCTTGGTGACCTCGCGCAGGTGATAGATGAGCACACGATTGCCGCCGGTGGCCGTGGGGCCGCCGGCAAAAACGCCGTTCGCCATCAGGGCAGCATTTCCAGTTCGATCGGGAAGACTGAGTTGCCGCCAACCGCGCCGCCGTCAAGCGCGATCCAGAGATCGGTGTGATCGTGCACGGCTTTGTAGTACGCGATTTTCTCATCGAGCCGGTGCACCAGCTCCAACTGACGGGCGGGCGGCCAGCTTTCCCAGTCTTCGAGGGCAACGTCCATGATCTCGCCGCGATAGGGCAGGTCCTCGACGTATTCCTGCATGAAGCCGAGGCCGGCCAAGCGGGCATCCTGGATTTCGCCCAGGCGTTGCGGATCACGACTCACGGTGGCGGCGAGACCCTTCAGTTCTTCCAGGAACCCACGCGGCGAAATCAGACCCTCCTCGAAGGTTTGCAGCAGGCGTCGCATCATGTCGTGCAGATCGCTCAACTGGTCGCGGGTGAGCAGCACGCGCACGTCGACGCTGCGACGCTCGGGCTTGCGTAAGTCGCGATCGACCAGCCAGGCGTCGAACAGCGCGGGTACCTGTCCATCCTCGGGCTTGCGCAAATATTGGAGACGCAGCGCGTGGCCGAGCTTGGCGATGCGGCTTTGCAGTTGCGCGAGTTGCGGATCGGCGGAGGGTTGGGCGGCTTTTTCGGCCTTGCCGATGTCTTGTTGCAGCAGGGTACTCAGTTGCGCGCTCAAACCGTCCAGCGCGGTGCCAAACGCATCGACGTCGCCGGTGTCGACGCCATAATAGAGTTCACCCACGTCGGGCACATTGGCCAGGTTCTTGTATTGCTGCGACGCGCCGACGTGATTGTCCGCGCCTTGCGGGGTCAACAGGTGTAGCACCGTGATCGTGATGCCTTTCCCCTGCGCCAATTGCCGAATGCCGACCGCGTCGAGTCCAGTGCTGGCGTTGGGGTTACCGGGGTCGCGCGCGCCGGCGTCGGTGATCAGGACGATATGTTTGCCAACCAGATCACCCCAGTCGAGCGAGTCGATGGCGTGTTTGAGCCCGGCGTAGACGTCCTCGTTGAACTCGCGGGTCGAGACGCGCGAGGCCTGGACGTCGGCGATGCGCGGCAGGAAGGATTCCGCGTTGGCGCCATCGGCGAAGTTGGCGAAGGTCTTGGCGAGGTAGTCGACGCCCTTCACCGCGGCCGGATCGTCGCGGTAGGCAACCAGACTGAAACGCACGCTGCCGGGTTTGTCAGTCGGGCTGAGCCCGCCCAGGATCTTGCGCACAGCCTCGCGGGTCCGTTCGATGTAGGGTTGCATCGAGCGGGTCGCATCGATCACGAACGCGACGCCTGTCGTCAGTTCGCCTGCGGTGGTCGCGGCAACGGGACCGGCGGGCGCGGCGGCGTCGCGCAGCGGCACGGTGGAAACCTTGAGCATGCGGCCCTGTTCGGCGCCGATGAACACATCCTCGTGCTGACTGATCGGCACCAGATAGAAATCCTTCAGGATGTCGATGTTTTCGGCCGGCTGGATCGCGACCACCGGCGCGTCATCCGGCAGTTTGTCCTTCACCGCCGCGTTGTAAAGCTGCTCATAGCGTTTGCGATCCTTGTCCTCGGTCACCGCCTTGAGGCTGTCGCGATCGCGGAACAACAGCACCCGGTCCTGTTTGCCCGGGTCGCGGAACGAGAGGGTGAGGCCTTGATTCCATTCGATTGCGTCGTTTCCGGCCAGCCACCCAAGTCGGTCGCCATGGCTGTCGGCGCCAACGTGCAACCAGGCGTTTCCGGCGTCGCTCGCGCGCGCGTAGACATACAATGCGGTGAACGGTACCACCGGCTTGCTTTCGGCGCTGTCGCCGGGCGCAGATCGGAGTATGGCGCCGGGTTTAGCCAGCACGCGTTGGTACAGCGTGCGTTTGCCGTCTAACAATAGCGGACGCTCGTCCTTCGCCTGGGCGTCAGGGGTGCTGCCCAAGCCGAATGCGGTCAGGAGCATGAATAGCGATAAGGTAATGATGCGCATGGTTTGGATCGGTCCCCGGTTGTCTAGCGCCACAGCAGCAGCAGGCGCTGCGCTTGCGGATCGTCCGACGCGGCCGCGGTGCGCAGATTTTTCTCAAGTTTGCGGAGCCGATCCTGGGCTTCGCTGATACCGAATTTTTCCGCTGCCCGATACCACTTGTAGGCTTGATACGGGTCGGGCTGCGTAAGCGCGGTGTTGCTTTTGTTGTGGTGTTCGGGGTCTGACATTTCGGCCAGTTGAAACGCCGAGCGGCCATGGCCGTTGCGCGCCGAATGGAAGTAAAGCAAGTAGGCGTCGGTGTGCTTGCCGAGTTTGCGCAGCGTTTCGGCGCGCTGAAACAGGGCTTCGAGATCGAGGGTATTGTCTTGCGCCGCCCGACGGATCAAATCGCGGGCTTCGCTGCCTTCGAGCGCGAATTCGAGGCTGGGTGGTGCGGCCGTGGTCACCTCCCGTGGCGACAGATTGGGCGTCGGGGAATCCTGGCTACCGAGAAACAGCGCCCAGATGATCAGTCCGACCGCGAAAATGGCCAGTGCGGTGACCCACGGATCTTGCCGCGTACGGGCGGAATAGCCGTCCGCGTCGTTCGCGTCCGTACCACTGTCGGATTTGGGATCCATCGGCTTGTGCGCGGGCCTGGGATCGGGCGAGGTTGCTTTCTTTACCATGCTCTGACTCTCGATAGAACGCGCCTATTAAATCACAACCCTGGCTCGTTGGACTGCACGACTCCTTGGTGCGGTAACGGAACCGGTTAGGCTTGGATCACCCGAAACGCCTGAAGTCGTTGCCGAACTTCGCCCGTCGCGGCGATTGCCGGTAAGCTGCGGCGAATTCTAACCGCAAACGCAGCCGCGTGCGGCGTGCCCGTTCGCGATCAATTAACTTGCGCCGCCGGAGGCCGAAACATGCCGCAACCTTGGTCGCGGGCCGCTCGAAACTTGATGATCCTGCCGTTGCTGGTGGGTCTGCCTGCGTGTGTGGCGCAGTCCGTCCACATCGAGCTGCCGGATCGAGCCGCGCTGGAGGAGAGCGGCAATCGCGTCACGGTGCACGGTGCGATCACGGTGCCCGCGGCGCCGGTCGACGGCCACCCGGTAGTAGAGCTTTCGGCGTTGGCGTGGGACGACGACGAATCGGTGCTGTACGCGCTGTCTGATCGGGGGGTGCTGTTTTGGCTGCGGC
>JBHJOI010000038.1:0-48138 GCA_050329935.1 Thiotrichales bacterium | reverse complement strand
CTGCAATTTCTCGACCTGATTCAGGAGGGCAATATCGGCCTGATGAAAGCCGTCGACAAATTCGAGTATCGACGTGGATATAAATTCTCGACCTACGCCACATGGTGGATTCGCCAGGCAATAACGCGCTCGATCGCCGATCAGGCGCGCACCATCCGGATTCCGGTCCACATGATCGAAACGATCAACAAACTCAACCGGATCTCGCGTCAGATGCTTCAGGAAATGGGACGCGACGCCACGCCCGAGGAACTCGCGGTGCGCATGGAAATGCCGGAAGACAAGATCCGCAAAGTGCTCAAGATCGCCAAGGAACCCATCTCGATGGAAACGCCGATTGGCGACGATGAGGACTCGCATCTTGGAGACTTTATCGAGGATATCAATGTCCTTTCACCCGTCGACTCCGCGACCAATACGAGCTTGAGCGAAGCCACGCGCGAAGTGCTATCGTCCCTGACGCCGCGCGAGGCTAAGGTATTGCGGATGCGGTTCGGCATTGACATGAATACCGATCACACGCTTGAGGAGGTCGGTAAGCAATTCGATGTCACACGGGAGCGTATACGCCAGATCGAAGCGAAGGCGCTGCGCAAGCTGCGGCATCCATCACGCTCTGATATGCTGCGCAGCTTCCTCGATCTAGAGGGTTGACCCGGCGACTGATCGCCGGGATCGCCGCCCTAATTACGTTACAAAGGGCCCTTAGCTCAGTTGGTTAGAGCAGGCGACTCATAATCGCTTGGTCGTAGGTTCAAGTCCTACAGGGCCCACCATTTTTGTTGACAACTGGCGCGAGGACGCGTCGACGCGTTTCGACGTATTGGGGTCGACCGTTGGTTGATACTGCGCTCGAAGACTGGGAGGCAGGCACAAAGCCTCGATCAGCGCCTCCAGCTTGCGCACAATAATCTGATTCTTGAAGAACCCGCGATAGGCCTCGTATGCATTCGCTGCGATACGCCTGATCTCGCGTGGACGACTAAGATAGTAGTCACATTGCTCTTCGAGATCCGCGAGATCCCAAGCAACCGGCGCGTAGGTCTCACCTGCGATAAAGATGTCGGGATCCGTCTGCAGATGCGACATGTCGGGCTTCATCAGCAGCGCGCCCGCATTCACGATGCGGAAATCTCGATCGGTAATTTCACCCCAACCCCAGGGACTGAAGGCGATGCGAGCCGAACGTAGTTGCCGTTTGAACTCCTTATAGGGCACCCGGGAGCCATCATGGTTGGACTCGATCTGGAACCGCTTCTCGAGCTGCCCCATTGCCTTGAGACAATGAGTTCGGTGCAGCATATAAATGTTATTGGCCGCCGGGTCAGCGCAGTCCGACGCACTCACCCGACAAAACACATCGATCGACTTCCTGCTCCGACGGTTCACCAGGTTGAGCATCCGGAAACGAGCAAATCGGCTTGTCGCCTGATAGGAACCAACATTCCAAGACAGTTCGATTCGATCTTCGAATCCATCTGGGATTTTTGAACCGAAGTTCCAGTCACCGATGTCGACGCCGTGGATCGACTGCGCCATTTCGGCCATCGGATTACCACCCGCCCAATGCGCATCGTTATACCGCGCCAATGGCTTGAACAGCTGCTTTTTCCAGTAACGGTCGACGTGTGGCAGTATCGGAAAAAAGGGTGTCGAGGACTGGTCGTAGTAATCAAGGTAGACCAGCTTAGGACAACCCGGTTGAGCCTTGAGAAGCTTCAAGTACTCAACCGCATGATCGACGGGGGTTGCCCAGTGAAACGCAAAGAACAGCAGGTCGGGCTGATGCTCGTCGATGGCTTGATCGAAATCCGCGAAGTCAATGCAATCGACATAGGTGAGAGACATGCCGACGCGCGCGCGAATCTCGCGGTCGTAGAGCCAAAACCCATGGAGTAACCACTCGAACACGTCGTCACTGAGCGGTCCCGCCACTAACGCCTTAACCATACCACCACCTCAGGAGTTGGATGCGACGAATGTTAATCGAGATCTGCCTGACTTGCCGTGACGCAGTACCAATTGTTTCGCTAATTTTACAGATCACCCGAGACAGACTTATCTATTGACCCAGACTACCCAATCGATTGCCGTAAACATAGTACATTGCCCGACAATTTGTGATCTTGACCCCGTCATGACTTGAACGCCGTCGAGTAGAATGCAGCGCGAATCCAGTATCGCCGCACTACCCCGAAACAACGATACGCTCCAACCTTGCACAACCCGTCGCACTGAAGATCGGCACATCATGAACACAATCGGTACCGTTGTAATCGGCAGGAACGAGGGCGAACGTCTGCGCCATTGCCTCGGCTCCCTGAGCCATACGTCGGTACCCACTGTGTATGTTGATTCAGGGTCCAGCGACGGCAGTCTCGAACTCGCAAGTGCCCTCGGTGCGACGACGTGGGCTCTCGATGCCAGCCGACCGTTCTCGGCAGCGCGCGCGCGTAACGAAGGTTTTGAGCGCTTGCTGGCGCAGAACCCCGGCCTACGGTACGTACAGTTCATCGACGGCGACTGCACCCTCGAACCGGGGTGGATCGAGGCCGCGCGCGATGCGCTCGACGCGGATCCGCGGCGCGCGGCTGTCGTCGGCCACCTGCTTGAACGGAATGCCGAAGCATCCACCTACAACCGCCTGTGCGCCCTCGAATGGAAATCCGTACCCGGAGATCTCGAGGACTTTGGCGCGTTTGGTGGCATCTCGATGATACGCGCCTCGGTGTTTCGCGAGCTCGGCGGCTTCAATGCCGAAGTCATCGCGGGAGAAGACTCGGAACTTGGCGTGCGCATGGGGCTGGCCGGCTATCGCGTCACCAAGATCGACCACGCAATGGCGACCCACGACGCCAACATGACCACGTTCAATCAATGGTGGCGACGCGCGGTCCGCGCCGGACACGCCATTGGCCAACGCTCGCACCTCAACGGCGCCACGTCGCACCGGGACTGCGTCAAGGAACGTAACAGCACCTGGTTCTGGGGGATTGGTCTGCCATTGGCCGCACTCGTCCTTGCGCCCTTCACCCATGGACTCAGCCTGCTGCCGCTAGTAGGGGGCTACCTGTTACTGGCCTATCGGGTCGTGCAGTACCGCCGCGGTCAGGGCGACAATCTAGGCGACGCGCTGCTCTACGCCAGATTCATCCTGCTCGCCAAGTTCGCCAACGGCCTCGGCTTGATCAAGTTTCATCTCAACAAGCTTGCCCGGCGTTACGAAATCATAGAATACAAGTGATTTCCGTTATTCGGTCGCATTCCGCACCGACCCATCGGCAGCCACGGATCCCAATACCAATCCACACCCATTAAGGACATTCACATGACTCAACGCCGCTGGAAAGTCGGCCTGCTCGGCGCGGGCTTCATCATCGACTCACACGCCAAGGCACTGCAAACCCTACCCAACGTCGAACTCACGGCCGTATGCGACCGTGCCCGCGGTAAAGCCGAGGACGCTGCCCGCAGCTTTGGTATCCCTCACGTGTTCGAGTCGCTTGAGGACATGCTCAAGATCGACCTCGACGTCGTGCACGTCCTGCTACCGCCCGATCTCCACATTGACACGACACGCCAGATCCTCGACTCGGGCCGACACGTGTTTCTGGAAAAGCCCATGGGCCTCAGCGCCTCCGGCTGTCAGTCGCTGGTCGATCTTGCACGGGCGAAGAAGGTCAAGCTCGGGGTCAATCACAACTTTCTGTTTCTACCGTCGTATGAAAAATTGCGACAACAGACACGCGATGGCACGCTCGGCAAGCTCGACCAGATCACGATCAACTGGCTCTACATGCTCGGCCTGATTCAGTTCGGGCCATTCAACAACTGGATGCTGCGCGAGCCGCAAAATCTGTTCTTCGAACTTGGACCTCATCTCGTTGCCTTCGCGCTAGACCTCGTCGGCCCGCTTGATCGTACTCAAACGGAAATCTTCCGGCCGATCGACCTACCCGGTGGCAATCGCGTCTACCGGCGTTGGCATGTGCACGGGCTGAAAGGTGACACTGCGATAGATCTTAATCTATCGGTCACACCCGGATTCACCGACCGTAGCATCGCTGTGCGCGGACATGCCGCGAACGCGCGTTGCGACTTCGACCGCGACCTGTACTATCGCGACGAACCGAGCGGAAACGGCATCCTGTTCGACAACTTTTTAACTGCCCAGGGCGTCGCTCGGCAGCTGAGCGGCAACGGCTTCGGCAACCTGTTCAAGTCCGTCACCAACACCCTCAAGAAAGCGCCGGCGGCAAACCCGTTCGGCGAGAGTATCGAACGCAGCATCAAGGCCTTCTACGACACCGTGGGCAGTGAATTGGATCCGCGTCTCGACGGCCAATTCGGAGTCAACGTGATCGCCGCATGCGAGCAAATCACCCAGCAAGCGGCATTCGAACCCGCCGACAACAAGGATCAGCCCTGGACCGTGCTGCCACCGGCTACGTCTCCAACCGTACTCGTACTCGGCGGCACCGGTTTCATCGGGCGTTATCTCGTCAAGAAACTGGTCGAGCGCGGCCTCGGCGTGCGTGCGGTCACCCGCGGCGCGAGTTCCGGCAATATAGCCTTGGCAGGACTACCCGTTGAGCTGGTGCAAGGTGAACTGAGTGACCCGGCATTCATGGACCGTGCGCTGGAAGGCATCGATACCGTGTTCCACTTGGCCAAGGCCGTTGGCGACAAGTGGGAGGACTACTATCAGAATGACGTCCTGGTCACCCGCAATATCGCCGAGCGTTCACGCGCCAAGGGCGTGAAGCGCTTCGTTTACACCGGCACCATCGACTCGTATTACTCCGCACGCGCGAGCGACGTCATCACCTCCGACACACCGCTCGACCCGCATCCGCACCGCAACCACTATGCCCGCTCCAAGGCGACCTGCGAGGAGTTGCTGATGGACATGCACCGAAAGGATGGCTTTCCGGTCGTGATCTTCCGCCCCGGCGTGGTCATCGGTAAAGGTTGTCCACCCGCACACTGGGGCGTCGGAATGTTCCAGTCAGAATCCCGCGTCCAACTATGGGGCGACGGCAACAACAAGCTACCGCTCGTGCTGGTCGAGGACGTGGCCGACGGACTCGTCCTGGCACTGGACAAAGACGGCATCGAGGGTCAGACCTTCCTGCTGACGGACGAACCGCTCCTGAGCGCGCGCGAATACATCGATACGGTTTCACGCGAGAGCGGCACGAAGCTGCGGATGGAACCGAGACCGATCTGGAAGTTTTTTATCGAAGACGTCATCAAGGAAGCGCTCAAACACGCGATCAAGCACCCGAATCGCAAGATTCCGAGCTATCGCGACTGGGATTCACGCAGTCACCGCGCCCGGTACGACAGCAGCAAGACCCGCCGGGTACTCGGGTGGAAACCCGCTGGCACGCGCGAGGCATTGATCGAGCGCGGCATCGTCGCGGCAGTACGCGACTTCATGCGGTAATCGCGCCCGCGCCCTTCCCTAGCCCCGATCGCTCACCGCGACCGGGGCACCCCTGATAGTTTCGCGGGTTCGTTGTCGGACCCAGCTTCACTTGAATTGGATTAGTAGAATCCAACCGCCAATCAATGCGGAGTACCGCAGCGCATGTAAGCCGGGCCTGGTATACGCCGTGAACCTATCGCCGGGACTCGACGACTACGTCGATACGGCCGACGCTCCCGCGTACCCAACCCGGAGCGGCAATACCTGAGAATCGGGCATTTCGCGTTAAAGGGTAAAGCCCTTGGTGAATACGCTATGGCGGAGGAAGTCCCAGAGATATTTCGGCGGATCGAGATCCGGTTTTTGCTGTAGGAATCGGCGTATGCGCCAAATCGAGAAACCAACCAGGTGCAGCGCATCCGCGGCCAGCGCATACACCCCACCGAAATTCTTTACAAAATAGCGCCGACGCGAATAAAACCAATAACTTGGACGTCGTGGCTGGCGTACGTGGGCACGTGTGAACCCGGTCGCGGCACCCTGAACGTGGAATATCTTGCTCTGCGGCACATACCAAAGCTCCCAGCCTTTGCGCTGAGCTTGCAGACAATAGTCGCTTTCCTCGAAATACAAGAAGTACCCTTCGTCCATTAAGCCGAGATCCTGGATCACGTCGCGCCGCATCATCAACGACGAGCCAGACAACCAATCGGCCTGAAACGGCTCATCCCGAGGCCAGATCGGCACAACCGCCTGGGGGAACAAACGAAACAAAAGGTCGAGCTGAATCGTATGCACGAGTTCGCCGATTGCACTAAATCGCCGAAACGCCATCGGCTGCGGCTCGCTACTGGCATCGACTTCCTGACTCGTTACCAAGCCCGCGCGGGGATGCTGGTTCAGAAAATCCACCAATGCCTTACCGGCCTCACCCAACAGTTCCGCGTCCGGATTGAGCAACCAAACGAGATCTGGAGGATTTTCACTCTGCAACGCAGGGCGGATCGCGTAATTGTTACCGTAGGAGAATCCGCCGTTGCGCTCGGCTTGAACCGCTTCCACCCAGTCCCCCCAGCCATTGGCCTCGATCGCGGCACGGATCTGGTCATAGGAGCCATCCCGGGAATCGTTATCGACGATGACCATCCGAGTTTCTGGCAGGCTCGGCAGCTCTGCCGCAACCGAGCGGATGCATTTTTCGGCGAGGGCCGCGGTTCGGTAATTGACAGTTACGATTAGGAGACGCTGCATGCGCGCAAGAACCTTGGGGATTGGTAAGTCAGTTCGCATGATGCCGCAGTGCGGCAAGTTTGGCGCCGGAATGGTACTGCATTTCCGTTGCCGTCAGCCGGGTGAACAACCAGTCTGCGATTACCGTCACAACAATTAACACACGTTAACCTTCGCGCTGTTTCACCTTCACCCAAGCCGCCTCAAGCTCAGTCGCAGAACACTCCGCCGGGCCTTTGCCCAAGGACCGAACCTCTCGCTCCAAGGCGCGAAATCGACCACTGAATTTGTTGTTAGCACCGCGCAGCGCATCTTCGGCATCCACGCCAAAATGTCGCGCCAGATTGACCGCTGCGAACAACAGGTCGCCAACCTCCTCGCGAATCCGCGCCGGCGCCTGGCCTTCACGATGCGCTTCGACGATCTCCTCCAATTCCTCACGCACCTTCGCGATCACGCCGTCAACGTGGGGCCAATCGAATCCAACCCGGGCTACCCGTTTCTGGATATCCTGCGCCTGCATCAATGCCGGAGCGGCGCGAATCGCCCCATTGAGCAGTGATTCGGCGTCCGTCAGGCCCTTGGCGCGCCGCTCCGCTTCCTTATGCCGCGCCCAGGCAAGGCGCAGCTCGTCCGCGTCGCGAATCGTCGCGTCGGCGAATACGTGGGGATGGCGTCGAATCAACTTGTCGGCGATCGCAGTCGCGACGTCCGGTAACACGAAATTACCGCGCTCAGCCGCCAATTGTGCGTGGAATACAATCTGGAACAACAGATCGCCAAGTTCTTCGCACAGCTCCGCGTCGTCACCTCGCTCGATCGCATCGACGACTTCATAGGTCTCTTCGAGTAAGTACGGGATTAGGGTTGCGTGGGTTTGCGCGCGATCCCAGGGACAGCCGCCCGCGGGATCGCGCAACGCCGCCATGACCGCCCGAAGCCGCTCGAATGGCGATTCGTCGGACGCTTGCTGCGGCGAGTTGCTGTTCATTGGACCGACCTTGCGCTGCGATAAGATGTCTTGGTTCCGCAAGTTTAGCGAAATCTGGCGGCATTGACCGCCGTCCGCTGAATCACGAGACTGAGCCAGGATCAGTGGACACTTGGGTTCACTGGCACATCACAGCAGCGAGGGGGATCAACCATCGAACCGTTAGGCGACGGCTGGCACCGGTTGTTTGCGTTGCAACCGCCGCGCATCACCTGGCGCGATCGGCACTTGGTGCTTGCGCTGGCAATGGGGATGCCGGTCTCGGCGGCGCTCGCGCTGGGACTCGAACCCAATCCGGGTGTGATCACGTTGGCTGCACTGGTGGGTTTTATTTGTTGGCAACCCTTTTGGGAAGAACTGCTGTTTCGTGGCGTCATCCAATCCTGGTGCCTTCGACGCGCATGGGGAACCCGAAAACTTGCCTGCGTCAGTCACGCCAATCTATTGACGTCAGCCTTGTTCAGCCTTTCGCATGCGTTCAACCACTCGCTGCCGTGGGCGATCGCGGTGTTTGCCCCGTCACTGGTATTTGGCCACCTGCGCGAGCGCGGCGAAAGCATCTGGCCGGCGGTTGCCACCCACGCGAGTTACAATGCCATGTTGTTGGCCGCACTCCATTGGCTCGCCTGACCGATTCAATACCGCCGGCTCAAGCCGATTTGAAACGTCACATCCGGCGCCGCATCCACCATCAAGTCCTCCGTGACCGCGAGATCGAGCGTCCAGCGCGAATTCGGGCGAACACTGACACCGGCCGTCAACAACACCACCTCGTTCAACAAGCGCAGAGCAGAGTCGCGGTATAACCCGGTGGCAGCATCGACCTGAGCTCGAAGCTCCACGCGCGGGCTGAAGCTCCAAGCGACGCCCGCGCCGAGCGATCCCGCCACGCGGCGTTGCAGGTGCGGCAGCACATCGCCCCCCGCGAGACCTGTGACGCCGGCCTGCAACATTCCGCGCCAGCGCTCGGCCAGCGAACGCTCGAGCGTGGCAACGGCACCCAGCGCTGCTGCGCCGGAACCGGTCAGGCGGCTCGCATCGCCAGTTGGCAGCTTCAGGCTCGCCAGCAGTTGAAGCCGATTGCGCCCGACCTCGGGCCAGAGATGCCAGATGCCCATGCTGATATCGCCGAGGCCATCCACGGTATCGACCAAACGCAGCAGCGTCGTACCGTCGCGCTGGTACTCGAAGCGCAGACGATCGCGCGGCCATCCAGGCCGTTGACCTTCCGGCAAACCCAGCCAGCCATGATAGCGATCGATCAGCCGATCCAGGCTACCGCCGGAATGCCGAATCCACGGCAGCTGGATCCAGTATGCCATACCGTCGGCGATACCCCGCGTGAAGCCGAGCGTGAGCACTTCGGTCTCGCCGTCGAGCGTCAGCGCCTCACGCGCGGAGGACGCCTGGTTTAAGGTATTGCTTAGACTGTAGTGCACCTGCGCAAGCCATCGACCTGACGCTGGCGAGGTATCGATCTGCAGTCCCGGCGCGACCTGGGTCAGCACCAGCGGATTATGATTGCGAACCGGAAACCAACCTTCCGCCAATATTGGATAGGACCACGCGGCACTGACGCATACCACACCTGTGAGCGCCGCACGGCACAGATGATGACGAAACCTTAACCCGCCGAAGATTACTCGCAAAATCACCCGTTCCTCGCGTCATGACCGAAACCGCCCGCGATCTCCGGTATCACCAAAAATTCAGCGGCCAATCGCCGCACCGCTCGCGCGAATCGCCGAGCGCCCAGTGCACGCCCAATCGACGTAGACGCGCCGCCGGCGCGCTCGAGGCCGCGCCAGCTAATCCACACCCAGCCCTCGAAAGGAGCCGTTCCAACTGCCTTGTCATTTCCGCGCTCGCGTGTTCACTCAAGGCGCATCTTACCTTTCGCGGAACAAATGCGGGAATCCCGCACGCGCCTCGCCGATCGGTCCCTCCAGGCCCGCGTTAACCACAGATCTAGCCGCGCCGATCCACGAACCAAGCCTCCCCCACACGCCGGAAGCAAAAAACAATTGCCTGGTAAAGGCAATTGCTCTAACTTCAAGTTACAACTATCTCAATATCACCGGAGGATCTCAGATGAAACCTTCATCGGCGCTGTTTCCAGCGTTAGCTTTGTTGTTGCCTGGCATTGTGCACGGCGCGGTGTTCATGGATACCGAATGGGCCAAACAGGCCTGTGATCAATGGAACGCGTCGGAACCATTGACCGTTGAACTGGGGGGCGACGCATTCGCCGAAAACAACGCGGGGCGGGGCTACAAAATCATTCATCTCTACCGCGATCATTGCGGAGAGGACTCCCGGCAACAACTCACGATCTCTTCCCAGGACGGCAAGGCCATCTGCACCTATGGCGGCTCGCCCACCGAGCAGAAGCTTAACGCCAAAGTCGACTACCTGATGCACGCGACCGACGATGACTGGGCCTGCATGGGCAAAGGTCAGTTCGGCTGCGGGCCAATGGGCGCGATGATGTCAGGCAAGCTGAAATTCGTTGGCCCCAAGTTCGAGGCGATGAACGTGATGGGACCATTCGAGAGCTTCCTGCGACTGACCGGCGCCGTTGGCGGCGACACCAGCGCTTGCCCGAAATAGGCATCGCATCCGCGCCCGGTTGCGGAGATGTCGGAATCGGAAGTTGCGTTTGCACTCCGGCAACGGTGACTGATCGTGCGGACGACCTCTAGGTCGTCCGCACGATCAGTCACCGCGCCGTCACCACGCAATCCGAATACGCATCCCGCGCGCGGGGCGCGGGCCGCGCACCGAACTCCCACAGGACCAAAACGTGCCGACATGGCGCGCGCTATGGATAGCGTCATTGTTAATGCATGCGTGCCGCATCGACGCGCCCAAGTGGGCGATTCGCCACGCATAGATCACTTGCTACTAAAGAACGTACCAACGAGGAGAGATTACGCTATGAGAGGTCAATTCAAACCCGCCGTACTTGCGCTCGCCGTAGGCACATTGATGGCGGCATCCGGGGCCGCCAATGCGACCAATGGCTACGCGATGCACGGCATCGGCACCAAGGCGAAAGGTATGGCTGGCGCTGGCGCCGCGTTTCCACAAGACACCTTGAGCATGGGCACCAATCCCGCGGGCGCGGTCACGCTGGGTGGACGTATCGACGCCGGCCTTGCACTGTTCAACCCCAATCGTAACTACACGGTGACGGGATTTCCGTCCGGCAATCCGGGCACATTCGGATTGAATCCGCGCAATACCGACAGCGACAGCGAACTGTTCGCGGTGCCGGAATTCGGCTACAACCGGATGCTGGGATCGGACCGTTCCGTGGGCGTCGCCGTTTTTGGTAACGGTGGCATGAATACCGACTACCCGGGGTTTGCGAACATGTTCTGTCCTCCGCCCGGCGGTACAGGCTCATTCTGCGCCGGCGCGGCCGGAATCAATTTATCGCAGCTGTTCATCACCCCGACCTATGCGCAAAAGTTCGCGGGCGGCAAAGCGTCATTCGGCGCCAGCCTGGTCCTGGTCTATCAGGAATTCGAAGCGACCGGCATTGGTAGCTTTCAACAACTGAGCTCCGACCCCACCAATCTGAGTGATCGCGGCAAGGAACGTTCGACGGGTGTCGGAGTGCGCTTGGGCGTCATGGGTGAGGTCGCACCGGACGTCACCCTGGGCGCCACCTATGCGCCGAAGGTGTCGATGAGCGAGTTCGATAAATACAGCGGACTTTTCGCCGAGCAAGGCGGATTCGACATTCCGTCGAACTGGAGCCTGGCGCTAGCCTGGAAAACGCCACTCGGAGGCACGCTTGCATTTGACGTACAGGGTATTCAGTTCAGCGACATAGCCTCGGTCGGCAACCCGCTCGACCCAATGACGCTGGCCAGCCCAATGAATCCCACGGGCGTGCTACTGGGTCAGAACAACGGCCCGGGTTTCGGTTGGGATGACATGATCGTCTTCAAGCTCGGCTACCAATGGACCACTTCGCCCGACTGGACCTGGCGCGCCGGAATTTCGGTCACCGACCAGCCGGTCGCTAGCAATCAGGTATTGTTCAACATCCTCGCCCCAGCGGTTGTTGAAACCCACATCTCGGCCGGTCTGACCAAGAAAATGGGACCCAACCAAGAGCTGAGCGCCAGCCTCACCCATGCGCTCAACAACTCGGTGAAAGGCAGTAACTCACTCGAAATGCCCAACCAGCAGACGATAGAACTGGAGATGAATCAGTGGGAAGTCAGCGTCGGGTATAGCTGGCTATTCTAGTGACGGGTCGCGGGAGTCGCCGGCTTGGCGGCTTCCGCGGCAACTGGGCGTTACTTCTGGCTTAGCGGCGCGGTTATGTGTCGATCGAAACGGAAGCCCCGGCCATCACGCCATCAGCCACAATTGAACCCATCTTCCTGCATCCGCGCATCGAATGCATCCAACGCGGCCTGGCCCGTCAACAGCGCTTCACTATCGAGCTCCCAGTCCTGCGCCGAAATGCGGATCAACCAACCCTCGCCGTAAGGATCCGCATTGATCAATGCCGGATTCGCTGCCACCTGCTCGTTGATTTCCACGACTTCACCGCCGACCGGGCTCTTCGCCGGCCCCACCCAGCGTTCTGACTCAATCGTCGCGCAGGATTTATCTTTCTTGACCTCTTTACCGACCCGCTTCGGTGAATACGACACGATCCGGCCGACCACCGCGGCAGCGTACGCGGTCATGCCAACTGTGACGGACCCGTCTTTCTCGCGGCGAACCCAGGTATTGTGCTCCACGCTATAAAGCAGGTTCTCGGGGAGATTACAGCCGCGTATCGTACTCATTGCGCCCTCTGGCCATCGTAAAACTCATCGTCCAACCGCCTCCCGTCAAATCCACGTTTGTCTTGACCCTACATCATATCGGCTCAACAAGGGACTGAGAAATCTCAGGGCTCTCACGCCGCCATCTAGCCACAGAATCGCAACGAATACCCTTGCGCGGATCACAAGTTGCTCAGGCTTCAGCCCAAATCCGCGCCCAAACCCTCCACGCCACCCGTTCGAGGCGTCGGATCATGCTCGACACGCCCGCGCAATGCATCCGCGGAACAGTGCGCTTCAATGGCCTTACGTGCGGGCCGCTCGCCGGGAATCGCACCCCTGAACTGGCGCCCAGGCGAATGGCCCCCAAGTCGCGGTTCAGAACATCGTTTCCGCCAGACGGTCGCCCAATCCGGCCTCGTGCACGATCGCACTCGCGATCTCCTCGACCGACTTCGACGTCGAATCGATGTAGGGTATCCCTTGACTACGAAATAGCGTTTCCGCCTGCAACACCTCGCGCCGGCAATTGCTCAAATCGGCGTAACGACTTGCCGGACGCCGCTCCTCGCGAATCTGCGCGAGGCGATCCGGGCGTATCGTCAACCCGAATAACTTGTCGCGATGAGGCTGCAACACCACGGGCAACCCCCGCTTCTCGAAATCCTCCTCGGTCAGGGGATAATTCGCGGCCAGCAGACTATAGTGCAACGCCATGTAGAGACTGGTTGGCGTCTTACCGCTGCGTGACACGCCAACCAGGATGATATCCGCCTGTTCGAGGTGGCTGCCGAGTCCGTCATCATGCGAAAGCGCGAAATTGATGGCGTCGATACGTCCGGTGTAGTTGACATCGACCTTGTGCAACCGACCCATCGCGCCGGAAGGTTTGGTTTTCAACTCAACTTCGAGCGGCGCGATGAAGGTGTCGAAAAAATCGAGATACAGACAGTTCGCGGCCCGAATCACTTCACGGTGCAGTTGATTCGTCAGCGTGCTGAAAACCAGCGGTCGCACACCGTCATCCAACGCGGCCTGATTGATTAGTCGCGATAAAGTCTGCGCTTTTTCGTGGCAATCGACGAACGGAACCGTATGTCGGTTGAACCGCACCTTGTCGAACTGAACCAGCAAGCTCTGACCCAGCGCCTCGGCGGTAAGCCCGGTGTGATCAGAGACAAAAAACACGGAACGGATAGACATACGCGGAAGATCTCATTGCAGCCTGAAGCTTGTGACCCCGGGATCGCCGTTGCCGCACCGATTGCCGCGACGAACCATAATTCCGATCATAGCGCCAGCGCCCGCGGCGGCCAACGCGCGCGTGGTCGTGACCGCCGATCACTCTAGTTCAGTTAAGTCGAATCGCCGTGAACCGCGCTGCCTTCGCGCAGCCGCTTGATTTGAAACAGGGTATTTCGCTCGTCCTCCTCCAGCGCGGCGCGGATGAACCGCACGGTCTCGCGGTATCGTGGAATAATGTTGTATTTCAACGCGTTGACTCGCTTTTGCGTCTTCCTGCTCGCCGCCAACAGACGCCACAATGCATTTTCCGCCTCGCCAAGCCGCGCCAGGGTAATCGTTAGCTGGCGCAGCTTGATCCGCGCCTCGTCGAAACTCACGTCGGTCCACATCAAGCCCACCGGCTGTAGCGGTAGCGGTTCCGCACTTACGCTTGGATATTCGACCCCAACACTGGAGCGCGCGACGATCTTGAGCTCTACCGCCGGTTTGAGCCCAATCGCGGACTGCCGCAACATCTGCTTGCCAATCCGCATGTGTGCGACGGCCATCCAGCGGTAGGCATCGGCGAGCTCCAGCGTCGCCTGCTGCCTTAACTTACGGTACTGCGCGAGGCGCTCGTACACGAGCCTGATCAACAGATCGCGCTTTTTCTCCAGCATCTCCTGTCCTTGTTCAAGGAACCGTGTCTGGCGGTTGACCTGCAACAGTGCGCTCTTGGTGGGCGGAACAGTAAGACGTTTAGTCATGACGCTTGGTTATGAGTGTCCAATGAACGATCCCTTGCGCGTCGGCGACCATCGGTCGCTTTATCGGACGCAGCTCAGGGCTGCCAGCGATGGTACTTCTCAATTTCCGCCTCGCTGACACGAATCAGCAGCTCCGGGGGCAGCATCGATAACAGCTCCCACGCCAGCGTGAGCGTCTCGACCACGCTGCGGTCGGCATCCTCGCTCTGGCCAATGAAGCGACGCTCGAACGCCTCGGCAAACGCCAGGTAGCGCCGGTCGGACTCGGACAGTTCCTCGGCGCCGATGATCGCGGCCAACCCACGCACTTCGAGCGCCCTCGCGTAGGTGGCAAACAGCTGACTTGCCACATGTGGATGGTCCTCGCGCGTGTAGTTCTTGCCGATGCCATCCTTCATTAGGCGCGATAACGACGGCAGCACCGCGACCGGTGGATAAACGCCTTGATTGTGCAGATCGCGCGACAGCACGATCTGCCCCTCGGTGATATAGCCCGTGAGGTCCGGCACCGGATGCGTGATATCGTCCGACGGCATCGATAACACGGGAATCATCGTGATCGAACCGCGTCGATCCTTGATTCGACCCGCGCGTTCGTAAATTTCCGCGAGGTCCGAGTACAGGTAACCCGGATAGCCCTTGCGCGCCGGCACGTCGCCGCGCAGCACCGCGACCTCGCGCAGCGCTTCCGCGTAAGCCGTCATGTCGGTGATGACGACCAATACATGGTAATCGAGATCGTAGGCGAGATATTCGGCCGCGGTCAGAGCCGCGCGCGGCGTCAGCAAACGCTCGATCACCGGCTCGTCGGCCAGGTTGAGGAACATGACGACCTGATTCAGCACGCCGCTGTCTTCAAAGCTCTCCTGAAAAAATCGCGCGTCAGTGCTGGTCGCGCCAATCGCCGCGAACACGACCACGAACTCCGACGCCGCGTCGCCAAGCAACTTGGCCTGGCGTACGATTTGCGCCGCCAAGCGATTGTGCGGCAAACCACCGCCGGAAAAAATCGGTAGCTTTTGGCCGCGCGTGAGCGAGTTCATGCCGTCGATCGCCGACACGCCGGTTTGGATGAACTCACGCGGATAGGCACGCGCAGCCGGATTAAGAGGCTCGCCGTTGATGTCGCGGCGATCGCGCGCGACGAGCGGCGGCCGTCCGTCGCGTGGCTGCCCGGAGCCATTGAACACACGCCCGAGCAGGTCGCGCGACACCGGCAACACGAATGGCTCGTCAAGAAAACGCACCCAGGTGCGTTCCAGATCGAGGTCGTCGGTCCCCTCGAAGACCTCGACAAGCGCGATCTCGGCCGAAACCCGGATCACCAGGCCGCTACGGCGCCGCCCGTCGTGGTCCTTGACCATGACGCGCGAGCCCGCCGCGACACCCGCCACACCGCGCATGGCCAACAGTCCGCCCTGCGCCGACACGGCGGTGCGAAACTCGGTATGTGTCATGGCACGACCTCCACGGGTGCGGTGTACTCGGCGCCGACGCGCTCGAAGATCCCGGGCAGCTCAGCCAGGCGTTGCCGCAAATCGTCGAGCTGCTCGGTGCCGTATTGACTTTTCCAGCGCCGCGCGGCTGACAACACCGGCAAGCCGAGCAGCTTGCGCGCCGGCATACCCAGTCGCACCAAGCGCAAGCCCTGGCGATAGATCTCCAGCAGTAACTGCAGCAGCAGGAATTGTTTGGCCGGCGAGGCATAGCTATCGGACTCGTCGACCGCGCTCTGTTGCAGCAATCCCTCCTTGATCAGGGTCGCCGCCTCAAGCGTCCAGCGCTGCTCGGAGGACAACGCCTCGACCCCCACCAAGTTGACGATACGTTGCAGCTCCTCGGAGTCCGCCAACAACCTCAACGCCTCGGCACGATAAGCCTCCCAACGCGGATCGACCGCCTCGGCCCACCATTTGGCCGCTGATCCAACATAGCCGGAAAAGCTCTCCAGCCAGTC
Source organism: Thiotrichales bacterium (assembly GCA_050329935.1). Taxonomy (GTDB): domain Bacteria; phylum Pseudomonadota; class Gammaproteobacteria; order UWMA-0217; family UWMA-0217; genus CAYSFW01. The sequence continues at coordinate 31,745 of JBHJOI010000038.1, read as the reverse complement.
CACCGCGGGGTAGTGACGTGCGTCGGCCAGCTCCTTCGACAATGCCCAGAAGGTCTGGATGATCTCCTTGGTATGACTCGTGACGGGTTCCGAGAAATCTCCCCCGGGTGGCGATACCGCGCCGATCAGCGTGACCGAACCATGCCCGCGCGCGAGGGTCTCGACTCGACCCGCCCGCTCATAAAACGCCGCCAGCCGGGACCCAAGATAGGCCGGATACCCTTCTTCCACCGGCATCTGTCCGAGCCGACCCGCCACTTCGCGCAGTGCCTCCGCCCACCGGCTGGTCGAATCGGCCACCAGCACCACGTCATAGCCCTGATCGCGGAAATACTCGGCGATCGTGATGCCGACATAAATCGACGCCTCGCGCGCGACCACCGGCATGTTGGAGGTATTGGCCACGAGCAAGGTGCGTTCCATCAGTGGACGTCCGCTGTGCGGATCCTTTAGCTCCGGCATGAATTCGAGCACATCGGTCAGTTCGTTGCCGCGCTCACCGCAACCGACGTAGATCACGATCTCGGCGTTGCACCAGCGCGCGATCTGCTGCTGCAGCATGGTCTTGCCGGCGCCGAACGGACCCGGAATCGCCGCCTTGCCGCCCTTCAGCAACGGATAGAACGTATCCAGAATCCGTTGTCCGGTGATCAACGGCACGACCGCGTGGTCGCGGTTCAGGAACGGCCGCGGGATACGCACTGGCCAACGGTGAAACAGCGACAGACGGGTGACCCCGCCATCCGGGGTCCGGACATGAGCGACAGTCTCCTCGACCCGGAAATCGCCGGGCGCGGCGAGATCGAGCAGTTCTCCGCGCAAACGCGGCGGCACCAGGATCCGATGCTGAATACTGGCGGTTTCCTGCACCGTACCCAGCACTTCGCCACCACCGAGGGACATACCTTGCCGCAACGCCGGACTCGGCTCGAACCGCCACTGGCGCTCGCGATCGAGCGGCATGACCGAAACGCCGCGAGCGATACGGTCCCCCGACACCGCGCGCACCGCATCAAGCGGACGTTGCACACCGTCGAAGATCGTGCCCAGCAGCCCGGGCCCCAACTCCACCGAGAGCGGAAAGCCCAACCCGGTCGCCGGCTCGCCCGGCCGCAGGCCATCGGTGTTCTCGTACACCTGGGCCAACGCACGTTCGCCAGCACGGGAAATCACCTCACCCACCAAGTTCAGGCGACCGATCCGCACCTGCTCACCGATCACCGAATCCGGCAGGTCCAGGCTGACGATCGGACCGTTGATTTCTAGAATGCTACCCATAAACAAGCGTCCCCAAGTCGGGCGAAGCGGCGAACAGTCGCTCCATGATGACCTGCGCCAGATCGAGTTCAAGGCGTTTGAGTCGACCACCGAAGGTCTGATCGATTCGCACCGTCTGATCGGCGAGATTGATTTCAACGCCACCGCCACCGGTATCGCCCGCGAGCGGCTCCCAGCGCACTGCTCTCTCAGGCGCCGCGCGCGCCGCCAGATCGGCCAGGTGCGGACGCAAACGCTCGCAATCCTCCGCGCCGAGGCGCAGCAACATGTCGCCTGCGGGCAGCTCGCGCGCCGCGTCCGTCAGCACCGCTTCCAGCCAGGCCAGATAACTTGGCGTATCGTCCACCAGCCCGCGCAAGCGAATCCGCAGTTCGCTCAGGCTCGACTGCACCAGGGTCCAACGCAGACGGTCGAGATCACCTGAAAGACGCGCCTCGGCAGCCTGCAACAAGCGGCGATGGACGCGCTCACCCTGTTGCTTGGCGAGCAGGATCTCGCGGTCCTCGCGCAATCGCAGCCGCTCGGCGCTCTCGGTCTGAATTCGCGCGCAGACCGACTCCGCGTTACGCAGTTGCTCACGCGCCAGGGTTTCCGCCTGGCGTAGCAGCGCCTGCTCAAGCTGCAACACCTTTAGCTCTTCGTTGCCGGTCGTCATGACGACTCCTTAAGTGCATCGGCGCCCAGCACCATGCGAACGACTTCGTCGACCGCCGGCGCATAGGCCCCGGGTTGAGCCAGCGGCGGCAGCTCGGTGACGACAATACCACCGCCTTCGTTGCGTAGGCGGGTCAGCCACTCGCCGCCGCCGCGCGCCAGCTGATGCTCGATCAACACCAATGCACGCGCGCCTTCCCGTACCAGCCGGGCCAAAACATCCTCGACCGTATGACTGGTCGCGTCCGGGTACACTTCGGCGCCGATCAGCGCAAAGCCATCGGTCAACGCGGCGCTCCCAAGCACGACCAGACGACCGTCCGGCGCATCGGCAATCGGCGTGGCCATTCAAATCCTTCCAAGCAACAGGATACTCATCACCAGGCCATAGATCGCGATCCCTTCGGCCAGGCCCAGATAGATCAGGGTACGCCCGAACACCTCGGGCTTCTCGGCGATGACGGCCAAGGCCGCGGAACCCACTGGCCCGAGCGCGATGCCCGCGCCGATTGCGGCCAACCCGGTCGGCAGACCGACCCCGATCAATGCCAGACCGAGTCCAACCGTGAACTCGCGCCCACCCGTCGCGGCCGCGTCCGCCGCCAACACATCGCTGACACCGAGTACTAGCAATCCAGCTAATCCGGCGACCAACACCAACTGGTCAATCGCCACTCCGCCCTTCACCCAGCGCGGCAAGCGAGCCTTGTCCTCGTCGCGACGCAACTCCAGGTAGGTTCCCATGACCATCAGCCCCAGCACGCACAGTGCCATCAAAATCAACAACCCGGTCATAGCCGCTCCTTCAAGCATGTCAATCAAGTTCAAAATCAGTGCCGCGCGTCACCGGTCAGCCGCAACGGTTTGAACGCCCGCCCGTCGCCATTGTAAAAACGCGAGAACCCCTCGTAATACATCAAGCGCAAGGCCTGTATCGCGACGATCGCGCCTTCCAGCACGATGATCACGACGTTGCCGAGCACCACGGTCAGCCAATGCCCGGCGGTACTCATGCCGGCCGCCAGGGTGAACACCGCGAGCGCGAGCGCGACGTGGTTCAGACTGAACGCCGCGACACGCAAGAACGAAAGGGTGTTGGAAAATAGATTGATCACCGCCTCGAAACTCTCGATCACGGTCACCAACAGGCGCTCGGCGAACCCGGCCTGGGTTTCGAGCCAGGTATAAGCCGCCAACGCCAGTAAGCCCACCAGCGCGCCGACCAGATTGAACCAACCGAAGTCACCGTGCTCGAACAAGCGAAACACGCCAGACACGGCGCTCACGTACAACAACAGCCCCGCGAGGCCGCCCGGCAGGAACAGAGCGTCGCGCACGCGCCCGAAATACAGCAGGTTCGCCACATTAATCACAAGAGTGACGCAGATGAAACCCACGCCCACCTGAACCGCGAGCAATAGCAAATGCCCCGGGTTATGCAGTGGCGACTGCCAGATCGGCTCGATCAACTCTTCGTAGCCAAAGATACTGCCGTAGAGAAAGCCGAACGCGATCGCGGACATCGACGCCGCGATGCCAATCGTACGCAAGAAGGCGAGTTTGCCACGCAAAAACAATGCGCCGACGAAAATCACCGCGCCGTGCCCGACATCACCGAACATCGCCCCAAACAGCACCACATAGGCCAACGCGAATAGCAATGACGGGTCGAATTCGCCGTAGCGCGGCACGCCGTAGCTCTTGACCAACTCCGCGAAGTGGCCGAGCCAGGTCGGATGGTTCAACAGGGTCGGGATGCCCGCCAACTCCCGCCGTTGCGGTTTACGGGCAGTCACCACAAAACGTTCCGGGAATCGCGTCTGGAGTGCGGTTTCGAGTCGCTTCAAACTCGCGCGCGGCACCCAACCACTGAACTGCGAGAGTTGCCCCCGACCGCGCACACCCTCGATCGAAGCCTCGGCCAACGGGCGCGCCAGTGCCAGCTGGATCCGCGCCTCGTCGAGCCGCTCGTTGAAGCCCTGCCGGGTCGACTCCAATACCAGACACTGACGCTCAGTGGCCTCGATCAGACGCTCGGAATCATCGCGCAGGCGCGACTCCGCCTCGATCGGATGAGCCAGCAACTCTTGCGGCACCGGTAGCTCGCGCCACCCAGCCGATCCCAGCACGGACTGAACATCCTCGGTGCCGAAGCGTGGCCCGGTCACGACCAGGTAGGCCAGATCCTCGACGTGATCGAACACGTGCAACAGATAACCCGCGATCGCCAGCGACTCTCCGAGCCGCTTGACGTTGGCACGCGGCACGCTGCCAATCCGAACATCAAGCAGTTGACTCGGCCGCAACAACTGCGCCAGGTCGAGATTGAGCGTTTTGAGCCGCTGCAACGTCTCCTGCAACGAGGTGAGGCGCTTGCGCTCGTCCTCCAGCCCCGCCTGCAACTCGGAATAGGCAAGGCAAGTCTTCCACACATCCTGGAGCCAGTGATTGAGCTGCTCGAGCTCGGCCAACGAGGGTGCCACCGCCGACTCGGGAATCGCCGGCAACGGACGCTCGCCACACACCTCGACGATCTTGGCAAGCCGCGAGTCCGCCTCCTGAAACACTTCGCGGTAGCGCTCGGCGACGGCTTCCGGGAAATACCGGTTGGCGCTCGCGGTGGGATTGAATACGCCGAAACGCGCGAGCACGGCGGCGACGTCCGAGGCCTCGCTGAGCAAGGTCCAGAGATCAATTCGCAGCATCGGTTGCGCCCGGAACATCAGGCAACCTCCGCCTCGAACAGCTGATCTTCCAGCGCGACCGCATGTCGGATCGCGGCGGTATCAAGCCCCAGCGCCCGACCGCGCAGTACCGCGCGCACCCGACGCAGACAGCGTTCGCGCAAGGTGATGTACGCCAGCGCGCGCGTCAGAGCCGATGTGCTCGAACGTAGCGTATGTCGCGCGAGCGCGATATTAGCCGCCTCGAGCGCCGCGTAGAGTTGCACCGGTGTCTCGACCGTGAGCAGTTCGCGGCGCAAGGTCTCCGGCAATGCCTCTATCAATTGCGCCAGGCTTGCCTGTCGCGCCAGTTGCTGAAGCCGCTGCGCATGCAATTGGTAGGGCGAGGCCACCAGCAGGTAATACGCCTGCGCCGGTGGCAAGCCATAGCTGAACCGATACCTGACCAGCCACATCAGATTGATCCGGTCGATTAACCCCGCCATCAATGCGCGAAACGCCGTGCCCTCGCGCGCCTCGAGTGCCTTGGCACGGTTCACCAGATTTTCGTGGTAACGCTTGTCGAGCATCGCATCGAGCATAAACGGATCCTGATGCTCCTCGAACGTATCCCGCGCGATGCGGGCAAGGTCGGCGTAGGGCGTTTCCATCAAGCGTCGAAACAGTTCGGGCAGATCCTCCGCGTGCAGCAACGCGTCGACCGGCAGCCGCGCAAAGTCACCCATGTCGACCAGAGAGGCCGCGATCAGCGCGGGTCGCTGACGCATCAACTTGCCTCGGATCAGAGTCTTGAGATTCGAGATCTCGTAGCGCTGCGTCCAGTAATCGAGAAAGCGGCGCTGCTCGTCACGCAGCGGTCTAATCAACACCGCGATCTCGCGCAACAGCACCGCGCCGATCCGTTGTTCGACCGACTCCTTGGTTTCATCCGCTGGCATCAGGTAATCGAGCCCTTTGGCCGCGAGACAGGTCGCGACGTCGGCCTCGGCGCATCGAATCAGCTCATCGAACTGTTGCGGCGACAGCAAACGCGCCGCGAACAGACTGACCCGGGCATTGAGATAGGCAGACATCGTCGATCCTCAACGCGCGTGATCCAGCAGCAGCGCCACGGCGGACTTGAGTGCATCCTCGGCGTGCTGGGTCGCGAGACCGCGCAGATCGCGCTGACGCTCATCGTACTTCAACCGCAGCGCAGCGATCGCCTGCTCGGCGCGCGCCTCGGCGTCGCGAATGAACGGTGCGCGCAATTCCGGCAGCGTCGCTTCCAGGCGCGCCTCGGCCTCGCGTGCCTGGCTCAGGGTCTGGTCGATCAACTGCTCGCGGTGTCGATTCGCGTCATTGATCAATGCCTCCGCCTTGAGTTCGGCGTCCAACAAACGCTTGAGTGTCGCCTCGATGTCGCCGCCGTTGACGGGGATGGGATCGTTGCCTGACTTCACGCTGGTTCACCTTTTCGAGCCGCCCGGACAGTCATCGACATGAGCGAGGACTCCGCGCTGGGTTCCAGTTCCGACGACGGCGCTTGCGCGACCTTGAGGTGCACGATCCGGCGTCTGTGCCGGGCTCGGCGCCGATTCGAGAGTATTGCGATGGTGCAGGGTTTGATGTTCATGACATTTTGGCGCGATTGACGCGCTCTGCCCCAGGGGCCTGTCGGACTTGAGGTCACCGCGCCCGTACTCGCGGTCGATGCACCGGGTCCGATAGGTTCCTAGGCTACGCCCCTACGGCCGCAAAAGCATGAGCAAAGTCAATTTCAACGCCGGTCACGGCTTGGCATGCGCGTAGCCTCGCGTGGCATCGCGCATTCTGTGATCCACGTCCGAGTGATTGATCGGGCGCATACGGCAACGCGACCGTACCGAGCGGCGGGAAACCCAGTTAGAAACACCCTTCGACCCGCGTTCATGTAAACAGTGTGCCCGATGCGGCGCCCGGGCCGGCGCCACGGAGGCGTTCGTAGGTCGCGATCACTTGCGCGCCAAACAACAGGATCATGCCGGCCACCTCCAGCGTCAGCAAGGCCACGATCGCAGTCGCCAGCGAGCCGTATACGACATTGACGAACGATAGTTTCGCGAGATACCAGATCAAGACATGTCGCGCCAACTCCCACAGCAACGCCGCCGCGATCCCGCCGAGCAAAGCGTGCCGCAGCGACAGCCCGCCAATCGGCATCACCATATAGATCGCCGTCAGCAGCGACACCAGTCCCGCCACGCCCAGCAGATATAACAGGACGTGGGTGGCGCCAGCCAACTCGAATCGCCAGATCAGCAGCGTGACCGTATTGCCCTCCACCGCCTGCAACGCACCCGCGATCAGAGTGATCGACAGCAACCCTACGCCCAGCAGCAGCGCGAACAGGTAGGGCAACACCGCGGACACCAGAAAGTGTCGGCGTTTGATCGCGACGCGGTGGTAGAAAATCACCGACAAGGCATTTTCCAGCACCGTGAACGCGATGGAACTGAAAAACAGCATCACGGCGATACCAACCCAGCCGATGACAACGCGATGCTCAAGAAACTTGCTAACCTGTTCGAGCAGCGAATCCGTCAAGCCGGGGACAACCAGATCGAGACTGCCGCCCAGCAATCGCAACAACGTCTCTTCGCTGTAGAAGTGCGAAACGCCGACCACACTCAGCGTGATCAACGGAATGATCGATAGCAAGGTGTAATAGGCAACCGCCCCGGAGAGTAGTAGCCCCTGATTGCGTCTAAAATCATGCACGATCTGTCCGAGAAACTGGAACGGGTGACGCAACACATGATTCGCGCCGAACCGCTCGGGCATCTTGGCGACCTGGATGGTGGGGTATGACGGTTCGATTCTAGCGCGCATCGGCCCAATCGACCGAAAAAAAAGCCCGCCCGGTCAAGGGCGGGATGAACGCTCGCATTGCGAGCTCAGGTGTCTAGATCGATTTTCGACAGCACGCGCCGACGCAGGCCGATGGCAGCCATCGCCGCCAGCGTGAGGCCCGGCAGCAGCGGATCAAATGCTGCGTTCGGGTTGAGGCTGCAACCGCCGGTGCCACCACTCGACAAGAGCGTACCGGTCGGAACGGTCGTATCCGCGACGGTTGGCGGCGGCGTCACCGGCGTTTCCGGATCGTCTGGCGTTTCCGGATCGTCCGGCGCGGTCGGATCGTCCCAGGCAACCGAGCCGTCGGCCACCGTGACGCGCATCGTGAACTCGGTCAGCGGCGACGTATTTTCCTGCTCAATCGCATAGAACAGGTTCACGTTGGACAAGTCCTCGATAACCGACTGCGTGTAGCCGGGAATACCGAAGTAGTTGGTATCCGGATCGCCGACGGTGCTGATGTTGTCAACGGTTCCGGTGTTGTTTTTCACCACCGTCGACATCGCCTCGGCCGTCACCGCGGCGCCGCACACCGGGTCGAGTTGGGTGATGTCGGGAAACGCCGCCGAATAACCGGCCGCCAATACGTACAAGCCCTCATCGCTACATTCCGGTTTGAAGGTAGCCACCACCGGCCAGATCGCGGCTTGGGTCGGGGTCGGGTCGGTACCGACGAACGTGTCCGAGAACCTGATCGTCGATGGATTGTCCTGGTATTGCGTAAGCGTCGCCGCCTCCACTGGCTTCTTGACCAAGGTCAGGAATTTCAACACCTCGGCAACAACTTTCTGGGCATCGTAGTCGCGTCCCAACAACGCGATATCCGCTTGCGCGTTCAACCAGTCGGTCAACGCGAGCATATCAACGTACGGATTCAGCAGCGGATTCAACGCTGCCGGCAGCAAGGTCAGGTCGATACCCTCGCGGAAGTTCTCCAGCAAAACAGCGAGGTTGTCGGTCGTCCAGACTTTTTCAAAGGTGTACCACACACCATTTTCCTGGTACGCGACGACCTTGTCATCGGTCCAGGCCCTGCCGTCGATGTCGTACAGCCAGGCCACTGGCACCTCGGCCTCGGTCTTCCACGCGCCAAACAGGTCGGAATACGGCTTGGGTATGGTCTGCGAGGTCAATGCGTCGCCAGCTTGCGTCCACGCGAAATAGGCCGGCGCCACACTGAAAAACGGCAAGCCCTCGGCCGGGCTGCCACCGAATAAGCCACCCGGATATTTACCGAGATAATCGGCAACCGACGTGAGTGTCAGGCCATCGCTCGCGCTCGACGATTGAAAACTCGCGCCGATACCAGTGCCGAGTTGCACTCGGTAGCCAATCGCGTCACGACCGCTGTCGTTGGTGAGTTTTCCAAATACATTATACCGCAATGGCGTGACGAGTTGGTTCGCGGTCCGCACCGTGAACACGATATCCATGGGTTGGTTGAGTTCGCTCACGCGAAGCTTGAAACGCTTACCGCTATCGGGACCGAGTCCGCAGGGCTTGAAAGCCGTGAGATCCAGCGGCGGCGCCTTTTTCGCCATGACGCAGCCATTGAACGTCGTGTCCCCGCTGGTATAACCATCGAGGTAGACATCGATACCCGGCGGTACCACATCCTCTTTCGCATCGATCACCAGATACCCGCGATAACCCGGTACGAATGCAGTCACGGGTGTTGGGTAAATGTAGGTCACCTCACCCTTTTCGCCCACGGTACCCAACGCGTCGACGTAGAGATTTCCGGTCACTACCTCTTCAATCGCCGCCGTAGCGGTGAATGACGCCATCAACGTCGCGGCAAATGCCGCGGCGATTGTTTTACGCTTGAACAATACGGCGTTCATAAAGCCTCCATATAATAATAATTTGACTATCTCAGCCCGTGTGGGATCTATTTCGCCACATATCAAATATCAATTACTCGATCTTGTTGGCGCGTCCCGTCATCAGCTTCCTGTCGATACAATAGGCGCGACTTGGCGGATTGAATATTGGACGAAGGTACAATACGCTGACGTCGGCCCCGACCCTAATCGCCCGCGGCAGTGTCTCCATCCTCCCGTTGCCGGTATCCTACTTTGGTCCAATTGTCAGGCACGAGCTATGGCCATAGTCTGATGCTTGAAAGATCGACGCGTAAATAATCGGTCTTATTTGATAATTTTCAAACAAGTACTTATGGGGAGGGGCTATGAAACACCCATTACCCGTTTTTTTCATTGCGATCACGATTGCATGCTTGGTCAACGTCGCCATTGCGGCGCCGCCGTTACCGAATGAGTTATCGAACATACGCTTCGCGACACCGACTGGTGCCGTGACGTTCAAGCATCGCCAACATGCGGATTTGAGTTTCGTCAAATGCGAAACCTGTCACCACGAGTACCAAGGCGGAGACGCGATCGACGGCTGTCACGTTTGCCATAAAGCCGACAAGCAAGGCAACCTGCCGGCGGTACGCGACGCCTTACATCTAAAGTGTGCGGGGTGTCACGAATACACTGTTCAATCTGGCGTACTCGACCACGCCGGTCCGACCAAGACTCAGTGCAAACTGTGTCACATAAAATGATCAAGCCATTTGCCTTTCAAATCGGACGGGAGCCACGAATCAGAACTCGTCGCCCAAATCGATTCAAATCAAAAACCTGGGTTACTCTGGTCACGCTCGTCGCTTTTGCATTAGCTTTCGTGTCCGCCGCGGCCGCGGACGATACCTATATCGGGTCGGAAATGTGTATCGATTGCCATGGCGAACAGCACACGAGACTGCTCGCGACCCGGCATGGCGTCAGCGCCGATTCGCGCACACCGATCGCGCGCGAGGGCTGCGAAGGCTGCCACGGACCAGGCATGGAACACGCAGCGTCGGGTGGCGCGATCATTGGATTCGGGCACGGTAAGCCAACGCCGGCGGAGGCGCAAAACGCGCAATGTCTGCAATGTCACGAAGACACTCGACGCATCCACTGGCAGGGCAGCGCGCACGCGGCGGCGGACCTCAGTTGCGCCGACTGCCACCGCGCGCACCACGCCGATCTCGATTGGCGGTCGTCAGCCGGTACGACCTTATGCCAGAGCTGCCATCCGCAGGTCCGCGCCGAACTGTTGAAGGCGTCGGCGCATCCGGTCAGGCAGGGTGGAATGGCGTGCGTCGACTGCCACGGGGCACACGGCACGGCGGGTCCGAGCGCGTTGCGAGCGTTGACGCTGAACCAGTCCTGCCATACCTGCCACCCGGAAAAGCGAGGTCCATTTTTGTGGGAGCACGAACCGGCCAGCGACGATTGCAGCCACTGCCACCTCGCGCACGGCTCGAATCATCCGGCGCTGCTGAAATTTCGTACACCACTCCTTTGCCAACAATGCCACCAGACCGCCGGTTCGCTCTCGGTACTCGAACACGTGCGGACATTCGCGGATAACCGCGCCGGTTCGGCCCGGTTTGTCGCGGGTCTCGGCTGTCTGAACTGCCACGCGCAGGTTCACGGCTCGAACCACCCGTCGGGTGCCGCGTTCCTTCGTTAGCGAAGGATTTGAATCGCCGCCCTACAAGCTAAGGAGGCAACGATGAAAAGCATAACGACGATGTACCGATTTAGCATAAGCGCGTTCGCGCTCTTGAGCGCCGCCGTGAACGCCGACGAATTACCCGGGTTCACGACCGCAAGCGAAACCGTCATTGTCGAGGCGGTCAATCGCACCGCCCCCGTTGACCGTTGGAGCGCGGTTGCGTGGCCGGAATGGGAGGCCGCGACACCCGAGCCCCAGGTAACCGGTCGGATCGAGGTCGGTGTCGGCCACGTCGCCGACGACACGGTCGTTCTCGGACGGCATGGATTCGACGCGCAAGGCAGCCACGGGGTCGCGGAGGTGGAATTGGAGGCACGCCGTGGCGCGTTGGAGCGAATTGGCCTCAAGGGTGAAGACCTCGGTACGCAGAATCGCGCGGTCAGGCTCGAAGCAGAACGTCAGGGACTTCGCTCCGGCTATCTACAGTTGGAACAATTGCCCAATATCCAGTCGGCCACGGCCGCGACACCCTATGCCGGCGTCGGCAGCGACGATCTGACGCTGGATACGAACGCGCGCCTCCAGGCCTTCACCGTGAGCACCGAGCGGCAACGCGTGGGCGCCGGATATCAACAACACATCGGTGAGAACGTGCAACTGAACGTTGACTTGGTGCGCGAGACGCGCAAAGGGGTCGAAGTCACCGCGGGTGCGTTGGGCCGAAATCTGCGCGGCCGTGGGAGCGGCTGGGGCAATCCGTACGCGGCCGAACTGCCGGAACCGATTGACTCGAAGGATACCCGCGTCGACGTCAAGCTCGGTTACGCGGGTACTCTCGATCACGCAGAAATTGCCTATCACGCATCATTCTTCGAGAACGCCAACCCGGCACTTAGCTGGGATGATCCGTCCACCCACGGTGGCGTATTCAGTGGCGACAACCCGAATCCACTACCCGCGGAAGGTCGGCTTGCCCTGCCCCCGAGTAACCAGTTCCATCAGGTCGTCGTCTCCGGCGCGCGGCGCGTCGATGAGACCACCCAAATCACCGGCATGGTTTCCACCGGTGTGATGTTGCAGGACGAAGCCTTCCTGCCCTATCGGGTCGGCGACGAAACCAGCGCCTTGCCACGCGCTTCACTGGACGGCGAAGTCCACGTGCACGCCGCTCAAGTCGGCGTCACCAGTCGCCCAACACCGCCGTTGCGCCTGAACGCGCGCTATCGCTACGACGAGCGCGACAACCGCACGCCCCAGATCGAGTTCGAACACTATCGCCTCGACGCCTCCAACGCGCTCTCGGGTACGTCGACCAATGAGCCCACCAGCTATGTCAAGCAACGCGCCGAACTCGAAACCGAGTACCGCTTCAATCCGAAAGTCGCAGCGGGCATCGGCTACGAATACCGCGAGGGCTCGCGTACGTTCTCCGAACGCGAGGAGACCGAACAACATCAGCTAGAGGCTCAGGTCAAATTGAAGCCAGATCGGGCCACCGATCTATCGCTCAAAATGGCGCGGCTGCGCCGCGACGGCAGCCATTACCAACCCGCCGCGAATCAGAACCCATTACTTATAAAATATGATCTCGCCGGCCTGAGTCAGGACCGCATCAACTTTCGACTCGCGCATCGGCCGAGCGCGGAATTCACGACCGCGCTGGATGCGATCTGGACGCGGAACGCGTACAACGAAACCACCCTCGGGTTACGCGACGCCGAACGCAGGGCCTGGACGTTCGATGTCTCGTGGGCGCCAATGCCCCGAATCGCCCTCTACGCCTACCTCTCTCGGGAATGGCTCAAGGCAACTCAGTTCGGCAGCGTGGCCGGTGAACTGGTCGACTGGCAAGCTGACCACGACGATCGAATCGACGCGGTCGGGATCGGAATCAAGGCGACCGACCTAATCGATCGACTGGATATCGGCGTCGACTACGTGCTCATGCGCGGTGAAAGCGCCCTCTTCCTGCAACGCACGCACCCAACGCTGAACGCCGATGTGCGCCAGTTTCCGGCGCTGCGCAACGAACTGCGTAGCCTGCTGTTCCACGGTGACTACAAACTACGCTCCGATCTCGGACTGACGCTGACACTACTCTACGAAAAGCTCGCCACGCGCGACTGGCAGCGCGATGACTACGCTCCGGATTCGGTTGAAAACCTGCTCTTGACCGGCGACGAGCCATTGAACGCCAGCAATTACGCCACCGCGATCTCGGTGCACCACGAGTTCTGAGATCGGATCGCTACGGACGATCCTTGAGCCCTCAGTTCAACCACTGCTCCACTTGCAACGCGAGCTCGGTGCGATTCCGGGTTTCGGTGCGATCGAAGATCGCCGAGACATGCGCCTTGACGGTACGCTCCGAGATCGCCAACTGCGCTGCGATCTGTTTGTTCAGCAACCCGCGCGCGACCAACATGGCGACCTGAAGCTGACGCGGCGACAGCAGTCGATCCGGGTGCGGGACTGTAATCCGATCCGGCAGCGCCGGCACGGCTTCGCGCAACTCGTCCAGCAAGTCCCCCAACACCTTGCGCGGCACCCAGTAGTCGCCGGTGCGCACGCTCGTCAACGCGTGGCGAACCAGCTCGGACTCGGCCGTTCGCGTCAGATAACCTCGCACGCCCAGCCGCACCAGGTGATGCGCTTCGACGTCCGACAGGTGGCCAGAGAACGCCATGACCTGTGCCTCGTGGTGCTCGGCCAGCATCGCCTCTACCCCATCACCGTCGTGCAAACCCGGCAACTCGAGATCGAGCAACAGCAGTGCGGCCGGAAACCGCCTCAGATAGTCTTGAACCTCGGCAAAACTGCCGGCCAGCGCGTGCTCATCCTCGACGGCGGCCAGCCCCTGCGTACAGATATTCACCAAGGCGGGATCGTGACTACAAATCAGAATCATGATGGGCCAATGCTCCTTAAGAAAGGACAACGACCGAACTCGCGCTCGCGTATCAAACGCGAACCCGTTCGGCTCCAAGGCTGCCAACTTTCCGCCCTGACCGCGGCGCTTTGAAAGGATTAAATGAACCTGGCGAAGTTGACCGAGCGAACATCGCGCCATCACTCGATCGCGGCTGGTTATCAGATTTGTACACGCTGACAAGTCGTCAAACGTTACGGGATCCTGCGCGAAAAACGGGTTCGCTTGACCTCATCAAACCAGAAACGCTCGTTCATATCCGAGACGAGGATCACTAATTCTCAACCGCGCGGATCCAATGTCCTGATTTAAGGTGACTACTCGCGGCCGGTCAGGCAACTGCGACCGCGCTCAAACGATCCGCCTCACGCGCGGCGCGCTCGGCGCAGTCGCCAATCGAAAGGCCGTTGAGGTAGTTTCCGGCAAGTGCCAACGGCAGACGCGCGATATGCGTATCGATGATCTTGGCGAGTCCGACGTGTCGAACCCCCAGCGCCGGCAAGCGGTTGATCTTTTCTTCGACCTCCAGAAAATCGGCGGTCCGTACCCCGAGGACTTCGGCGATACGCCGCAAGCGCCCGTCGCGATCGAGACGGTTCGGCCGAAAATGGAATGTGAAGCCCCGCAGTCCCTCATGCGGTACCGGATCGCGGCTGACGGCGGAATAGAACGAGTCGTCAGTGCCGATGATCCCAGCCAACGGCGGCGCGGTGGGCTTAGTCGCGGACAACATCACCGCCGTGGTTTCGATATCCACCATCGGTATGCCCGAGAGCTGCGCCGCCAGGTCCGCATGCGCATCGCTGAGTAATCGCGCGGCGACATCCGGCGCGGTGGCCAACGCGAGTTGCGTACATCCCAGATGTTCGCCTTGAAGTTCAACGCGATAACCGGTCGCGTTACGGTCGACACCCTCGACCTCCGCGTTCAATCGCGTTTCGAATGTCGCATGGGTCACAAGGAACTCAAGCAAGCCTTGTAGCCCGGTGGCCCAGGTGAACTTGCGCGGCGCGGCTTTCAACCGTGGCTTCTTGCGAAACAGCCACTCGGCGGGGAACGTGTCCGCCGGTTGCGACAGTACGGCGGCGAAGGCGGGTGCAAACAGGCGATCGTAGTTGCGGCGCCCAAACAAGGCCCCGTAATAGCGCTCCAGATCGGTGCCGCGTTTTGCCCGGCCCAGGCCTCCGGGGAGGCTGAGGAGAAGCTCGAACCAGCTCAGTCGCGACAGCGGCGAAACAAAACCCCGCTGACTGAAAAATCGGTAGGGATATTTTTCACGCGTGAGCAGCCGCGCCAATCCACCCGACGCATCGAGTATCTCCAGCAGCGGCTTATACGAGTTGTAGGCGGTATGTGCGCCGAGCTCCAGCCAAAAATCCGGCCGCGGGCGCCAGGAGTGGATGCAACCACCGACGCGAGGTTCACTTTCCAGCACCAAAACCCTGCGGCCCGTCGCCGCAACCCTGGAGGCCAGGACAAGCCCGCTGGTACCCGCCCCAACGACAATCAAATCGTAGTGTTCCATCGGCGAAAGGTACTTCGACGCGCCACCTTGTGCAAATATGCCGAGGTCATGGCGGCGGCTGGCCGATCGAGGCAGCGTCCGAACTGCGTGACATTCGGCTCAATTTGGTGCGAATCGCAACATTTTCGTGCGACCCGGCGCCACCTTTGGTGGTTGCCACGGCGAAAACGTGGCGGCGCGGCCCTCATCCGCCTTGCATGAGTCTTGCTTAAGCCGTTTAATCTCGCGAACGCACCCAAGACGCCTGTCGAGCAAGAGGGAATCGCCGCGAGGAAGTGGGAAAGCAGGGCCGTGGTTTCGATCGCAAGCGTCTGGTAGCCGCCGCCGGCACGCAGATCTAGGTCAATAAATCAACCACTTAATAGGCTTTTCCACGACCAGGCTCGATCTTGACAGGCTCGAAGCACTGAGCGTTTCAGGGAGGCACGCGGTTTCGGCGCGCGCCAGTCAGCCAATTCGACACAACGAGGATCACAGTGCCAACTACACCGCTCAAAAAAAGCATACCCACCGATGCATTGACCCGGGTTCTCCCGCTTGGGCTCGACCAGAACGCACTCACTGAGGACTATCGCAGGCATTTCAGCCATACGCTGGGCCGCGATAGCACCTGCGTCTCCAAGCACTACCACTATCTCTCGCTCGCGCTGACCTTGCGCGACCGCTTGATGGAACGCTGGAGCAAGACCCGCGCGATGGTTCAGCAAGGCGAACACCGCCAAGCCTACTACCTGTCGCTGGAGTTCTTGATGGGTCGTAGCCTGCGCAACGCGATTCTCAATCTTGGCGTCAGCGAGAGTAGCCGCGCCGCACTCGAAGAACTCGGCATCCAACTCGAGGAACTGGAGGAGGCTGAACAAGACGCCGGACTCGGCAACGGCGGCCTTGGACGACTCGCCGCCTGCTTTCTCGATAGCTGCGCGACCTTGAAGCTGCCGGTGACCGGTTATGGTATTCGCTACGAGTACGGTATGTTCCGACAGCGCATCCGAAATGGCGAACAGATCGAAGAGCCCGACCACTGGCTTCGCAACGGCAATCCGTGGGAGTTGGAACGCCCGGAATATACCCGTCGGGTTAAGTTCGGCGGTCACACGGAGCGGCATGGCAACGGCGACGCCCTGAGTGTGACGTGGGTCGACACCCAGGACGTCTTGGCCGTGCCGTATGACATTCCGGTGCCGGGTTATGAAAACGGCGTCGTCAACACACTGCGGTTGTGGGAATCGGCCGCCACCGATGAGTTCGATCTGAACGAATTCAATGCCGGCAGTTACACCGAATCGGTCGCGAGCAAAAATGAGGCCGAACAGATCACGATGGTGCTCTATCCAAACGACGCCAGCGAAAACGGCAAGGAACTGCGACTCCGCCAGCAATACTTCCTGGCCTCGGCCAGTCTGCAAGACGTGATCGCGCACTGGAGTAGCGACCACAAAGGCACGCCGGATTTCACCCGATTCGCCGACGACAACTGCTTCCAGCTCAACGATACCCATCCGACGATCGCGGTCGCCGAACTGATGCGATTACTGATCGACGAACACCACATGGGCTGGCACACGGCCTGGGCGGTCACCCAACGTTGCATGGCCTACACCAACCATACCCTGCTGCCGGAAGCGTTGGAGCGCTGGCCGGTACGCCTGTTCCGGCAAATCCTGCCGCGTCTGCTCGAGATCATTTTCGAGATCAACGCGCATTTCCTGGCCGAGGTTTCGCGCAAGTGGCCCGGCGACACGGATCGACTGCGCCGACTCTCGATCATCGAGGAAGGCCCGGAACAACAGATCCGCATGGCCTACCTCGCGATTGTCGGCAGCTTTTCCGTCAACGGCGTGGCCGAACTCCACTCCCGCCTCCTCAAGGAAGGCATGTTTCGCGACTTCTACGAACTGTGGCCGCACAAGTTCAATAACAAGACCAACGGCGTTACGCCGCGGCGTTGGCTGGCGGCTTGCAACCCCGCGCTGGCAGATCTGGTCACGGAAAAGATCGGCGATGGCTGGGTGTCGGATCTCGAACAACTCAACGGACTCACAGCCTACGTCGACGATGCCGAGTTCCGTGCGCGCTGGCGCGCCGTCAAGCATCGCAATAAAACGGCACTCGCCGATCACCTGAAAGCGCGCTGGGGCTTCGACGCCAACCCATCCGCGATGTTCGACGTGCAAGTCAAACGCATCCATGAATACAAGCGGCAGTTGCTCAACCTGTTGCACGTGATTCACCTGTACGACCGTTTGAAGCGCGGTGATAACGCCGGCTGGGTCGACCGCTGCGTGCTGATCGGTGGCAAGGCGGCACCGGGCTACTTCATGGCCAAGCGCATTATCAAGCTGGTCAATAACCTCGCCAACGTGGTCAACGGCGACCCCGACATCAACGGTCGGCTGAAGCTCTATTTCATCCCCAACTACCGTGTCTCGACGATGGAGTTGATCGCTCCGGGCACCGATCTCTCGGAGCAAATCTCGACCGCCGGCAAGGAGGCGTCGGGTACCGGGAACATGAAGTTCATGATGAACGGCGCATTGACCATCGGCACCCTCGACGGCGCGAACATCGAGATCCGCGAGGCGGTTGGCGAGGAAAACTTCTTCCTGTTCGGGCTGACCGCGGAGGAAGTCGCGGCGCGACAGGGTGACTACCAACCGAGCGAAATCGTCGCCGGCGATAGCGACCTCGCGCGAGTAATGGAATTGCTGGAGTGCGGCCACTTCAACCGCTTTGAAGCCGGAATATTCGATCCGATCATCCAGGCGTTGCTCAGTCCGCACGATCCCTGGATGACGTTGGCGGATTTCCGAGGCTACGTCGATGCGCAACAAGCCGCGACCGAAGCCTTTCGCGATCCTGAACGCTGGACGCGGATGAGCATCCTCAACTCCGCTCGCAGTGGTCGCTTTTCCACCGATCGCACGATCGCTGAATACAATCGCGAAATCTGGCGCTTGAAACCGATGGGATGAACAGGATGGAGTCCGGCGGCCGGGCTACCCGATTTAGCCTGGCCGCCTACCCGTCGGCGTCGAATTCAACGGGCTGGAGGTACGCGACTGTCCGCGATCGCTATGATCGAGTCCGGACGGGACACATATTCCTCGCCCTCAGGCAGCGACCGATGAGTCAGCCTTGCCGCGTCGACGCAAGCGCTCCCGAAGCCCGCGGTAGGTAGTACGCGCCGGTTGAAGCAGGGGCGAATCGCGCAGGAACGCATGCGCGCCAGTACGCGTTCGGCGCAAGGTCGTCGCCAACGAGGGCAGCATGACGCTACCCTCGATGAGCGGCACCGCATCCGTCGCAAAGGCGGGTTTGTAGGCGTCCTCGCCCTTGCCAAGGTCAATGATGTGAAGACCCGCGTCGGCCATCGCCTCGGCGAGCTTTAACAATAGAATGCCCCCGGGCGAATGTTTGGCGTAAACCTCGTTGTAAGTTGGGAACCACCAGTGGCAGACGGAATCGCTACGCATGCCGAAATGCGCGGCCACAATGTCTTCGTCATGCCAGAGTACCGAGAGCATTCCCGTGAACGTCGGTGTTTCGTGGGTCCAGATCTGTTCCAGCATCGCGGTCGTCCAACCCCAGGTCATGAAGTCGGGTACGCCGGTGCGCAAGCATTGCTCTCGCTTCCACTGAACGACCTGGGCAAAGGCGCGCGGATCGTGTGAATAGACCTCGAATCTCAGTTCCCCGACCTCGCGTTCAAACTTGCGCGACTTGCGCTGAAGTTGAGTCAGACGCTGCGAGCCGGTGGCTTTGCGCCGTTCCAGGTAGGCTTGAAATCCGTCGCCGAGTTGCATGATCGGCGATTCGTCGCGCACCGTCGCAAAGGGCTCGAACCCGCGCTGCGCGGCGAGCAAATGATCAAAATCCCAGATCTTGAGACCGCAGGCCCGCAGCAGTTGCTCTGGATCGCAGTCGAAGTCTGGCGCGGCGATCAGCCCCTGATAGTCGGAAAGGCGCCCGCCCACCGGGCCAGCAACCGACGCCGATTGGCGTTGATGCGGGAAAAAACCCCGCACCGCGCCGTCATATTCAATGATCCCGACAAACACATCGCCCCGCACCGCGGCAACCGACTGTGTGTATTCCACGCAGAAATAGGGGTTGGCCAATGCCGAATTGCCGAATTGCAGCTCACGCCAACGTTGAGCCAATGCCGAATCGAGCTCAGCCGCGGGTATTCGAGTGATTTTCATGCCAGTCCCGTCGTAATCGGATGCGACCGGCGCGACTGTCAGACTTGGTCCGCTACACGACCAAAGATCTGCCGTCCCAGTTCCGGCAGCGCGCCACCACCCCACATGCGCAAATCGACCAGCGATTCCGTGACCTCGAACCGCGGCATCGCATAAACGCCGGTGTTGCGCGTGACGCGGTCGGTCGGTTGCGTGATGAAAGCCGCCTCGATGCCGAGGTCCGGCAGCCGATCCACGAGTGGGTGCGAGATTCTGCCATAGGGATAGGTGAGATACCTTGCCGCGTATCCCAACTCCGATTGAAACAGGCGTTGCGACTTGCGAATTTCGGCCACCGCATGAGCGACCGGAAGCCCACTCAGATCAATATGATCATGCGTATGCACGCCTAGCGTGAAGTCAGGATATTCACGCCGCATCGCGCGTAGATCGTCCCAACTCAAGGTGAGTCGCGGCGCCTCGCGGCTCGGATCGAGCTGAGCCTTGACCGTATCGAGCAAGGCGCGCCGTTCAGCGTAGCCCAGCGTCAGTAGTTGCGCCGACACGAACTGGTACGCATCCAGTACCCCACGCGCGTGGTCCAGGGCGAACGGGATGGGATACTGGGGTAGCACCAGTTGCCGCGCACGGCCGAACTGAAATGCGGTATAGAGCTCATCGATCCACTGTGGTTCCTGGCGATCGACGTAGCCAGTGCACACGAACAATGTCGCTGGCAGCTTGTATTTCGCGAGCAGCGGAGCCGCGACTTCGAAGTTGTCGAGGTAACCGTCATCGAACGTGATAACGACGGCATTCTCGGGTAGCGCGCGTGCGCCGCGGTGGTATTCGATCGCCTGCTCGAGACTGATGACGTTGCAGGTCTCCTTGAGCAAGACCAACTGTTCCTCGAACACGTCGGCCGGGATCGCGTTGCTGGGATCGATGAAGGGTATGCGCGCCGAATCGAGCACGCTGTGATACATCAAGGCGAGAAATCCACCCCGGTCGGTGAACCGCTCATAGAGCCCCGTGACGCCCGAGAAGTACAATGAACGCTGTAGACCGATCAACACCTTGCGACGCAACCGAGTGCGATCGAAGTTCGTCGCGCCGAGGACACCCGTCAACTGCATATGCAACCCCCACCAACAAATCGTTATAAGCCCGCGTTACATCCGTGCAGATAAAGATTGCTTTCAGATCCGTTGACCGGTGATAGATAACACCAATCAGTCACCACCGACCAATAACTCGGTCACAAAATCCACTAAATGCAAATATTTGTGTTATCGGATGAACCAGGGCGATTTCGGGATCGATAGTCGCCTCGCCCACGATGGCCTGGTCTCCGGCTCAATCCACGTAGCACCGAAATCGCGCCTGGACTGCGCTAGAATAGGCGGCCACGTTCTTATCACCACCACCAATGCCCCTGCTCACACTGCATAACCTAGTCCTTGGCCTTGGCCAACCGCCGTTACTCGACGGGATCGATCTCGCGATCGACTCGAGCGAACGACTCTGCCTGGTCGGCCGCAACGGCGCCGGCAAATCGACGCTATTACGCCTGATTCAGGGCGAGATCACCGCCGATGATGGGGAAATCGTGCGCAACCAAGGCTTGCGGGTCGCGCAACTCGCCCAGGAAGTACCGCAAGACACGCAAGGCACGGTGTATCACGTCGTAGCCAGCGGGGCGGGCGAAAGCAGTCGGTTGCTCGAGCGCTACCACGAACTGACTCACGCGGTCGCCGCCGGCGATCTCGCGAGTCTCGATGCCCTGGAGCAATGTCAGCACGACCTCGAAACCGGTAACGGCTGGGACTTGAGCCAGCGGGTCGATAGCGTGATCTCGCGCCTCGGCTTGGATCCGGACGCCGACTTCGGTCAGCTATCGGGCGGCATGAAGCGTCGCGTGTTGCTTGGCCAGGCACTGGCCAGTGGCCCCGATCTGCTGCTCCTCGATGAGCCGACCAACCACCTTGATATTGAAGCAATTCTCTGGCTAGAGTCGTTTCTGCTCGGCTGGAATGGCGCGTTGCTGTTCATTACTCACGATCGCGCGTTCCTGCAACGGCTGGCGACACGTATCGTTGAACTTGATCGCGGCAAACTGACCGATTTTCCCGGCGACTACGCGACCTATCTGGCACGCAAGGAGGCCCTGCTCGCCGCGGAGGAAAAGCAGAACGCGTTGTTCGACAAGAAACTCGCGCAGGAGGAAGTCTGGATCCGACAAGGGATCAAGGCTCGCCGCACGCGCAACGAGGGCCGCGTGACGGCGCTGAAACAGATGCGTCAGGAACGCGCCGCGCGGCGCACGGTCACGGGCCAGGCAACGATCGCGATCCAGGCGTCGGAACGCTCGGGCAAGGTGGTCGTCGAGGCCGAGGGCGTAGCGTTCAGTTACGCGGAACGCCCCATTATCAAGGATCTCACGACGACGATTCTGCGCGGCGACAAGGTCGGCATCATTGGCCCGAATGGCTCGGGCAAGACCACCCTGCTACGCCTGCTGCTGGGTGAACTCGAGCCAACCCAAGGGCGACTGAAGCGCGGGTCGAATCTCGAAGTCGCCTATTTCGATCAGTATCGCGCCGCGTTGGACGAAACGCGCTCGGTCCAGGATAACGTCGGCGAAGGACGCGACCAATTGACGATCAACGGCAAGCCGAGGCACGTCATCAGCTATCTTCAGGATTTCCTGTTTACACCCGAGCGTGCGCGCCAACCAGTGAAGGCGCTGTCCGGCGGCGAACGAAATCGGCTTTTGCTGGCCAAGCTCTTCACCCGACCCGCCAACGTACTGGTGCTGGACGAGCCTACGAACGATCTTGACGCCGACACCCTGGATCTCCTTGAAGATCTGCTGATCGACTATCCGGGTACGATCCTGCTGGTGAGCCATGACCGCGCGTTTCTGAACAACGTCGCCACGAGCACATTGGTGTTCGAAGGCGGTGGCAGTGTCAAGGAATACGTCGGCGGCTACGACGACTGGCTACGGCAGCGCCCCGCGCCCGCCGCACCCAAGGCTGCGACCGCGACGGCATCGGCGCTACCCGCAAAACCCAGGACGAAAAAACTGTCCTACAAGGAACAGCGCGAACTCGACGGTCTGCCGCAGCGTATCGAGTCCCTCGAACAGGATCGCCTCGGCTTGCAGGCAATGATGGCCGAACCCGCCTTCTTCCAACGCGACAAGGCCGAGATCGCCCGATATCAAACCCGCATGACGGCGCTCGAAGCCGAGTTGGAAACCTGCTACGCACGCTGGGCAGCGCTGGAGGCGAGCGTCGATTGATACGCACCCCCGCAGCGTCGCGCGGCCCCCGCCCCTACCCCTGAGCGCGCCCGATGCTCGAAACCGCCTTGCGCATTTTCGCGATTATCTTTCCGGTGTTCGCGTGCGCGGGGCTCGGCGCTGCCTACGCCCGCCACCACCGCCCGGACATGGCCGTGGTCAACCGGCTCAACATGGAGGTATTCGCGCCCTTTCTCGTGTTCTGGGCCTTGCTCGACAAACCCTTCGACTTCAACGCCTACCGCGATCTCGCGCTGGGCGGGGTAGCGGTCGTGCTCGGCTCGGGGCTGTTGCTATTGCCGTTGGCTTGGTTCGCCCGGATCAACCTGCGAACCTTTATCCCGCCGATGATGTTCAACAACTCTGGCAACATGGGCTTGCCGCTGGTGCTGTTCGCATTCGGCGAAACGGCCTTGCAAGCGGGAATCGTGCTGTTCATCGTCGAGATGGTGCTGCACTTCACGCTCGGCATGTACTTGATGGATCACCGCACACATCCGCTGCGGTTACTGAAAATGCCGATGATTCAGGCGACCCTGCTCGGCTTGCTGCTCAGTGGGCTCCATGTGACCCTGCCCGATGCGATCGCGAACACCGTGAAGCTGCTCGGGCAGGTTTCGATTCCGTTGCTGCTGTTCTCGCTCGGCGTGCGCCTGCTCGATGTCAACCTGCGCGATTGGCGACTCGGTGCACTCGGCGCAATTGCCGGGCCCGCGGCCGGCATCGTCAGTGCGCTGTTGGTGTTGCCGTGGCTCACCCTCGATACGCATCACACCGCGATGTTACTGATCTTCGCCGCGCTGCCGCCGGCCGTGCTGAACGTGCTGGTCGCCGAGCAATATCAACAGGAACCGGAGCGCGTCGCGTCGATCGTCATGCTCGGCAATCTCGCCAGCTTGATCGTCATCCCGGCGACGCTCTGGTTCGCGCTGCCACGCTAATTGACAGCCGCGACGACACTCGTCAATCTCGGCGGTTTTACCCGCTTCAGCGCGACTCAATCCACCCTGATCATCGTCCGAAACCGCGCCCATGCTGAACATCGTCGCCGACGAAAATATCCCGTACGTACGCGAGGCCTTTGGCGGGCTCGGCAAGGTCACGACACGCCCGGGCAGACGTCTGTGCCGCGCCGATCTCGCCCAAGCCGACGTGCTGCTAGTGCGCTCGGTGACCCGCGTCGACGCGGCGTTACTGCACGGCACCCCGGTGCGGTTCGTAGCCTCGGCGACCATCGGTTTCGACCACATCGATCGCGACTACCTGGCAGAGCGTGCGATCCCCTGGGCGACCGCACCGGGCTGCAATGCCGTGCCCGCCGCCGAATGGGTGGTTGCCGCGCTGCTACACGCCGCACGCCATACCGGCCGCGCGCTGGAGGGCATGACTGTCGGCATTGTCGGTTGCGGCAACGTGGGTTCGCGCGTGCGCGATCGATTGCAGGCGCTCGGGATGAACTGCCTGATCAATGACCCGCCCCGGGCGGCGCGCGAGCCCGACGCCGAGCACTTCATCGACCTCGCGACCGCGCTCGCTTGCGATGTCGTGACGCTGCACGTGCCGCTCACGTGCGACGGCCCATACCCCACCCATCACTTGCTGGACCGTGCGCGCCTCGCCGAACTGCGGCCCGGCACCATTCTGCTCAACGCGGCTCGCGGCGCGGTGGTCGACAACGTTGCCCTGCGCGAAAATCTGTCACGGCAAGGCTGCATTGCGTTGCTGGATTGCTGGGAAGGTGAACCGGTGATCGATTTGGAGCTGATGCGGCTGTGCGCGCTCGCGACCCCGCATATCGCGGGTTACAGCCTCGACGGCCGGGTGCGGGGAACCGCGATGATCCATCGTGCGTTGTGCGATTGGCTGGGCGTTCAGCCGGACTGGACCGCGACGCAGGTTCTACCCGAGCTGGCCGACGCGACCATCGACCTGACTAACCCTCGCGCCCCGGGGATGAACGCGATCGACTTCGCGGTTCGGCGTGTCTACGACATTGGCCGTGATGATCGAGCATTACGCGCAATCGCATCTCTGCCCGAATCGGCGCGTGGACCGGAATTCGACCGCCAGCGCAAGGAGTACCCGGTACGACGCGAATTCGGCGCCTACAGGGTACGACTCGATCCAAACGATTCGGCGCTACGAGCGCGGTTGCTCAGGCTAGGATTCCAGCCGGAAACTTAGAAGAGTCGCGACCCGGCAGGCCGCCGCGCAGGAGGAGTCAGAATCCGAGAAATTCGTCTGGATCGCAGGCATCGTCCGTGGCGGCCTCGGCGTTACTCGCTTGCTCACCAAAGGTTTGGTATTGGATGACCGGAAAGGCGAGGCGCGCGGCGTGATCAGCGAGCATCGAGCGATGGCTCTCCCCATCGAGATGATCCATGAGTTCTACTTCGTAGGCTTCCGCGTTCAGGTACATGACAGATCGATTTGAGTTCAGTTATGTCATATATAGAACAATTGTTGTATCGACACAACATGCCTGACAGATAAAAGGGTTGATTTTGCGATGCAGGTTGCGAAATTGAGACACTCTAGGCGACTGGGCAAGCAAGTCACACGACGATCTGACGAACGGCCCATCGACCGTGGAAAGCAATTAACCGCGCGGCCGCACCGCGCCACCGAGCAGCGACTCACGCAAGTCGTCCGACAACGAACGCTGGCCCAACCAAATCCCGAAATATAGACGGGCAAAGCCCTCGCCGCCGACCCGAATGACCTCGGCACCATTGAACGCCAGTGCCAAGCCCGCGGGCGCGCGGTAACAGAGCCGATACTCATCACCAGGCTCGACGTCGGTGTAACCGAAGTGCAGGCGATCGAGTTCGGTACGAAAATCCGCGAGCACCGCTTGCGAATGCTGCCGCTCGAGAATCGTCTCTGCCGCGCGCACGAAATCACTACGCTTGATCGGCTTCTTGTAACGTATCGCGAGGCATTGTCCGTCGACCAGATAGCCCTCGGGCGTGACCTCGGTGGCGGCATATAAAGCGGCGTCATAGACTGCGATCACCCCGAGGTAGTAGGCAGTTCCTGCGCCTTGTAGCGGCAGTGGCTGCCCGTCGTGATCGATCGTCGGGGGAAACCCTGAACGCGCGTACAGGTCACCGGCCAGCAGCAGAAAAACAATCACTCGCCACCAGCCCGTCATGGAGCGGACTCACGCTGAAAAAACAGCGTGACCTCGCCGAGCCGAATACCGAATTTAGACATTAGCGCACGATTGATAAGTACCCCGTCCTGCTGGAGAAACATCCAATCATTGAAATGGATTTTCCAGGTGCGCCCATCGACCGTGATGTTCAAGTCGTATTGCCAGTTGAGCGCGGAGCCATGCGCCTCGCCCACGGCGACGCCTGCCACATCCTCGGCCCGCCCTTCGTAGCGGTGTTCGTCCAGTTTACGAATGCGCCAGACGCGCTGACTGCGCTCGCCGTCGCGGTAGGTAAAATCTTCATACAATACAAACTCATCGCGCTCCCACTGCCCGTTGATGTCGACCACGAACTGGCGCCGAGGTTTACCGCCTCGATCCTGCACGATACCCCAGGCACGGGTTCGGCCAAGAAAATAGTCCTCGATCTTGAACACAGGCGTCGTTCCACGAAAGTCCTCAGGGCGCATTTGCGCGCACCCCGTCGCTAGCAGCAGAACGAGCAGCCATATCGAATTGAATCGAACCATTGGAACTGTCTCCATCGAAACTGGATCGACGCAGGCGTTCGAGCGCCGACGCGTCGAGCGGGAACCGCCACATCAGCGCGATCGCGGCGAGTTTGATTAGCACCGGCAGTAAGCTGTAGAGCAACGTTAGCGCGAGCAAGCCACTGCCCGTATTGGCACCGCGCGGGTCGAAGCCGGCGAGCGCGAGCACTGGAAACACCACCCCAACCGCCAGTGCGAGCGCGAGCTTCGTCAGCATGCCCCATAGTCCGAACAGCATCGCCGCGCGACTTTGCCGAGTCCGCATCGCATCCGACTCCACCACATCGGCCTGCATCGAGGCCGGCAGCGCGACGTCGGCACCGAGCGTGAACCCGGTCAGCACGCAGATGATCGCGAAAACGGTTACGTCGCCAGGCCCTACCAAGAACGGCACGCTGGCGAACACCGCCGCACAGAACAACATCGCGCCACTCCAAGTGCGATGCTTGCCAAAACGCTTGGCAAGCCACCACCACAGCGGCAGACCCAAGATCGCGGCGACGAAGTAGCTCGTCAGCAACAAACCTGCCGCGGCATCCGCCTGCACGACTTGCGAGACGAACATTAAAAACAAGGTCGCGGGTACCGCATTCGCGATGCCATTGATGAAGTACGCCGGCATCAGGCGGCGCATCGAGGGGTTCGCGATCACACCTTGCCAAGCCGCGATCAGCCGAAAGGGCGTGCGCTCGGCTGGGTGCGTCGTGGCTTCGGGCACCAGTAGCGCCGCCAACACTGCTGCCGGCAGTAACAACCAGGGCAGCGCGCTACCGAAAAATCCCAGCGTGGCGCCACGGTCGCCCGCGATCCCAAGCAAAGTAGGGATTCCAAGCGCGAGCAAGGTGCCGGCCAGAACAAACAGCTCTCGCACCGACGCAAGCCGGGTACGCGCATGATAGTCGCACTCCAGTTCCGCACCCCACGCGTGATACGGCACGGACACGAGCGTCCATCCCAGGTAGGTCAGCGCGGCGGCGAACCCGAGCGCGACCAGCCCGGACCCCGGCGCGGGTTGGAACAACAACCCCAACCCGACGAGTAACAGCGGTATGCCTAGCGCCATGACTGCTTTGCGGCGGTAGCGACCAGGCCAACGATCGCTCAAGACACCGACCACGGGATCGGTAATCACGTCGAGCAGACGCGCGACGAGCAATACCACGCCGACCCCAGCGAGACTTAGGCCGAGTGTCTCGGCATAGAAGCTCGGCACGTAGACATACAGCGGCAGCCCCAGCAGCGCCAACGGCGCCGCGGGTAACCCGTAGGCCAACAAACGCGGAACAGTGAGCGCGACGGCGTTCAAGAGGTCACAGCGTCACGGCTTCTCGATCAACATCCGGACGACGTCGATCTGGCGCGCGCGAAACCCGGCCTCGCAAAACGCCAGGTAGTAACGCCACATGCGGCGGAATCGCTCGTCATACCCGTGCGCGTGCAGCCAGTCCACGGCCGTGTCGAAGCCAGACCGCCAATGGTTCAGCGTGCGCGCATAATCCGCGCCGAAAAACTCGTGCGTCTCAGGCGCCAACCCCGCGTTGCACGCGAGTTCGTGCAGATGCGCCTGGGTTGGCAGCATGCCACCCGGAAAGATGTAGGTTTGAATGAAGCCACCGGGATTTCTCGCATAGTCCTCGAATAGCGCCTCATCGATCGTTATGACCTGCAGCGCGGCGCGTCCACCCGGCTTGAGGCACCGCGCGAGGATCTTGAAGTAGTCGCTCCAGTATTCGCGCCCCACCGCCTCGAACATCTCGATCGAAACGACGTGGTCGAATTGACCCTCCAGTGCGCGGTAATCAAGCAACTTAAACGCAACCCGATCGGCGTAACCGCCCGCTTCGGCGCGCGCCACGGCGTAGCGCAACTGCTCCTGCGACAGCGTGATCCCGGTGATGCGCATGCCCCAGGATGCGGCAACCTCGGCGAACCCGCCCCAACCGCAACCGATTTCGAGAATATGGTCGCCCGGTTTTGGGTCGAGACTATCGAGCAAGCGCTCATACTTTCGACGCTGCGCGCGCTCCAGGGATTCGTCCGTGGCCGAAAACACCGCGGCCGAATACGTCATCGACGGGTCGAGCCAGCGCTGGTAGAAATCGTTGCCCAGGTCGTAGTGGTGCGCGATGTTGCGTCGGCTGCCGCGTAACGAGTTTCGCCGCAGCGCATGGCGCAGCTTGAGCAACGCCCGCACCACGCCACTGCGACTGGCCTGCTGGCTCAGCGTACTTTCGTTCAGCGCCAGCACAGTCAGCAGATCGCCCAGCTCCGGGCTACTCCATTCGCCCGCCATGTAGCTTTCGGCGAACCCAAGATCGCCGCGCACAGCAAGACGTCGCAACAAGCGCAACGGTTGCTGGAGCGCGATCTCACCCTGCGGGCCGCCCTGGCACCCCACGTACTTCAGCACGCGCCCGCCGGGGAATGTGACCGCGAGGCTGCCCTCGCTCAGGCGATCCAGGCGCGCCAACAAACGGCGCCAACGTCGCGGCACCGGTCCGAAACCGGTGCGCCGATCAAGCGCCAGGGATTCAGCATTCATCACATCACCTCCTGCTTTGGCGCCGGTGGCTTCGGGTGGAACCGTGCGCCTTTCGACCAGATCTTCAGTGCCTCCCAGTGGATGCCCGCCACGACCTTGTAGGTCATCAGCGGCGTCCGCAGGAACTCGCGAAACAAGTTCCAGCTATTGAACGGCCTCGCATGGCCCGTCTGCGCCGCGACCAGCATCAGGGCGTGATTCTCGTGCTCATGGATCAACACCCGCAGCGTCTGCGCGGGTCGTGACAAGCGAAAATGGTATTCGGCGTCCATGCCGATAAATGGCGAGACGTGAAATGCTTTAGGGCGGCGAGCGCGCACCGGCCAGTCGAGCGGACGGTCGAATGAACCGCTCAACAGGTAACAGTGCCGCTCACCAAACGTGTTGCGAACCTCGCAAATCACCAGCTCCAAACGGTGTTCGCGGTCTTCGCAGAACCAGATCGACAGGGGATTGAAAACATACCCCAGCAGCCGAGGAAAACAGAGTAAACGCACCCGCCCGCCGCACGGGTCCAAGCCCGTGTCACGCAACACAGCATCGACCCACTCGCGCGGCGAGACGTCGGGCCGCCCGGTATGATCAGCGTCATGGAAGCTGAAGACGTTCCAGCGGTTATGTGAAAACCATGCGGATTGACCCGCCAGTTCGTCGATCCGATCGACGTCCAGCAACAAGCTGAACACGCGATACACGAATCGGTACCGCACCGGAAACAGCCGCCGATGCATGACTTCGCTGGAATAAATGACACCCGCCGCGCTCATGCCAGTGACAACACCTCATCGCGAGCCACGAGCGCGCGCGAGGCCACGATCGCCGACGGATCCCACGGCGGCGAGACACCACCCAGCGCATGCGCGACTTCCAATCCACTGCGTAGTCCGTCTTCGTGGAAGCCATAGCCAGTCCACGCGCCCGCGAACCAAGTGTTCGCGCGACCCTGCAGCCGACCCATTTCAAGTTGAGCCCGCAAGGCCCCGGCGTCCAGGACCGGGTGCTCGTAAGTCATAACGGCTTCGACGAGGTCGGCACGCGGTGGCACCGGCGGATTGAGACTGACGAAATAGTTATCGGTCGTATCGAGTGCCTGAAGCGCGTTCATCCAATAGGTCACCGTCACCGCCGAGCACTCCGAATCCCGCGCCTGCTCCAGGTAATTCCACGAAGCCCAGACTTTCCTGCGACGCGGCATCAAGCCCGGATCGCGGTGCAGCCACACCCGATTCGGTTGAAAACGAAACGCACCCAGCACCGCGCGCTCGTCAGGACTGGCATCGCTCAATAGCGCCAGGGACTCATCGGCATGACACGCAAGCACCACGTGTTCGAACACATGTGTCTCGCCATCGCGCGAGGTCAGCGTGACCCCACGAGCATCCCGCGCCACCGCGTGGACAGCGTTTTCGGTGACGACCCTGCCCCGAAATGCTGCGCGCAATTTAGCCACGTACGCTCGGCTGCCGCCGGTCAACGTGCACCACTGCGGGCGATCGCGGAGCTTGATCAAACCGTGATTATGAAAAAAGCGTAGAAAGCTTCGCGCCGGAAAAGCCGACATTCGCGCCTTGGGGCAGGACCAAATCGCGGCCGCCATGGGAAATAGGTAATCGTTGCGAAAGTCGGCGCCAAACTGCCGTTGGTCCAGCCAATCACCCAACGACGCCGCGCCGCCGCTGAGTTCGCGCAAGGACACACTGGCCTCGCGATTAAAGCGCAGGATTTCACGCAACAACGCCCAGTAACGGGGCCTCAGCACATTTCGCCGCTGAGCGAACAGCGTGTCGAGGTTGGTGCCGGCGTACTCCAGTTCGCCGCCATTGATCGAAGCCGAAAAGGACATCACGGTCGGATATGTCGCCACGCCGAGGTGGTCGAACAGGGCCGAAAGCAATGGGTAATTCGGGCGGTTGAACACCATGAAACCCGTATCGATTGCAAGGCGACTCGAACCGGATTGGACCTCTACCGTATGACTATGACCCCCCAGGTAATCATTGCGCTCGAACAAGGTAACGTCGAATCGCTGCTGAAGTAGCCACGCCGTCGCCAAGCCGGAGATGCCCGACCCGACCACCGCCACACGCACGCTCGGGATCGAATTCACTTTCGGGACGCTCCGGTTGATGTCGATACACAGAACTTTTCGTACATGTACATAACATATACACTAACCGTAGCTTTCGCAATATTCGCTGAGATTCGGCGAATCAACGCCCGGAATTGACCAATGAAACTCAAACTGATTACATATTGTCTCGCTATGAGCTTCAACATGAACGCAACCGCGGGATCCGCGACCTGCCCGCCACTGCTCGATCACGAGATCAGGACTCTGGCCGAAGACGAATCGGTTCGCCTATGCGAGACCTATCGAGACAAGGTCGTTTTAATCGTCAACACCGCGAGCAAATGCGGCTTCACTCACCAATACGAGGGACTCGAGAAGTTGTACCGCGAGTACGCGCCGCGCGGTCTGGTCGTGCTGGGGTTCCCGTCGAACGATTTCGGCAACCAGGAACCCGGCACCGAGCAGCAGATTCAGGCGTT